>DASWEI010000030.1:0-5477 GCA_036394835.1 Anaeromyxobacter sp. | reverse complement strand
GCGACGCCGCTCCAGGTCGAGGCGCTCGCGGCGCTCGCCGTGCCCGAGGCGGTGGAGCGCGCCGTGCGGCTGGCGCGCGGGATGCAGGACATCCCGGGACTGGCGGACGGCGGCGCGTGATGTGCGCGAGTGAACTCGCGGCTCGGCCTCGGCCCGTGAACGGGCCGAACACCTCTGCTTCAGCAGACGATGCCGAGCCGCGGCTTGAGCCGCGGACTTCGGGGATGGTGGCTTCCACAGGAACGACTGTCTCGAGATGACCGACCGTCTGGAGCGCGACGTCGCCGACGTCGCCCGCAAGTGGGTCCCCGATCCGCGTCTCGGCGTGTGCGAGGTCGCGGTGCAGCCGGGCGCCCTGGCGGGCTGCACGACGAGCCGGGACGCGCTCACCGCGCTCCGCCGGCTCGCCGCCGCGGCCGGGCTCGCCGCCGACGTGCGCCTGCTGCCCGACGCTTCGGTGCTGGACGAGCCGGCGGCGGTCGTGACGGCGGCCGTGGCGCCGCTCGTCCGCGAGCCGCGCGTCGCGGCCGACCGGCTGAGCGAGGCGCTGCACGGCGAGACGCTGACCGTGCTCGAGCGCCGCGACGCCGGGGGGGTGGAGGGGGCGCGGGAGGCGGGCGGGGCGTGGCTGCGCGTCCGCACCGGCGACGGCTACCACGCGTGGATCCACGCGGGGTACGTCGCGCTGGGCGCCACCGCCTGGGCGGAGGACTGGGCCGGCCGTGCGACCGCGCGCTCGCTCGGCGCGGAGCTGCGGTGCGAGGACGCGCGTTTCCGGCTGGCCGTCGGGGCGCGCGCGGCACCGCGGCGCACCGGGCAGATCGAGACCGCTGACGGCCGGCTGTGGAGCGTCGCCGCGGGCGTGGTGCGCCTCGAGTCCGAGGTGCGGGCCGAAGCGCGGCTCGTCGCCGCGCCGGAGTGGGCGCTGCGGTGGTTCTCCGGAGCGCCCTACCTGTGGGGTGGCCGCACGGAATGGGGCGTCGATTGCTCCGGCCTCGTGCAGGCGACGTACGCGGCGCGCGGCGTCGCGCTGCCGCGCGACAGCGACCTGCAATCGGTTGCGGGACGTGACGTCAAGCTCGATCCCCGGGGCGCGGGCTACGAGGCTGGCGACGTGCTCTGCTTCGCGGACGGGCGCCGCATCTCGCACGTGGCGCTGTGGGCCGGCGCCGGGCGCATCGTGCACTCGGCCTTGTCCCGGGGCGGCGTGGTCTCGGACGATTTGCTCGCGGACACCGCAGCGGCGAAGCGGCTGCGGGAGTACCTGGTGGCGGTTAGGCGTCTATCTTTTCTCCCATGAAGCTCGTCCTCTTCGACATCGACGGCACCCTCTTGTGGACCGACGGCGCGGGCCGGCGGGCGATCCAGCGCGCGCTGCTGGAGGAGGCCGGCACGGCGGGACCCATCGAGCGCTACCGCTTCGACGGCAAGACCGACCCGCAGATCGTGGCGGACTTGCTGTCGCTCGCCGGTCATCCGGCGGCGGGAGACGGGGCGCGGATCCGGGCGGTGTGCCGCCGCTACGTGGACCACCTGCGTGCCGAGTTGGCGAAGGCCACCCGGGCGACGCGGCTGATGGCCGGGGTCGCCGAGCTGCTGGCCGCGCTCGAGCCGCACGAAGCGGCGCAGCGCGCGCTCGTGGGGCTGCTCACGGGCAACCTCGCCCTCGGCGCGGCGCTCAAGCTCCGCTCGGCGGGTCTCGACCCGGAGCGCTTCCGGCTCGGCGCGTACGGCTCGGACTCGTCCCGGCGGTCCGACCTGCCGGCGGTGGCGGCGGCCCGGGCCGCGGCGCTCACCGGCCGGGAATTCGCGGGCCCGGACGTGGTGATCGTCGGCGACACGCCGGACGACGTGGCCTGCGGCCGGCCGCTCGGCGCGCGCAGCGTGGCCGTGGCGACCGGGTCCTACGACGCCGGCGCGCTGCGCGCGGCGGGCGCGGCGTACGTGTTCGAGACGCTCGCCGACACGGCCGCGGTGCTCGACGCGATCTTCGCGTGAGCCGGCCGTCGCGATCCCCGGCGCACGAGCTGGAAGTCAAAGCCCGGGTCGACGATCCGGAGGCGCTGCGCGTCGCCCTGTCGCGCGCCGGCGCGGTGCTCGAGTTTCAGGGAGACATGATCGACCGGCGGTTCGACCGCGACGGGCGGCTCGAAGGGCGGGACGAAGTGCTGCGGCTGCGGGTCTATCGGCGCGCCGGCGGCGCGGCGGCGCACGGCGTGCTCGCGTGGAAGGGCCCGGCGAGCGCGCGGGGCGCGTACCGCCACCGCCGCGAGCTCGAGGCGCGCACCTCCGAGCCGGAGGCGATGCTGGGGATCCTCGAGCGGCTGCGCTTCAGGGAGTCGCTGCGGATCGACCGGCGGGTCGAGATCTGGCGGGTCGCGGAGGCCGTGCTCCGGATCGAGCGCTATCCCCGCATGGACACGCTGCTCGAGGTCGAGGGCACGCCCCGGGCGATCGAGCGGGCGATCGTGGCGACCGGGCTGCCGCGCGAGCGGTTCCGGGCGCAGTCCCTGCCGCACTTCGTCCGGGCCTACGAGGCGCGCACGGGGAAGCGCGCGCGACTGGCGCAGCGGGAACGATGAGCGCGCCCCTCAAGATCCTCATGCCGCTGCGCGTCCCGGAGCTCGCGCCGTCGCTCGGACGCCTGCTCGTGCCGCGGCGGCTCGAGCCCCCGTGGGTGCCGCTCGACGACGTCCGTGAGGACCTCGCGACGCGGGTGCTGGAGCTCGGGGGCGAGGCGCGCACCGCGGCCGCGCGGGGGGGAGAGGAACGGGAGCGGGTGCTCGAGACGCTCGCGCACCGCGCCTGGCTCACGGCGTGGGAGCAGGCGGTGCAGCAGGCCGGCGAACGGGTCGCCGAGACGCTGGACAGCGAGATCGAGCACGCCGCGCTCCGCGCGCGGATGCCGCGCCCGCTGCGGCGCCGCCGCCGGCTCTCCGGCTCCGAGCGGCGCGCGATCGCCGCGCGGCTCTCGTCGGGGGGAGCGGGACTGGTCGCGGCACTCGACGCGCTCGAGGCCGCCGCGGCGCGCGCGCTCGACGCGAGCGTGCTCGACAAGGACACGCACGCCGAGTGGCAGGAGGCGATCCGCACGGTGGCACGGCGGCTCGAGGCCGCGTGGCTCGCGCTCGAAGCCGCCGTCGTCGACGAGCGGCGCCGCTGGACCGGCGAGCTCGACGCCCTCGCCAGTTGGCGTGCTCCGCTGTGGCCGCTCTTCGCCCTGTGGACGCCCCTCGCCGCGGCGCTCGTGTGGCTCGGCCTGGTCCTCGGCGGCTACCTCCCCGCGCCCGCGTGGCTCGCCGCCCGCCTCGGCTTCTAGCGCCGTGAGTGCGATCGGCGTCGGCGTCGACCTGGTCGAGGTGGCGCGCGTCGCCGCGATCATCGCCGACAAGGGGGGACGGGTGTTCGCGCGACTGCTCACGCCCGCGGAGCGCGCCTACTGCGAGAGCCGTCCCGACCCCGCCACGCACGTGGCGGTCCGGCTCGCGGCCAAGGAGGCGGTCTACAAGGCGCTGCAGGGGAGCGACGCAGCGCGGGGGATCGGGTGGCGGGAGATCGAGGTCACCCGCGCACCCGATGGACGCCCCGATGTGCGGCTCACAGGGCTCGCCGCCGAGCGGGCGCGGGAGCTGGGGGTGGGCCAGGTGCTGCTGTCGCTGTCGCACACTCACCAAGCGGCGGTCGCGGTGGCGGTGTTGCAGTCGGCTTGAATTCCCGACTAATTCTCTCTAGTATTTGAGACCTCCTTCCTGAGAATCATTCTCATCTACCGTAAGCTCATTGTCGGCTTGCTGTTGAGCGTCTGCGTCGCGGCCGGGGCTGCGGGGCAGGCGACCGACTCGCTTTCCGTTGCCCGGCGCATCGTCGCCGCCGCCGCGCTTGCCGCCAAGGAATACGCCATCGGGGTCGCCCCTCACGGCGGCAGGGTCACCGTGCCCGAGGAGGTCTCCGAAGCCCGCCAGTTCCTCGACCAGGCCCGACTCGACGTGTCGGCCCTCCCCGCTGCGGTGCGGGCGGCGGCGGACTCGGACCTCGCGGCGCTGCTGGCGCTGATCGCCCGGGTGGCGCCGCCCGACTCCGTGTCGCACCGCGCCGGCATCCTGGTCCAGCGCATCGCGGCGGCGGCGGGGGTGGGGGGCGCGCTCGATCCGTTCCCGGCGCGGCCGCCCTCGCTGGCGCGCGGCGCCGCCGTGTACCGGGAGCAGTGCGAGCAGTGTCACGGCCCCACCGGGCGGGGAGACGGGCCCAAGGCGCGGCAGCTCGAGGGACCGCCGCCCGCGAGCCTCGCCGACCGCGCCGCGATGAGCGCCGTCTCGCCGGTGGACGTGTATCGCAAGCTCACGATCGGCGTGGCGGGCACGGCGATGCCTCAGTTCGAGGAGACGCTGTCGCCCGAGGATCGCTGGGCGGTCGCGACGTACGTGGCCACGCTGCGCGCCGACGAGCGCACGGTGCGGGAGGGGGAAGGGTTGTACGCGGCGCACTGCGCGTCCTGCCACGGCGCGATGGGCGGGGGCGACGGGGGGCTCGCGGCGTCGCTCTCGGTGCGGCCGCCCGCGCTGCGCGACCTCGCGGTGCAGGGCCGGTTCACCGACCAGGAGCTCGTCCAGCTGATCCTGCGCGGCCGGCCGGGCACCCCGATGCCGGGCTTTGCGCGCGTCCTGGACGATGAGCAGGCGGCGAAGCTCGTTGCGTTCCTGCGCGTGCTGCCCGCCGCGGAGCGCCAACACTACAAGGCCTCGCCGGCGGCGGCCACCTTCTCGGTGGTACGGCGCCAGCTCGACTCGGCGGTGGCGCTCCGCTCCGACAAGCTCGCGTTCGACGCGTACCTCACCTTCGAGCAGGTGGAGACCGAGGTCCGCGCCCGGAATGCGGCGCTCGCGAGCGAGCTCGAGGACGCGTTCGCCATGCTGCGCGCCCGGGCGGCCGCGGGTGCGGATCCGGCCGAGCTCCACGCGATTCACCTGCGGCTGCTCGCCGGGCTTGAGCGGGCGGAGCGGCTCGCCGCCGACACGAGCTCGGGGGCGAACCTCTTCATGCAGTCGTTCGTGCTCCTCCTGCGGGAGGGCTTCGAGGCGATCCTCATCGTCGCGGCGCTCATGGCGTTCCTCGCGAAGGCGGGGGCCATGGAGCGCCGGCGGCACGTGGCGCAGGGCGCGTGGGCGGCGGTCGCGGCGAGCGTCGTGACGGCCGTGGTGGTCGAGCTGCTGTTTCAGATCACCCCTGGCCAGCGCGAAGCGCTCGAGGGCGCGACCATGCTCCTCGCCACCGCGGTGCTCTTCTACGTCAGCTACTGGCTGCTCTCCAAGATCGAGGTGGCCAAGTGGAACGCGTTCGTGAAGGGCCGGATGGAGGACGCGCTCTCGACGGGGTCGGGCTTCGCGCTCTCGTCGGTCGCGTTCCTCGCCGTGTACCGCGAAGGATTCGAGACGATCCTCTTCTACAAGGCGCTGCTGACGTCGGCGGGCGGGGGGGGC
>DASWEI010000029.1:0-8160 GCA_036394835.1 Anaeromyxobacter sp. | reverse complement strand
CGTCGGCCATCGCGTGAGCGAGGCGCTTCGGCGTCGTGCCGAACACCTCGTGGAAGACGATGCCGGCGAGACCGGCGTCCCCGAGCGGCGCGACGAAAGCAAGCGTGTTCGAGACGTCGCCGACCGCAGCGACGCCGACACGGTCGAGGTCCTCCGCCGCCATGATCATCGCGGGGAGCGGATCGCGCTCGCGGGCGCGCACGCGGGCCGAGACGAAGAGCTCGATCCAGGAGGGGAGCCCTTCGCCGCCGACGACCGACCCCGCCATGTGCGAGAGCTCGAGGTGCAGGTGGGCGTTCACGAGCGCGGGGAGGAGGATCGCCTCGCGCCGCTCGCCCGCGCCGTAACGCGCTTCCAACTCGGCGCGCGGCCCGACCGCGACGATCCGGTCGCCTTCGAGCGCGACCGCGCCGTCCGGGATCGCGCGCCCCCCCTCACCCTGACCCTCTCCCCCCGCGGTGCGGGGGGAGAGGGGAACCGGCGTGGAGGCGGGATCCTCGCTGAGGTGGGAAACCGAGGAGGCGGGATCCTCCCTCTCCCCGCGAAGCGGGGAGAGGGCCGGGGTGAGGGGCCGCACGGATCGCCCCGTCAGCACCCATGGCGCCGAGACGACGCGGATCATGACCCGTTCACCCCTCGTCCTTCGACTCCGCCGCCGTCGGCGGCTCCGCTCAGGACGGGCGAAGTCGAAGGGCCGAGCCGCTCGTACTTCATGTTCCGCTGCGCCGGCCTGAACCCGGCCTCCCGGATGTGCCGCTCGACCTCGCCGGCGTCCATCGTGAACGAGGTGCCGGCGGCCGACACGACGTTCTCCTCGATCATCACCTGGCCGAAGTCGTTGCAGCCCATGTGCAGCGCCGCCTGCGCGACACCGCCCCCCATCGTCACCCACGAGGCCTGGAGGTTCGGCACGTTGTCGAGGAACAGCCGCGCGAGCGCGTTCGTGCGGAGGTAGGCGTGCGCGCTGCCGTCGCCCGGGACGAGCCGGGTGTTCGCCGACTGGAACGGCCAGCAGATGAAGGCGGTGAAGCCGCGGGTCTCGTCCTGGAGCGCGCGCAGCCGCGCGAGGTGCGCCACGCGATGGGTGGACTCCTCGCCGACGCCGAACATGAGCGTCGCGGTCGACCGGAGCCCCTTGAGGTGCGCGGCGCGCATGACGGTGAGCCACTCGTCGGTCGAGCACTTGAGCGGCGCGATCCGCCGGCGCACCTCGTCGTGCAGCACCTCGGCGCCGCCGCCGGGGATCGAGTCGAGCCCGGCGGACACGAGCCGGTCGATGGTTGCGTCGAGCGTGAGCTCGCTCGTCCGGGCGATGTGCCAGATCTCCTCCGGCGAGAGCGCGTGCAGGTTGATGGTCGGCCAGCCGCGCTTCATCCAGCGGAAGAGCTCCTCGTACCACTCGATGCCGAGGTCGGGGTGAAGCCCGCCCTGCATCAGGATCTCGATCCCGCCGAGCCGGACAGTCTCGTCGAGCTTCGCCGCGAGCTCGTCGCGTCCGAGGACGTACGCCTCCGGGTGGCCGCGCGGCCGGTAGAACGCGCAGAAGTGACACGCCGTCGTGCACACGTTCGTGTAGTTCACGTTGCGCGACACGATGTAGGTCACGACGCCGTCGCCGTGGAGCGCGCGCCGACGCGCGTCGGCCGCGAGCCCGAGCTCGAGGAGCGGCGCCTTCTCGTCGAGGAGCTCCGCCTCGTCCGGGTCGAGCCGCGCCCCGTCCGCCGCCTTCGCGAGCGCGGCGTCGAGCGAGACGGCGCGCCGGACCTTGCGCGAGCGGACGACGTCGTCGACGAAGCGGAGCTTCATCGGCGGGAGGAACCCCTTCGCCGCCGCCTTCTCGAGGAACACCTCGAGCCCCTGCAGCTCGTACGGGCCGAGGCCGTAGCGGATCCGCTGGGTGAGGTAGCGCCGGTAGCGCTCCGGGTCGCCGCCCCGCTCCGCGGCGAACTTCTGCGCGAGCTCGGTCCGGATCCCGAGGCCGTGATGGGCCGCCCGCGACAGCTCCTGGACGTCCTCGGGCGAGACGCGCCCGGGCCGGGCCGCCCAGAGCGCGAAGATCATCGGGAGGCCGGTGAGGCGGTTCCACTCGCGCCCGAGGTCGAGCACCTGGTTCGCGCGAACGTCGAAGCCGCGGTCGCCGATGACGAGCGCCCCCTTCGTCCCCTTCGCGCGCGCGAGCCCCTCGACCGCGGGCAGGGGGGTGAACTTCGGGTGAACACCCATCTCGTCGAGGACGATCTTCGTGAGGACGTGCGACGTCCGCGACGCGGTGTCGAGGAAGACCTCGTCCCAGATCGCGGGCGACTGCTCGCCCGCGAGCACGACCGTCTGGACCGGGCCGTCCGCCCCGATCGCGATGCCGGGCACGATCTCGTACTCGCCGCCCGGGAGCCCGCCGACCGAGACGAGCGCGAGGTCGACCTCGCCCGCCTCGAGCATCGCTGCGCAGCGCGACGGCTCGGCGAGCACGAGCTCGATCCGGTCGGACCGGTCGAGGCCGGCCGTGAGCGGCCAGGCGTTCAGGAAGGAGACTGCGGCGGCGCGGAGCTTAGCCATGACGCCCTCCGGCCATGTGCGCGCGGCCCCCCTCACCCTGACCCTCTCCTCCCGCGGCGCGGGGGGAGAGGGGCGTGGTCGAAGAGGCCGGGAGCGGGCCGCAGTCCCCGCGTCGGGACGAGAGGGAAGTATGGTCCTCCCTCTCCCCGCTTTGCGGGGAGAGGGTCGGGGTGAGGGGCCCGTGCACCTTCAGGACCTGGTAGTGCGAGTCGCGCTCCGCGGGGACCCGCCCGGCGGCGCGGATGAGCTCGTGCAGCATCCGCTCGGAGAGCGCCTGCGGCACGGTCGAGCCGGCCATGTGGTAGATGCGCTCCTCGAGCACGGTGCCGTCGAGGTCGTCGACGCCGAAGGCGAGCGAGGTCTGCGCGAGCCGCTCGCCGAGCGATACCCAGTAAGCCTTCACGTGGTCGAAGTTGTCGAGGTAGAGGCGCGAGACCGCGAGCGTGCGGAGCGCGTCGTAGCCGGTCGGCTTCGGGAAGGCCTTCCCGATCATGTTGTGCTCGGGGTGGAACGCGAGCGGAATGAAGACCTGGAATCCGCCGGTCTCGTCCTGCAGCTCGCGCAGCCTCCGCATGTGGTCGACGCGCTCGTCGAGCCGCTCGATGTGGCCGTAGAGCATGGTCGAGTTGGTCTTGATGCCGAGGCGGTGCGCGGTCCGGTGGATCTCGATCCACTGCTCGGCGGTCGCCTTGTCGTCGCAGATCTTCCGCCGCACGCGCGGCGCGAAGATCTCGGCGCCGCCGCCGGGCATCGTGTCGAGCCCGGCCTCGCGCAGCTCCGTGAGCACCTGCGCGTAGCTCTTCCCGTACTTCTCCGCCCAGAAGTGGATCTCGATCGCGGTGAAGGCCTTGATCGTCAGCTCCGGCCACGCGGCGCGGATCCGGCGGAGGAGCTCGGTGTAGTACTCCCACGGCAAGGTCGGGTGCAGCCCCGCCACCATGTGGACCTCGGTGATCCCGAGCGGCCGGCGCGAGAGGACCTTCTCGACCGCCTCGTCCACCGTCATGGTGTAGCCGGGCGACGCGCTCTCCCCCTCCTTGCGCGCGAACGAGCAGAACTTGCAGCTCGCGACGCAGACGTTCGTCGGGTTCAGGTGGACGTTGCGGTTGTAGAAGGCGAGGTCGCCGTGGCGCCGCTCACGGACGTGGTTCGCGAGCGCGCCCACCGCGGCGAGGTCCGCCGCCTCGAACAGGCGGAGCGCGTCCGCGTCGGAGAGCCGCTTCCCGTTCATCACCTGGTCGCGGATGGGACCGAGGCCGTCGCGCTCGAGGGCGCGGTGCGCGAGCTGGGAGAGCATCTAGGGATCCTCCACGGGCTCGGGCGGCGAGCGCATCCCGTCCCACCGCTTCATGAGGTCATTCGGCAGCCCGAGCCGGTCGAGCACGCGCGCCACGACGGTGTCGACGAGCGCGTCGATGGTGCGCGGCCCGGAGTAGAAGGACGGCGAGGCGGGCATCACGAACGCCCCCGCCTCGATGACCTGCGTCATCGCCCGCGCGTGCACGAGCGAGATGGGCGTCTCGCGCAGCACGAGGACGAGCCGGCGCCGCTCCTTCAGCATCACGTCCGCGGCGCGCCCGACGAGGTCCATCGAGATACCGTAGGCGATCCGCGCGAGCGCGCCGGCGGAGCAGGGGATTACCACCATGCCGTCGTAGAGGGAGGAGCCGGACGCGAACGGCGCAGTGAAGTCCTGGTTCTTCCAGGTCTTGAACGGGTAGGCGGGCTCGGCGCCGATCTCCTGCTTCCAGACCTGCTTCCCGGTCTGCGTGAAGACGAGATCCGCCGAGACGCCGTGCGCGGCGCCGTGCGTCGCGAGGAAGTCGAGGAGCCGCTTCGCATACGGGGCGCCGGACGCGCCGGAGACCGCGACGACGAGCTTCGTGGCGGGGGCCGTCACGCGCGCACCGCCATGACGAGCCCGCACACACCGGGGAAGAGGGTCTCGCCGCGCACCTCGCGGAACCCGGCGCGCCGCGCCGCCTCCTCGAACTCGGGGCGCGAGGCGAACCGCTCCATCGACGCGACGAGGTAGCGGTACGCCTCCGGATCGGGCGAGAGGATCCGCCCGAGCACCGGCAGCGCGAGGCGGTTGTACGCGCCGTGGACGAGGCGCGAGCCCTTCGACTCCGGGCGGAAGAACTCGAGCACGCCGAGGCGCCCGCCCGGGCGCAGGACCCGCGCGAGCTCGGCGAGGCCGACCTCGTACGCGTCGAGGTTGCGCATGCCGAAGGTGACGGTGGCGAGGTCGAACCGCGCCGGGTGGAAGGGGAGCGCCATCGCGTCGGCCTGCGAGGCGGGGAGGCCGGTCTTCTCGACGCCGCGCCGGAGCATCTCGAACGAGAAGTCCGCCCCCACCACGCGGAGCCCCGGCGCGCGCCGGCGCGCGAGGTCGGCGACGTCCATCGTGCCGGCGCAGAGGTCGAGCAGCGTCTCGCCGTCGCGCGGCGCGAGGTCCGCGAGCAGCCGGCGCCGCCACGCCTGATCGACCTTGAGCGTCATGACGCGGTTCAGGAGGTCGTACCGGGGGGCGATCCGGTCGAACATGGCGCGCACCGCGGAGCCTCGGCGCGCCTCGCCCGGGAGCGGGACCGTCACTGGAGCGTCCCTCCGCGCGGCGGCGTCCACGAGGCGGCGGGCGGCGGCGCGATCTTCGGGCGGCGCGGCCTCGGCGCGGCCGGGACGAGCCGCTCGTAGAGCGCGTCCATCCGGGCGACCACCTCCGGCGGGTGGACGCAGACCTCCGGCCACTCGCGCCCACCCTCCTCGCGCCACTTGCGCGTGGCGTCCACGCCGATCTTCCCGCCGAACGCGAAGTGCGCGGCGGCGTGGTCGAGCACGTCCACCGGCCCGTCGGCGATGACGAGATCGCGCTTCACGTCGACGTTCGCGAAGGCGCGCCACGCCGCCTGCGGCACGTCTTGCACGTCCACGTCCTCGTCGAACACGACGAGGGTCTTCGTCTGCGCCATCTGGCCCGACCCCCACAACCCGTGGATGACCTTCTTCGCCTGGCCCGGGTGCTCCTTCTTGATGGAGAGGAGGCAGAGGTTGTGGAACACGCCCTCCACCGGCATCGCCATGTCGACGATCTCGGGGAACACGAGCTGCAGCATCGGCAGGAACAGCCGCTCCGTCGCCTTGCCGAGCCACTGGTCCTCGACGGGCGGCGGCCCCACCACCGTCGCGGGGTAGATCGCATCCTTGCGGTGCGTCACCGCCACGACGTCGAGCGCGGGGTAGTCGTCGGCGAGCGAGTAGAACCCGGTGTGATCGCCGAAGGGCCCCTCGCGCACGAGCGGCGCGGCGGTGTCGACGAACCCCTCGATGACGAGGTCCGCGTCGGCGGGCACGTCGAGGCCGGTCGCGACGCCCTTCACCATCCGGACCGCCTCGCCGCGCAGGAAGCCGGCGAAGAGGTACTCGTCGACGTTGGGCGGGAGCGGGGCCGAGGCGCAGTAGGTGAGGGCCGGGTCGCCGCCGAGCGCGATCGCTACGGGCATCCGCTCGCCGCGCCGCTTGTACTCGCGGTAGTGGGCGGTCGCGGTCTTGTGGAGCTGCCAATGCATCGCGAGCCGGCGCGGCCCGAGGATCTGGAGGCGGTACATGCCGACGTTGCGGATCCCGGTCTCGGGATCGCGCGTGATGACCTGCGGGAGCGTGATGAAGGGCCCGCCGTCGTGCGGCCAGGTCGTGAGCACCGGGAGGTTCCCGAGGTCGGGCGCGCGATCGACCACCTCCTGCACTGGGCCGGACGAGACGTGCTTCGGCGCCATCGCCGCGAGCTTCCCGAGCTTCGGGAGCATCTTGAGCTTGTCCCAGAAGGTCTGGGGCGGCGCCGTCTTGAGGAGCGCGCGCAGCTCCCGCGCGTGGTCCTCGAAGTCGTCGCAGGAGAGCGCCCAGCTCGTCCGCCGCCGCGTGCCGAAGAGGTTCATCGCGACGGGGAAGGAGCCCGAGGCGGGGTTCTCGAAGAGGAACGCGGGGCCGCCCTGCTTCGCGGCGCGGTCGGCGAGCGCCGCCATCTCGAGGACGGGGTCCACCCTCTCCTTCACGCGGACGAGCTCGCCCGCGCCCTCCAGCCGATCGAGGAACTCGCGCAGCGAGCGGTAGGCCATGGCGCGCGATCTCTACCCCAGGGCGCCGCCTTCTTTCAACGATCGTTGAAGAAAAGGGCCGCGGGGTAGAACCGGGCACATGGACGATCGCCGCAATCGCGCCCGCGCCCTCGTCGCAGACGCCCTCGCGGCGGTGGAGGCGGAGCTCTCGGCGCCGCGGCACGCCGTCCGCCCGGAAGAGCTCGGCGCCGCACGCGAGGCGCTCCGCGGCTACCTCGCCGGCATCGACTCGGGCGCGCTCCCGCCCCGGCGCGAGCGCGGTGAGGGGCTCGGGAAGATGATCCTCGACGCCTGGCCCTACGAGCTGCCCCTCGGCACGCTCGTGCTCCGGGCCGAGAGGGCGTGGCGGAACGCGTGAGCCGGCGGGCGCGCGGGGCGGTCGCCGCCGGCGCGCTCGCTCCGCCGCGGCGGGGCCGGCCGCGCGGCGCTCCGCGGCTGGGTGGATGAGCTCGGCGCGCTCGTGAAGTCGCTCGCGCCCGGCCACCTCGTCGGCATGGGCGAGGAGGGAATCGACGCGCTGCAGCTCGCGCTCGACCTCGCCTCACCGTACGTGGACTACGGCAGCCTCCACCTCTTCCCGGACAAGAGCGGCGGCCACGGACCGTTCGCCGCCTCGGCGGGCGCGGACCTCATCGCCTCGCGTGCCTGGATCGCGCGCGCCGCCGGCAAGCCCCTCGTCCTCGGCGAGTTCGGGCTGCGCCGCGACGGGCTCCCGCTCGAGGCGCGCCGGGCGATCTACCGCGGCTGGCTCGCCTGCGCGCGCCGGACCGGCGTCGCGGCGGCGGGGCCGTGGATGCTCGCGCACGACGACCGGCCCGACGACTGGGACGCCTACCAGTTCAAGTGGCTCGACGGCACTCCGCCGGAGGACCCGCGGAACGCGTACGTGGACGTCCTGCGCGACGTCGCTGCCGCGTGGTGAGCGCACTGCCTCACCTCCCGTGCGGGCCGGAACCCCTCGGGGCCGCGCTCGGCGCCCGCGCTCGGAGGTACGGACAGTCAAGTTCACACGAGCGCGCGCGGATTCGTCCCGACCTCTACGCGCTCTCCGCAGCGGCGTGCTCGACGCGCGCCGGAGGCTCCCATGGACCGGACCCGCCTCACGATGCAGCTCGCGATCCTCGGCCTCGCGCTCGCCGCTCCGAGCGCTGCGGACGCGATCCCGGCGTTCGCCCGAAAGTACGAGACGAGCTGCCTCACCTGCCACACCGTCTACCCGAAGCTCAACCCGTTCGGCGAGGCGTTCCGCAGGAACGGCTATCGCTTTCCGGGCGTCGACAGCGACTACGTGAAGCAGGGGACGGTCCCGCTCGGGCAGGAGGCGAACAAGAAGACCTTCCCGCGCTCAGTGTGGCCGTCGACGATCCCGATCTCGTCGGTGGTCGCGGTCGGGGCGAACGGCCAGGCGTTCGTCTACCCGCAGAAGAGCGCCAGCACGCCGCGGGAGAACAACGGCGTTCGCTTCTCGCTCGACAACCTCGTCAACGAA
>DASWEI010000028.1:0-6526 GCA_036394835.1 Anaeromyxobacter sp. | reverse complement strand
GCGGCAGCCCTGCGCCTCGGGCCGGTTGAGCACGAAGTCGGGGCGCGGCTTCCCGTCGGCGTCGTAGCGCCAGTCGGAGAAGAGCCCCTGGCCGAGGCCCTTCTTGTCCGTGACCTTGAGGAAGCGGCCCGGGATGATCTGGTCGGTGTCGATGTTCTCGCGCGGGATGACGACCGTGCGGGTCTCGATGTTGCGGATCGGTTCCATCCCCTAGCCCTCCACCAGCCGGCGCGGATCGGCGACGGCGCCCGAGACGGCCGCGGCGGCCGCGGTCGCCGGGCTCGCGAGCAGCGTCCGCCCGCCCGGCCCCTGGCGACCTTCGAAGTTCCGGTTCGACGTCGACACGCAGTACTGGCCAGGCTGGAGCATGTCGCCGTTCATCGCGAGGCACATCGAGCAACCCGGCTCGCGCCACTCGGCGCCCGCCTCGCGGAAGATCCGGTCGAGCCCCTCCGCCTCCGCCGCCTTCTTCACCGCGTGCGAGCCGGCGACGACGAGCGTGCGCGTCTTCACCTTGCGGCCGCGCATCACCTGCGCCGCCTCGCGCAGGTCCTCGAGGCGACCGTTCGTGCAGCTGCCGACGAAGACGACGTCGACCTTCTGCCCGAGGATCGGCTTGCCCGGCGCGAGCGCCATGTAGCGGAGCGCGCTCTCCAGGGTCGCCCGCGCGGCGGGGTCCCTCGCGGCGGCCGGATCCGGGATGAACCCGGTCACCGGGATGCCTTGCGCCGGGTTCGTGCCGAAGGTGATCATCGGCTCGAGCTTCGAGACGTCGATCGTCACCTCGCGGTCGTACTTCGCGCCGGAGTCCGTCGGCAGCTCGCGCCACCGCGCGACCGCCGCATCCCACGCGGCGCCCTTCGGGACCCGCGGCTTGCCGGCGAGCCACTCGAACGTCGTGTCGTCGGGCGCGACGAGGCCGGCGCGGGCGCCGCCCTCGATCGCCATGTTGCACAGGGTCATGCGCCCTTCCATCGTGAGGGCGCGGACCGCCGGGCCGATGAACTCCATGACGTGGCCGGTGCCGCCGCCGACGCCGATCTGGGCGATGATCGCGAGGACGAGGTCCTTCGCGGTGACGCCCGGCTGGAGCTTGCCATCCACCCGGATCGCGAGCGACCTCGGCTTGCGCTGCAGCAGGCACTGCGTCGCGAGGACGTGGCCCACCTCGGAGGTGCCGATGCCGAACGCGAGCGCGCCGAACGCGCCGTGCGTCGCGGTGTGGCTGTCTCCGCAGACGACCGTCATCCCGGGCTGGGTCGCGCCCATCTCCGGTCCGAAGACGTGGACGACGCCCTGCTGCGCGTCTCCGAGGCCGTGGAGCTCGACCCCGAAGTCCTTCGCGTTCTTCTCGATCTGCGCGACCTGCGCTGCGTTCTGCGCGTCGAAGAACGGCCAGCGGCCGTCGGGCAGGCGCGGGAGCGTCGGCGTCGAGTGATCCGTCGTGGCGAGCGTCCGATCGGGGCGGCGGACCTTCAGGCCGCGCTCGCGCAGCGTCGAGAACGCCTGCGGGCTCGTCACCTCGTGCATGAGGTGAAGGTCGACGTAGAGGACCGCCGGCGTGTCCGTCGTCTCGGCGCGCACCACGTGCGCGTCCCAGACCTTCTCGAAGAGCGTCCTCGCGCCCTGCTTCCCGTCGGTCGTGCCCATCATGGCGTCCCCATCAGCTCGGGGCGCGCCTCGGACTTCGGCAGCGGTCCCTTCAGCGCGATCCGGTTCATCACCTCGAGGAACGCCCGCGCAGAGCCCTCGATGATGTCGGTGGAGAGCGCGCGCGCCCGGTACACGCCGGTGCGGTGCTCGACCTCGATCGAGACCTCACCCTGCGCGTCCTCGCCCTTCGACACGCTCGCGATCTGGTAGTCGCGGAGCTTCACCGTGATCCCGGTGATCTTCTCGATGGCCTTGAAGACCGCGTCGACCGGGCCGTCGCCCGACGCGACCTCCTGGATCCGGGCGCCGTCGGCGGAGCGGAGCGCGATCGACGCGCACGGCAGCGTGCCGGTGCCGGAGGTCGTCGAGAGCGCGTCGAGCTCCCACGCGACGCTCCCCTTCCCGAGGATCTGGCCGTGGACGACGAGCGCCTCGATGTCGGCGTCGTAGATGTCCTTCTTCTTGTCGGCGAGCGTCTTGAAGTCGGTGAAGACCTTGTCGACCTGCGCGTCCTCGAGCTGGTAGCCGAGGGCGACGAGCCTCTCCTTCAGCGCGTGACGTCCAGAGTGCTTGCCGAGGACGAGCTGGCTCTTCGCGAACCCGACCTCCTCCGGCCGCATGATCTCGTACGTCTCGCGGTGCGTGAGCATCCCGTGCTGGTGGATGCCCGCCTCGTGCGCGAACGCGTTCTGGCCGACGATGGCCTTGTTCCGCTGCACGTGCAGCCCGGTCACCTGCGAGACGAGCCGGCTCGTCGGGTAGAGCCGCTCGGTCCTCACGCCGGTGCGGACGCGGAGCACGTCGGCCCGCGTGCGGAACGCCATCACGATCTCCTCGAGCGACGCGTTCCCGGCGCGCTCGCCGATCCCGTTGATGGTGCACTCCACCTGGCGCGCGCCCTCCATCACGCCCGCGAGGCTGTTCGCGACGGCGAGGCCGAGGTCGTTGTGGCAGTGGACCGAGATGACCGCCTTCTCGATGTTCCGGACGTGCTTGCGGAGGTAGCGGATCGTCTCCGCGTACGTGGTGGGCAGCGCGTATCCGACCGTGTCGGGGATGTTCACCGTGCCGGCGCCCGCCTCGATCGCGCGCTCGATCACCTCGGCGAGGAACTCGAGCTCGGTGCGGGCCGAGTCCTCCGCGGAGAACTCGACGTCGTCGAACTTCTCGCGCGCCATCTTCACGCCCTCGACGGAGCGCTTGACGATCTCCTCCTTCACGAGCTTCAGCTTGAAATCGCGGTGGATGGGCGAGGTGGCGAGGAAGACGTGGCAGCGGCGGTGGGGCGAATCCTTGAGCGCCTCCCAGGAGGCGGCGATGTCGCCCTTGTTGCAGCGCGAGAGGCTCGCGACGACCGGCCCCTCGATCTGCTGGCCCACCGCGCGAATCGCCTCGAGATCGCCGGGCGACGCGGCGGCGAAGCCCGCCTCGATCACGTCGACGCCCAGATCGCGGAGCGCCCGCGCAACCTGGAGCTTCTGCTCGAGGTTCATCGAGGCGCCGGGCGACTGCTCGCCGTCCCGGAGCGTGGTGTCGAAGATGATGACGCGGTCCTGCGGGGCTGTGCTCACGCGAACTCCCGTGTTTTCGGGCGCTTGGGCGTCTCGGCCGTTTTGTGAACCGCGTACATTACCAGACTCCCCGGAGAATGAAACCGGGGCGGCGCTCGGCGGGCTGTTCGGCTGGTTCGGGCTCGACATGACGTTTCCTGGCTCCTGGGTGAGAGGGGCCGGAAGAGTTGTCTCGTCTGTCGAGGGCAACCTCTCCGGCCGTTTCGGCGGAAGAGGTCGCGGCGCAGCACAACTAGCCTGGCCGGGAAGCCTCTCCCGCCGGGCGAAGAAGTCGATGCTGGCAGCTTACGAAAGACACGGAAACGAAATATTAGCCGCCGGCGCGGCCTCGGTCAAGCGCGCTTGTCGGACGCCGGTCTCACCCGCAGTCCGCCGGCGACGCCTCCTCGCTCGGCCGATCAGCGCCCCGTGGCGCCCTCCGGCGCGGAGGAGCGCCGGCTCCGGGCCGCTCACCTGCGCCTCACGTCGATCTTCGCGAACATCCCGAGGCGGCTCCGCCACGGCGTGAGCAGCGCCTCGATCCACCGCCATACGCCCGCCGCCCACCCCGGCTGCAGGGCCCTCATCGAGATCCCGCCGGACACGAGGTACCGCAGCGGCATGAACGGCTCCACGCCGCGAACCTCGAGCGACGGGAACTCGCGCGCGAACCGATCGCGGTCGCGCGCGAAGACGATCCAGGGGAGCGCGGTGTTCGCGCCCGAGAGCGGCCCCGACGCGGCGAACTCCCACCGCTCGGCCCGCGGCTCGAACGGCTCGTGGTGGAGGCGCGTCCAGACGAGGCGCGCGAGCGCGGTGTTCCAGGGCTCGATCATGAGGATCGCGCCGCCGGGGCGGAGCGTCCGTGCCGCTTCGCGGAAGAACGCGCCGACGTCCGGGACGTGGTGCAGGACGTCCGTCATGACGATCGCCCTCAGGCCGCCGTCCACGAACGGGAGCCGCCGCGCGTCGGCGACCGTGCGCACGCCTTCGCAGGGGAACACCTCGGACGTGACGAGGCCGGGGATGTACTCGGCCAGGAACCCGGGGCCCGAGCCCAGCTCGAGCACCGGGTCGTCGCCGGCCGGCAACGACGTCACGATCCAGCGATACCAGTCCTCGTAGATCGCGCACAGGAACCGCTTCTCCCGCAGGAAGCGGCGGCGCACGGCCGTCTGCGCGGGGTCGTCGAGATCGAGCCCCCGCGTGCGCGGATCCGTGAGCAGCGCCTTCACGAGCTTCGTCCCGGTGCCCATCGCTCGCGCGCGCTCCGGCCAGCCCTCGCTCAGACGAACTTGATGCGCCCCGCCGCGAACACGACCATGCGGAGGAGCAGCAGGCCGTGCCGGAACCGCTGGATGTTCGTGGTCCCGTAGGTCCGCTCGCCGTAGCGGACGGGAAGGTCCGCGATCTTCAGATTCTGCTTCGCGGCCCCGAAGATGAGGTCGAAGTCGCCAAACGGATCGAAGTCGCCGAAGTAGGAGCGGTTCCGCACGATCCGCTCGTAGTCGCGGCGCGAGAGGACCTTCGTGCCGCAGAGGGTGTCCTTGATGGACTGACCGAGGAGCCAGGAGAACGCGAGGCTGAAGAACTTGTTCCCCAGGAGGTTGAGGAAGCGCATCGCCCGGTCCTCCATCGGGTACACGAGCCGCACGCCGTTCACGAACTCGGCGGCGCCGTCAACGAGCGCGGCGTAGAAACGGGGCAGGTCCTCCGGAGGGACGGTGAGATCGGCGTCCAGGATCATGAGCACGTCGCCCTTCGCCTCGGCGAACCCGAGCCGAACGGCGTCGCCCTTGCCCTTGCCCTGCTGGCGCAGGAGCCGGCAGCGGCGCTCCGGGTGCGCGGCGATGGAACGCTCGATCACCGCGTACGTGTCGTCGGTCGAGTGCCCCTCCACGAACACGAGCTCGGTGCCTGCGCCCATCTCCGGCGTGCGCGCCAGGATCTGCTCGATGTTCCCGGCCTCGTTGCGCGCCGGAACGATCACCGACACGACGGGCGGCCGATCGGGCCGCTCGCGCGACGGCGCCGGACGCGCCACCATGAAGTTCGTCAGGGCGCACCAGCGGAAGAGCGGGAGCTTCGCGAGCACGGTGTTGGCGAACCGCGCGAGGCCGGGCGTCGCGATCGGCCAGAGCACGTCCTGGAACGTGCGCAAGGTCTCGAACCCCGCGAGCCGGAGCAGGTTCTCGAGATCGCTCGTCGTCAGCCAGTTCTGGCGCAGCACGGGCCGCGCGAGGCCGAGGCGCGCCGCGACGGCGAGCGGCAACTCCCACAGGCGGCTGTGGCAGTTGAGAAGGACGCGCGTCGATGGCTTGCAGGCGAGGCGGACGCGCTCGAGCACGGCCTGGACGTCCCAGAGGTCGTTCACGGCGTCGGAGAGGATGACCACGTCGAAGAGCTCGCCGCCGAGGTCGAGCTCGTGCGCGTCCTGCTCGACGAAGCGGAGCGCGGGGTGGCGCTCGCGTGCGCGGCGCAGCATCCCGGGGGAGAAGTCCACGCCCACGCCCACGGACGGCTCGAGGGCGGCGAGCAGGTCCCCCGTCCCGCAGCCGAGCTCGAGCACGGCCGACCCGGGGGGCACGAGCTGGCGGTACACCTCCGCCAGTCGCCGGTGGTAGTACCGCGCGAGGCGCGACGTCGCCATCTCGGCCCGCGTATCCCAGAACGCGGTGCGCGCCTCGAGGTGACGCGCGCGCCGGAGGTCGGGGCTCGGAGTGCGCGGCGCGATGCGCACGGCGGTCGTCGAGGTGGGCACGGCGAGTCCTCCGATGAGCGCTCACCTTACACCAAGGGCCCGCCGGGGTGGAGAGCCCGCCCCGTTCCTAGTACGGCGGCGTCGCCTCGTTCTTCATGAGCGCCACGAACGCGTCGAGCGGCATGGTCTTTAGGTCCGCGCCGCCGTGGCGCCGCGGCGCGACGCTCCTCGCCTCGACCTCCTTCTCACCGATGACGACCGCGTACGGGATCTTCGCGAGCTCCGCGTTGCGGATCTTCGCGCCGAGCTTGTCCGACGAGTGGTCGAGCTCGACCCGGAACCCGTCCCCGGCGAGCCGCGCCTCGACCTCCTTCGCCCAGCCGTCGAAGCGATCCGAGACGGTGAGGATGCGCGCCTGCACCGGCGCGAGCCACGCCGGGAACGCGCCGGCGTAGTGCTCGGTGAGGATCGCGATGAACCGCTCGAACGAGCCGTAAATCGCCCTGTGGATCACGACCGGCCGGTGCTCGTGGTTGTCGTCCCCGACGTAGCCGAGGTCGAACCGCTCCGGCGCCGCGTAGTCGAGCTGGATCGTGCAGGTCTGCCACTTGCGGCCGAGCGA
>DASWEI010000027.1:0-59205 GCA_036394835.1 Anaeromyxobacter sp. | reverse complement strand
GCGGAACGCGCCGACGCCGTAGTACCAGGGGCTCTCGAACGGGTGAGTGGCGAACCGACCGCGGAAGCGCAGGTCCGGGGCGCCCTCCTGCCGGATCTTCACCCGGGCCGGGAAGTTGAACGGGACGCCGACGAGGAGCTGCACGCTCCACGAGGTCTCCTCGGTGCGCGCCGGAGCCGGCGCGACGAGCGCGAAGGCGGTGAGCGCGGCGAGCGAGAGGCGGACGATCGCGCCAGCCACGCGCGGGCTCACGGGCGGATGCCGGCCTGGACCTCGCCGCGGAGCAGCGTCCGCAGCTCCGCGACGCCCGCGTGGCGCACCTCGAGGCGGCGCGGATGCAGCCCGCACCGCGCGAGCACGATCGTGCGCAGCTCGCCCCACGGCGTGCGCACGTGCGTCGTGATGGCGCCCGGCGCGCCGGAGTCCTCCGCGACCGGCTCGAGCTCGACCCAGAGCGCGCGGCCGGGCGGGTGGGTCGCGAGCCAGTCGCGCATGCCGTCCTCGTACTCCTCGCGCTCGGACGGCTCGAGGTAGTCGCGCATCACGGTCTGGTAGGCGAGCACGAGCGCGGTCGTCTCCGCTCCCGAGAGGAGGTCGAGGCGCGCGGGTACGTTCGAAGCGGCGAGCGGCACGAGCACGGGCGCGTCGGGGCGAACACGCGCCGCGCGGAACGCGGCGAGCGCCGCCTCGAACCGCTCCTCGCGCTCGCGCTCGCCCGGCCAGATGCAGGCGCGCAGCCAGCGGGCGTCGCGCTCGCGGAAGGCGTCGAGGGGCGCCGGATCGAGCCCGAGCCGCGCGACGGCGCGCACGCGCTGCGCGAGCTCGAGCTCCGACCCGTCGGCGGCGTACCAGATGGAGGGGAGGTTGTCCGCGACGAGGTTCAGCCCCGCGCTCGCGCCGACGTCGGCGAGCGCGAGCGGGTGGGCCTCGTCCCCGGCGCGCGCGAGCGCGGCCGGCCAGAGCCAAGCGATCGCGCGCGAGGTCTCGTTCGTCTGGACCCCGCGGTGGGCGAGCGCGTCGAACACCGCGTCGCGCGTCCCGTCGAGGCCGGTCGCGAGCCGCGCGGTCGTGACCTCCTCGGGATCCGGCTCCGGCCCGGCGAAGCCGGCGTGGAGCGGGTGGCCGGGTCCCTCCGCGAGGGCGTCGCTCCGGAGCGCGGCGAGCAGCAGGAGCGGCCGCTCGTACCAGGCGAAGAAGCGGCGGTGCTCCCAGGCCGCGTCGACGAAGCGCCCGGGCGGTCCGGACAGCACCTCCGGCAGCAGCGCGAGCGCCCGCTCGTACGGTGGCGACCGGCCCCTCACCGCCTCGCGCGCGCGGGCGAGGTCCTCTTCGAGGCCGGCTATCCCGATCCGCGCCACCGCGTCCCCTCTCTGCGGGGAAGCTTGCTACGGAGGTCGCGCGACGCCTCGGAGCCGACCCGTCAGGCGGGTGGAGGGCGCGCGGCGGAGCCGAGCCTGCGCCGCCGCGCGGGCGCCGCGGCGAGGTGGCCCAGCGCGACGGCGATCCCGGTCGCGAGACAGGCGAGCCACAGCGCCGTCGCACCGGCACCCGCGAGGATCCGCCCGCCGGCGATGGGTGAGAGCGTGAACGCGAGCCCCCAGCACATCGAGAACGCGCCCTGGTAGCGGCCGCGCAGCTCCACCGGCGCGAGGTCCGCGACGAGCGCGGCCGCGACCGGAAACCCGACCACCTCGCCTGCCGTCCAGAGGATCGCTCCGGCGACGTAGACCGGAAGCGGCCCGAGGGGCCCCGCGAGGGCGTACACGCCGTAGCCGGCGCCGAAGAGGAGCGCGGATGCGGCGAGCAGGCGCGAGCCCTCGCGCGGGCCAAGGAGCGTCGCCTGGAGCGGCTGGAGGACGATGACCCCGACGCCGTTCACCATCATCACCGCCGCGAAGAGCGCGGGCCCGAGCCCGTGTCCGTCCATCGCGAGCGGCAGGGTGAACTGGAACTGCACGAAGATCGAGAGCGCGACGAGGTGGAGGGCGAGGAAGGCGACGAACGGGCCGTCGCGCAGGACGAGCGCGAGACCGGCGAGCGGAGAGTGGGCGCGCGTGCCGGGCGGGCGCGTCTCGGGCACGCGCCGCAGCACGATCGCGGCGAAGGCGAGCGTCGTCGCGGCGTCGGCGAGGAACAGCAGCGTGAAGCTCCGCGACGCGAGAAATCCACCGAGCCCGATGCCGGCGACCCAGCCCGCGTTCATGGCCCAGTACGAGAGCCCCCAGGCCCGGGCGCGATCGGGCGGCGCGACGATGTCGGCGACGGCGGCGTTCATCGCCGGGCGGTAGAGCTCGCTCGTCGCCGCCGCGAGGAAGGTGCAGGCAGCGAGCGCGGCGGGCGAGCTCACGAAGCCGAGCGCCGCGACACACAGCGAGCCCGACGCGAACGAGAGGAGCATCGTCGCGCGCCGTCCGATCGCGTCGGCGAGGACGCCACCCGCCGGCGCGGCGACGAGGACGCCGGCGCCGAAGAGCGCGACGACCGGCCCCGCCTCGACGGCCGTGAAGCCGCGGGCGCGCACGAGGTAGAGGCCGAGGAACGTCGCGACGAAGCTCGCGAGCCGGTTCACGAACATGCCGGCGAGGAGCGCCCAGTAGACGGGCGGCAGGCCGCCGACGGCGCGGCGCAGGCGGATCGCGGGGCGCTCCACGGCACGGGGAGCATCGCACCAGCCCGCGCCGCGCGACCGGAAAATGAAACGGCCGCCCCGGGGGGCGGCCGTCGGAACTGCGATCCGGGGGGATCGGGGGGCGCTTGCGCCCCCCCGCCCAAACACCGTCGAAGTGACTTCGACGTTTGATGGCGAGCGAAGCTCGCCGTCAAATGTCGAAGTACAGCGCGTACTCCATCGGCGACGGCCGCATCCGGACCGGGTTGATCTCCTTGTCGTACTTGTACTGGATCCAGGTCTCGATGACGTCGTCGGTGAAGACGTCGCCCTTCAGCAAGAACTTGTGATCCTTGCGGAGGCATTCGAGGGCCTCGTCGAGCGAGCCCGGCATCTTCGGGATCTCCTTCAGCTCCTCCGGAGACATGCCGTAGATGTCCTTGTCGAGCGGCTGGCCGGGGTTGAGCTTGTTCTCGATGCCGTCGAGGCCGGCCATGAGCATCGCCGCGAACGCGAGGTAGCCGTTCGCCGACGGATCCGGCGACCGGAACTCGATGCGCTTCGCCTTCGGGGAGGGCGAGTACATCGGGATGCGGATGGAGGCCGAGCGGTTCCGCGCCGAGTACGCGAGGTTGATCGGCGCCTCGAAGCCGGGGACGAGCCGCTTGTACGAGTTCGTCGTCGGGCAGCAGAGCGCGGCGAGCGACGGGCCGTGCTTCAGGATGCCGCCGATGTACCACATGGCGAGATCGGAGAGGCCCGCGTACCCGTCACCCGCGAAGAGCGGCTTGCCGCTCTTCCAGATCGACTGGTGCACGTGCATGCCCGAGCCGTTGTCGCCGTAGAGCGGCTTCGGCATGAACGTCGCGGTCTTGCCATGCCGGCGCGCGACGTTCTTGATGATGTACTTGAACCACTGGAGGTTGTCGGCCATCTGCACGAGCGAGTTGAACTTGATGTCGATCTCGGCCTGGCCGGCGGTCGCGACCTCGTGGTGCTGCCGCTCGACGTGGATGCCGACGGACTCCATCACGCGGCACATCTCCGTGCGGATGTCCTGCTGGCTGTCCGTCGGGCCGACCGGGAAGTAGCCCTCCTTGTAGCGGGGCTTGTAGCCGAGGTTGCCGCCCGCCTCTTCACGACCGGTGTTCCACTGCCCCTCGACCGAGTCCACCTTGTAGAAGCCGTGGTTCACGCCGCTGTCGTACCGGACCTCGTCGAAGATGAAGAACTCGGCCTCCGGGCCGAAGAAGGCCGTGTCGCCGATGCCGGTGCTCTTGAGGTACTTCTCCGCCTTGATCGCGATGTTGCGCGGATCGCGGGTGTACGGCTCCTTCGTGATCGGATCCGTGATGTTGCAGATGAGCGAGAGCGTCGGCTCCGCCATGAACGGATCGATCACCGCCGTGTCGGCGTCCGGCATCACGAGCATGTCGGAGGCGTGGATCGCCTGCCACCCGCGGATGGACGAGCCGTCGAACCCGAGCCCCTCCTCGAACACGGCCTCGGTCAGCTCGTACAGCGGGATGGAGAAGTGCTGCCAGATGCCGACGAAATCCATGAACTTCAGGTCGACGTACGTCGCCTTCTTCTCCTTGGCGAGGTCGAGGACCTGCTTCGCGGTCAGCTTAGCCATCGAGGTCGTGTCTCCCAGAATGGTGCGGGGTGGTGCGTCGCCGTTTAGCACGTTCGGTGCCACATGATCACCAGCCGAGCGACGGAAAAAGAACGCGCCCCGGATGATCCGGGTGACCGAGTTTCGGGCACCAGCTGCCCGGAATCAAGGCACGCCTCGGCGGGTGCCGGCGCTACACCTTCGGCTTCATCCCGAGGGCGCGCATCCGCTCCCGCAGCGTGTTCCGGTTCATCCCGAGGAGCTCGGCCGCGCGCAGCTGGTTGCCACCCGTGCGGGCGAGCGCGGCGGCGATGAGCGGCGCCTCGATCGCGGCGAGCGCCGCCTGGTAGCGGCCGCCGTCCGGCTCCGCCGCGTCGAGGATCGACTCGACGAGGCCGCCGACCCCGCGCTCCTGCGCGCCCGCGGCGGGGAGCAGGCCGACGAGGTCCTTCGCGGCGAGCCGCGCCCCGGCGAGCTTGAGGAGCGCGCGCTGGATGACGTTCTGCAGCTCGCGGACGTTGCCGGGCCAGCCGTGGGCGAGCAGGAGCGGCTCGGCGTCCTTCGCGAGCGCGAGGGGGCGCCCCTTGAGCTGCTCCCCGTACTTCGCGAGGAAGTGGCGGGCGAGCAGGATGACGTCCGCCTCGCGCTCCCGCAGCGGCGGCAGCCGGATCGGCACCACCGCGACGCGGTAGTAGAGGTCGCGCCGGAAGCGCCCCTCCTCGACCGAGCGCCCGAGATCCGCGTTCGTCGCCGCGACGATCCGCACGTCCACCGGCATCGGGCGCGACCCGCCGACGCGGTCGATCTCGCGCTCCTGCAGGACGCGCAGGAGCTTCGCCTGCAGCTCGATCGGCATCTCGCCGATCTCGTCCAGGAAGAGCGTGCCGCCGCTCGCGAGCTCGAACTTGCCGGGGCGCCGCTCCACCGCGCCCGTGAAGGAGCCCTTCTCGTGGCCGTACAGCTCGCTCTCGATGAGGTCCTTCGGGATCGCGGCCATGTTGACCGTGATGAAGGGGCCCCTCGAGCGGGTCGAGTTCGCGTGGATCCCGCGGGCGACGAGCTCCTTGCCGGTGCCCGACTCGCCCATGAGCAGGACCGTCATCTCGGTCCGGGCGACGCGGCCGATCTCCTTGTAGACCTCGATCATCGCCGCGGAGCGGCCGATGAGCGTCTCCGGGAGCGCGATGTCGCGGTAGCGGCGCGGCTCGGCGTTCGGGTCGATCCGGGTGTCGATCCCGGCGGCGGACGCCTCCTCGAGGGCCTCGGCGTGGTCGGGCGTGGCGGACGCGAGGTCCTTCACGATCCGCTCGACGCGGGCGAGGTCGAACGGCTTGCCGAGGTAGTCGGCGGCGCCGCGCTTCATCGCCTCGACCGCGGAGCGCATCGTGTCCTCGGCGGTCATCACCACGATGAACGGCGAGTCGCTGCGCCCGCCGATCTCGCCGAGGAGCTTGAACCCGTCGTCGCCCGGGAGCCGGACGTCGAGGAGGACGAGCCCCACGCCGTCCTTGCCGCCGCCGATCGCGCGGAGCTTCAGGCGCGCCTCCTCGGCGCTGCCCGCCTCCTCGAACGGCACGCCCGCGCGCTCGCAGGTGCGCCCGAGGACGAAGCGGACCGACGGCTCGTCGTCGACGATGAGGACTTTGCGCAACGCTCCTCCTGGTGAACGGGTGTCCGATCCTGCCCCTTAAGCAAGGACGGGGCCAGCCCGCCACCCCTGCCCCCGCTAAGGCACGTCGAGGGGGAGGTAGACGTTCGCCTCGGCACCGCCGGTCGAGCGGTTCTTCACCTCGATGCGCCCGCCGTGCGCCTCGACGATGCGGCGCGAGATGGCGAGGCCGAGGCCGGTGCCGGAGGGCTTCGAGGTCGCGAACGGCGTGAAGAGCCGCGCGAGCATCGGCTCGGGGATCCCCGCGCCGTTGTCCTGGATCGAGATCCGCGCGAGCGGGCGGCTGCGGCCGCTCGCCTGCCGGAGGCGCAGCGACGCGACGCTCGTCTCGAACGTGACGACCGGGTCCTCCCGCTCGGAGAGCGCGTCGAGCGCGTTGCGGACGAGGTTCAGCACCACCTGCTTCAGCTTCAGCTCGTCGCCCATGAGGCGCGGGAGCGACGGGTCGTAGCGCTCGACGAACGTGATGCGGTCCGCGCCGGGGATCCCCCGCGCGAGCACCGCGACGTCGCCGAGCACGTCGTGCACGTCGAGGGGTTCCGTCTGGAGCGCCGCGGGGCGAGCGAGGTCGAGCAGCTCGCGGACGAGGCCGTCCACCCGCTTCGCCTCGCGCGCGATCACCTGCGCGTACTCCTTCGCGGAGCCCTCCGCCTCGCGCGCGAGGAGCTCGGCCGAGCCCTGCAGTCCCGCGAGCGGGTTCCTGATCTCGTGCGCGAGCCCCGCCGCGAGCGCCTCGAAGTCGAGGGCGCGCTCGGAGGAGCGCGGCACGCGCAGGACGAGCACCGTGCCGACGCAGGTCGCGCCGTCCACGAGCGGGTTCGCCTCGACCGAGATGGGGACACCCGGGTCGCGCGGCGAAGGGAAGTCGATCGACTGCGTCTCCTGGGAGACGAGCGCACGCTCGCAGAGGATCGCGAGCTGCGGGCCGCCCGGGAGGGCGCGGACCGGCAGCTCGATCGCCCGCTCGCGGCTGCGGCGGAAGAGCTCCTCCGCCGCCGGGTTCAGGTGCACGACGCCGCCGTCCGCGCCGACGATGACGATCGCGTCGGCGACGGAGTCGACGGCGGCACGCGCGAGCGCCGCCGGGAGCGGAGGAGCCTTGCCGGTTCGCGACAACGGCGGGGCCGCCCGCTAGAGCGCGTCCTCGCCGCGCTCGCCCGTGCGGATCCGGATGACCTCCTCGACGGGCACGACGAAGATCTTGCCGTCGCCGATGCGCCCGGTCTTCGCGGCGCGCTCGATCGCCTCGACGACGCGGCCGACGATGCCGTCGGCGACGACGACCTCGACCTTCACCTTCGGGAGGAAGTCCACCACGTACTCGGCGCCGCGGTAGAGCTCGGTGTGGCCCTTCTGACGGCCGAAGCCCTTCACCTCCGTCGCCGTGAGCCCCGCGACGCCGACCTCGGAGAGAGCCTGCTTCACCTCGTCCAGCTTGAACGGCTTGATGATGGCCTCGACCTTCTTCACGGCGCACCCCTTCGAAGAGATTGAAGTTGACGCTAAACCCCGCTCGTCGGGGCGGTCAACCACTGATGCTCGGATCCCGGGCGAGCCGTGCCCGTGTTCCGAACACTACCTGCCTCGCTGCCCGGCTCCTTCTTCAACGTCCGGGCGAGCCGGGGCCGCGGCACGTGCCGAAGCCCGGTCTCGTCCGGATCCGGAAGGGTGAATCTGCAACGGGCAGGCCACGGGTAGAATCGGCGCGTGCCCTCCGTCGGTGTCCTCGCCGCGCTCGCCGCGCTCGTCCTTCTCGGGGTCGCGCACGCCCTCTTCTGGCGCTGGAGGCTGCGCACGCCGGGGCGCGAGGACGAGCTCCTGCGCGTCGCCACCCGCGACGGCTGGCAGCTCGCCCTCGCCCGCCGCCGTCCGCGCGCCGCGGGCCGCCGCCCGCCCGTCCTGCTCGTCCATGGCATCGCGATGAACCGGCAGGCGTTCGACTTCGGCATCGAGCGCTACTCGATCGCGGCGCACCTCGCGCGGGCCGGCTTCGACTGCTTCTCGCTCGACCTGCGGGGCCACGGCGACTCCCGGCGCGGCCCGACCTCGCGCTGGACGCTCGACACGTACCTCGAGGAGGACCTGCCGGCGGCGCTCGACGCGATCCACGCGGCGACCGGCGAGGCGCAGGTGCTCTACGTCGGCCACAGCCAGGGAGCGATCCTCGGCATGGCCGCCTGCGCCCTCCACGCGCCGCGGATCCGGGCGCTCGTCGCGCTCGCCGGGCCCGCGCACTTCGACTCCCAGCCGCGCCTGCGCGCGCTCGTCCGGTTCGGCCACCTCCCGCTCGCACGCCACCTGCGGCTCCTCGCGCGCGCGGTCGCACCCTTCTCCGGGTGGTGGCACCCGGCCCCGTTCGAGATCGCGATCAACATGCGCAACGTCGAGCGGCCGATCTACCGGCGCCTGCTCGCGAACGCGATCGAGGACCTGCAGCCGGGGGTGCTCGACCAGTTCGAGGCCTGCATCCGCGACGACACGTTCCGCTCCTGCGATGGACGCCTCGACTACCGCGCGCTCTTCCCCGCCTGCACGCAGCCGGCGCTCTTCATCGCCGCGGAGAAGGACGGGCTCGCGCCCCCGGCCGTCGTCGAGGCGGCGTTCGAGCGCTGGGGCGGGCCGCGCCGCTACTGGAGCTGCGGTCGCGACTACGGACACGCCGACGTGCTCCTCGGGAGGAACGCGCCGGAGGTGGTGTTCCCGATGATCCGGGACTTCCTGCTGGAGAACTCCGAGGAAGGCTGATCGTCGTGGACGTGGACCTCGACCTAAACGTCGAGCTCGACCGGACCTCGAAGTCGAAGTCCAAGTCGAAGTCCACGTCCAACTCCACGTCCACGTTTGTGGGTTACCATTCGACTCAGTGCGCCGCCGCTTCGCCCTCGCCGCCGCGCTGCCCGCGCTCGTGTCGCTCGCGGTCATGGCGCTCCTCGCCGACCGCCTCGCGCGCCGGGCGCTCGAGGACGAGCTCTCGGCGCGCCTCGTCGCGGCGGCGAAGACCGCGGCGGCGGCGCTGCCGGCCGACCGGGTCGTGCGGCTCGCGCCGGGGGACGAGGGGACCCGCACCTACGGCCACGTCCGCGCCCGGCTCGAGGCGGTCGCGCAGGCGACGGAGACGCGCCTCCTCGTCGTCCGGCCCGACCGGACCGCGCTCGCAGACTCCGCCGGGCGCGTCCGCATCGGCGAGCGGGTCGCGGCGCTCGAGCGCGACCGGCTCGAGATCGCGCAGGCGTCGGCGGGGCGCGCCGTGCCGAGCCAGGTGCTCTTCGAGGGGACCGACGGGCGGCTCCACAAGGCCGGCTACGCCCCGCTCCTCGAGCCGGGCGGCCGCGTCGTCGCCGTCGTCGGCGCGGACGGGACCGCGCCGTCCTTCGAGACGCTCCGCGCCTTCCGCCGGACCCTCGCCACCGTCGCGGTCGCGGGCGCGCTCCTCGGCGCGCTCGTCGCGGCGCTCGCCGCGCTCACCGTGACGCGGCCGCTCATGCGGATCACGCTCGCGGCGCGGCGCATCGCGCGCGGCGACCTCGAGACGCCGCTCTGGCGCCGCAAGCGGAAGGACGAGATCGGGACCCTGCGGGACACCCTCGAGGAGATGCGTCGCGCGCTCCACGCCCGGGGCGAGGAGCGTGAGACGCTGCTCGCCGGCATCGCCCACGAGGTTCGAAACCCCCTCGGCGCTCTCGATCTCTTCGCGGGCCTGCTCGCCGAGGAGCTCGCGGAGAGGCCGGAGGCGGCGCACGTCGCGCGGATCCGCGCCGAGCTCGCGGCGCTCTCGAAGGTCGTCGAGGAGTTCCTCGACTTCGCGCGCGCGCGGCCGCCGGTGCGCGAGCCGGTGGACCTCGCGCAGCTGCTTGGGGAGGTCGCGGACCTCGCGCAGCCGCTCGCGACGGCGCGGCAGGTCTCGATCTCGGTCGAGGGCGTGGGGGAGGCGCGGGCCGATCGCGAGCAGCTCCGGCGCGCCGCCGTGAACCTCGTGCGGAACGCCGTCGAGGCGGCGCCGGCGGCGAGCCTCGTGGAGCTCGTCGCGCGCGCGGCCGACGGCGAGGCGGCGATCGAGGTGGCGGATCGCGGCGCCGGGCTCCCGCCGGCGGCGCGCGAGAAGCTTTTCCGCCCGTTCTTCACGACGAAGCCGCGCGGCACCGGGCTCGGCCTCGCCCTCGCGAAGAAGGTGGCGGACGCGCACGGCGGCACGCTCGCCCTCGAGGACCGCGCGGGCGGCGGGACGATCGCGCGGCTCGTCGTACCTGCGGGCGACGCTGGCAGCTAGGCCGCGCCGGCGCATTCCGCCGCGCGGACGCGGCGCCGCTCGAACCCGATCAGCGCTGCGGCGGCGCCGACGAGGCAGGAGCCGCCCGCGCCGACCGCGATCCAGATCGACGGGAACACGTCGAAGGCGTGGCTCGCGACGAGCAGCGCGGCGAGCCCGATCCCCTCGACGAACGCGCCGCGCGAGAGCCAGGTGATGCCGCGGACGATCCGCCCGACCGCGAGGAACACGAGCGCCATCGTGGCGACGAGCGCGGTGCCGCCGCCGGTGTCGAGCGAGAGCCCGGCCGCGAACGCGACGACCGTCGCGACGAGGAGCATCGCCTCTCCGCGCGTGTGGGCGTCGACGTCGGTGCGGCGAACCCCCACCGCGACCGCCGCCGCCGCGAGGAGGAACGTCGGCAGCGCGGCGAGGAGCCCCTCGCTCGCGAAGCCGGTCCGGAACCGCGCCGCGTCGGCGACGCGGACGAACGAGAGCGCGTAGGCCGCGGCGTAGAAGAGGACGCGCCCCTCCGTCCGCAGCGCCCCGGCCGCGGCCGCGAGCGTGGCGCCGCGCATGACGAGCGGCGTCGCAGCGAAGGCGGCGGCGAGCGCGGTCATCGGCAAAAGGACGCCGTCCCCGATGCCCGCGGCGAGGAGGGCGAGCGCGAGCGCGAGCAGGACCGCGACCCCCGCGGCCGCTGCGAAGGGTCCGGTCCGGTCGCGCGGGCGGGCGGCGGGCGCCGCGCCCGGCTCGAGGTCGTAGCGCACCGCGAGCGCGCGGGCGGCGCCGGGCGTGACGATCCCGTCCGACTGCCAGACCGGGAGCTCCCGCCGGAGCCCCTCCACGAACTCGCGCGACCTTTCCATGACGCCTCCGCGCGGGAGGGTACCCTTCGCGCCCCGGATGCGGGATGCGGCGCGACGCCGCGCCGGATCACCAGTCGGCGGTGACGTCGCCGACGCGCAGGCGGACGAGCGCGACGTGGCCGTCCTCGTCCACGCGAAGCTCGACTCGGCCGGGCGAGGTGTTCCAGAGCCGTTCGCGCGCGGCGAGATCCTTCGTCTTCTCGACCTCGTCGAAGATCCGCCGCCGCTCCGCGGAGAGCGCCTCGGTGAGCGCCTTCGCCTTCGCCTCCGGTACGAAGAACCGGCGCGCCCCCTCGATCTCGGCGGAGTAGTAGGCGCCCCAGCGTGCGCGGATCGAGACGCGCTCCGGCGACGGAGAGGGGAGCGTCCGGGTCACCGACACGAGGCGCCACGCCGGCGCGCCGCGCGCGACGTTCAGGTACACGAGGTCGCCGGGCTGCAGCCCCGTCGGCGCCTGCCCCGGCACGGGCCGCTCGACGCGGAACGACAGCGTGACGTGGTGGCCCGCGAACGGGCTGAACGGGTCGATGGGGCCGGTCTCGAGCGTGATCGGGCGGCCGAGGAGCCGCGCGCGCACCTGGCGCGCCGGGACGAGCGTCAGGATCGCGACCTGGAGCGCGATCACTGCGACGAGCCTCGGCAGGCTAGCGCGCAAGGGAGACCTCCCCGCTCGGGCGGCTCGCGAGCCGGCGCTCGAAGGCGAGCCCCGCCACGGTGACGGCGACGCCGCAGGCGATGAAGGCGGCGCCCTTCAGCCAGAGGCGCGTCTCGATCTCGATGAAGCGTGCGACGACGAGGACCGTCGCGACGACGATCCCCTCCCAGAACGGCGCGCGCGCGAGGGACGAGAGCCCCCGGACCATCCGGCCGAGCGCGAGGAACGCGAGCGAGAGGTTCGCGACGATCGCCGCGCCGAACGCGTCGCGCAGGGAGAGCCCCGCGAGGATCGCCGGGATGGTGAACGCGACGAGCATGGCCTCGCCGCGCGCGAGGGGGTCCACGTCGTCGCGCCGCAGCCCGCGGGCGAGGAGGAGGGCGGCGAGGATCGCGGGCGGCAGGGTCGCGCCGAGGAGCGCCGGGCTCATCCCGCCCTCGAGGCGGTGGCTGCGGGCGCCCTCGGCGAAGGAGAGCGAGAACGCGACCGCGTAGAAGGCGAGCCGCCCCGAGACGCGCGCCGCCGCGCCGAGGCGCGCCCGCTCCCCGCGCGCGACGAGCGGGCCCGCAGCGAGCGCCGCCGCGACGGAGAGGATCGGGAGGATCGAGGTGCGAAAGTCCCCGGAGGCCGCGAGCGTCGTCGCCGCGCCGAGCCCGGCCACGACGACGAGGAGCGCGGAGCGGTGCCGCCAGGCGAGCGCGAGGATCGCGAGGACGATGCCGTAGCAGGCCGCGACGCCGGCGCTCGCGTGCACGTCGGCGTAGCCAGGACCCCACAGGAACAGCGCCGAGATCGCGCCCGCCACGAGTGTCGGCAAGCTCTCGAGCGCGAGCCCCGCGCCGAGCGCCCCCACCGCGAACGCGCCGAAGATCCCGTACCACTCGCCGCTCACCTGGAAGATCTGGGCGACGAGGGCGATGTTCGCGCCGAACACGAGCGTCCCGAGCACCGCGAGGGCGTGGGCGAGGCGCGGGTGGCGGCCGAGCCGATCGAGGGTGAAGGCCGCGCCGTGCGCGGCGAGCATCGCGGCGAGCACGACCAGGAGCCGCGCGCCGCGCGACATCGCCTCCCAGTGCCACGCGACGAGCGACACGATGCCGCTGCCGACGAGCGCCGCGCCAAGCACGTAGACCGCGAGGAACGACGGCCCGCCGGCGTCCGCGCGATCGACGCCGTACCGCTTGGCGAGCGCGCGCGCGACCTCGGGCGCGACGGCCCCCTCCGCCTCCCACCGCGGCAGCTCGCGGCGGAGCCCCTCGCGGAATCCACGTGGCAGTCGGTCCACGGTCTCCTCCCCTCGCGCCGAGTGTAGCATCGGCGCGGAGGCGGCCGTGCGCGTCGCGGTTGGAGGACGCGCGTGCGAGCGCAGGTCCAGCCGGATGAGGCTGGACCGGAGCGCTCACAGATACGGCGAGAAGAGCCGGGCGACTCCGTCGCGGAGCTTCGCCGCCAACGAGCGCGCGTCCACCTCGCCGAGCATGAGCCGCCTGCCGCGCGCCATCCGCTCCTCCGCGAGCTTCTCGAGCTTCCGCGCGAGCTCCGCGTCGAAGCACTCGACCTGCAGCTCGAAGTTGAGCCGGAGGCTCCGCGGATCCCAGTTCGCGGAGCCGAGGAGCGACCACGCGCCGTCCACCACCATGAGCTTCGTGTGGTCGAAGGGCGGGGGCGTGAGCCACACGCGGCAGCCGCGCTCGAGCACCTGCCAGAGCTGGGCGGTCTGCGCCCACTGCACGATCGGCAGGTTCCCGCGCTCGGGGAGGACGACGTCCAGCTCCACGCCGCGCATCACCGCGACGTCGATCGCCGTCACGAGCCCCGCGTCGGGCAGGAAGTAGGGCGTGACGATCCGGACCCGCTCGCGCGCGGTGGCGAGCGCGCCGAGGAGGAGCCAGCGCACCGTCTCGAAGTCCTCGTCGGGCCCGTCGGCGACACCGCGGGCGAGCACGCTCCCCGCCGAGCGCGAGGACGGATAGAACCCCGGCCCCTCGAGCGTCTCGCCGGTCGTGAAGAGCCAGTCCTCGGCGAACGCCGCCTGAAGGTGCGCGACCACTGGCCCCTCGATGCGCGCGTGCAGGTCCATGAACGGCGGGCGGCCGTCGGTGGGCAGGAACTCGTCGCGGACGTTCATGCCCCCCGTGAACCCGACCCGCCCGTCGACGACGAGCACCTTGCGGTGGTTGCGGAGGTTCACGAACGGGAGCCAGCCGGGCGTGAGCCGCGGCAGGAACAGCTCCGTCGCGACGCCCGCGCGGCGCAGCCGCCGGTGCATCGGCGGCCAGCGATAGCGGACGCCCACCGCGTCGATGAGCACCCGCACCTTCACGCCGCGCTCGTGGGCGCGGGCGAACGCCTGCGCGAACGCGTCGCCCGCGCGCCCGGCGTCGAACAGATACGTACAGAACGTCACGGTGTGCTCGGCGGCGTCGATCGCGGCGAGCATGGCGGGGTAGGCGACCTCGCCCCCCGGCAAGAGCGCCACCGAGTTGCCGGCGACGAGCGGGCGGCGGACGACGCCGTCCGCGAGCGCGACGAGCGGCTCGAGGTGCGCCGCCTCGGGCGAGAGGGCGGGCGGGGGGGCGCGCTCTCCGGCCGGCCGCGCGCGCACGTCGGGGAGGCGGAGCGCCTGCGCGCGCCGCCGGATCCGGTTCACGCCGAAGACGAGGTAGGCGGCGGCGCCGATCACCGGGGCGAGCCAGATGAAGGCGATCCAGCCGAGCGCCGCCCGCACGTCGCGCTTGTGGAGCACGACGTGCCCGCTCGCGGCGAGCGCCACGGCGAGGGTCAGGGCGGCCGCGAGCGCGGTCCCGATGTCGTGCGCCACGCTTCGAAGTGAAGCATCGCAAGGCGCCGGAGTCGAGAGAACGTACCGATCAGGTCGGCGCGCTCACCGTCGCGACCCGGGGCCCCCGCTCCTCCGGCCGGACCTTCTCGAGGAGCGCCGCGAGCTCGGCGTCCGCGAGCGTCTCCTTCTCGAGGAGCGCGCGGGCGCTCTCGTCGAGGAGCGTGCGGTTGCGGGCGAGGACGGCGCGCGCGCGCCCGAACGCCGACTCGACGATCTCGCGGACCGCGACGTCGATCTCGCGGGCGGTCTCCTCCGCGTACAGCCGCCGCGCGCCGGCGACCTGCCCGAGGAAGCCGTTCGGCTCCGACTCGTACGTCACCGGACCGAGCCGATCGCCCATGCCGTAGCGGGTCACCATGTTCCGCGCGATGTCGGTCGCCTTCGAGAGATCGTCCGCGGCGCCGGTCGAGAGGTGGCCATAGACGACGTGCTCCGCGGCGCGTCCGCCGAGCAGGACGAGCATCTTCTGCTCGAGCTCGTCGCGCGTCATGAGGTATCGGTCCTCGGTGGGCCGCTGGATCGTGTAGCCGAGCGCGCCGATGCCCCGCGGGATGATCGAGATCTTGTGGACCGGGTCGCAGCCGGGAAGCGCGGAGGCGACGATCGCGTGGCCCATCTCGTGGTGCGCGACGATCTCGCGCTCCCGCGGGTTGAGGAGCCGGTTCTTCTTCTCGAGCCCTGCGACGATCCGCTCGATGGCGACGTTGAAGTCGGCCATCGAGATCTCGTCCGCCCTGCGGCGCGTCGCGACGAGCGCCGCCTCGTTCACGAGGTTCGCGAGGTCGGCGCCGGTGAACCCCGGCGTGAGCGCGGCGACCTGCTCGAGCTTCACGCCCTCCGCGAGCTTCACGGAGCGCGAGTGGACGGCGAGGATGGCCACGCGCCCGGTCCGGTCGGGGCGGTCGACGAGCACCTGCCGGTCGAAGCGGCCGGCGCGCAGGAGCGCCGGGTCGAGCACCTCCGGCCGGTTCGTCGCGGCGAGGAGCACGATGCCGGCGGAGGCGTCGAACCCGTCGAGCTCGACGAGCAGCTGGTTCAGGGTCTGCTCCTTCTCGTCATGGCCGCCGCCGAACCCCGGCATCGAGGCGCGCGCGCGGCCGAGCGCGTCGAGCTCGTCGATGAAGATGATGGCTGGCGCCTTCGCCCGGGCCTGCTCGAACAGGTCGCGCACGCGCGCCGCGCCGACGCCGACGAACATCTCTACGAACTCCGAGCCGGAGATCGAGAAGAACGGGACGCTCGCCTCGCCCGCCACCGCCTTCGCGAGGAGCGTCTTGCCGGTTCCGGGCGGGCCGACGAGGAGCACGCCCTTAGGCATCCGGGCGCCGAGGCGGCCGTAGCCCTTCGGGTCCTTGAGGAACGCGACGATCTCCTTGAGCTCGTCCTTCGACTCCTCTACCCCCGCGACGTCGGCGAAGGTCACCTTGGTGTCGGTCTCGACGTAGACCTTCGCCTTCGACTTGCCGATCGCCATGAGGCCGCCGCCCGGCCCGCCGAGCTGCTTCGCCATGCGCCGGCCGAGGAAGACCCAGATCCCGAAGAAGAGCGCGATCGGGACCACCCAGGAGAGGATGAGCGGGACGAGGGTGTTCTCGAACCGGCCCGCGTACTCGACGCCGTGCTCGTCGAGCTCCTTCGCGAGGTCCTGCTCGACGCGCGAGGTGACGAACCGCTTCTTGCCCCCGACCGGCGCCTTGTACTCGCCCTGGATCTGGTCGGCCGAGACGACGACCGTCGCGACCTGGTCCTCGCGGACGAGCTTCTGGAACTGGCTGTAGGGGATCGTCGCGACCGCCTGCGCGCGGATCCACCAGTCCTGCAGCGCGAGCACCCCGAGCACGGCGATGAGCACGTAGGCGAGGTTGAAGCCTGTCTTTTTCACGTTCGGGTTCATCGGGGGTCTTGGGGTCACCTGCTCTACGTAACCACCGCCCGCCGCCGCACAAATGCGAAATGCCGCAGGGAAAAATTCGGAAACATGGCGCGCGCGAGGCCCGGATGGTGCGGCCAGATCCGGTTACACTCCGCTCCGATGGCCCGAATCCTCGTCGCCGACGATCACGACGCCGTCCGGGAGGGGATGGTCCTCTCGCTCACCCGGCTCGGCCACGAGGTGCAGGGCGTGAAGGGGGGCGGGGAGGCGATCGCCGCCTACCGCAAGCGGCCGGCCGACGTGGTCGTGACGGACCTGCGGATGGTCCCGGTCGACGGGATCGAGGTCGTGCGACGGCTGCGCGAGGCGGATCCCGAGGCGACGGTGCTGGTCGTGTCCGCCCACGGCACCATCGCCGTCGCGGTGGACGCGATGCGCGGGGGGGCGATCGACTTCATCGAGAAGCCGTTCTCGCCCGAGGTGCTCCGCGCGCGCGTCGAGAAGGCGATCGAGATCGCGCGCGAGCGGCGGGGCGCCCGGACGGCGCGCGCCCGCGCCGAGGCGCTCGAGGAGGACCTCGGGCGCGAGCACGATCCGCACGGCCTCGTCTTCCGCTCCGACCCGATGCGCCGCGTCCTCGAGCAGCTCCGCAAGGTCGCGCCGACCGACGCGACCGTGCTCGTGCTCGGGGAGTCCGGCACCGGCAAGGAGCTCGTCGCGCGCGCGATCCACGAAGGCTCGCTGCGGCGCGAGCGCCCGTTCGTGTCGGTCTCCTGCGCGGCGATCCCCGAGGGGCTCCTCGAGTCCGAGCTGTTCGGGCACGAGAGGGGCGCGTTCACGGGGGCGGTCCGGCGCAAGCTCGGCCGCTTCGAGCTCGCGCACGAGGGGACGCTCTTCCTCGACGAGGTCGGCGAGCTGCCTCCCTCCGTCCAGGTGAAGCTCCTCCGCGTCCTGCAGGAGCGGCGCTTCGAGCGGGTCGGCGGGGAGGAGACGGTCGAGGTGGACGTGCGGCTCGTCTCGGCGACGAACCGCGACCTCGCCGCGATGGCCCGGGACGGGCGGTTCCGGGAGGACCTGTACTACCGGCTCGACGTCGTGCCGATCCACCTGCCGCCCTTGCGCGACCGGCCCGGTGACGTGGAGGAGCTCGCCCGCCACTTCCTCGCCCGCTCGGCGCCGCGGCTCGGGCGCGCGGTGAAGGGGTTCGCGCCCGAGGCGCTCGAGCTCCTGCGGCGGCACCGCTGGCCCGGGAACGTGCGCGAGCTCGAGAACGTCGTCGAGCAGGCGCTCGTGTTCGCCGAGGGGGAGCTCGTGACGCCCGCCGAGCTTCCGGCGGGGCTCCGGCACGCGCCGCCGGCGCAGGGCCTCCCGGTCCCGACGGGCGACCGGAGCCTCACCGACATCCTCGAGGACCTCGAGCGCCAGCTCATCCTCGCCGCGTACGAGAAGGCGAAGGGCGTGAAGGCGGAGACGGCGCGGCTCCTCGGCATCAAGCCGTCCGCGCTCTACTACAAGCTCGAGAAGTACGGGATCGTGAAGGCCGGCGAGAAGCCGGAGGAGCCGTGATCGCGCTCGCGCTCGTCGCGCTCGCCGCGGCGGCGCCCGACCCCATTCACGGCGGGTGGAGGGACGCCGCGCCCGGCCCGGGGCCCCGGGGCGCGCTCGCGCCGCTCGCCTGTCCCGCCGGGACCGAGCGCCAGGGTGGCACCCCTCCCGACCTCTTCGAGGAGTGGTGCGAGGCGAAGGACCCGTACGGCAACGGCCGCCGAGAGGGGACGGCGCGTGCCTACTACGACGACGGCGGGCTCTGGAAGGAGGAGCGGTTCCACGAGGGGCTCCGCGACGGGCCGTTCGTGGAGCTCCACCGCAACGGCCGGCGCGCGCGAGAGGGCGCCTTCGCGGCGGGGCGCAAGACCGGGACCTGGCGCGTCTTCTTCGAGTCGGGCGCGCCCGAGGAGGAGTCGGAGTGGAACGAGGGCTCCGCGCACGGCCGGTTCGTCGCGTGGTGGCCGGGAGGCGCGCGGCGCACCGAGGGCCGCCACTGCGGCGGCGCCCAGTGCGGCCGCTGGCGGACGTTCGACGCGGACGGTCGCCCGCTCGGCGAGGTCGAGTACGGCGAGCAGTCGCTCCGGCCTTGAGAACGGAGCGACGGCCGGGCGATCGCTCGCGACGCACCGTGGCGTCGAATTTCCGAGGATCCCGTGCGCGAATTGCCGGTGTAGGCGCCGCCGCCGCGCGGGTAAGTGCCCGTTCCCGCGCGCTAGCCGCGGGGCACGCCCGTTGCTCCTGTCGGCGGAGCGATGCTCGCCGGACCGACCCTGCTGCTCCTCCTCGCCGCAAACGACCCCGCCGATCGGACCGATCGGAGCGCGGCGCGGGCCGAGCTCGAGCTCGAGCGCTGCGCCGAGCGGATCGAGGAGCTCAAGGGTCGCCAGGAGGCCGGGCGGGAGCTCGAGCGGCTCCTGCGACGCGCGCAGGAGCTCGCGGCCGAGCTCGAGCGGACCGCCACGGACCTGCCGGCGACCCCCGCCGCGCCCGCGCCAGAGGAGCTGCGCGAGCGGGCGGACGCGGCGCGCGACGAGGCAGATCGGCTCGCGGCGGAGATCGCGGCGGTGGACATCCGGGTCCAGGACGCACGCCGCAGCCGCGGCGAGCCCGGCGGCGCCGTGGAGCGGGCCGCGATCGGGACGACCTCCCCGGCCGGAGCCGACCGGGTCCGTGCCCTGCTCGCCGAGCGCGCGGCGCTCGCCGAGCGGCGGGCCCAGGCCGAGCGTGAGGCGGCGCGGCTCGACGCCGAGGCGCGCGCCGCGGACAAGCTCCGCTAGCTGGCCTTCGCGGGCACCCGGCGCGCCGCTTCGGTCTCGAGGTACGCGTCGAACGCCGCGGACGGGACCGGCACGGCGAGGAAGCTCGCGACGAGCGCGCCGTCCCCGAGCGCCAGCTCCTGCTCGACCCCCGGCGTGAGCGAGAGCATCCCGCGCGCGGAGATCGCCCGGTCGGGCACCCAGAGCGCGTAGTGGAGCGAGATGTAGCCGGAGGGCTCGCGGAACGCCTCGACCCGGAACGCGAGCCGCACCTCGCCCGGGTGCGCGGGATCGTGGAGCACGAGCTCCGCCGCCTTGCCCGCCGGCGCGATGAGGCGCGGTCGCGCGAGCACCTCGCCGTCCGCCGACGCGATCTGCAGCTGCACGAGCTGACCGGCGGCGCCGATCTCCCGCTCCTGGCGCACGCGCTCGATCGCGTGGTGCGTGCGGACCGCCACCTCGGCGGAGCCGGCGCCGACGAGGAAGGCGGCGGAGAGGACGAGCGCGATCGTTTGCGGAGGCAGGGTGCGCACGAGCATGCCCCTCGCGGGCTGCAACCGATGTGCCCGGGATGAATTGCGGGAATCCGAACGTTTAGCAAATTCCCGCGGCGCGTCCGGTGTGGCTTTCCCGAGGCAGCGCTCGGAATTCCGTGGCCGCATGGACGCACCCTCCCTCACGCTGGATCAAACCGCCCGTCGTGCGCCCGCGCCAGGCCGAGGGCGGCGAGCTTCTCGAGCGCGGCGAGACAGCTCCGCGCCGCGACCGGGTGGAACGCCGCCGGGACGTCCTCGTAGGCGCGCGCGGTGATCTCGTCGAGCGTTCCTCCGGGGCGGAGCGCGGCAATGACGAGCGCCTCGCGCTCGCGGCGGTGCGCGAGGTAGGCCGCGAGCCGCGCCGGCGCGTCGGGCGCGGGCGGCCCGTGGGCCGGGAACAGCGTGCGCGGGGCGAGCGCCCGCACCCGCTCGAGCTGCCGCTCGTACTCGGCCATGTCGCCCTCGGGCGGGTCGATGACGATGGTCGAGAGCGTCGAGACGAGGTCGCCGCACAGGAGCGCCCCCGAGTCCTCGTCGAGGAAGGCGAGGTGCTCGCGCGCGTGTCCCGGAGTCTCGAGGACGCGGAAGCGGCCCCCCGCGAGGTCTCCCTCGCGCAGCGGCTCGAGCTCGACGCCGGGCACCCGCCCCCGCGCGAGCCGGTGGGCGCGGACGCGGACGCGGTAGCGCTCCGCGACGGCGGCGGCGGCCCCGACGTGATCGGCGTGCAGGTGCGTGAGCCACACCTCGCGCACCGGGCGCCCCTCCGCGGCGAGCGCGTCGAGGAGCGCGAAGAGCAACTCCTGCTCGGCGCGCTCCGGCGCGCCCGGGTCGACGACCGCGACGCCGCCGTCCGCCGGGACGATCCACGCGTTCGTGTGTGTCGCGGGCGGGAGCGTCGGCGTCCGGAGCGCCGCCATGACGAAGCCGCCCTGGAACTCGATCCGGCGCGCGCGCTCGGGCGGCGCGCGGAGGAGGTCGAGCGACGGCGCACCCTCCGCGGCGATGACGCGCACGGCGTGCAGGTTCGGCGGGAAGAAGAGGAGCTCGCCCTTCTCCCAGCGCGCGAGGGCGCGCCGCGCCGCGACGAACCCGCCGCCGGAGAGCTCCCCGGGCCAGATGTCGGCCGTCTCGCCCTCCGGGAGCGGCGCGAGGAACAGGCGGGCGTCGTAGCGGAGCGGCAGGTGCTCGGGGGTGACCCAGCGGCCGGCGGGCGCGAGGAGGGCGGCGTCGAGCCCGAGACGGTGGGTGGCGAGGAACGCCTCCCAGCCGAGCGCACCGTCGAGGATCGCCTTGCGCCCCTGCGCGCGGTCCTCGGGCGCGACGCGCGCGGCGTCGCGCGCGAGGAGCACGCCCGTCTCCTCGAAGAGCTCGCGGGTCGCGCAGACGATGAGCGTCGCGTCCTCGCCCGCGGCGCCGGCGACCGGGACGCTCGCATCCTCCGGGTCGAGCCGGCCGCCGGGGAAGGCGTGGAAGCCGCCGGCGAAGCGCCGCTCGGCGCCGCGGCGGACGAGCAGCACCTCGCGCCCGTCCGGGCCGTCCCGGAAGAGGACGATCGCCGTCGCGACGACCGGCGTGGACGGCGGCGGAGCGGGAGGGAGGCCGACGTAGGCGTGGCTCACGGGGGACGAGCCTAACGCGGTCGCCGACCGCTCGCGCGCCGTCCTCGCGCGGACGTCACCGCCCCGCGACGAGCTTCCCGTCCGAGCGCGTGTCGCCCGGGAGCCGGAGCTCGGCGCGACGGTTCTGCGCCCAGGCGGCGTCGCCGGCGCCGGCGACGAGCGGGATCTCCTTGCCGAACGAGACCGTGTCGAAGTTCGCCTTCACCCCGAGATCGGCGAGGTAACGGCGGACGGCGTCCGCCCGGCGCGCGCCGAGCGCGATGTTGTACTCGGTCGTGCCGCGCTCGTCGCAGTGCCCCTCGACGAGCAGCGCGCCGGGCCGGCGGTGCGAGAGGCACTCGGCGTTGGTGCGGAGCGCCCGCATGGCCGCCTCGTCGAGCTGCGAGGAGTCGAACGCGAAGGCGACGCGCACGAGCGAGCATGCGGCGTCCCGCGGGCTGCAGCGGCCTGCGGCGCAGTGCTCCCCGTCGGCGCACTGGGCGTCGGTCTCGCACGCGCCGGGCTCCGGCGCAGCCTTCGCCGGGAGCGGCGCGGCGGCGGGCGCGACGGGCGCGGGCGTGTTGTCGACGACGCTCTCGCCGGGGTTGAGCGACTTCGGCGTGGCGGCACAGGCGGCGAGGAGGACGGCGGCGACGGCGGCAAACAAAGAGCGGGACATGGAACCTCCGGTGCGTAGGTAAAGCCGGGCCTTTCGGCCCGGCGAGGCCCGCTGCCAGACGGGCCCCTTTACCCTCCAAACGCCGCCGACCGGATCGGCGGCCACCGGACGGCCCACGAGAAAGCGGCCAAGCCCTCGGTTTCCGGGCACGAAATAGTTCGAAAGGGAGGCCCGGGGTGCGCGGCGCAGGCGCCGAGAGGGTACACTCGCCGCGATGGAACCGGGCGAGCGGACGAACGACGGCCGGGGCCTCGAGTGGCTCACGCCCGACGTGTACGAGGACCTGCGGCAGCGGGCGCGCGCGATGAGCCGCGGCGCGCCCCCGACGCTCGCCGGGACCGCGGGGCTCCACACCGCGCTCGAGCGGATCCTGCGCCGCCGGACGACCTTCCACGACCGGCGCCACTTCACCGCCTACTGCCTCTTCCTCCTGCGCCGCCTCTGGATCTCCCACGCGCGCGCGAGCGCCCGCCGCGCCCGGCGCGACGCCGCCGCGCTCCTCCCGACGTTGACCTTGCTCGCGGGGGAGCCGGTCGTCGCGGCGGGGGAGGACGCGGTCGCCGTCATCGAGCTGCTCGCGCGGTTGCGCGCCGACCGGCACGTGTCGCGCCGCCGTCGCATCGCGCGCGCCGCGGAGTACCACCTCCTCGCCGGCTTCACGCAGGCGGAGACCGCCGAGCTCCTCGGCGAGTCGAAGGCGATGGTGCAGCAGCGGATCGCCTTCTTCCTCGCGTGGGCGAGGCTCGCGCTCGCGCCGGAGCTCGCCCCCGTCGAGCGCGCCGTCGCCGCCGCGGCGGCGGACCCGCGGCTCGCGCGCGGCCCGGCGCTCGCGGAGGCGGCGCGCCGGCACTACCTCGCGGGCGAGTCGAGAGATGCGATCGCCGCCGCGCTCGAGGTGCCGCCCGCGCGCGTCGAGCAGGACCTTCGACTCTTCGCGGCGTGGGTGGCGGCGCGCGAGGCGAAGCCGGCGGAGGTCTCGCGGTGAGCTCGCTCGGCGCGGATCTCGTCGTCGAGGTGGCCCTGAAGCACGAGCCGTCCGAGCGCGCGCGCATCGTCGCCGAGCTGAGCGGCGGCGACCTCGAGCTCCAGCGGCTCGCGCTCGCCCTCCTCCAGCACTACGACCGGGCGGACGCGCCGCTCCCCTCGGGTCCGTTCCCGGTCGAGCTCGGGCCGTTCACGCTCGAGCGCGAGCTCGGCGCGGGCGCCCACGGCAAGGTCTACCTCGCGCTGCGACGTCCGCTCGACGGCTACGTCGCGGTGAAGCTCCTGCGCCCGGGGCCCGGGATGAGCGCCTTCGTCGAGCAGGTCCGCCGCGAGGCGGGGAGGGCCCGGCGCATCCCGAGCATCCACGTGGTTCCGGTGTTCGACGCCGGGCGCATCGAGGGCGGCCCCTTCTACGTGGAGATGGCGGTCTGCGCGGATCCCGACGAGGCGAGCCCGGGCTCCATCCGCATCGGCCGCTCGCTGCACGCGGAGCGCGCGGCCGTCTCCGCGCGGGAGGCGGCGCGGCTCGTCCAGGATCTCGCCCGGGCCGTTCAGGCGGCCCACCGGACCGGCGTCGTACACGGCGATCTCAAGCCCGAGAACGTGCTCGTCACGCCGGAGACGCGGCGCGTGATGCTCGCCGACTTCGGCATCGCGACCTCGCTCGCCGCGAGCGCCGTGTCCGGCTCGACGCCCATCGGCACCGTCGCCTACATGGCGCCGGAGCAGTGGCGCGATCGCCTGGCGCCGTCCGAGGCGTCCGACGTCTACGGGCTCGGCGGCACGCTCTACTTCCTCCTCTCGGGTGCGCCTCCGCACCCGGCGCGCGAGGCGGGCGAGGACCCTCCTGCGGCGGCGCTGCCGGCGTCCGTGCCGCCGCGGCTCCGCGAGATCGTGATGCGCGCGCTCGCACCCGACCCGGCGGACCGGCCGCCGTCAGCGGGCGCGTTCGCGGAGGAGCTCCGGCGCTTCCGCGCGGACGAGCCGACGTGGCACGATCGCCGGAGCGCCTCGCGCCGCCTGCTCCTCTTCGCGCGGCGCCACGTCCGGGAGCTCGCGGCGGTGGCGGCGGTCCTCGCGCTCCTGCTCCCACTCGGGGTCGCCGGCTATCACGTCTTCACCCGTCAGCTCCGGGAGCTCGCGTATCGCGAGGAGACGCTCCGCCGCCACATCGACGATCTCGAGCGGGCGCGGCGGGAGCTCGAGCGGGACACCGCGCGGCTCGAGGGGGCGGCCGATGCGAAGCAGCGTGAGCTCGCCCGCGTCGAGGGGCGGCTGCAGCTCCTCCCGAAGATGGACCAGGCGCTCGGCGCCGCGCGCGCGCAGGCGGAGGCGGCCGACGCCGAGGCGAAGCGGCAGCACGCGGAGGCGCAGCGGCTGCTCGCGGACGAGCGGCGGGCGTCCGAGCGCGCCGCTGCGCTCGACGCGGCGCTCGGTGCCGCGCGGGACGGGCTCGCGCAGGCGACCTCGCGGGAGGCCGCCGCGGTCCGCGACGCGGGGCGCGCAGTCGGCGAGGTCGCGGAGCTCCGCGCGCGGCTCGCGAGCCTCGTCGCGGAGGCCGAGACGGCGCGGCGGGAGGCCGAGGAGCGGCGGAGCGCGCTCGAGGTCGAGCTGCGCGAGAAGGCGAGCGCCCTCGCCGCGGCGCGCGCGGTGCGCGCGACGCCCGAGGTGACCGCCGCCGCGGCGTCGGCGGGCGCCGCGGAAGGAGTCCAGAGGCCCCGCGCCGAGCGCTCCAGCGGCGCGAGCGCTGCGCGCAGGACGGCCGAGCCGGACGCGACCCGCGCGAGGAAGGCGCCGGTGCTGGTCGAGCCGGCCGAGGCGCGGAAGGCGGCGGAGACCCAGGCGCACTGAGCGGGTGGCGCAAAGTCGAGGTCGAGGTCGAGCTCGAGGTCCACGACCACGACCACGACCACATCCACGTCCACGTCGTCAGGTAGGTGTCACCAGCTCCTGCTGGATCGGCGAGAAGACCCGCGGCCCTTGCTCCGTCAGCACGACGTCGATCTCGGTCCGGACGCCCAGGTTCTCATCGGGCAGGTAGATCCCCGGCTCGATCGAGAAGGCGAGCCCGGGGACGAGCGGCCGCGTGTCGTGGGTCTCGAGGTCGTCGAGGTTCGCGCCGTCGCCGTGGACGCGGGTGTCGATCGAGTGCCCCGTCCGGTGGAGGAAGCGGTCGCCGAAGCCGGCGGCCTCGATCCGGTCGCGCACGACCCGGTCCACCTCGAAGCCCTGGAGCGTCCGTCCCTCGGCGAAGGCGCGCTCGAGCGCCGCGAGCCCGGCGTCGCGCGCGTCGGCAGCGACGCGGAAGATCCGCTCGAGGAGCGGCGGCGGCCGGTCGCCGCAGAACGCGACCCAGGTGATGTCCGCGTAGACGTCGCGGGGACCGCGCCCGCGCGCCCAGAGGTCGACGAGCACGAGGTCGCCGGGATTCACCGGCGCGGACGTCGCTGCGGACGGCGCGTAGTGTGGATCGGCGGCGTGCCCGTTCACGGCGACGATGGGCGCGTGGTCGGTCTCGAGATCGGCCTCGCGGAAGCGGTCGACGAGGAAGGCCTGGAGCTCCAGCTCCTTCGGAGTCTCGCCGCGGCGGTGCGCCGCGAACAGCCGCTCGAAGGCGGCGTCCTTCGCCGCGTCGATCGCGAGGAGGGCGCGGCGGTGGCTCTCCACCTGCGCCCGGTCGAGCCGGCAGAGGAAGCGCTGCACGAGCTCGCCGGACGAGACCACCTCGGGCCCGAGGGAGCGGACGAGCTCGAGCGTCCCCCCGTCCACGCGCGACAGGGTCGGGATCGCGCCGCCCGGGAGGTACTCCATCGCGATCCGCGCGCCCGGCCTGAGGGCGCCGAGCGCCGCCGCGAGCCCGTCCCGGAGCGAGCGCCACGACGCGTACGGGACGCGCCGGCCTGGCAGCGCGGCCGGAAACTGCGACTGCTCGATGGCGTGGACGAGGAGGGTCGGCTCTCCCTCGCGCGGCACGAGGTAGAAGAAGCGGCGGGTGAGGATGCGCCCCTCGAGGCCGAGCACCGCGACCGCGGTCGGGTTCTGGCCGCGGAAGTCGTAGAGGAGCCAGCCGTCGAGCCCCTGCTCCGAAAGCGCGGTCTGCAACGCGACGATGTCCATGCCCAGAGCGTAACCCTGCGTGTGCGAGCGCAGGGGAGCCGGATGAGGCTCCCTCCGTCTAGATCGGCACGCGGTAGCGCTGGCCCGGATCGCGCTCGCCGGGCGCGGAGATCTCGTGGAGCCGGATCGAGTTCGTGTGGCCCGCCACGCCGAGCGGCGAGCCGTGCACGAGCACGACGCGGTCGCCGAGCTTCGCGACGCCGTCATCGACGAGCCGCTCCGCCACGAGCTCCGCCATGAGGTCGGCGTTCTTCACGGGCTCCATCACCTTCGCGACGATCCCCCAGTAGAGCGCGAGGCGCCGCCGGATCGACTGGTCCGGCGAGAACGCCACGATCGGCATCGTCGGGCGGTAGCGCGCGAGCTGGCGCGCGGTCTCGCCGCGCAGCGTGAAGCAGCAGATCGCGACCGCGCCCGAGGCGGCGGCGGCGTCGCACGCCGCGGCGGCGATGACCTCGTTCGTCGGCGCGAGGCGCGCCGCCGGCGACATGGCGCCGATCCGGATCTCGTGGGGGCGCCGGGCCGCCTCGGCCTCGCGCACGATGCGGTCCATCATCTGGACGGATTGGAGCGGGTAGCGCCCGCTCGCGGTCTCGCCCGAGAGCATCACCGCGTCCGCGCCGTCCCAGATGGCGTTCGCGACGTCGGAGGCCTCGGCGCGCGTCGGCCGCGGGTGCTCGATCATCGAGTTCAGCATCTGCGTCGCGATGATGACCGGCTTCCCCGCCGCGTTCCCCTTCCGGCAGATCTCCTTCTGGAGGATGGGCACGCGCTCGGGGAGGATCTCGACGCCGAGATCGCCGCGCGCGACCATGACGCCGTCCGCCGCGGCGATGATCGCGTCGAGCCGCTCGAGCGCCTCCGGCTTCTCGATCTTCGCGATCACCGGCACGACGCGCCCCGCCCGCTCCATCTCGGAGCGGCAGATCGCGATGTCATCCGCGCTCCGCACGAACGAGAGCGCCACGTAGTCGACGCCGTGCGAGATGCCGAAGGCGAGATCGGCCCGGTCCTTGTCCGAGAGCGCCTCGGCGCGGAGCACGATGCCGGGCAGGTTGATCCCCTTGTGCTCGCCGAGCTGCCCCCCCTCGATCACCTCGGCGCGGGTCCTGACGCCGTCGGTCGAGAGGACGCGCAGCTCGATGAGGCCGTCGTCGACGAGGAGCCGGTCGCCGGGGCGGACGTCCTCGGACAAATGCGGGTAGGTCGTCGAGATGAGGTGCGCGTCACCCGGGACCTCGCCCTCGGTCGTGATCGTGATCTCCTCGCCGGGCACGAGCTGCACCCCCGCCTTCCCCGCCTTGAGCGGGCCGGTGCGGATCTTCGGACCCTGCAGGTCCTGCAGGACCGCGACCGCCTTGCCGAGGTGGCGCGAGGCGGCGCGGAGCCGGTCGAGCACCTGCGCGTGATCCTCGTGCCGGCCGTGCGAGAAGTTGAGCCGGGCGACGTCGAGCCCGTGCTCGACGAGCTTCTCGAGGACCCCGGGATCCGACGATGCGGGGCCGACGGTGGCGACGATCTTGGCGCGGCGCATGTCCCCCGTACCTAACGCTCGGCGCCGAGGTCCGTCCACAGGCTTCGCGGGGCGCCCGGCGACGGGACGGTTTGCCGAGCGCCGCGCGCCCTTGCTACCGTCCCCGCCCATGACGGACGCCGTCCTGATGCGTCGCCTCGAGAAGCTCCAGTCGATCCTCGAGGTCGCGAAGGCGCTCGCCGCGGAGCGAAAGCTCGAACGGCTGCTCGGGCTCGTCGTGGACGAGGCGGCGAAGGTGGCGGAGGCGGACCGCTGCACGATCTTCATCGCCGATCGCGAGAAGGGCGAGCTCTGGAGCAAGGTCGCGCACGGGACGAAGGAGATCCGCGTCCCGCTCGGCGCCGGGATCGCCGGCGCCGTCGCCGCGACCGGGACCGCCGTCCGGATCGACGACGCGTACGCCGATCCGCGCTTCAACCAGAACGTGGACCTCGGGACGGGCTACCGGACGCGGAACATCCTCGCCGTCCCGATGCAGAACACGAAGGGCGAGGTGGTGGGGGTGCTGCAGGCGCTGAACCGCCGCGACGGCGCGTTCACCGACGAGGACGAGGAGCTGCTCGGCGCGCTCGCCGGGCCGGCGGCGTCGGCGATCGAGAACGCCGTGCTGAATGCGGAGATCGAGCGGCTCTTCGAGGGGTTCGTGCAGGCGTCGGTCGTCGCGATCGAGCAGCGCGATCCGACCACCGCCGGCCACTCCGGGCGCGTCGCCGTCCTCACCTGCGGCCTCGCGCGCGCCGTGGAGAAGGCCCCGCCGCCCGACTGGCGCGGCGTCGCGTTCGACGGCGCGTCGCTCCAGCAGATGCGCTACGCCGCGCTCCTTCACGACTTCGGCAAGGTCGGCGTACGCGAGCACGTCCTCGTGAAGGCCGAGAAGCTTCACGCGCACGAGCTCGAGCTCGTCCGCGCCCGCTTCGACCTCGCCCGCTCCACGCTCGAGAACGCGCGGCTGCGCGCGCGTCTCGATCCCCCGGCGGGCGCGGGTCGCGCGGCCAGCGAGGCGGGGTTCGCGGAGCAGGCTCGCGAGCTCGACGCGCTCTGGGAGGTGATCGTCGGCGCGAACCGCCCGACGGTGCTCCCCGCCGACGCGCCGGCGCGGCTCGAGCAGGCCGCGGCCCGGACGTTCGTGGACCTGCGCGGAGAGGTCCGCCCGCTCCTCACGCCGTTCGAGCTGACGTGCCTCTCGATCCCGAAGGGCTCGCTCTCGGACGCCGAGCGCAAGGAGATCGAGGGGCACGTCGCCCACACCTTCCGCTTCCTCTCTGAGATCCCGTGGACCCGCACGCTGCGGCGCATCCCGGAGATCGCCCACGGGCACCACGAGAAGCTCGACGGCCGCGGCTACCCGCGCGGCGTCCCGGCGACGTCGATCGCGATCGAGACGCGGATGATGACCATCTCGGACATCTACGACGCGCTCACCGCGAGCGACCGCCCGTACAAGAAGGCGCTCCCCGCCGAGAAGGCGCTCGACATCCTGCGCGACGAGGCGAAGCGCGGCCAGATCGACGCGGCGCTGCTCGGGGTGTTCGTCGAGGCGGGGGTGTGGAAGAACACCGTGAAGGCGTGACAACGTGGACGTGGACGTGGTCGTGGACGTGGACGCGAGCGTTCGCAGCTCGGCTCGAGCGCGTCACCTTGGCTCCCGACCACGACCACGTCCACGACCACGACCACGTTTGCCATGGCGACGCGCACTTCCAGCAAGCTCCCCCCCGCCTTCTACGCCCGCGACACGCGTGCGGTCGCGCGAGACCTGCTCGGAAAGGTCCTCGTGCACGTGGACGGCGGCGTCCGGCGGGCGGCGCGCATCGTCGAGACCGAGGCCTACCATGGGCCGGAGGATCGCGCGTCGCACGCGCGCTTCGGGCGGACGCGGCGCGCCGGCGTGATGTTCGGCGCGCCCGGCGTCGCGTACGTCTACCTCATCTACGGGAGGAGCCACTGCATGAACGTCGTCACCGGGGAGGAGGGGTTCCCGGCGGCGGTGCTGCTCCGCGCTGGCGAGCCGGTCGAGGGGTGCCTCCACGCGACCCGCGGCCCCGGGAACCTGTGCCGCGCGCTCGCGATCCGGCGCGAGCACGACGACGGCCGCGAGCTCGCCGGCGACGACCTGTTCATCCTCGACGCGCCGCCGCCGCCGGAGCGGATCCTCTCCGCGCGGCGCGTGAACGTCGACTACGCCGGACCGTGGGCCGAGAAGCCGTGGCGCTACGCGCTCGCGGGGAATCCCTGGGTGAGCCGGCCGGCGCTCGTGCCCGCGCGGCGCCGCACCCGCCCCGCCGCACGGACCCGCGGGCGAGGTGCGCCGCCCCGGCGGACCCGATAGATTCTGCCGGTGCTCCACCTCGCCGGACAGGACAGCCGCGCGCTCGCCCGGCGCGCCGGCATCTCGCTCGACGATGCGCGCCGGATCGTCGGCGCGGTGATCGGGCGCAACCGCCCGCTGCGCGAGGCGCGCAACGTCCGCCGCGAGGTGTTCGATCGCGTCGAGGCGCTCGCCACGCCCGGCGATCTCTCCGAGGTGGCGCGGGTGGACGCGAAGGACGGCTTCCGTCGCTACCTCTTCGAGCTCGCCGACGGCGCGCGAGTCGAGACGGTGAGGATCCCGCTCTACGACACTCACCACGTGGTCTGCCTCTCCTCGCAGGCGGGCTGCGCCCTCGGCTGCACCTTCTGCGCGACCGGCGCGCTCGGGCTCACCCGCTCGCTCGCGTCGTGGGAGATCGTGCGGCAGCTCCAGCGGGTCCGCGCCGACAGCGTCCGGCCCGTGACCGGCGTCGTCTTCATGGGTCAGGGGGAGCCGTTCCAGAACTACGAGGCGGTGCTCGACGCCGCCTACGCGCTCTGCGATCCGTCGGGCGCCCGGATCGACGCGCGCCGCATCTCCATCTCGACCGCCGGCGTCACCCCGATGATCCGCCGCTACACCGCCGAGGGGCACAAGTTCCGGCTCTGCGTCTCGCTCAACGCGGCGCTCCCGGAGAAGCGGCGCGCGCTCATGCCGATCGAGCGCGGCTTCCCGCTCCCGGAGCTCGCCGACGCGATCCGCGAGCACGCGGCGCGGCGCGGCCGCGTGACCCTCGAGTACGTCATGATCTCGGGCGTGAACGTCGGTGACGAGGACGCCGCGGCGCTCGGCGCGCTCCTGCGCGGGATCCCGGTGCGGCTGAATCCGATCGCGGTGAACGACGCGAGCGGCCGCTTTCGCCCACCCGGGGAGGTGGAGTGGAACCGGTTCCGCGACGCGCTCGCGCGCGAGCTGCCGGGGCAGCCGGTCGTGCTTCGCTACTCGGGCGGCCAGGACGAGCACGCCGCCTGCGGCATGCTCGCGTCGCGCGTCGCCTGACGTTGGCCGCCCCCCTCACCCCGCCCTCTCCCCCCGGCGATGCGGGGGAGAGGGAGCGTCGTCCGAGAAGCGGAGCGCGGTCGACGAAAAACCTCCCTCGCCCCCGGCGATGCGGGGGAGAGGGTCGGGGCGGGTCGGGGTGAGGGGGCTCAGCGCTCTTCCGCCCCGAACAGCTCGAGGTGTTCGAGCAGCTCGAGCTTCTCGATCACCTCGAGGTCGCGCAGCATCGCGTCCTCTTCCGAGTGGGGGGACGCTCCCTGCGCCGTGGCGGGCGCCTCGGGATCGAAGGCCGCGTCGGGAACAGGGCCGGCGGCGAGGAGCGCGGCGAGCAGGGCGGCGATCACGGCGTCACGAAATCCACGGCGAGCACCGTCTTGTACACGGTCGCGCGCCCCGCGTAGAAGTCGCCCGGCCAGAGCACGTCGAGCTCGGCGCCGACGAGCAGCCAGCGGCGCGGCGCCCAGGTGACGTCGAGGTCCGCCTCGGTGCCGTACGTCCTGCCGCCGTACGGGCCGGCGACGTCGGCGCGCAGCCAGGCGGCGCGCGACCGGACCGACACGTTCGCCCCGGGCTCCGCGGAGAGCGAGACGCCGGGGGCGAGCACGCCACGCCCGTTCACGCCCGGCGCGGTCGCCTGCCGTGCCGCGAACGTGTCCGAGAGGCCGCCGCCGAAGAAGAGGTTCGTCGCCGTGACGAACGGCGTGATCCCGAGGAAGCCTCCGTAGCGGCCGCCCCTCCCGGGCGGCTTCGCGCCCGACAGGTAGAGGAAGGAGGCGCCGGCGGAGAGCCGCGCCGCGAGGTCCGTCTCCCAGCGCACCGAGGCGAGCCGCCCCTGGAGCGGCACGTCCTCGGCGAGGATCCCGGTCGCGCCCGGCGGTGGCGTGGGGTTCGAGACCCGGTGCAGCATCCCTTCCTGGAGCGCGAGCGTCCACCCGAGCCGCTGCCCCCGGAACGGTACGAGGCTCGCGCTCGTCCCCGCCCACGCGATCGAGGCGTCGCTCTCGAGCGGCGCCGCGAGCGCGATCGCGAGCGCCTGCGCCGCGGGCGCCTCCGCGTCCGTCCCGAACGCGCGCGCGAGCGCCCCCACGCGCGCCTCCACGAGGCTGCCGCGGAGCAGCTCCGCGAGCGAGCCGGTCCGGTCCCGCAGCGCGGCGACGAAGAGACCCGCGTGCTCGAACAGCGAGGGCAGAAAGTCCACGCGCAGCGCGGCGACGGGGGAGATCCCGGAGACTCTCGACGGGAAGTCGCGCGTCGGCTGGAAGACCGCGAGCGAGACGTCCCACGGCGGGCCGATCGCGCCGACGTCGAGCCCGAGCTCGAGGCCGGTCGCGTAGTCGTCGTGGACGAAGCCGTCGGCGATCGCGGTCCGCTTGCGCCCCGCGCGCACGGTCGCGAAGCCCGCCTTCCCGAAGGACCACGCCGCGTAAGCCTCCCGCACGAGCAGCGTCGCCTTCACCTCGTCCCGCACCGGCCGGCCGTTCGAGGTGAGCACCGGGTCGGCGAGCCGCGTCTCCTCGAGCGGGACGACCGCCGTCGCGCCGCCGCACTGCCCGCTCCCGGGGAGCGCGAGGCCGGTCGGCGACGCCGTCGGGCGGACGAGGCAGACGAGCGCGACGCGCGGGAAGCTGCGCCGCCGCACCTCGCCCGTGTCCGCCGCGAGCACCCAGCGCAGGTCGCCGCCGAGGAGCCGCCCCTCGGCGCGGAGCGACGCGAAGAGCGAGCCGTACCGCTCGCTCCCCTCCGGGACGAGGTAGCCGTCCACGTCGAACGTGCGCAGCTCGCGGTCGAACAGGACGAGCGTCCGCGGCACGTCCCGGGTGCTCGTCGTGCGCAGGTGGACGGTGGCCTGGGTCTGGACGGAGTCGTCCCCGCGCGCCACGGGGGCGCCGAGGGCGATCACCGCGGCGAGGGCGGCCGGTCGGAGGGACACGCGCAGGCGGTCCCGGGCTCAACGGCGGCGGCGCTGCCGCCACTCCTCGCGGGCCCGGTCGCGCTCGGAGGGCGACATGTCGCGCCAGCGACGGAGGTTCTCGAGGTAGCGCGCCCGCTCGCGCGGCGGGGCCTCCACGATCTGCCGGAGCGCGGCCCGCATCTGCGTGCGCCGCTCGGGCGACATCTCGCGGAAGCGCCGGAACCGCTCGAGCACCTCGCGGCGCTCGCGCACGGGCAGCCGCTCGAACGCCTCGAAGTTGTGGAGCACCTGCTCGCGCCGCTCCGGGGGCAGGGCACGAAGCCGCGCGAGCCGGTCGCGCAGCTCCGCCTGCCGCTCGGGCGGCAGGGACCGGAAGGCGCGCCAGCGCTCGCGCACCGCCTCCTGCTCCTCCGGCGAGAGCCGCTCGAACCTGTCGCGCGCGCTGTCCGAGGCGGGCTCCGCCGCTCGCGTCGCCGGCGCGAGCAGGAGCACCGCGGCGAGGAGGGCCGCCCTCACGGCCGACCTTCCCGCGGCGTGAGCTCGTCGAGCTCCGCCACCACCGCCGCGTCGTCCGCGTCCTCGACCTCGCCGACGCTCGCCACGACCTCGTAGTCGAGGAGGAGGTCGAGTCGCTCGGCCACCGCGACCTCCTCGGCGCTGCGACCGCGCTGCACGACGAGCGCGCCGCCGGCGACGGCGACCGCGACCGCCGCGGTGGCGAGCGCGAGCCGCCACCCGCGCGCGGGCAGCAGGCGCCGCAGACCCCGAGGCCGCGGCGGCTCGGCGGCGATGCGCGCCGCGAGCCGGGCGGCGAAGAAGGGCGACGGCTCGGGGGCGGGCGATCCCGCGCGGAGCGCGGCGGCGCCGGCGCCGAGCCGGGCGAGCGCCGCGCGGCAGGCGGCGCACCCGTCGACGTGGGCGCGCGCCGCCGCGAGCGCGGGCGGCGGGAGCGCGCCGTCGAGCAGCGCGACGAGCACGTCGCTTCCCGGACAGGTCATGGCAGGGCCTCCTCGTATCCGGGCGCGTAGGGCGCGAGCGCGTCCGCCGCCGCGACGGTCGCGCGGTGGACGAGCGACTTCACGGCCGAGACGCTCGTCTCGAGCACCTCGGCGATCTCCTCGTACGAGAGCCCCTCGAGCCGGCAGAGCACGAGCGCCGCCCGCTGCTTCTCCGGCAGCCGGGCGAGGAGCTCGCCGACCCTGCGCTCGAGCGCGGCTCCACGCGCCGCCTCCTCGGGGCTCGCCTCGCGCGACGGGAGCGCGTCCGGGTCGGCGGCGTCGTCCTGCTCCGCGGCGCGGCGCACGCCGTACTCACCGCGCCGCAGCTCGTTCAGGCAGTGGTTCGAGGCGATCCGGTAGAGGAATGTCTTGAACCGCGCGGTCGGCCGGTAGCGGTCCGCGACCTGGTGCACCTTCAGGAACACGTCCTGCGCGAGCTCCTCGGCCCGGGCGGGGTCGCGGACGAAGTGATGGCAGAAGGCGACCATGGCGCGCGCGTGCCTCTCGAAGAGCGCCCGGAACGCGCCATCGTCGCCCCGCTGGAATGCCAGCATCAGGGCCGCGTCGGGGTCCGGGGCCATCCTGCCCTCCAGAACACGCGTCGGGGCCGCAGGTTGCGGCCGCGCCTAGCCGATCGCGCGGACGACCACCCGCGCCGCGAAGAACACGAGCCAGGCGACGAGCGCCGAGGCCGGAATCGTGAGGATCCAGGCCCAGATGATGCGCCCGGCGATCCCCCAGCGGACCGCGCGCGTCCCGCGCGTCGCGCCGACGCCCACGATGGCGCCGGTGATGGTGTGGGTGGTCGAGACCGGGATGCCGTAGTGGGCGAGGGCGAGGATCGTGACGCCGCCGCCGGTCTCGGCGGAGAAGCCGCCGATCGGCTGGAGCTTCGTGAGCGAGTGGCCCATCGTCTTCACGATGCGCCAGCCGCCGAACAGGGTGCCGAGGCCGATCGCGGCGTGGCAGAGGAGCACCACCCAGAATGGGACCGGGAACTTCTCCGCCATGTGCGCGGCGGCGGCGCGGTCCGCCCAGACCGTCCCGTAGAGGATGACGCTGATGATTCCCATCACCTTCTGTGCGTCATTCGTCCCGTGGCTGAAGCTGAAGATCGCCGCGGAGAGGAGCTGCAGCTTGCGGAACCAGGTGTCCACCCGGGCCGGCGTGTTCCGCCGGACGACCCATGCCATGAGGATCATCATCGACGAGCCGAGCACCATGCCGATGAGCGGGGACAGCACGATGAACGCGACGATCTTGATGATCCCGGCGGGGACGAGGCCGGCGAAGCCGAGTGACGGGATCGTCGCGCCGATCATCCCGCCGGCGAGCGCGTGGGAGGAGGAGGACGGGAGGCCCCACCACCAGGTGACCAGGTTCCAGACGATCGCGCCCATGAGCGCGGCGAAGACGACGAGGAGGACGACGGTCGTGCCCTCCGCCTTGAGGTGGGCGAAGTCCACGATCCCCTTGCCCATCGTCGCCGCGACCTTGAGCTCCGCGCCCCACAGGACGGGGGCGGCCGAGACGAAGTTGAAGAAGGCGGCCCACGCGACCGCCCAGAGCGGGGTGAGCACCCGGGTCGAGACCACCGTCGCGATCGAGTTCGCCGCGTCGTGGAAGCCGTTGATGAAGTCGAAAGCGAGGGCGACCGCGATGAGCAGGACGACCGTGGCGATGAGCATGGGCGGGGGATCAGGCGTGCTCGAGGACGACGCCCTCGATGACGTTCGCGACGTCCTCAGCCCGATCGGTCGCATCCTCGATGAGGTCGATGATCTCCTTCCACTTCATCACGGTGAGCGGGTCGTTCCCTCGCTTGAAGAGCTTCGCCATCGTACGGCGCGTGAGCGAGTCCGCCTGGTTCTCGAGGACGTTCATCTCCTTGCACGCGTCGAGGATCCGGTTCGGGTTGTTCTTCATGTCCCGCAGCCCCTTCACCGCGACCTCCATCTTCTCGACCTGCGCGACGAACACGGCGCACAGCTCGCGGGCCTCGGGGAGGACCGTGTCGACGTCGTAGAGCCCGAGCCGCTCCGAGGCGGCGTCGGCGAGATCGAGCACGTCGTCGATGCGGGACAGGAGCCGGTGGATCTCGGACCGGTCGAACGGCGTGATGAACTGCGTGTGGAGGCGCGAGAACGCCTTGTGGGTGATGTCGTCACCCCGGTGCTCGACGTCCTTGATCGCCTGGCACTTGCGCGCCACGTCGGTGAAGTCGTCGAGGAGCGCCTTCAGGAGCTTCGCCCCCTCGACCACGGTCCCGGCCTGGGCCTCGAAGTCGGAGAAAAAGTCGTCCGACTTCGGCATGAGCTTCTCGAACATCGCGTACCTCCTTGGGCGGCGCGAACATACTGGTTCCGACCGGGTAGTCAAACGCGTTCGCGGCGCCGGGGACGCGCTGCGGCGTGCGATCACGCGCGGCACGATGGGGGAGTTACCCTCGGTGCGTCGCACATTTGCGTATCTCGGGGCGCCCCGCCCGAACGAGGCGCCTCGGTCGAGGCTTGTGCGCTCGCCCGGCCGGTCCCCACCCTCGCCTGTCGAGAGCCGTCCGGGGCCTCGGCCCGAGCTCGGCAGGGAGGCATCGCTCGGCGCACCGGAGGGAGCGTCCGCTCGAATGAGGTTCGGCGCCAAGATCGGGCTCGTGCTGCTCGCGGTGGGCGTCCTTCCGGTCGCCCTCCTCGGCCTCGTGTCCTACACGGTGAGCCGGGACGAGCTCCGCCAGACGGTCGGGAGGATGCAGACCCAGGCCGCCGAGGACCTCGCCCTCTTCACCGAGCGCACCGTCACGGCGTCCGTCGAGAACCTGCGGCTCTCCGCGGCGGCGCTGCCGCTCGAGGACTCCTCCGGGTTCGCGCGCTGGGAGATCGCGAAGATGCTCGCGATCCCGTACCGCCAGCTCCCCTTCGTCTCGATCCTCGCGATCGTGGACGACCGGAAGATCCCCGTCGCCGGGCCCGCCTTCGAGCGGCGGCCGGACCGCGACCCGGCGATCTCCGGGCGCGAGCCGGTCGGCGATGACGAGCTCGAGCTCTTCTCGGCGCACATCCCGGCGCCTCCCCCCGCGGTGGGGGCGTCGACGATCAGCGAGCCGTACCGCGCCGCGCGCGGCCCGCTCCGGATCGCGATCGTCCACAGGCTCGCGCGCGATCGCTCGATCGTCGCCGAGGTCGTGCTGCGCGACGTCGAGGCGCGGCTCGCGGAGCTCTCCGCCGGCGGCGTCGCGTGGCTCGTCGACGCGAGCGGCGCGCCGCTCGCGCACGGCGGCGGGCCCGGCGCGCAGGTGACGGAGGACGAGCGGCGCCTCGCCGAGGACGGAGGCGCGCGCGGCACGTCCGCGGCGCGGGTCGTGCGGCGTGCCGACGGCGAACCGTGGCTCGCGGCGTTCGCGCCGGTCCGCCGCTACGGCTGGGGCGCGGTCGTCGCGCAGCCCGCCGCGGTCGCGCTCCACGGGGCGGAGCGGCTTCGCCTGTACACCTTCGCCTGGGCGGGGGCGGGGCTCTGCCTCGCCGCCGCGCTCGGGACGCTCCTCGCGCGCCGCGTGACGCTCCCGGTCCAGCGGCTCTCTCGCGCCGCCGGCGCGATCGCGGCGGGCGAGTGGGGCGCCGAGGTGGACGCGAGCGGCAACGACGAGATCGCCGACCTCGGCCGCTCCTTCTCGGGCATGACCCGCGAGCTGCGGCGGCGCGACGAGGAGATCCGCGCGTTCAACGAGGAGCTCCAGAAGAGGGTCGAAGAGCGGACCGCCGAGCTGAAGAGCGCGCAGGATCAGATCCTCCGCACGCGCCGGCTCGCGGCGCTCGGCTCGCTCGGCGCGGGGCTCGCGCACGAGCTCAACAACCCGATGACCGCGGTGACCGGCTACCTCACGATCCTGCGAAAGCACGCCGCCCCCGGCACGCCGCAGGCCGAGATGCTCTCGCGCGCGCAGGAGCAGGCCGGGCGCGTCTCGCGCGTGGTCGAGGACCTGCGCAGCTTCGCGGACCAGGAGCGACAGGTCCCGGGGCAGCGCTTCTCGCTCCCGCACACGGTCGACGCAGCGCTCTCGCTCTACGAGGACCGGCTCCGCGCGTCGGGCATCACCCTCACCCGCGAGGTGCAGGACCCGCTCCCGGAGGCGCAGGGCGACCCCGTCCAGATCCAGCAGGTGGTCGCGCACCTCGTCGAGAACGCGATCAACGCCATGGCGGCGGGAGGCCGGCTCGACGTGCAGCTCGGGACCGTGGACGGCGACGCCCTGCGGCTGCGCATCGCCGACACCGGCCGCGGGATTCCCGCGCCGCTCCGCGAGCGGATCTTCGACCCGTTCTTCACTACGAAGGAGCACGCCGGCCAGGTCGGGCTCGGGCTCTCGGTCTCGCACAGCATCGTGGAGGCGCACCACGGCCGGATCGTAGTGGAGAGCGAGGAGGGGCTCGGGGCCGCCTTCACCGTGCTCCTCCCGGCCGCCGCCGCGGCCCACCTCGCCTGACGGGGGTTCCATGCACGACGCCTCGGACGACACGCTCTCGCGCATAGGCGCCCTCGACGCGGACCTCGTCGCGCCGAGCCTGCTGCACGAGCTGAGGCAGCCGCTCATGGGGGCGGACGCGTCGGCGCGGCTCCTCGAGCGGGCCTTCGGGGCGGCGCTCGCGCGCGACGGCGAGTGGCTCGTCCTGCGCTCGCAGCTCGAGCGCCTCGGGGAGATCCTGCTCGAGTACGAGGGGCTGCTCCGCGCGGCGGACGAGGCGCCGGCGCGCTACGTCGTCGGCGCGGTCGTGTCGCGCGCGGTCGCGCTCCTCGCGCACCGCATCCGCCCGCTCGCGCGCCGCTTCGGGTTCGTGCGCGAGGTGGAAGAGCGCGAGGGGTTCGGCGACCCCGCCGCGCTCGTGCACGCGGCGACGAACGTGCTCGCGAACGCGCTCGACGCGCTCGAGGGCGTCCCTGGCGAGCCGCGCGTGCACGTGCGGGTCCTCGCGGCGCGACGCGGTGGCGTCGAGGTCCGCATCTCCGACGAGGGGGTCGGCATCGCGCCGGAGCACCGCGCCCACCTGTTCGAGCCGCGCTTCACGACGAAGGCGCCGGGCCGCGGCACCGGACTCGGGCTCCACCTGTCTCGCCGGCTCATGGCGCGCCACGGTGGCGAGGTCTTCCTCGTCCCCGAGCGCGACCCGGCTCGGCTCGCCTGGGCGGTGACCGAGTTCTGCATCGCGGTCCCGGCCCCGGCCTCGGGAGGCGTGCGGTGATGCCGCTGCGCCTACTCGCCGCGGTCGCCGTGTCGGCCGTGGTCGCCGCGATCAGCGCGGGCATCGTCGCGCCGCGCGTCCGGGCGTCCGCAGAACCGCCCGCGCCGGCGCCGGCGTCGCGCGCACCGGCGCCGGGCGAGCCGCTCCCGCCATCTCCCTTCGCGCCCGATGCGCGCCCGAGCGTCCCGGCGGGCATCCTCGCCCGCGCGGCCGACGCGCGCGCGCTCGAGCGCGGTCCCTCCTGTCCGCCTCCACCCTCTTCCCCGAGCGCGACCCCGGCGTGCGGGGCCGAGGAGCGCGAGGCGATCGAGATCGAGTGGCATGTCGCGCCCGAGCCCTAGCGTCGCGCACGCCGCGGCCCTCCTCACGGTCGCCGCGCTGCTCGCGGCCGGCGCCGCGGACGCGCAGGACCCCCCGCCCGCGGCCGGCGGCGCGCTCCGCGTCACCGCGCAGCCGCCGCGCCTCGTGCTCGGCCGAGACCAGGGCACGGACCTCCACGTCGCCGCGCCTCCGGACGTCGAGGAGATCTCGGTCACCGCGAGCGCCGGGCGCGTCGACGCGGTCCGCCGGCTCCCTGGCGGCGGCTTCGCGGCGCGCTACCACGCGCCCTCGGACCACGTCCCCCGCGTCGCGATCGTCTCGGCGGTCGCACACGGCGCGCGCGCGATCGAGGACGGCTGGCTCGCCATCCCGATGTCCGGCGAGGGCGACGCGCGGGTCCGCGGCGCGCCCGGAACGGAGGTGACGCTCCGGATCGGCGACCGCACCTTCGGCCCGCGGCGCGCCGGTGAGGACGGGGTCGCGGTCATCCCCATCGTCGTCCCGCCGGGCGTGCGCGAGGGACACCAGGGCTTCCGGCCGATCGACCTGCGCGTCCCGGAGACGCCGCTCCTGCACGCGGTCGCCGACCGCGCCGCCGTCCGGGCCGACCGCGAGGAGAAGGTGCGCGTCGTCGCCTACGTCGTCGCGCCGCACGGCGCCGCGCGCCGCGGCGACGCGCCGGTCTTCGAGCCGTCGCGCGGCACCGTCAGCGTCGTCGAGCGCGAGGCGGGGGCGTACCAGGCGAGCTGGACCCTGCCGCCCGGCCCCGCGGGAGACGAGCGGCTCACGATCCGGCTCCCCGCCGCCCCCGCGTCGCGCGCCGTCCTCCGCGTCGAGGCGGCCGCCGGCCCGCCCGCGGTCGTCGCGGTCTCGTTCGACCGCGAGGCGATCGACGCGGGCGGCGAGCCCGCGAGCGTCACCGCCCGCGCGCTCGACGCGGCGGGAAACCCGGTCCCGGCGGCGCTCGCGCTCGAGGCGCGCGGCGGCGACCTCACGGACGTCCGCGAGCGCCGCCCCGGCGAGCTCGTCGCGCGGCTCGCGGCCGGCACGACGCTCCGCGGCCAGGAGGCGCTCGTCACCGCCACCGCGCCAGCCCTCGGGATCGCCGGCGCCCGCGCGCTGCGGCTCCGCCCCGGAGCGCCGGCCGCCTTGCGGCTCGCGCCGCCCGCGGTCCTTCGCGGGGACGGCGTGCGCGAGGCGGTGCTCCGCGTCTCGATCGCGGATCGGTATGGGAACGGGGTCTCGACGGCGCCGATCGTCACGGCGGAGCGGGGGCGCGTCGTCGCCGTCGCCGAGCGCACGCCCGGGGAGTTCGAGGTGCGCTACGTCGCCCCGGCGGTCACGAGGCCGCTCGACGAGTCGGTCGCGGCGCGCGCCGGCGACGCCCGCGCGACCGCCGCGTCGCTCATCGCGCCGTCGGGGCCCGCCCTCCTCGTCGAGGGGCGCGCCGGCGTAGCGGTCGATCTAGCCGGCCGCTTCTCCGGCCCCACGGCCGGCGTCGCGGCGGAGAGACCCGCCGATCTCGCCTTCGCGATCCGCCGCGGGACGGAGGTGGCGTGGCGCCTCGACGCGGGCGCGTCCGGCGGCGGCGACGGCGCGGCGCTCGCGACCGTGCTCGCGGGGGTGTCGGCGCGGCGCGACCTCCAGGGCGGGACGACCGGGTCGCTCTCGGCGACCGCGGGCGCGGTCCTCGCCGCAGGCGGCGCGGCCCCGGCGGCGCGCCTCGCGGTCTCGGTCGGGCTGCGGCGGACCTTCGGCGTTCCATTCCTCGAGGCGTCGCTCCTCGCCGCGGGCCAGGGGGCCCCCGGCGCGTTCGCGGCGTTCGGTCTCTCGGCGGGCGTCACGCTGGGAGTGGAGGCGCACCATGGCCACGATCCTGATCGTCGATGACGAGCCCGTGATCCTCGACGTGTTCCGGCGCTTCCTCGAGGCCGACGGCCGCACGCTCGTGCTCGCCGGCTCCGCGCGTGAGGCGATCGCGCGCGCCGAGGAGCCGGGCGAGCTCGACGTCGCGCTCGTCGACAAGAACCTCGGCGACGGCTCCGGTCTCGACGTCGCCCGCGCGCTCCGCCGGGCGAAGCCGGACGTCGAGGTGATCCTCGTGACCGGCTACGCCTCGCTCGACACCGCCATCCAGGCGATGCAGATCGGCGCCTTCGACTACGTGACGAAGCCGATCTCCGATTACGAGGCGCTGAACCTCAAGGTCGAGAACGCGGCGGAGAAGGTCCGGATGAAGCGGCGCCAGCGCGAGCTCGTCGCGCAGCTCGTCGAGAGCGAGGCGGTCCACCGCGGCGTGTTCGAGACCTCGAACGACGCGATGCTGCTCGTCGACGCCGCGACGAACCGGCTCGAGGACGCGAACCCGGCCGCCGAGCGGCTCTACGGGCGCGCGCGCGACGCGCTGCGGGAGCTCCGGCTCGAGGACCTCGCCGACCCGGAGGTGGGCCCGCCCCTGCCGAGCGCGGGCACGCGGGCGCTCCCCGGGCGGCACCGCCGCGCGGACGACACGCTGTTCCCGGTCGAGGTGTCCGTCGGCGCGCTGCTCCTGCGCGGGCGGCAGCTCCGGGTCTTGTCGGTGCGCGACGTCTCGGAGCGCGAGTCCGCGGAGACCGCCCGCCGCGAGCTCGAGCAGAACCTCCGCCAGGCGCAGAAGATGGAGGCCGTCGGGCGGCTCGCCGGCGGGATCGCGCACGACTTCTCGAACCTGCTCGCCGTGATCCTGGGCTGGTCGGACATGCTCGTGCGCGATCTCCCCGCGGGAGACGTGCGGCTGCGCGAGTCGGCGGATGGCATCGTCGAGGCGGCGCACCGCGCGGTGGGCGTGACGCGCCAGCTCCTCACCCTCTCGCGCAAGAAGCTGCTGCGCCCGGAGGTGCTCGTCCTGAACAAGGTGGTGCAGGATCTCGGGCGGCTCCTCTCGCGCGCGATCGGCGAGCGCATCGAGCTCACGACGTCGTTGCAGGAGGGGCTCTGGCCGGTGGTGGCCGACGCCGACCAGCTCGCCCAGGTGCTCCTCAACCTCGCCGTGAACGGGCGCGACGCCATGCCGGACGGCGGTCCGCTCGCGATCACGACCGCCAACGTCGAGCTCGCCGCGGCCGCCGCCGACGTCGGCTTGCCAGCGGGACGGTACGTGACGCTCTGCGTGAAGGACGGCGGGGTCGGCATCGCCGAGGACGTGCGCGCGCGGCTGTTCGAGCCCTTCTTCACGACGAAGGAGACCGGCACCGGGCTCGGGCTCGCGACGGTCTACGGGATCGTCCGCCAGGCGGGCGGCGCGATCCGGGTCGAGTCGCGCCACGGCGCGGGCGCGACGTTCACGGTCTACTTCCCCGCGGCAGACGACCGGACCGCGCGCGTCGCGATCCCGGTCGCCGCGTCGGCGCCGCGCGGGCTCGGCGAGACGGTCGTGCTCGCCGAGGACGAGGACGCGCTGCGCGTCCTCCTCGGGCGCGTGCTCGCCGGCTCCGGCTATCACGTCATCGCCGGCCGGAACGGCGCGGAGGCGCTCGAGGCGGTCCGCGCCCGCGGCGGCCGCGTGGACGTGCTCCTCACCGACGTCGTGATGCCGCGCATGAACGGCGCCGAGCTCGCCGAGACCCTCGCCGGCGAGCAGCCGGGTGTGAAGGTGCTCTTCATGACGGGCCACACCGACGACGCGGCGCTCCTCGGCCGCTTCGCCGCCGGGGCCGTCGAGATCATCCAGAAGCCGTTCACGAACGAGGCGCTGCTCGGCCATCTCCGCCGGCTGCTCGGCCCCGCACGCGCCGTGGCATAGGGCGGGGGGACACTCGGGCTTCGGCGCCCCTGCGCTCGCCACTCAGAGCCCGGCGGGCTCGCCGTCCGGCGTCACGCCGCGGCGGGTCGTGCGCTCCCGCCACGTCCGCCCGAGCGGCCTGTGGACGGGCTTGCGCGCGGGCGCACGCATCTTCGCGAGCTCGCGCCGCACGAGCCGCTTCAGCCGCTCCGTCGCGCCGAGGAGCGCCTTGTGCACGTCGTCCTCGATCGCCTCGACGTGCAGCGTCCGCGCGTTCGGCATGCGGAACGAGAGCCGGCACTCCTGGTCCACGCCGCCGCGCATCGGGCGGGCATCGCCGAGGTGTACGGCGAGCTCGGCGGCGGGATCGTCGAAGAGACGGGCGAGCGGACGGGTGACGTGCTTGTCGAGGAAGGCCGGGAGATCGGCGGGCAGGGCGAGATGGTGGGCGTGGATCGAGAGCCTCATGCGATACACGATGCGCACGGCGGAGCGCTCACCGGAGCGACACGAGCGTCGCGCCCCACCCGCCGCCGTCCTCCGCCGCGGGCCGGAACGAGAGGACGAGCGGATGGCGCGCGAGGATCGCCTCGACCGTCCGCCGCAGCGCGCCCGTCCCCTTGCCGTGCACGATCCGGAGCTCGCGGAGCCCAGCCGCCCTCGAGGCCTCGAGCCACTCCGGCACGAGGTCCCGGACGACCGCGGCCGCGAACGCGTGCAGGTCCAGCGTGCCGTCGAGCGGGAGCGGGACCGCGTCGCCGAAGGGCGAGCCGCCCTCGGGCGGGTCCTCTGCGCTGTTCCGGGCCACCGCGCCGATGATACCGTCCGGCCGCCGCGGCCGCCGGACCGCGCCCCCTCCGCATGCGCTGCGTCGCCGCCCTGCTCGTCGCCCTTCCGCTCGCCGCGTCCGCGGCCGAGCCCCGGCCGCTCAGGCACGATCTGCGCGTCGACGCCGCGGTCACCGGAGCCGCCATCGCGGCGTGGGTCGGCTCGGAGCTCGCGAAGCCGCTCCTCGCGCCCACGCGCTGCCGCGTGTGCGAGCCGAACGCGCTCGACGCATCGGCGCGCGACGCTCTCGTCTGGAGGAGGGTGAACCCCGCGCGCCACGCCTCCGACGCCCTCGCCTTCGTCCTCCTCCCGACGGGCGTCGCCGCGCACCAGCTGCTCGCCGCGCGCGCCGGCGGCGACGCGGGCGAGGGCGTCGTGGACGTCCTCATCGTGGCGGAGGCGGTCGCCCTCGCCGCCGATCTCGACCAGGTGGTGAAGTACGCCGTCGGACGCGAGCGTCCGTTCGTCCACTTCGGCCACGACGCGGCGCGGCCCCACGACTCCGACGACGACCTCTCCTTCTACTCGGGCCACGCGACGATCGCGTTCTCGCTCGCCGCCGCCGCGGGGACCGTCTCGGACCTGCGCGGCTACCGCGGCACGCCGTGGGTGTGGGCGGTCGGGCTCGGCGCCGCCTCGGTGGTCGGGTACCTGCGCATCGCGGCGGACAGGCACTACCTCACGGACGTCCTCACCGGCGCCGCGACCGGGGCCGCGATGGGGATCGCCGTGCCGCGCCTCCTCCACGGCCGCGAGCGCCCTTCGGGTCGCGCCGCGCAGGCTACGGTCGTCCCGATCCCGTTCGGGATCGCGGTCGTGTTCTAGCTCACGGCGAGGTGCCGCGCGACGATCGCGCGGAGCACCTCGAGCTCGAACGGCTTCTCGAGGCACTCGACGCGCTCGCGGTCGAGGAACTCGCGCGCGGCGGCGGTGAACGCGCCGCCCGTGAGGAACACCATCCGGCGCGCGTGCGACGGATCGCGGCCGGAGAGCTCGTGGAACAGGTCCATCCCGCTCATGCCCGGCATGAGCAGGTCGGACAGGATCACGTCATAGCGCTCGCCCGCCGAGAGCCGGTCGAGCGCGGCCCGCGCGGACTCGACGACCGTGACGTCGTGATCGCCGAGCGTACGGCGAAGCACCGTCCCGACGAGCGGCTCGTCGTCCACGACGAGGACCCGCGCGCGGCCGGGCTCGGGCGGGCGGGTGCGAGGCTCCGCGATCTCGACGGGCCGGTCCGCCGGCGCGAGCAGCACCCGGAAGGTCGAGCCGCGGCCGACGGCGCTCTCGACCTGGATCTCCCCGCCGATCGCGGCCACCACGGCGTGGCAGATCGACAGGCCGAGGCCCGTGCCGACGCCCGGCGCCTTCGTCGTGAAGAAGGGGTCGAAGATCCGCGGGAGGTGCTCGGGCGCGATCCCGGCGCCGGTGTCGCGGATCACCACCGAGATCCGGCCGTCGGGGAGCGTCCGGGTCGCGATCCCGAGCTCGTGGTCGTCCGGGCGCCCCTCGGGGATCGCCTGCGCCGCGTTGAGGAGGAGGTTCAGGAACAGGTGCGAGAGCCGGGCCTCGTCGCCGAGCACCGGCGCCACCGCCTCGAGGTCTCGGGCGAGCCGCGCGCGCCGGCTGATCTCGCTCCAGGCGACGTTCACGCACGAGTCGAGCACCGGCCGGAGGTCCACCGGCACGCGCCGCTCGTCGTCGCCACGCGCGAAGGTCTTGAGGTCGCGGACCACCGTGCGCATCCGCTCCGCGCCGCTGCGCGCCTCTCGCATCGCCTCGTGCAGCTGGACGGCGAGGTCGGCGTCGTCGGGCGTCGGCGCCGCGCCCGAGAGGATCTCGACGACCCGCGTCGTGCGCTCGGCGAGAAACGAGAGGTTCGCGCTGACGTAGGCGAGCGGGTTGTTGAGCTCGTGCGCGATACCCGCGGCGAGCGCGCTCGCCGACGAGAGCCGATCGGAGAGCGCGCGGTGCGCGATGGCGCGCTCGACCGCGGCGCAGCCCTCCGAGGTCGACCCGAGCGTGGCGATCGTCGCCGCGTCGGCCGTCGGCAAGCCGAGCGCGACGCGGAGCCGCTCCTCACACGCGACCGGCCCACAGGGGATGCAGGCGGACGCGGCCGCCTCGCACGCTTCGGCACCGGTCGGCCGCGGAGGAGTGGGCGGGTTCACGCGCGCGTGGCCCGTGCATGAATCGTTCGAGCCCGCCCCTGCAGCGACTTCCGCCATGCCGCTGGAATCAGGCGCGAACTCGCTGGGCGCCGGCACCACGCGAAGGGGCGTGCTTCACCCCGGGTGATCGAGGACCCTGCGCGGCGCGGCGACCGCCTCGAAGAGCTCGAGGACGCGCTCGGGCGGGCGGGCGACCACGGCGCGTCCGCCGGCGACGACGATCGGCCGCTCGAGGATGCGCGGGTGCTGGGCGAGCGCGCCAAGCAGCTCGTCGTGTGGCGTCCGGTCGGAGAGCCGCAGCGCCTGGTACTCGTCGGCGTCGCGCCGCGCGACGGCGTGCGCGGGGACGCCGAGCCTCGCGACGAGCGCGGCGAGCTCCTCGGGGGTCGGCGGCTCCTCGAGGAAGCGCCGGAGGACGGGCTCGACCCCGCGCTCCCTGAGGAGCTCGAGGGTGCGCTTGCTCGCGGAGCAGCGCGCATCGAACCAGAGGACCCACTCGCCGGCCATCGCGTCCCGGAATATACCGGGGTGCCTGGACCTCGCGCACCACCTCGACCGACTTGCCGCGCTGCTCGACGCCGAGCGACAGGAGGAGCGCCTCCGGCTCGAGGAGGCGCGGGGGCGCCTGACCCTCGCCGAGCGCGAGGCGCGGGGGCTCGCCGTCGCGGACGTCGAGGTCGTCGAGGAGGGCGTGCTTGCGGGGCGTGTCCTCGTCACCTACGGGAGGCCAGGAAAGCCGCTCGGCGCGGGGCGCATCGGCGCCGGCAGCCTCGTCTCGGTGACCCTCCGGCGCGAGGCCCGCCCCGATGTCCCGAGCGGGGTCGTCGCGCGCCGCACGCGCGTCTCGGTCGCGGTCGCGTTCGACGAGCCGCCGCCGGACTGGGCGACGGAGGGTCGCGTCGTCCTCGAGCTCGAGCCTTCGCCCGTGACCTGGGAACGGCTCGCGGGCGGGATCGCGCGGCTGCGCGACGACAAGGCCGGGCGGCGCTGGCACGGCGTGCTCGTCGGCGAGGCGCCGCGCTTCCTCCGCGCGCCACGCGGCCCCGCGCTCCCCCACGTGCTCAACGCCGAGCAGGGCGCGGCGCTCGACCTCGCGGACCGGGCCGAGGACCTCGCCCTCGTGCACGGCCCGCCCGGCACCGGGAAGACCACCGTCCTCGTCGAGGTGGTCCGGCGCGCCGTCGCGCGGGGCGAGAAGGTGCTCGCCGCCGCGCCCTCGAACCTCGCCGTGGACAACCTCGTCGAGCGGCTCGCCGCGGCCGGTCTCGCGTGCGTCCGGCTCGGCCACCCCGCGCGCGTCCTCCCCTCCGTCCTCGCCCACACGCTCGAGGCGCGCACGGAGGACCACGAGTCGGCGCGGATCGCGCGCGGGCTCGTCGAGGAGGCATTCGCGCTCCGGCGATCGGCCGCGAAGCGGCGGCAGAAGCGCGGCCCCGGGCGCTTCAGCACCTCCCGCGAGCAGTGGCGCGACGCGCGCGCGCTCCTCGCCGAGGCCCGCGCGCTCGAGGCGCGCGCCGAGGGAGAGGTTCTGGACCGCGCCGACGTCGTGCTCGCGACGCTCACCTCCCTCGATGCCGCGCCGCTCGCCGGGCGCCGCTTCACGCTCGCGGTCGTGGACGAGGCCACGCAGGCGGTCGAGCCCGCCCTCTACCTCGCGCTCCTGCGCGCGGATCGTGCCGTGCTCGCGGGCGATCACCTGCAGCTCCCGCCGACGGTGCTCTCGGCGGCGGCGCAGGCGGGTGGACTCGGCGTGTCGCTCTTCGAGCGGCTCGTGCCGCTCCTCGGCCCCGGGCCGCGCGTCACGCTCGCCGAGCAGCACCGCATGAACGCCCGCATCATGGCGTTCCCTTCCGAGGCGCTCTACGCGGGCGCGCTGCGCGCCCATCCCGCAGCGGCGGACCGCGCGATCGACGCGGCGCCGCTCGAGCTCGTCGACACGGCGGGGTGCGGCTTCGAGGAGGAGACGCCCCAGGGCTCGGACTCGAAGCACAACCCGGGCGAGGCGGAGCTCGTCGCGGCGGAGGTGACGCGCCTCCTCGCGCGTGGCCTCGCCCCCGAGGCGATCGCCGTCATCTCGCCCTACGACGCGCAGGTGCAGCGCCTGCGGCAGCTGCTCGCGGCGGAGGTCGAGCGCGGCCTCGAGGTGGACACGGTGGACGGCTTCCAGGGGCGGGAGAAGGAGGCGGTGATCGTCTCGCTCGTCCGCTCCAATGACGCCGGCGAGGTCGGGTTCCTCGCCGACGTGCGCCGGATGAACGTCGCGCTCACGCGCGCCCGCGCGAAGCTCGTCGTCGTCGGCGATGGCGCCACCGTCTCGCGCCACCCGTTCTACGAGGCGTTCCTCCGCCACGTGGAGGCGACCGGCGCGTGGCGAAGCGCCTGGGAGCGCGGCACCGCGCCGGTGTGACAGCTGACCTTCCTCCCTCTCCCCGCGTTGCGGGGAGAGGGCCGGGGTGAGGGGCCTGCCCCTTTGCGGCGCCGGTCGGCCGTGCCGTAGGCTGCCGGCCGCGTGATCCGCTCGTCCTTCCGCATCGCGCCCGGGATCGGGCCCTTCCTCGAGTCGAGGCTCTGGGACGCCGGCGTCCGCCGCTGGGAGGACTTCCCGGCCGCGCCCGCCGTCGCGCTCTCGCCCGCGCTCGACGAGCGGCTGCGCGAGGCGATGACGCGCGCGCGAGCCGCGCTCGCCGCGGGGGACGCCGACGGGCTCGCCGCCATGCTGCCGCGCACCGAGCGCTGGCGCCTGTACGGCGTGTTCGCCCGCGACGCGGCGTTCCTCGACATCGAGACCGACGGCGACGCGCTCACCGCGATCGGAATCCTCGACGCCCGCGGCCCACGGATCCTCCTCGCCGGTCGCGACCTCGAGCGCTTTCCCGAGGAGACGCGCGGCTGGAAGCTCCTCGTCACCTTCAACGGCCTCTCGTTCGACGTGCCGGTGCTCCGCCGCGCCTTCCGTGGCTGGCGCCCGCCGCGCGCGCACATCGATCTCCGCCACCTCTGGGCGCGCCTCGGCCACGCGGGAGGGCTGAAGCTCCTCGAGGCGACGACCGGCGTCGGCCGCCCGCCCCACCTCACCGGGCTCACCGGCCTCGACGCGGTGAGGCTCTGGCGGGCGCACGAGGCCGGCGACGCCGCGGCGTTGCGCCTGTTCGCCGAGTACAACCTCCACGATGCCGTGAACCTCCGGACGCTCATGGACCTCGGCTACAACAAGACGATCGAGCGGCTCCGTCTCCCCGCGGTCCACGTCCCCGTGCAGGAGCGGGGCGACGTGCGGTACGACCTCACGAAGCTCGTGCTCTCGCTGTAGCGCCGCCCGCGCTCCACCGTGACCTGGGGCGTGTCCCCATGAAGCGTTCCCTCGCCGCCTCTCGCTCGCCGCCGCCGCCATGATCCTCTCCGCCTTCGCCCAGCCCCGCGACTCCGAGGGGCGGTTCACGAACCTCGACGGCGGGATGCCGCACGGCTTCGGCGCGGTCTTCCGCTGGGCGGTCTGGGACAAGGTCACCGGCAAGCGGCACGTCACGCCCGTTCGGGCGCCGGTCCCGACCGTGGCCCCGGACCTCGCGCTCCTCGCGATCCCCCCGGCGCCGGGGGAGCCGGCGCGCATCACCTGGCTCGGGCATGCGAGCTTCCTCGTCCAGCTCGACGGGGTCTCGCTCCTCGTCGACCCGGCGCTCCTGCCCGGGATCTTCGGCGGCATCTCCCGGAACGTCCCGCCCGGCGTCCGGATCGCCGACCTGCCGCCGATCGACGCGGTGCTCGTGTCGCACAGCCACTACGACCACCTCGACCTGCCCACGATCGCGCGGGTGGGCGCCCCGGTCGTCGCGGGGCTCGGGCTCGAGCGCTACTTCCGCGACCGGAAGATCTTCGCGACCGAGCTCGGCTGGTGGTCCTCGACGACCGTGCGCGGCGTCCGCGTGACGTTCGTCCCGGCCCAGCACTGGAGCCGGCGCGGGTTCCTCGACACGAACCGGACCCTCTGGGGCGGGTTCGTCATCGAGGGGTCGCGCGCGACCATCTACCACTCGGGCGACACCGCCTTGTTCGACGGGTTCGCCGAGATCGGCGCCCGCTTCCCGGCGATCGACGCGGCGCTCCTCCCGATCGGCGCCTACGATCCCGCCTGGTTCATGGAGCAGCAGCACCTGAACCCCGAGCAGGCGCTCCGCGCGTTCGTCGCGCTCCGCGCGCGGACGTTCGTGGCGATGCACTGGGGCACCTTCAAGCTCACTGACGAGCCGCTCGAGGAGCCGCCGCGCCGGCTCGAAGCCGAGCGGCGGCGGCTCGGGATCGAGCCCGAGCGCGTGCGCGTCCTCGCGATCGGCGAGACGCTGCCCGTCGCGCGGCGCGCCGCCGTCCGCGCCGCCGCGCATCCACCCGAGTGACGGCCCGCCGTGAGCGCCGTCACACGATCGCCGGGACGGCGCTCGCCACGTGGGCGCGCCCAGTTGCGGAGACCCCAGCCGGCGGTTCTCCTGGCGAGCACGTTGCAGGTATCTTGTACGGTGAGCGGCGCGTCTTCTACGGCGCGCCGTCCCCGGAACGGGTCGCATGCGCTTCTCCTCGAAAACGGGCGTCATTCCGAGCGGCGGCGGCGCCTGCGCGCCAGCCGGGGTGGGCGAGACGCGCACCGTCTCCGCCCTCGGGACTTCGAGCGATCGAGGCGACCGCGCGACAGCGTTGCCCCGGTCCACGCGCGGCGCGTGCGGGCTCCTCGCCGCGGCGGCGCTCGCGCTCGTCGCCGGCTGCAACCCCGAGGTTCGGGGGAACGGGGTCTACCTCGAGCAGCAGCGCGACACCGGCGACTTCCAGGGGCTCGACATCAAGGACGGGGTCGCGGCGTACATCACGGCGGGTCAGGCCCTGAGCGTGAAGGTGATCGGCGACGCCAACGTCGTCCCGAACATCGCGACCGAGGTCTTCTCCGATCCGGAGCAGGTCGGCACCGGCACGATCCGGGTGCTCCACATCGTGCCGAGCATCGCGTTCGACCCCACGATCCCGCCGGCCGTCATCATCACCGTCCCGGCGCTCTCGTACGTGCGGGCCGAGGGCGCGTCGCCGGTCCAGGTGAAGCGGGCCGCGGCGGACCTCTTCACGGTGCGGGCGATGGGTTCGGCACAGGTCACGCTCGTCGGAGCGGCGGGCCGCTCCGGCGACCTCCTCGACGCGGTGCTCTCGAAACAGACACTCCTCGATGCCACGCAGTACCCGACTGCTGGGGCGTACGTGGAGCTGTACGACAAGGCGACGGCGAAGCTCCACTCGAACGGGCCGGTGACCGGGTTCGCCTCGGGCGACAGCCGCCTCGACAACCTCCTCGGAACCGGCGACTGCACCTCCGTCAAGGTCGAGGGGACGGCGACGCGTATCTGCAACGGCACTCCGACGCCGTAGCGGGAGGCGCACAGCGGGCGTCCGCCCGCGCGCCTCCTCACCAGGGTCGAAATCCGGCGCCGCCGCGGCTATCATCCGCGGCCTCATGAACGAGAAGATCACGCCCGAGGTCGTCGCCCAGCACGGGCTCAAGCCGGACGAGTACGACCAGGTGGTGCGCCACCTCGGGCGCGAGCCGAACCTGACGGAGCTCGGCGTCTTCTCGGTGATGTGGAGCGAGCACTGCTCCTACAAGTCGTCACGCGTGCATCTCAAAACCTTCCCCACCTCTGGCCCGCGGGTGCTGCAGGGCCCCGGCGAGAACGCGGGGGTCGTGGACCTCGGCGACGGCCTCGCCGCCGCGTTCAAGATGGAGAGCCACAACCACCCGAGCTACATCGAGCCGTACCAGGGCGCTGCGACCGGCGTGGGCGGCATCCTCCGCGACGTCTTCACGATGGGCGCGCGGCCCATCGCCTCGATGAACGCGCTGCGGTTCGGGGACCCGGCGCACCCGAAGACGGCCTTCCTGCTCGAGGGCGTCGTGGCCGGCATCGGCGGCTACGGCAACTGCATGGGGGTGCCGACCGTCGGGGGCGAGGTGGCCTTCCATCCCTCGTACAACGGCAACTGCCTCGTGAACGCGTTCACGCTCGGCATCCTCCCCGCCGACAAGATCTTCCGCGGAACGGCGGCGGGCGTCGGGAACCCGGTCATGTACATCGGCGCGAAGACCGGGCGCGACGGCATCCACGGCGCGACGATGGCGTCCGCCGAGTTCGACGCCTCGACCGAGGAGAAGCGCCCGACGGTCCAGGTCGGCGATCCGTTCATGGAGAAGCTCCTCCTCGAGGCCTGCCTCGAGCTGTTCCAGACGGACGCGGTGGTCGGCATCCAGGACATGGGCGCGGCGGGGCTCACCTCCTCGTCCGTCGAGATGGCGGGGCGCGGCGGCAACGGCCTCGATCTCGTCCTCGATCAGGTCCCGATGCGCGAGGAGAACATGACGCCGTACGAGATCCTCCTCTCCGAGTCGCAGGAGCGCATGGTGCTCGTCGCGGCCGAGGGCAAGGAGGAGGTCGTCCGGGGCATCTGCCGCAAGTGGGACCTCGACGTCGCGGTGATCGGAAAGGTCACGAGCACCGGCCGCTGGCGCGCGTACTGGCACGGCCAGCTCGTCGCCGACCTCCCGGTCGACCCGCTCACCGAGGGCGCCCCGAAGTACGAGCGCCCCATGAAGCCGCACCCCGCGCTCGCGGAGCTGCACCGGTTCGACCCCTCGACGCTGCCGGAGCCGAAGGACCTCGGCGAGGCGCTGCTCCGCCTACTCGCCCGGCCCACGATCGCGTCGAAGGAGTGGGTGTACCGGCAGTACGACCACATGGTCCGGCTCGTCGGCGCCGTCCGCCCGGGCGGCGACGCCGCCCTCGTCCGCATCGCGGTCGGCGAGGGCCGCCACGCGAAGAAGGGCATCGCGCTCTCGGTGGGCGTGAACAGCCGCTGGTGCTTCCTCGATCCGCACCTCGGCGCGATGCACGCCGTCGCCGAGTGCGCGCGCAACATCTCGTGCGTCGGCGGCGAGCCGATCGCGATCACCGACTGCCTCAACTTCGGCAACCCGGAGAAGCCGGAGATCATGTGGCAGTTCGCCGAGTGCGTGCGCGGCATCGGCGACGCCTGCCGCGCGCTCGGCACGCCCGTCGTCTCGGGTAACGTCTCGCTCTACAACGAGACCGAGGGCCAGGGGATCTTCCCCACCCCGACGGTCGGGATGGTCGGCCTCGTCGAGCCGGTGGACCGGACGTGCCAGAGCGTCTTCCGCGCTGCCGGCGACGTCGTCGCCCTCGTCGGGACGATCCAGGGAGAGGTCGGCGGCTCCGAGTACCTCGCGAGCGAGTTCGGCAAGGAGGCGGGGCGCCCTCCGGCCCTCGACCTCGCGAAGGAGAAGGCGGTGCAGGCGACGGTCCGCCGCGCCGTGCGCGAGGGGCTCCTCTCCTCCGCGCACGACTGCTCCGACGGCGGGCTCGCCGTGGCCCTCGCCGAGTGCTGCATGATGCACGACGCGCCCGCGGGGGCGCCGGCGCCGTTCCTCGGCGCGGCGGTGCGCATCCCGTTCCCGACGCGGAAGGACTTCGTCCTCTTCGGCGAGGATGCCAGCCGCATCCTCGTCTCGCTCCCGAACGGCAACGCGCAACGGCTCCTCGCGATCGCGCAGGAGTGCGGCGCGACGGTCATCCGGCTCGGCGTCGTCGGCGGCGAGCTCCTCGCGATCGAGGGCGCCCTGTCGGTGCCCGTCGCGGACCTCGCGAAGGCGTGGCGCGACGGGGTCCCGAGCGTGCTGCGCCGCGACACCGCGCACTTCTCGCTCTCGAACGCGTCCTAGCGGGCGCGCGTCACGCGCCGCGCTGTCCCGGCGGCGCGTCGTGGGTGGGGCGCGACCCGGGGTGCCGTGGCCCGGCGTGGCGCGCTCCGGTTTCCGCGCGGGTCGGGCGGCGCCGCGGTTGCACACTACGCGTGCTGGTACCCGATGCGCACCTCCGAGCTCGCCTGCGTCTTCGTCCGCGCCCCGCCCGAGCGGCTCGTGGCGGCGGAGCGCCTCCTGCGCGCCTTTCCCCACTACCTCCGCTGCGCGGAGGGCGAAGTGGATCTTTACCACTGCGGCGCGTCCGGGTACCTCGCCGCCGTCGTGCGCGCGCCCCCCGCAGCGCTCTCGGACGAGGTGATCGCGCGCGTCGTGTTCTGGGCCGCCCGGACGGGCGGCCGCGTGCTCCTCGTCGCTGCCCTGTCGGACGACGAGCGCCGGCGCCTCCACGCAGAGCTGAACCTCTGCGAGCGCGTCCTGAAGGGGACGCCGCTCGCCTCGTTCGGCGAGGGCGCCGCGCGCTTCTTCCGCCAGCTCGGGAGCTCCCCTCCGCCCGCGCACGCGGGAGAGCAGCCCGTCCTCGCGGTGGACCTCGACGGTCCCGGCGGCGAGGGGATCGGCTACCGCCCGGAGGCGCACGCGCTCTTCCTCGCGGGCGTGCTCGCGCCGCCGAAGGGCGATCAGCTCACGGTCGCGGTGCGCGAGCGGGGGCGGCCGCAGCCGCTCGAGGGCTGGGCGACAGTCGTGGACGTGCGCCGGCGCGAGGACGCCGGCCCGGGCCGGCCCGCCGGGTTCACGCTCCGGATCGAGGGCCCGAACGCGCTCCACGAGCTGCTCGCGGCGCGCGCGCGGCGCCAGCCGAAGCACGAGGTGCGCGCCGCGCCGCGGTATCCCGTGAAGGCGCCGGTGAAGGTGACCCCCGCGCTCCCGCCTCTCCCTCCCGTCGCGCCCGCCGCCGCGCAGACGCCGCCGCCGCGCGCGCTCATCGAGTACGCCACCGAGCAGGAGCTCCAGGCGGACTGGCTCGAGAACCTCTCGCAGGGCGGCGCGTTCGTCCGCACGTCGCGGCCGCAGCCGCAGGGGACGGAGGTCCGGCTCGAGCTCGCCCTGCCGGACGGCGCGCGCCTCGAGGCCCAGGGCGTCGTCGTGTTCACGAGCGAGCAGGGCATGGGGATCCGCTTCTCGCTCGCCGCGGAGCAGGACGCGATCCTCGCGGCCGCGATCGCGCGCATCTCCGCGCGCTCGCGGCGCGCGCTCGTCGTGGACGACGACGCGCTCGTCCGCCGGATGCTCGGGGACGCGCTCGTCGCGCGCGGGTTCGAGGTGGTGAGCGCCGGGAGCGCGGACGAGGGGGTGAAGGTGCTGTCCGAGGAGCTGCTCGCGCTCGACCTGCTCGTCACCGACGTCTGCATGCCGGGCCGAGACGGCGAGGACCTCGTCCGCTTCATCCGCAAGGTGGGTGGCGAGGCGGACCTCGCCATCGTCGCGGTGAGCGGGCGTCTCGAGCCGGGTATGGAGCCGAGGCTCGAGGCGGCGGGCGCGGACGCGGTGCTCGACAAATCGCTCGGTCCCGATCTCATCGCGCAGGCGGCGGACGCGGTGCTCGAGCGGAAGCGGCTCGTGGCAGCCGCGGCCGAAGCCGCGGCCGCGTGAGGGCTTCCGATCAGCCGCGGACGAGCGGCGGCGAGGCCGCGACCGTCAGCGACGAGCCGCCGTCCGAGGCGGTGATCGTGCTCGGGACGTAAGGCGCGCAGCGCAGGAGCTCCGCCGGCTGCTCGAAGCGGATCGGGAGACAGGCGCCAGACGTGCAGACGGTGTCCGTCGGCGACGCGCTCCCGCCGGTCGGCGCGGCGGCGTGCAGGAGGACCGGGTCGCCGTCCGGGTCGGACACGGTCGGGGTCGCGGTGAAGGTCGCGCCAGAGACGTACAGGATCGTCGCGCACGCGAAGTTCCACTCGGGCCGCAGCAGCACGGGGAGGCCCGCGACGTCGGTCACGACGTCCAGCGCAGGCGGCTGGTTCAGGATCTCGAGCGAGTAGACGGGGACGCTCGCGGCGTCCACCCACGGATCGTGGATCCGCACCGGGACGGCCCGAACTCCGGCGAGGAGGCCGACGGCGGGCGTCCCCTCGTAGGCGACGGAGCACTCGACGCGCGCGAGGCCGTCCTCGATCGACACCACGTCGCACGGCGCGACGCCGGGATCCACGAAGAGGGGGTCGCCGTCAGGATCGCTCCAGGCGCCGAGCCGGGCGGTCGCGACGTAGCGTGAGGCGCGCGCGTCGAAGACGTGCGGGACGCGCGCGTCCACCGTCCCGCCCGCGGGGACGGGCGCCCGGTCGTCGATCTCGATCGGGACGTCCGCGCGCCCCTCGCCGCGGTTCACGTCGCGCGCGACGAGCTCGATACGGCGGAGCAGGTCCGCGCCGCCCCGCAGCTTCAGGGCGTCCGCGGGCGCGGCGTACGGGACGTCCACCCCGAAGCTGACCGTGCCGCGGCCGAGCACGCCTTCGAAGTAGGCGGCGCCGTCGCCGGCGTGCCGCCAGGTGGCGGAGACCACGATCGGATCGCCGTCGGGATCGCTCACGGTCCAGCCGACCTCTCCGGACGAGGTGAAGCTCGAGCGCGCCCGGTCGAAGACGTGCGCGAAAGGCGCCGACGCCTCCGTCACGAGCACGGGCGGCCGGTTGCGGACGCTGACCCGGGTGTACGCCGCGCCCACGACGCCGTACGCATCGCGCGCCTCCACCCGGAAGATCCAGTCGCCCGAGATGGCCGTGCCGTCGGTCTCGATCTCCGCCCGCGTCTCCGCCGCGTCGGGGCCGGGGACGAAGCGGACGCGGCGGGTCCCGCTCTCGAGCGCGCGATCGAGCGGCGCCTCGACGCTCCAGCGGACCGCGAGCCCGCTCGCGATCGAGGCGGTCAGCGTCACCGAGTCGCTCGTCCGGCAGAGGAGCGGCGTTCCGGTGCAGACGTGGTCGGTCCCGACGTCGGCGCCGGCGAAGACGACCGGCGAGCCCGACGACGGGACGACCTGCACCTCCGCCACGGCCGGCGCGCTCTCCACCCCGAGGCGGTCGCGGACGGCGAGCGAGACCTCGAACGTCCCCGGACAGCCGAACCGCACCTGCGCGAGCGACTCGCGCCCCGTCACCTCCGGCGGCTCGCAGCGCGCGCTCACCGCCCGGACCGTCCAGACGTGGTCGACGGGCGCGTCCTCCCCGTCGCGATCGTCGCTCCCGCGGCCGTCGAGCTGGACGAGGGCGTACGCCTCGACCTCCCCGATGGGCGCGATGGCGGCGACGGGTCGGGCGTCGGCGGTGCAGATCCCCGCCTGGCACCGCGAGGCGGAGGGACACTGGTCGTCGGAATGGCAGCCGGTCGGCTCGAGGCCGCTCGAGCACGCGGCGAGGGCGAGGGCGCCGAGGACGACGACGAAGGAGCGGGACGATCTCGACATGGACGACTCCGGGTTCGGGGAGGTGCACGGTGAGTGGCGGCCCACCGCAGTGCGACCTCCGTTCCGGCGCGGGTCCCCGCGATCACGGGCGGTTCCGCGCGATCGCGCGGCGCCGGCGGTCGCGAGCGCGGCCTGTGGTCCGCGGCGCGGACGCGGGGCGCGATTGGAACCGCATGAGATCCCGGCAATTCTCGCGTCGCTCGGATGCGCCCGAAGCTTGCACCGGCGGCGCGGGTGTGCTGAACGTACCCACTCGGCTCCCGGACTCGGAGAGGGCGAGGATCGACATGGCCGTCCCCGTTGCGCTGACCCTCGCCCTCGCGCTCGCCTCGGCGGCCGGCGAAGATCGGATCCTCCTGTGCCGCCCGAAGGTCACGGGCGACGCCGCGCTCGCCCGCGGCGACGCGGTCGTGGACGCGGCGAAGGGAGTCCATCGCTTCCTCGACTACGGCGTCGCGTGCGACGACGCCGCCGAGAGCGCCCGCGCCGCTCGGCGGATCGGGCTCGCGCACGCGGTCTCGGCCACCGCCGACGGCCGCGTCGACGGGAGCCGGTACGTGCTCGTCCTGTCGGACGCCGCGAGCGAGGCGGAGCGCGCGCGGCGTGCGATCGAGGTCGCGCCCGGCGCGGACGGCGTGACGCCGCTCCGTCGCGCGCTCTCCGAGCTGCTCGGGACGCTCCCGCGGCCGCCGGGCCCGAGATACCCGCATCTCGCCGCGTGGACGACGGTGGGAGCCGGCGTGGCGGCGCTCGCGGCGGGGGTCGTCCTCGTCGGCCGCGCGCGCTCGGCCGCGGACGCAGCGGAAGCGGCGACCGATCCGGCGACGTACACACGAGAGCGGGACCGCTTCAGGGCGGGCCGGGTCGCGAGCGGCGTCGCGCTCGGACTCGGCGCCGCGGCCGTCGCGGGCGGTCTCACCTGGCGGTACGCCTTCTAGGAGGAACGATGCGCGCCCATTCGCTCCTCCTCGTCGTGTTCGCTGTCGCGTGCGGCTCGGTCCGGGATCGGGCGGAGTGCGCGACGAGCCCCGAGTGCCCCGCCGGCCAGTACTGCGCGCGGACGCAGGACGGGAACGTGTGCTGGCCGGACGCGGTCCCGCCCACCGTCTCCGCCGTGACCGTCGCCTGCGATTCCACGCCCTGCCTCCGGAGCGGCGTCCTGCACGTCACCGCGACGATCGCGGACGACGCCGAGGTGCTCGGCGCGGAGGTGACGCTCGATCTCGGCGGGCCGGCGGTGTCGATGGCACGGACGACCGAAACGACGTGGGTCGCGGATGTTCAACTCGGTTCGTTACCGTTCGAAACGTTCGAGGCCGACGTAGTGGTGACCGTGGTCGCGCGGGATGGTGCTCGAAACGTCAACTCGGCAGGAACCACTCCCACACACGTTACAAGATTGCGGTGGGTCTACGATGCCGGAGCACCCATGAGCTCCCCGTCTGTCATGGCGGACGGGACGGTGGTCGTGGGCCTGTCGAAGACGTCACTCCAGGTGTTGGCCGTAAATGCAGACGGCACGAAGCGGTGGGAGGCGACTACTGGATCGAGGTTCATCACCGCGGCGCCTGCGGTAGGTGAACGCGCAATCTGGGTCGCAGACGACCGAAATGTGTACGCCCTGGATCCGACAAGTGCTGGAACACTTCAGGGGATTGGCGTAGCGATGGACGGTGAGATCAAGACCTCGCTGACGACGATTCCCGAACTGGGCAAAGAGTGGGGCGTCGTTGGAGCGCTCTCCGGACGCGTCGGGGCTGCGAGCACAAATCCGCTTGAGTACGCGCGCAGCGGTGCAGGGG
>DASWEI010000026.1:0-4317 GCA_036394835.1 Anaeromyxobacter sp. | reverse complement strand
GCCTCGAGCCCGATGAACTCACTGCACGGAAACATGTCACCGCTGGGCGTCACGGCGAAGAAGCACCTGCCCCCGCCACACGGGGAGATGTCGCACATGAGGCGGCGAGCGGTCGGGGCGAGGATCGCGAGCAGGACGTTGGCGAAGTTGCCGATGACGAGCTTCCGGCCAGTCTCCCGGTACAGCTCGTACGAGCGGTCCAGCGCGGCGAGGAAGGCCCTCGCCGCAGGGCCGTCGTCGGGCTTCACCTCGCGCGCGGGCGGCAGCGTGCACCGCACGATGTTCATGAGACAGGTCGGCACCTCGCGCCGGTGCAGGAACTCCACCATCCCGGTGAGCTGGCGCGCGTTCTCGCGCGTCATCGTGCAGATGACGCTCCACGCGTCGTAGCCGCGCAGCCGGTCCATCGCCTCGAGCACCTTGCCGTGGACGCCCTGACCGCTCCAGTCCTTGCGGGTGCGATCCGCGATCTCGCGCCCCGGCGCGTCGAGCGAGATGCCGATGCTGACGTTCCGCTCGCCGAGGAACTCCACCGCAGCGTCGTCGAGGAGCGTGGCGTTGGTCTGGATGCCGAAGCGGAAGTCGTGGCGAAAGGCGTCGATCCCGGCAAACACCGCCTCGCGGGCGAGCAGCGGCTCCGCGCCGTGGAAGATGATCTGCGGGAGCGTGCCCGCGGGCAGCGTCCGCTTGAAGTAGTCCCTGAGGCGCTGCAGCGCCTCGAGCAGCCGCTCGCGGGGCATGTGGCTCCCCCCGCTCCGCATGCCCTCGGGGATGTAGCAGTAGGAGCAGTTGAGGTTGCACCGCTCAGTCGGGTTGAAATAGACCGCGGATGGCTTCAGGCCAAACCGCAGCACGTCCATCTCACGCGCGAACGCGGCGGCCTTCTTGCGGTAGGCCCGCAGGAGCGGTCCGTCGCCCATCGCGTCCGAGAGCCTGTCCCGCGCGACGAGCGACCAGAATGCGGTGTCGGGATCGACGAGGGCGACGTAATCCGCGTGACCCACGTCGATGGGCTGCAGCGTGGGTCCCTCGCCGCTGTTGACGAAGCGGCCCCGCGACGGGGCTGCCCCCCGGCTCTCGGTACCGGTGCGACTCACTTCCCCTTCCGATCCGTCAGGATGTAGTGGGAGAGCCCGGTCCCAGTCGCGCTGCAGCTCTTGCGGCTGGCGATCACGTTCTTCTTCACCGGCTTCGTCTTGGATGCGCCCTTCGTCTTGCACTTGCTCACGTTCGCCTCGCTCTTCGTGGTGGGCCGAAGAAATGAAAAAGGCCCCGAAGGACCATGATGGTCCTCCGGAGCCCTTTGCCATCGGACCCGGTCAGCGCTCTTGGTTTCAGCCCGTCTTCTGGCTCTCGGATCGTCCGCGCCGTCACGCCTTCCCGCCGGAGTGCTTCTCGGCAGTGGCTGGCTCTTCGCCTGGTGACGCGCGTCCCCGATTACAGCGGCGGGACCGCCACGGTCTTTCACCGTGTTCCGAAGCTGAAATCCGCCGGATGGTACTCAGCGGGACGCATCCCCGTCAACGTTCGCGGAATCGCCCTTGGTCATCGCGCCGGTCCGTCATCAGTGTAGCGGCTCTGGCTTCGGGAAGAAGCCGTAGGGGCGGACGTCGAGCCATTGCCACCCACCTGCCGTCTTCTGGACCAACATCACGACGTGCAGCTTCATCGGCCCGGTCGAACCATCGGGCATCTTGGCATTCTGCACGTCGTCGTCGAGGTCGAGCAGCACGCAGTCGTCGCCGACCTTGCGCGCCCCGGTGATCGTGAACCTCGACGTCGCCCCCTTGAGGAACCTCTCCGCGTCCTCACGGAACACCCTCTCGACACCCGAGCGGCCCGTGCCATAGTTGCCGACCGGATTGATCAACGTGCCATCGTCGGCCCAGAACGACGCGACCTCCTTCGCGTCGAAGCGATTGAACGCCTCGTTGAATCTCTTCAGGGTCGCCTCCAGCGACCGGTCCACGCCCGCCTGCTGCCCGACTCCCGTGCTCGTCTGTTCCATAGCGGCACCTCCGGCCTTGAGCCTTTCCAGAACGCCGCAGGTCGCAAGCGAAAGATGGGTGAGCGGAACGAGGTGCGTGCGCCCGCCTGGCGTGTGGCGCAGGCCGGTCGATCGCACGACGGGGGGCCACCCGTCCGGACCGCGTCCGGGCCGTCGAGTCGCTGTGCGGTCCTTCCGCGAGCTGCGCGCGACGCGGGGCGCCTGGATAAGCACGTACCCACGGGTCGTCATCGGGCACGTGAAGCGAGAGGAGGACCAGAATGCCACGAGTGAGGGCCCTCGTGATCCGGGTCGAGGATCGCCCTGGGATGCTCGGCGAGATCGCGTCCGCTCTCGGCGCGATGAACGTGAACCTGCGCGCCGTGGCCAAGCTGCTCGGCGACGCCCGCGTGAACATCAAGTCCGTGTTCGTGAGCACCGCGGGTGGACGCAAGGCGACGGCGTTTCTCGCCGTGTCCGACATGAAAGCAGCTCTGAGGGCGCTCCGGTGATGCGATGCGCTCAGAACGTGCCCGCCCGCCCCGCGCCCCAGAACGTACCGTTCGTGATGCGCGGACCGCCGCCGATGGCCGTCCGGGCGACGAGCGAGGGCCGATGACGACGCCGCCGACGGCCAGCCCTGACCGGATCCTCGTCCTCAACGCCGGCTCGTCGTCCATCAAGTTCTCGCTCTTCGAGTCGGGCGACGACGAGCTCGTCCTCGACGTGCGAGGCAAGTTCGAGCGCATCGCCGGCGAGGGCGAGCCTCGCTTCGTCGCGCGCCGGCCGGACGGCACCGTCCTCTTGGAGCGGCGCTGGCCGGCGAACGCCCACGTCGGCCACGCCGGCGCGCTCGAGGCGCTGCTCGCGTTCGTGCGAGGCGCGTCCGGAGACGGGACGCTCTCGGGCGTGGGCCACCGGGTGGTGCACGGCGGCGCGGCATTCGCCGGTCCGGCGCGGGTGGACGAGGAGGTGCTGGCGCGGCTCCAGACCTTCGTCCCGCTCGCGCCCCTCCACCAGCCGCACAACCTCCGCCCGATAAGGCTCCTGCGCGACCTCGACCCCCGCCTGCCACAGGTCGCCTGCTTCGACACCGCCTTCCACCGCAGCCTGCCGCCCGTCGCCGAGCGGTTCGCGCTGCCCGAGGAGCTGTTCGCGGCGGGCCTCCGGCGCTACGGGTTCCACGGGCTCTCGTACGAGCACGTCGCCGCGGTGCTCCCTTCGCTCGATGCGGACGCCGCGCGCGGCCGTACCGTCGTCATGCACCTCGGCAACGGCGCCAGCATGTGCGCGCTCTCCGGCGGCCGGAGCATCGCGACCACCATGGGCTTCAGCGTGCTCGACGGGCTCGTCATGGGGACGCGCTGCGGCGCGCTCGACCCCGGCGTCGTGCTGTGGCTCGCGAGCGAGCGCGGCCTCACCCCCCGCGCGATCGAGGAGCTCCTCTACGACGGGTCCGGCCTGCTCGGCGTCTCCGGGCTCTCGAGCGACATGCGGACGCTGCTCGCCTCGTCCGATCCCCGCGCCCGCCTCGCCGTGGAGCTCTTCGTCTACCGGATCGCCCGGGAGCTGGGCTCGCTCGCGGCCGCGCTCGGCGGGCTCGACGCGATCATCTTCACCGGGGGCATCGGCGAGAACGCCGCGGAGATCCGCGCGCGCGTGTGCGAGGGCGCCGCCTGGCTCGGCGTCGAGCTCGACCCGGAGGCGAACGCCGCGGGCGGGCCCCGCATCACCACCGACCCAAGCCGGGTCGCCGGGTTCGTGGTTCGCGCCGACGAGGAGCTGACGATCGCGCGACACGTCCGCCGCGTGCTCGGCGAGGCCAGACAGGAGGAGACGACCGTGACCGCGAAGACACCGATCCTGGAGGGCACCGCGGCGCTGTCCGCATTCGGAGCGGCCCGCTCGACGGTACGAGGTGCGCCCCTCGCGCCGGAGGAGCTGCGCCGGCTCGACGCCTTCTGGCGCGCCTGCAACTACCTCGCGGCTGGCATGCTTTACTTACAGTCGAACCCGCTCCTGCGCGAGCCGCTCCGTCCCGAGCACGTGAAGAGCCGACTCCTCGGCCACTTCGGGGCGGCGCCGGCGCTCTCCTTCGTCTACACCCACCTCAACCGCGTCATCCGCGCCCGGGATCTCGACGTGATGTTCCTCGCCGGTCCCGGCCACGGCGCGCCCGGCGTCCTCGGGCCGGTGTACCTCGAGGGCACGTACTCCGAGATCTACCCGGAGAAGAGCCTCGACGAGGACGGGCTGCGCCGCTTCTTCAAGGAGTTCTCGTTCCCCGGCGGGATCGGGAGCCACTGCACGCCGGAGACGCCCGGCTCGAT
>DASWEI010000025.1:0-26447 GCA_036394835.1 Anaeromyxobacter sp. | reverse complement strand
GGGTGCGACACCGACTCACTCTCCATGATCCAACGCGTTGCACCCCCGATCGCTGAACGCCCTGTCAGTCCCGCGTCCGTGGCGTGCGGTCGGCCGATTGACTTCCCCGACCGATCTCCCTTAGATCCGGAGCCTGTTAGTGGGAAAAAGTGTCATCGAGCGGATCTGAGCGGCAAGATCGACCAGCCCGTGTTCTTCGGAACCTTCAATCACGCGATCGACGCGAAAGGGCGAACGAGCCTCCCGGCGAAGTTCCGGGAGTCGCTCGCCGCTGCGGGCGAGCCGCGCATCGTGCTCATGCAGTACCCGCACTGGCGCGCGCTCCTCGCCGTCCCGCAGTCGGTCTGGAACGAGCTCGTGAAGAAGGTGATGGCCGCCTCCCCGCTCGACGCGCGCTTCCAGCGCAACGTCTTCAAGTACGTCTCGTCGGCGCACGAGGTGGACCTCGACGTCCACGGCCGCGTGCTCGTGCCGCCGGCGCTGCGCGACTACGCGGGGCTTCAGAAGGACGTCGTGTGGGTCGGGATGGGACCCATCATCCATCTCTTCGACAAGGCCACTCACGCGGAGCAGATGGCGACGGACGTCCCGCCGGATGAGCGGGTCGATCTATTCGGGAAGGCGTGAGCGAGTTCGTCCATGAGTCCGTGCTGGCGAGAGAGATCGTGGAGGCCCTGCGCCCCGAACCGGGCAAGCTCCTGCTCGACGGGACGCTCGGCGGCGGCGGCCACTCCCTCCTTCTCCTCGAGCGGGGGGCGTCCGTGATCGGCATCGACAAGGACCCGCGCGCGCTCGCCGCCGCGAAGGCGCGGCTCGCCCGCTTCGGCGAGGCGTTCCGCGCGGTGCGCGCCGACTTCCGCGACGCGAAGAACGTGCTCGACGCGCTCGGGCTCGCGGCGGTGGACGGCGCGCTCGTGGACCTCGGCGTCTCCTCGCCCCAGCTCGACGAGGCCGAGCGCGGCTTCTCCTTCTCGCGCCCGGGGCCGCTCGACATGCGGATGGCGGAGGAGGGCGAGCCGCTGCGCGAGCTGCTGCGCCGGATCGACGAGCGGGAGCTCGCGCGCATCCTGAAGGAGTACGGCGAGGAGCCGTTCGCGCGGCCGATCGCGCGCGCGGTGAAGCGCGCGGTGGACGCGGGCGAGCCGCTCGACACGGCCCGCCTCGCGGAGCTCGTCTCCGGCGCCATCCCGCGCAAGGCCTGGCCGCGCAGGATCCACCCGGCGACGCGCACGTTCCAGGCGCTGCGCATCGCGGTGAACGACGAGCTCGGCGCGCTCGCGGCGTGGCTCGAGGCCCTCCCCTCGGTGCTCGGGCCGGGCGGCCGCGCGGCCGCGATCTCCTTCCACTCGCTCGAGGACCGGATGGTGAAGGAGAAGTTCCGGGCCCTCACGCAGGGCTGCACCTGCCCGCCCGACCTGCCGATCTGCGCGTGCGGCGCGAAGGCGTCGTTCGCGCCGGTCACGCGGAAGCCGATCGTGGCGGGCGACGCCGAGGTCGCGGCGAACCCGCGGGCGCGGAGCGCGAAGCTGCGCGTGCTGGAGAAGCTGCGATGACGAGCGCGCTCCGCCTCGACCCGGGGACCGGCCGCATCGCGCGGACGGCGCTCGTCGTCCTCCTGCTCGCGGCGGTCGCCGTCTTTCACGTCTGGTCGCGCACCCAGGTCGTCGCGGCCGGGTACGCGCTCGGCGAGCTGCAGCGCGATCACGTCACTCTCACGTCCGAGCACGATCGGCTCCGCATCGAGGTCGAGACCCTGCGGTCTCCCGCGGTGCTGGAGCGGGTCGCTCGGACGAGGCTGGGCATGGCTCCGCCGGCGCCGGGCGCGGTGTCGGCGGCGGGCCCGCAGGTCGCCGAGGCGGGCGAGGGCGGGCAGGGCGTGGTCGGGGCAAAGCATCGACCCGGGCCGGCGGAGCCATCCCGATCGAGTGGTAGGCGGCGGCGGGCGGCGGCGGGGCCTGCGGCGGACCCCGGAGGGGCGGTCGCCTTCCGGGGACCGCTGCGGGCGGGCCGCGCGGCGCCGACCGGGAGGTAACGCGTGCGCCCCGGGGTCGACCCCCGAGCCTCCCGCTGGATCGTCGTGCGCGTCGGGGTGATCGCGGCGCTGTTCGCGCTTGGCTTCGGCGCGGTCGCGGCGCGGGTCTTCCATCTGCAGGTGCTCCGCCGGGACGAGCTCGTCGACGACATGGTCGACCAGTACCGGCGCGAGCTCGTCCTGAAGCCGAGGCGCGGGACCATCACCGATCGCGCCGGCGTCCTCCTCGCCGGCAGCGCCGACGCCCGCTCGATCTACGCGGACCCCGCGATCCTCCGGAAGGAGGACCACTCCGGCGCGGCGCTCGCGAAGGTCTCGCGGGCGCTCGGGCTCGACGTCGCCGCCGTCCGCAGGAAGCTCGCGAAGGCCTCCCGCTTCGTCTTCCTCGCGCGCCGCGTGTCGCCCGCCGAAGGGGACGCGGTCGAGCGGATCGTGAAGGACCAGAAGCTCCGCGGCATCGCGCTCGTGGCGGAGACCCGCCGCTACTATCCTCGCGTCGAGCTCGCGAGCCAGCTGCTCGGGGTCGTGGGGGACGACGGGAACGGGCTCGAGGGCGTCGAGCTCGCTGCGGACGACCTCCTCGCCGGCTCGCCCGCGAAGGTCCCCTCGCTGCGAGACGGCGCGGGGCGGACCGTGCTCGCAGGCGACCCCTCCTCCGCGCGCGAGCGGGAGGGGGCGCGCGTCGAGCTCACCCTCGATCAGGGCCTCCAGCTCGCGACGGAGCGCGCCCTCGCGCGCGCCGCGCTCGGCGCCCGCGCCGCAGGGGGAATGGGCGTCGCGCTCGACGCGCGGACGGGCGAGGTACTCGCGCTCGCGAGCTGGCCGCCGCACAACCCGAACGCGCCGCGCAAGGCGAACGAGATGCGCAACCGCGCCCTCGCCGACGCCTTCGAGCCCGGCTCGACGATGAAGACCTTTTCCATCGCGGGCGCGCTCGATCGCGGCGCGGTGACGCCGCTCGACCCGATCGACTGCGGGAACGGCAGCCTCGCCATCGGCGCCCACGTCATCCACGACCACGAGGGGCTCGGCTGGGCTGGGCCGTCGAAGGTCCTCGTCGCCTCCTCGAACGTCGGCGCGGCCCGGATCGCCGCGCGGCTCGGGAAGGAGCGGCTCCACGACGCGCTCGCCGCCTTCGGCTTCGGCGAGCGGCCCGGCACCGGGCTCCCCGGCGAGACGAAGGGGCAGCTCCCCTTCCCGAAGGCGGACATCGCCCTCGCGACGCAGAGCTTCGGGCAGGGGCTCACCGCGAGCCCGCTCCAGATCACCGCTGCGATGGGGGCGATCGCGAACGGCGGCTTGCTCCTGCGGCCCCGGATCGTGAAGCGGGTGCTCGATCCGGGGACCGGCGAGGTGCTCGACGAGCCCGGGCGCGAGGTCGTGCGCCGCGCCGTCTCCGAGCAGACGGCGGCGACGATCGCGCGCTGGCTCGTCGGGGTCGTCGAGGACCCGAAGGGCACCGGCAAGCGCGCCCGGCTCGACGGGTGGCGCGTCGCCGGCAAGACCGGCACCGCTCAGAAGGCCGACCCCGTCTCCGGCGGCTACTCCGAGGACCGCCGCTTCAGCTCGTTCGTCGGCTTCGCGCCGTTCGACGGCCCGCGGGTCGTCATCGGCATCTTCGTGGACGAGCCGAAGGACGAGATCTACGGGGGCGAGATCGCTGCGCCGGCGTTCCGCGAGGTGGCGGAGTACGCGATGAAGATGTTCGGGGTCCCGCCGACGGGGACCCCGATCGCCGCCGCCGTCCCCGCCCCCGCCGAGGCGGCCCACGCGGACCCCGACGACGGCCCACCCCCCGTCGAGGCGGCCGACCGCCGCTCCGCCACCCCGCCGAGCGGCAAGGTGGCCGTGCCGTCGCTCGCTGGCCTGCCGGCGCGAGTGGCCATCCGCCGGCTCGAGGACGCGTCGCTTGCGGCCGAGATCGCCGGGTCCGGCCGGGTGGTCTCCCAGACGCCTCCCGCCGGGAGGGCGGTCGCACCGGGGACGCGCGTTCGGATGACGCTCGCGCCCGCGGGCTGAGATAGGATGCGCCCGTGTCACGCGCGACACGGGGGCATGCAACCGGGCGCGACGTCGAAGAAAAGTGCGCGGGCGTCGGTTTGCATGGAGCCGTTCTCGAATGAAGCTCTCGGCCATCATCCAGGGGACCGGCGCCCTCGGCGAGACGGCGGGCGATCCCGAGGTCGCCCGCGTCACCGGCGACTCGCGCGAGGTCGTCCCCGGCGCCGTGTTCTTCGCGCTCGCGGGCGCCGAGCGCGACGGCCACGACTTCGTCCCCGAGGCGATCCGGCGCGGCGCGATCGCGGTCGTCGCGGAGCGCGCCGTGCCGTGCGCTCCGGCCGCCCTCCTGCTCGCGCCGTCGTCGCGCCGCGCGATGGCGATCGCGGCGGCGAACTTCCACGGGAGCCCGGGCACCGCGCTCCTCCTCGCCGGCGTCACCGGCACGAACGGGAAGACGACGGTCGCCTGGCTCGTCGAGGCGTGCGCGCGCGCCGCCGGTCTCCCCTGCGGCATGCTCGGCACCGTGACGCACCGCTGGCCCGGAACTGAGCGCGAAGCCGGCCACACGACGCCCGAGTCCACCACGATCCAGGCGCTGCTCGCCGAGATGCGCGCCGCCGGCGCGCGCGCGGCGGTGCTCGAGGTCTCCTCGCACGCGCTCGCCCAGGAGCGGATCGCCGGGATGCGCTTCCGCGTGGCCGGGTTCACGAATCTCACGCGGGACCACCTCGACTACCACGGCGACATGGAGCGGTACTTCGCGGCGAAGCGCCGGCTCTTCCTCGAGCACCTCGCCCCGGACGGGGTGGCGGTCGTGAACGTGCGCGACCCGTACGGCGCGCGGCTCGCCGATCAGCTCGGCCCCGGCCGCACGCTGTGGCGCTACGGCGGCCGGACCGACGACGCGCTCCGCGCCGAGGAGGTCGTCGCCGGGCTCTCCGGAATCGCGGCGACGCTCCACACGCCCGCCGGGACGCTCTCGATCCGGTCGCCGCTCGTCGGCGCGCACAACCTCGAGAACCTGCTCTGCGCCGCGGGGATGGCGCTCGCGCTCGGGCTGCCGCTCGACGCGGTCGCACGCGGGCTCTCCGAGTCGCGCGGCGCGCCGGGCCGGCTCGAGCGGTTCGCGGCGCGCGGCGTCTCGGTGTTCGTGGACTACGCCCACACCGACGACGCGCTCTCGCGCGCGCTCGAGGCGCTGCGCGCGCTCGGGCCGCGGCGGCTCGTCTGCGTTTTCGGGTGCGGTGGCGACCGCGATCGCGGGAAGCGCCCGCTCATGGGCGAGGCGGCGGGGCGTGGGGCGGACCTCGTCATCGTGACGAGCGACAACCCGCGGAGCGAGGATCCGGTCGCGATCCTCGGCCACATCCTCCCCGGGCTCGAGCGCGCGGGGCTCCGCCGGCTCACCGCCGAGGCGCTCTGCCTCGACGCCCGCGGCTACGCGGTCGAGCCCGACCGTCGCTCCGCCATCGCGCTCGCCGTCGCGGCCGCGCGCGAGGGGGATGCCGTGCTCGTCGCGGGCAAGGGGCACGAGGCGCAGCAGATCGTGGGCCGCGAGCGGATCCCGTTCTCGGATCGCGACGAGGCCCGGAGGGCGCTCGGGATCGCATGAACGGACCGCGCTTCACGGCCGACGAGCTCGTCCGGACGACGGGCGGGCGCTGGATCGGGACGCCGCCCGCCGAGGTCGCGGGCGTCTCGACCGACACGCGCACGATCGGCTCGGGGTCGCTCTTCGTCGCGCTGCGCGGCGAGAGGTTCGACGCGCACGACTTCCTCGCGGACGCGGCCGCGCGCGGCGCCACGGCCGCGGTGGTCGCGGAGGCGCGCGCCGCGGACGCCTCGCCGCTGCCGCGACTCGCCGTCGCCGACACGCTCGCCGCACTCGGCGCGCTCGCCCGCGTCCACCGGCTCCGCTTCCCCATCCCGATCGTCGGCGTCACCGGGTCGAACGGGAAGACCACGACGCGCGAGATGATCGCCGCGATCCTCGCGACGCGCGGGAAGGTGCTCAAGACCGAGGGGAACCTCAACAACGAGGTGGGCGTGCCGCTCACCCTGTTCGGCCTCGACGCGTCGCACCAGGCAGCGGTCGTCGAGCTCGGCATGAACCACCCCGGCGAGATCGCGCGGCTCGCGGCGATGACGCACCCGCAGATCGGGATCGTGACGCTCGCCGCGCCGGCGCACCTCGAGGGGCTCGGGTCCGTCGAGGCGGTCGCCGACGCGAAGGCGGAGCTCTACGAGGGGCTGCCGGAGGGCGGGGTCGCCATCGCGAACGCCGACGACGCCCGCATGCTGAAGCGCGCGCAGGCCTCCGGCCGGAGGATGATTACCTTCTCCGCCTCGAAGGGGCGCCGCGGCGACGTGGTGGTGCTCGAGATCGTGTCGCAGGGCACGGACGGGCTCCGCTTCGTCCTTGGGATCGGCAACCGCGAGGTGGCGGTCCACATCCCTGGGCTCGTCGGCGCGCACAATGCCGCGAACGCGGCGGCCGCCGCAGCCGCGGGGATCGCGCTCGGCTGCACCGACCGCGAGATCGTGCGCGGGCTCGCGGCCGTGCGCCCGGTGGGGCGCCGCCTGCGGCTCGAGGCGCTCCCCTCGGGCGTGCAGCTCGTGGACGACTGCTACAACGCGAACCCCGCCTCGATGTCGGCGGCCCTCCGGACGCTCGCGGACCTCGCCGCCGCCGGCCGCCGACCGGTGGCGGTGCTGGGCGACATGCTCGAGCTCGGCGCGTTCGAGGGGGAGGCGCACCGCGCGCTCGGCGAGGAGGCGGCCCGCTCGGGCGTGCGCGTGCTCGCCGCGTTCGGCCCGCGCGCCCGCGCCGTCGCCGAGGCGGCTCGCGCGGCCGGGCTCGAGGTCTTCCACACCGAGGAGCTCGACCCCCTCGTGAGCTGGGCGCGCGCGACCCTGCAGCCGACCGACGTCCTCCTCGTGAAGGGCAGCCGCGGGATGAAGCTCGAACGCCTCGTCGAGGCGATCCGATGAGGGCGACGGCCTGATGCTCTACCACCTCCTCTATCCCCTCTCGACCCGCGTCGGCGTCTTCAACGTCCTCCGCTATCCGTCCTTCCGGATCGTGGCGGCGGGGCTCGTCGCGCTGGTCGTCGGGCTCCTCTTCGGCCCGCTCTTCATCGAGCGGATGCGCATCCTCCAGTACGGCGCGTCGAACGTCCGTGAGGACACGCCCGAGGGCCACAAGAAGAAGGCGGGGACGCCGTCGATGGGCGGCGCCCTCATCCTCCTCGCGGTCACGGTCTCGACGCTCCTCTTCGCGGACCTCACGAACCGCTACGTCTGGGCCGCGCTGCTCGTGACGCTCGGCTTCGGCGCGATCGGGTTCTCGGACGACTGGCTCAAGCTCTCGAAGCGGAACTCGAAGGGGCTCGCGGGGAAGAAGAAGCTCCTCCTCCAGGTGATCGTCGTGCTCGCCGTCTACTACGGCGTGCTCACCGACTGGAACTTCCACCTCGAGCCGGGCTTCCCCTGGTTCCGGGTCGGCAGCTACGTGGACCTCCGGCTCACGCTGCCGTTCGTCCCCACCCGCTTCTTCGAGCCGAACCTCGGGTGGCTCTACCTGCCGTTCATGGTCTTCGTCATCGTCGCGACCTCGAACGCGGTGAACCTCACCGACGGCCTCGACGGCCTCGCGATCGGGCCGACCATCGTCTCGTCGATGACCTTCCTCGCGCTCTCGTACGTCGCGGGCGCGACGCTCGCGGGGTTCAGCCTCGCCGAGTACCTGCGCATCGCCTACATCCCGGGGGCGGAGGAGCTCGGGGTCTTCTGCTCCGCGATCTTCGGGGCTGGCGTCGCGTTCCTCTGGTTCAACACCTACCCCGCGTCGGTCTTCATGGGCGACGTCGGCTCGCTCGCGCTCGGCGGCGGCCTCGGCACGCTCGCGGTCCTCACGAAGAACGAGGTGGCGAGCGCGATCCTGCACGGCGTCTTCCTCGGCGAGACGGTGAGCGTCATCCTGCAGGTCTGGTCCTTCCGGACGACCGGGAAGCGCATCTTCCGGATGGCACCGATCCACCACCACTTCGAGCTGAAGGGCTGGGCGGAGCCCAAGATCATCGTCCGCTTCTGGATCCTTTCGGTCATGCTCGCGCTCGTCGCGCTCATGTCCATCAAGCTGAGGTAGCGACGTGGGCGCACCGGAGCTCAAGGGCAGGAAGGTCACCGTCGTCGGGCTCGCGAAGAGCGGTGTCGCGGCGGCGCGCCTCTGCGCGCGCGAGGGGGCCGAGGTCACCGTCACCGACCGGCGCGCGGCGAAGGACCTGGCCGCGCCCGTCGCGGCGCTCGACGGGCTCGCGGTCCGGCGCGCGCTCGGCGGCCACGACCCAGCCGACTTCGAGCGCGCCGACCTCGTCGTCGCCTCGCCGGGCGTCCCGCTGTCGATCCCGGAGATCGCCGCGGCTCGGGCGCGCGGCGTCCCGGTCTGGGGCGAGGTCGAGCTCGCCGCCCGCTTCCTCGAGGGGGCGCCCGTCGTCGCGATCACCGGGACGAACGGCAAGAGCACCACCACCGCGCTCGCTGGCGCCCTCTTGTCGCGCGACCGGCGCACCTTCACCGGCGGGAACCTCGGGACGCCCGCGTGCGAGCTCGTCCTCTCCGGCGCGCGCGTGGACGCCGTCGTGCTCGAGCTCTCCTCCTTCCAGATCGAGGGGCTCGAGCGGCTCCGGCCGCGCGTCGCGGCGATCCTGAACGTCTCGCCGGACCACCTCGACCGCTACCGCGACGTGGACGACTACGCCGCGGCGAAGGCGCGCCTGTTTGCCCTGCAGCAGCCGGGGGACGCCGCCGTGGCGAACGCGCGCGACCCGCGCGCCGTCGCGATGGTCTCCGCGTCGCGCGCCGCGGTCCACACCTTCGGCTTCGGGCCGTCCGAGCCCTCCGCGGTGCGCGATCCGGGCGGGGAGCCCGGAGCGGCCGGCGCCGAGCTTCGGCTCCGGCTCTCCGGCGCGGAGGAGCGCTACGTCGTGCGCGGCCGCGCGCTCCGCGGCCGGCACAACCGCGAGAATGCGATGGCGGCCGTCCTCTGCGCGCGCCTGCTCGGCGTGCCGGGCGCGGCCGTGCAGGCCGGCCTCGACGTCTTCCCGGGGCTGCCGCACCGGCTCGAGCTCGTCTCGGAGCGCGGCGGCGTCGAGTGGGTGAACGACTCGAAGGCGACGAACGTGGACTCGACGCTCGTCGGCCTCTCCGCGTTCCCACGCTCCGCGCCGCGCGTGGTCCTCATCATGGGCGGGCGCGGAAAGGGCGCCCCCTACGCGCCCCTCCGGCCGCTCTTCGACGGGCGCGTGCAGGCCCTCCTCACGATCGGCGAGGACGCCCCGGCGGTCGAGGCGGAGCTCGGCGACCTCTGCCGCACCGAGCCGTGCCGGACCCTCGCGGAGGCGGTGAAGCGGGCGGCCGGGATCGCGGCTCCGGGCGGGGTGGTGCTGCTGTCGCCCGCCTGCGCGAGCTACGATCAGTACCGGAGCTACGAGGAGCGCGGCGACGCCTTCCGCCGCCACGTCGGAGAGCTGACGGGATGAGGAGCGACGAGACCTCGGCGCGCGCTGCGCCGCCCTTTGACGGCCTCCTCCTCGCCGCGATCCTCGGCCTCGCCGCGGTCGGGGCGGTGATGGTCTACTCCGCGAGCGCGATCCCGGCGAGCCAGTCGCGCCGGCTCGGCTTCGACGAGTTCTACTACCTGAAGCGCCAGCTCGTGGCGGGGTCCATCGGCATCGCGCTCATGGCGCTCGCGGTTCGGATCGGCCACCGGCGCATCGCCGCCTACGCCTATCCGCTGCTCGGCGCGACCCTCTTCGCGCTCGCGCTCGTCCCCTTCATCGGCAAGAGTGCGGGCGGCGCGCAGCGCTGGATCCCGCTCGGCCCGGTGCAGTTCCAGCCGGCCGAGGCGGCGAAGGTGGTGCTCGTGCTGTACCTCGCGCACTCGCTCGCGCGGAAGCAGGAGAAGGTGCGGATCTTCTCGATCGGCGTCCTGCCCCACCTCGTCGTCACCGGTCTCTTCGTCCTGCTCTGCCTCGTGCAGCGCGACCTCGGCACCGGCGTCATCCTCTTCGTCGTGCTCCTCGCGATGCTCTTCGCGGCCGGCGCCCGCGTCGGCTATCTCCTCACGGCGGCCCTCGTCGCGCTCCCGATCGCCTGGCACCTCGTGAAGTCCACCCCCTACCGCTGGGCGCGCGTGATGGCGTTCCTCGATCCCGAGCGGTACCGCGCCGGGCCCGGGTTCCAGCTCTGGGAGTCGCTCCTCGGGACCGCGAACGGCGGCTTCTTCGGGCAGGGGCTCGGCCAGGGAAAGGGAAAGCTGTTCTACCTCCCCGCCGCGCACACCGACTTCATCGCGGCGGTGATCGCGGAGGAGGCCGGGCTCCTCGGCATGGTCCTCCTCCTCGCGCTCTACGCGATCGTGGTCTGGCGCGGGCTGCGCGCGGCGCTCAACGCCGCGGATCCGTTCGGCTGCTACGCGGCGCTCGGGGTGACGACGCTCGTCGGCGCGCAGGCGCTCGTGAACCTCGCCGTCGTGTTCGGCCTCGTCCCGACGAAGGGGCTCACCCTCCCCTTCGTCTCGTACGGCGGCAGCTCGCTCATGACGCTCCTCGCCGCGGCGGGCGTCCTGCTCTCCGTCTCGGGCGAGCGCGGCGGTCACCTGCGCCGGCCGGTCGCGGCGGTCCGCCACTCGTCGACCGCGGGGGCCGGCGGGCCCGCGCCCGGGCGCGGCGAGCGCAGGGTGGGAGGCACGTCATGAGGATGCTCGTCGCCGGCGGCGGCACGGGCGGCCACGTCTTCCCGGGCATCGCGCTCGCCGAGGAGGTGGTGACGCGCCACCCTGGCAACGACGTCGTCTTCGTCGGCACGGCGCGGGGCCTCGAAGCGACGGTGGTTCCGAAGGCCGGCTTCCCGATCGAGCTCATCGAGGTGCGCGGGCTCAAGGGGAAGGGGCTCGTCGACTCGCTCCGGAACCTCCTGCTCCTCCCGGTCGCGCTCTGGCAATCGGTCCAGATCCTCCGGCGCTGGCGGCCCGACGTGGTCGTGGGCGTCGGCGGGTACGCGAGCGGCCCGGTGGTGCTCGCGGCGTGGCTCCTGCGGATCCCGACCGCCGTGCAGGAGCAGAACGCGGCGGCGGGGGTCACGAACCGGCTGCTCGGCCGGATCGTGCAGGCGGCGTTCACCGCGTTCCCGGAGGCCGCCCACCACTTCCCGCGCCACAAGGTCTACCAGCTCGGGAACCCGATCCGCCGCACGCTGATGGAGAACTTCATGCGGCCGGAGGCGCGCCACGCCGGGCCGCGCCTGCTCGTGTTCGGCGGGTCCCAGGGCGCGCACGCGCTCAACATGCGCGTCGTCGAGGCGCTGCCGCACCTCGCCGACCTGCGCGAGACGCTCCAGGTGACGCACCAGACCGGCGCACGCGACCGCGAGCAGGTGGAGAAGGGCTACCGCGCTTGCGGGTTCGAGCCGGACGTCCGGGACTTCATCACCGACATGAGCAGCGCCTACGCCGGCGCCGACCTCGTCGTCTGCCGCGCCGGCGCGACCACGCTCGCGGAGCTGACCGTCTGCCGCAAGCCGGCGATCCTGGTTCCCTTCCCGTTCGCGGCGGACAACCACCAGGTGCAGAACGCGCGCAGCCTCGTCGACGCCGGCGCGGCTGTCATGATCGAGGAGTGCGACCTCACGGGCGAGCTGCTCGCGCGGGAGATCCGGGCCATCCTCGCGAGCTCCGACCGGCGCGAGAAGATGGCCCGCGCCGCGGGGCGCCTCGGCAGCCCGGCGGCGGCGAAGGAGATCGCCGACGTCTGCACCGAGCTCGTCCGCCGTCGCTTCGGCTCGCCCACCGGCCAGCCCCGGGAGCGCCCGACGCCGTCGACGCGCCCGCCGGACCAGGCCGCCTGAGGACCTTCCCGGAGACCTCCATGAGCCTCTTCCGTTCCAGGCCCGCCAAGATCCACTTCGTCGGGATCGGCGGCATCGGCATGAGCGGCATCGCCGAGGTGCTGCTGAACCTCGGGTACGCGGTCTCCGGCTCCGACCTCAAGGAGTCGGACACGACGCGCCGGCTCGCCTCGCTCGGCGGTCGGATCGTGAACGGGCACGCGGCGGAGAACATCGCCGAGGTGGACGTCGTCGTGATCTCGTCCGCCGTGCGCCGCGACAATCCGGAGGTGGTCGAGGCGCGGCGCCGCAAGATCCCGGTCATCCCGCGCGCCGAGATGCTCGCGGAGCTCATGCGGCTCAAGTACGGCGTGGCGATCGCGGGGTCGCACGGAAAGACCACGACGACCTCGATGGCCGCCCACCTCCTCGCGCACGCCGGGCTCGACCCGACCGCCGTCGTCGGCGGGAAGGTCAACACGTTCGGCTCGAACGCGAAGCTCGGGAAGGGCGACTACATGGTCGTCGAGGCGGACGAGTCCGACGGCTCGTTCCTGCGGATCCCGCCGACGATCGCGATCGTCACGAACGTCGACCCCGAGCACCTCGATCACTGGAAGACCGCCGAGGCGCTCCGGCGCGGCTTCCTCGACTTCGTGAACCGGGTGCCGTTCTACGGGCTCGCGATCCTCTGCCACGACCACGCGGGCGTGCAGTCGCTGCTTCCCGACGTGGAGAGCCGCTACGTCACGTACGGCGAGAGCCACCAGGCCGATTACCGCGCAGACCGGATCGAGGTGGACGGCCACTCGGTCCGGTTCGACGCCTTCCGGCGCACCGGGCCGCTCGGCCGGTTCGAGGTCCAGATGGTGGGGCGCCACAACGCCCTGAACGCGCTCGCCGTCGTCGCGCTCGGCGACGAGATGGGCATCCCGCCCGACGCGGTCCGCGCGGCGCTCGCGACGTTCCGGGGCGTGCAGCGCCGGTTCACGGTGCGGGGCGAGGCGTCGGGGGTCACCGTGGTCGACGACTACGCCCACCACCCAGCCGAGGTGAAGGCGACGCTCCTCGGCGCCCGCGAGGCGTTCCACCGCCGGGTCGTGTGCCTCTTCCAGCCGCACCGCTACACGCGGACCCGCGACCTCATGGCGGAGTTCTCGACCGCGTTCAACGACGCGGACCTGCTCCTGCTCACGGACATCTACGCGGCGGGTGAGGACCCGATAGAGGGCGCCACCGCCCGCGCGCTCGCCGACGCGGTCCGCGCCTGCGGCCACCGCGACGTGACGCTCGTCCCTCGCGCCGAGCTCGCGCGCGCCGCACGCGCCCGCGTCCGCGCCGGAGACATCGTCCTCACGCTCGGCGCCGGCGACATCACGCAGGTCGGCCCCGAGCTCCTCGCGCTGCTGGGGTCATGAGCACGTTCACCTGCATTCCCCCCCCTCACCCTGGCCCTCTCCCCCCGCCGTGGGCGGGGGAGAGGGGAGAGCTCGGGCGCATTCTCCCTCTGCCCCCGCCGTGGGCGGGGGAGAGGGGAGACCTCGGGCGCATTCCCCCTCTCCCCCGCGAAGCGGGGGAGAGGGTCGGGGTGAGGGGGGATCCCCCGTGACCACCTGGCGGGAAGAGCTCGCCCGCCGAGTCCGCGGCGAGCACCTGCGCGACGCGCCCCTCGCCACGAGGACGGCGATCCGCGTGGGCGGCCCCGCCGACCTCCTCGTCCGCCCCGCCGATCCCGATGCGCTCGCGGAGCTCCTGCGCGCGGTCCGCGAGCTCGGCGTCCCGCTCCACGTCCTCGGCGGCGGCGCGAACACGCTCGTTGCCGACGCGGGGGTGCGCGGCGTCGTCGTGCGCGTCCCGCCCGACCTCGCGCCTGAGGTGGCGCGGGGTGAGGCGCTGCTCCTCTGCGCCGGGCACCCCACCTCGCGCCTGTGGGTCCGCGCCCACGCGCTCGGCCTCGTGGGGATGGAGTTCGTCGCCGGGATCCCGGGGACGCTCGGCGGCGCGCTCGCGATGAACGCGGGGACCCGGATCGGCGAGATGAAGGACGTGGTGCGCCGCGTAGAGGTCGCGACCGCGGATGGGGCTGGCTTCCTCGACGCGCGGGAGCTCGGGTTCGCGTACCGGACCTGCCGGCTACCGCCCGGCGCGGTCGCGACGCGCATCGAGTTCGCCCTTCGCGCCGGCGACGTCGCCGCGAGCGAGCGGACGATGCAGGAGGACCGCGACCAGCGCCGGCGCACGCAGCCGCTCGACAAGCCAAGCTTCGGCTCGACGTTCCGGAACCCCCCGGGCGAGTTCGCCGGACGCCTCGTCGAGGGCGTAGGCCTGAAGGGGCACCATGTCGGCGGCGCGATGTGGTCGGACGTCCACGCGAACTTCGTCGTGAACCTCGGCGGCGCGACCGCGCGCGACGTGCTCGCGCTCGTGAACCTCGCGAGACTTCGAGTGAAAGAGCGGTTCGGGATCGTCCTCGAGACGGAGGTCCGGCTCGTGGGCGAGTTCCTTGCAGAGGAGCTGAGCGATCCGAAGCTGGGCTAGGCTCGCCCGAGGAGAACGACATGTCCGACTGGCGCGGCAAGAAGGTGGCGGTGCTGTACGGCGGGCGCTCGACCGAGCGCGACGTCTCGCTCAGGACCGGGAAGGCCTGCGCCGACGCGCTCGTCGCGAAGGGCCACGACGTGACGCTCCTGGACGTGGGCCTCGACCTGCCCGAGCGGCTCCGCGCGGCCCGGATCGACGTCGCCTTCAACGCACTCCACGGCCGCTGGGGCGAGGACGGCTGCGTGCAGGGGCTCCTCGAGGTCATGGGGATCCCGTACACCGGCTCGGGAGTCCTCGCCTCCGCGCTCGGCATGGACAAGGTGGTCGCGAAGGCAATGTTCGCGGCGCTCGGCCTCGCGGTCATCGACTACCGGGTCTTCCTTGCGGCGCGCGCCGGGACGATCGCCCCCTCCGAGCTGCCGTTCGGGATCCCCTGCGTCGTGAAGCCGTCCGGCGAGGGCTCGTCGGTCGGCGTCCACCTCGTGAAGGACGAGGCGAAGTTCCGGGCGGCCTGCCTCGACGCGGCGACGTTCAAGGGCGACGTCATCATCGAGCGGTACGTGAAGGGGGTCGAGGTGAACGTCGCGGTGCTCGAGGGAAAGGCCCTCGGCGCGATCGAGATCCAGCCCGCGAACGAGTTCTACGATTACGCAGCGAAGTACACCGCGGGGACGACGAAGTACCACTACCCGGCGCGGATCCCGGATGCCCACGCGAGGCGCGTCATGGACGCGGCGGAGACCGCGCACCGCGGCCTCGGCTGCGCGGGCGTGACGCGGGTGGACTTCATCGTCGTGCCGGACGGCACGCCCTACATCCTCGAGATCAACACGCTCCCCGGGATGACGGCGACCTCGCTCGTCCCCAAGATCGCAGCCGGGCTCGGGATCGCATTTCCGGATCTCTGCGAGCAGATCCTCGAGAGCGCCGCGCTCAAGGCCTGAGCGTGCAGACAGTCGGCGCGGCTCGACGGCGGCCGCGCGACCTCTACTTGCAGGTCTCCTTCGCCGGCGCGGCGAGCTCGAGCTCGCTCCGGTCGAGCTTCCCCGCCTCGTCGAACGCCTTGCTCGCCTCGGCGCACTTCCCGAGCTTCGCGTACGAGAGGCCCATCACCGTGAACGCGTGCGCGACGGGCGCGACCTCGAGCGCCTTGCTCGCGAACTTCACGGCGTCGTTGTACTGGCCGATCTCGTAGAGGCGGCGCGCCATGTTCACGTCCCGCATCGCCTTCCTCATCGGATCGGCGCCGGGCAGCGGCGACTTGTCCGGGTTGATCACCTTGTCGAGCTGGGCGACCGTGGCCTCGCCGAGCAGCACCTTGATGCGCGTCTTGATGACGTCGCAGTACTCGATCTGCCGGTACGGCTCCATCGCGTTGAGGACGAACCTGCCGTCGGCGATCCCGACCATCGGGTGCAGGCGGATGCCGAGCTGATCGTAGAGCACGTCGCCCTCGTCGATCAGCACCGGCATCTTGATGCCGGTCTGCTGCACGAGCGCCTGCACGTCGGCGGCCGTCTCCGAGCCGCTCACGACCGCCGCCCAGTAGATCGCCTTGCCGGCCAGCTCCTTCTCGCAGACGGCCATCTGCTTCAGCGCGTCCACCGAGCGGTCCTGCCCGGTACGGAAGAAGACGAACACGTTCGCCTTCGCCTTCGCGGAGAGGAGCGGCGCCTTGCCGCCCGCGAGAGTCCTCAGCTCGACGTTCTGCAGCACCGCGCCCGGCTCGGCGCGCGCGTGCGCGGGCGGAGGGAACGCGGCGACGAGCGTCAAGAGCGCGAAGGGAACGGTCAGGCGGCTGTTTTTCGGCATGGCTCTCGATGATGCACCACCCCGCGTGGGGGCGGCGAGGGGTTCGTGTCATCGCTCCGCGCGCGCGACGGCGCCACACACCCGACCACACGGAGTGTCATCTCGTGCAGCTCTTCTTGCCCTCCTGGGCGACTGAATGGTCCGGCTCGATCTTCAAAGCGGCGTCGAACGCGCGCAGCGCGTCGGGACACTTCCCCTGGCCGGCGAGGATCTGTCCCTGCAGCGAGTACGCGGCGGAGGTGGGGGTGATCGCGAGCGCCTTCTGCAGCTCTTCGAGCGCCTTGTCGTCCTGCTTGATCCCGTGGAGCGTGCGGGCGAAGTTCACGTGCCGCTTCGCGACGCCGTCGTCGCTCCGCGTCGTGGCGCGCTCGGGGTTGTCGACCTTCGCGACGTCCGCCTCGGTCGCCTCTCCGAGCAGCAATCTCACGCGCACCCGGACGCGCTCGCAGTAGTTGATCTGGCGGAACGGCTCGAACGCGGCGAGCTTCCCGTTGCGATCCACCATCCCGATGACCGGGTGGAGCCGGATCCCGAGCTTGCCGTACAGCGCGTCGCCCTCGTCGACGAGCACCGGCATGCGGACGCCCGCGTCCTTGACGAGCGCCTTCACGACGTCGACGGGCCAGGAGTCGGAGACGACCCCGACCCAGCGGACCGGCTTCTTCTCGAACTCCTTCTCGCAGCTCGACATGTCCTTCAGCGTGTCGAGCGAGCGGTCCTGCTCGGGCCGGAAGAACACGAACACGTTCGCGGCGGCGCCCTTCTGGAGGAAGTGCTCCCTCCTGCCGTCGACGGTCCTGAGCTCCACGTCATCGACCGGATCGCCGATCTGCACGCGCCGCTCGAGCTCGGCGGAGGCCGGGGCCGCGGCCCCCCCCGCCGCGAGGCCGAGAAGGACGGCCGCGGCAATCATACGCGCGCTGTGGAGGCTCACCGCAGGGCTCGTTACTTCTTCGCGGGGACGGAGCTGGTCAGCGTCTTGTTGTTGTAGGTCTTCGTGTCGTGGCAGGTCTTCGCGCACGAGCCGCCGTTCGGCAGCTTCGTGTAGCCCACCTTCAGCATCCAGCCCTTCTGGCCGTACGGCACGCCCTCGCGGATGTGGTGGTCCTGCTTCGACGCGTGGACCTCGTGGCAGGCGCGGCAGGTCCGGCCGCGCTCCCGGTTCACGTGGACGAAGTGGAGGTTGCGCGAGCCGTCGCGGAACCCGGTGAGCGTCGTCGTCTCCTCGACCGAGACCACCTTGTCGTTGTGGCAGCCGTAGCAGAGCGCGTAGTTCTTCCGCTCGTACGGCGCGTAGAACGCGGCGGGGTATTCGGCGACGAGGAGGCGGAAGTTGTCACCCGCGTGCGTGCGGTGGCAGGCGGAGCAGTCCTTCGCCCGGACGGGGTCGTGCCAGACCTTGTTCTCGTCGAGCCACTTCTTGAAGTTCGTCATCTGCTTGCCGTCGTCGGCCACCATCCCGTCCTTCGCGTGGCAGTTGATGCAGAGGTCGAACGGCAGCGCGATGAGGAGCCGCTCGATGTTCGCGGCGTGCGGGTTGTGGCAGTTCGAGCACTTCTTGTCCTTGCCGATGGCCGCGTGCTGCACCTTGCCCTTCGCGAGCTGGTTCTTGATGCCCGCGTGGCACTTCGTGCAGAGCTCGACCATCTCCGCCGAGAGGAGCGCCGGCTCGGACGAGTTGTGCGCGTTATGACAGTCCGTGCACGCCTCCTCGGCGGGGACGTGCTTGTACTTGCGGGCCATCACGTCCCGCACGTCGTCGTGGCACTCGAAGCACTGCTCGTTGACGCTCGCGTGCCGGATCGGCCCGGGGTTCGCCGCGTCGTTGTTCACGTGGCAGACGCCGCACTGGCCGCTCTCGTAAGGCGCGTGAGACCGGGTCGCCTTTTCCTTCGGCAGCGGCGCGACCGCGGCGCCGCGGCGGATCGCGGTCTTCTTGACCTCCGTCTTCATCGGCGCGGCGGCCCCCCGCCCCGAGACGAGGAGGAGCGCAACCGGGATGAGTCTCGCGACGATCTTGAGCCGCTTGTCCATTCTCGTTCCGCTCCGAGGGGTCATGATCGCGGGCCTCGCCCCCTCCATTGGACCCGCGCCGGGTCGATTTTTGGGCAGTCGGGGGTCGGCAAGCCTTGATCTACGGCAAGCACCCCGAAAATATCACGGCAGGTCGGGCATCTGCGAGACCGGGGGATTTCGGCGGTCGCTCCGTCGCGTGTGCGCACACGACCGAGCCGTCGCTACAGGCGAAGCTTCTTCTTCTTCGAGTTGTGCGGGTTGTGACAGAGCGTGCAGGTCGCGGAGGTCTTCGGGTGGACGGAGCTCTCCATCTTCACCGGCGCCGAACCGCGGAACTCGTCGTGGCAGTCGAAACAGAGGTCGTTCGAGACTTTCACGGCGGCGCCCGGGTTCTTCGGATCGCTCCGCTGGTGGCACGTGTCGCAGGCGCCCATCTCGTAGGGGCCATGGGTCGACGTCGCCTCGCTCGCCGGAATCGGCGCGAGCCGGCTCGCCTCCGCGCGGGCCAGGCCGGCGAGCGCGATGGCGCCGGCGATGAGCAGAGGGGCGAGACGCTTTTGCATGTTGCGGGCTCCAGTGTGGGTGCTTGCCGCCACGTCTCGACGGCGGGCGGGTCAGGTTCATTTACCGCAACGCGAGACCCCGGTCGATATCGCGACCCGTGAACGATCGCCGCAGCGGGTCGCGACCGAAGGCTGCACCGCGAGTGCCAGTCACTTCCGCCCGTGTGTCCGAAAACTTGCCTGCGCCGCGTCCTGGCGCATGCTGCACCCTCGGGTGATAGCGCCCGGAAGCGGTGGGGTGGGCGCAGGTCCGGGCGGCGGGAGCGGCGGTGGCGCGGGGATACAACCGGCGGCGGGTGGACAGGGATCCGGCCGAGCAGCGCCGAACGCTGGCGCGCGTGGCGTCGCTCGTCTTGCCGCCGATCGTCGCGCTCACGGTCTTCGCGGCCGGCGGGTATCTCACGTGGCGGCACGCGCTCCAGGGCGATCTCTTGCGAATCCACGAGGTGCGGTTCGAGGGGCTCGCGCGGACGAGCGCGCAGGAGCTCCTCGAGCTCTCTCCGGTGCAGCGCGGCGACCACCTGCTCTCGTGCGACACCGACCTCGTCGAGGCGGCGCTGCGCCGGCACCCATGGGTCTCGTCGGTGGAGGTGCGCCGGACGCTGCCGCCCGCGCTCGAGGTCCGTGTGGTCGAGCGCCGCGCGGCGGCGCTCGTGGACCTCGCGGGGCTCTACCTCGTGGACTCCGACGGCGAGGTCTTCAAGCGCGCGCTGCCGGGGGACGGGCTCGATCTCCCGGTCATCACCGGGGTCGCGCGCGACGACTGGATCGAGCGTCGGGCCGAGGTGGAGCCGCTCCTCAAGGCCGCGCTCGCGCTGCTCGACCGCTGGGCCGAGCGCGGCCTCGATCGGCGCACGCCGGTGTCCGAGATCCACATCGACGCGGAGTACGGGACGACGCTCTGGGCGGGGCCGGACGGGCTCGAGGTCCGCCTCGGCCACGGCGCGCTCCCGGAGAAGCTCGCGAGGCTCGAGCGCGTCCTCACGGCCGTCGAGGCCGATGGACAGCGCGCAGAGGTGCTCCACCTCGAGAACCGCCGTCGCCCGGACTGGGTGGCGGTGCGGCTCGCCGGTGGGGTTGGCGATGACGGTAGGGAGCGCCCGAGAGGGCGTCATTAGGGCGAAGCGCGACGCGCGAAACGCCCGGGAGGTGATCATGGCAAAGAGCGGCGACATCCTCGTCGGCTTGGACATCGGCACGACGAAGATCTGCGCGATCGTCGGAGAGGTGACCGACGACGGCATCGACATCATCGGCATCGGGACGCACCCGTCGAAGGGGCTGAGGAAGGGCGTCGTCGTGAACATCGACGCCACCGTCGCCTCGATCAAGCGCGCGATCGAGGAAGCGGAGCACATGGCGGGGTGCGAGATCACCACGGTCTACACCGGGATCGCCGGGGGCCACATCAAGGCCTTCCCGTCGCACGGCGTCGTCGCCGTGAAGGACAAGGAGGTGCGGCAGCAGGACGTGGACCGCGTCATCGAGCAGGCGAAGGCGGTCGCGATCCCGCTCGACCGCGAGGTCATCCACGTCCTCGCGCAGGAGTTCGTCGTCGACGACCAGGATGGCGTGAAGGAGCCGGTCGGGATGAGCGGCGTTCGGCTCGAGGCGAAGGCGCTCATCGTCACGGGCGCGGTCTCCTCGGCCCAGAACATCGTGAAGTGCGCGCAGCGGACGGGCCTCAACGTGGCCGACATCGTCCTCCAGCCGCTCGCGTCCTCGCTCGCGACCCTCAATGACGACGAGCGCGAGCTCGGCGTCTGCCTCGTGGACATCGGCGGCGGCACGACCGACATCGCCGTCTTCCACAACGGCTCGATCCAGCACACCGCCGTCATCGCGCTCGGCGGGAACCACCTCACGAACGACGTCGCGGTCGGGCTGCGCACGCCGACGCACGAGGCGGAGCGGATCAAGAAGCAGTACGGCTCGGCGATGGCCTCGCTCGTGGACAAGACCGAGACGATCGAGGTCCCGAGCGTCGGCGGCAGCCAGCCGCGCGTCCTGTCGCGCCACATCCTCGCCGAGATCGTCGAGCCGCGCGTCGAGGAGATTTTCATGCTCGTCCAGCACGAGCTGCAGAAGTGTGGGATGGAGGAGATCCTCGCCTCCGGCGTCGTCATCACGGGCGGGTCGACGCTGCTCGCCGGGATGCAGGAGATGGCGGAGGAGGTGCTCGGGCTCCCCGTGCGGCGCGGGATGCCGCGCGGCATCGGCGGGCTCGTCGACGTCGTGAAGAGCCCGATGTACGCGACCGCGGTCGGCCTCGTGATCTACGGCGCCCAGCAGCAGGACTTCAGCCCGTACTTCAGGATCCGCGAGGAGAACGTCTACCGCAAGGTGAAGAACCGCATGAAGGAGTGGCTCGGGCAGGTGTTCTAGCCCGCGGGGACGACCATGATCGAGTACACGGACAAGCAGGACGCGGCGCGCATCAAGGTGATCGGCGTCGGCGGCGGCGGCGGCAACGCCATCAACACGATGGTCGCGGCGCGCATCGAGGGCGTCGAGTTCATCGCCGCCAACACCGACGTCCAGGCGCTCGCCGCGAACAAGGCGAGCGTCAAGCTCCAGCTCGGACGGGGCGCCTCGCGTGGGCTCGGGGCGGGCGCGAACCCGGAGATCGGGCGGCAGGCAGCGCTCGAGGAGCGCGAGGCGATCGCGGCGGCGCTCGAGGGCGCCGACATGGTGTTCGTCACCGCGGGGATGGGCGGCGGGACGGGAACGGGCGGCGCCCCGATCGTCGCCGACGTCGCGAAGCAGACGGGTGCGCTCACCGTCGGGGTCGTGACGAAGCCGTTCCTCTTCGAGGGGAACCGGCGCCGCAAGCAGGCCGAGGCGGGCCTCGCCGAGCTCAAGACGGCGGTCGACACGCTCATCGTCATCCCGAACCAGCGGCTCATCTCGGTCGCCGGCGAGAACATGGCGATGGCGGACGCGTTCAAGCGCGCGGACGAGGTGCTCCTCAACGCGGTTCAGGGCATCTCCGACATCATCACCGTGCACGGCCTCGTGAACGTCGACTTCGCCGACGTGCGCACGATCATGAGCGAGCAGGGCATGGCGCTCATGGGGACGGGCCGCTCGTCCGGCGAGAAGCGCGCGGTCGAGGCGATGCAGTCGGCGATCAGCTCCCCGCTCCTCGAGGACGTCTCGCTCGACGGCGCGACCGGGCTCCTCGTGAACATCACCGGCGGCGCGAACCTCACGCTGCGCGAGGTGGACGAGGCGGTCTCGATGGCGCAGTCGGCCGCCGACCCGGACGCGAACATCATCTTCGGGTCGGTCGTCGACGAGACGCTCGGCGACGAGGTGCGGATCACGGTCATTGCGACCGGCTTCCAGGCGCGCGAGAGCGAGAAGCGTGGCGCGCGGCCGCTGCAGGTGCAGGTCCCGCAGTCGGCGCCGGTGATGAAGGCCGTTCCGCCGCCGCTGCCGCAGGAGGCGAAGGCGAAGGAGCCGATCCGGCTCGCGCAGGCGATCGTCCCCGCCGTCGCGACCGCGCGCGGGCCGGGGGTCCGCCGCGACACGAGCACGTTCAAGCCGCTCGAGGCGGAGGATCAGTACGACATCCCGGCATTTCTGAGGCGTGGAGGGCATACGTCCCGGGATTAGCCGGGCGTGACCGTAGGGGAGAGACCGGTCACGGACACGGTCACGGGGAATACCGGGAAGGGAACACGGGAATCGGGAAGGACGAGCCGTTCCCGGTTCCCGTTCTCCGTTTCCGGTGGTTCCCGTGACCCTATCCGTGACCGTGACCGTGACCTGACCGGTATTTCGGAGATTGGCCCCGCCGAGCACGAGGCCGCGTGCCCTCAGCTCCTCGCGAGCCGCGGCACGATCCACCGAAGCGACGCCTCATAGCGGTAGCTCGTCCCCATGTGCCCATCCTCGAACTCCTGGTGCTCGACGTTCGCGCCGAGGTCCCGGAGCGCGGCGGCGACCATCCGGACGCCCCAGCGCAGGTTGAACTCGTCGCGCGTGCCGCAGTCGAGGAACACGCCCGCGAGCCGGCGGTACGCGTCGCCCGCGCGCGGCACGAACCGCACGGGATCGTGCTCGCGCCAGCGCGCCCACACGTCCTCGCGAAGCCGGCCGGTGGGGAGCTCGAACGGGAGCTCGAGGCCGAGCGGCGCGCCCGGGCGCGGCGAGTAGTGCGCCGCCATCCCGACGACGTTGAGCGGCGCGTGGTCGGACCCCGAGAGCTTCGTCTCGCACGCGCGGCGCTTCGCGTCCTCGAGCCACGCCCCGGGATCCGCCGCGCCGAGGAGCGCCGCGGCCGCCTTCGGCAGGTCGGGCAGGTAGCAGTACTCGAAGAAGGAGTCTGGCGCGTGCGCGCCGACGAGCGCGAAGACGTCGGGCCGATCGCGGCCGAGGCAGAGCGCGCCGTACGCGCCGGAGGACTTCCCGACGACGGCGCGCGCCTCGCGCCGCCCGAGCGTGCCGAGCCGCGCCTCCACCGCCGCGACGACGTCCTCCGCCACGTAGGACTGGTACCGCCCCACCGCGGGCGCGTCGGTCCACTGCGTGCCGCCGACTGCGGTCATCCCGTCCGGGAAGACGCCGACGAAGGGCGGAAGCTCGCCCGCCGCGACGAGCGCGTCGAGCCGCTCGGGGACGGTGGGCGCGAAGACCGAGACGTTCATCCAGCCGCGCGCGCTCCCCGTGAAGCCGTGGAGAAAGTAGACCGCGGGGAGGCCGGCCGCGCCGCCCGGGGGCACGTAGATGACGGCGCTCCGGCGCGCGGGATCGCCGAGCGGGTTCCCGGCGAGCGCGGCCGAGTCCACCTCGAGCTCGAGCACCGTGCCGTTCACGGCGCGTCCTTGAACGAGAGTCGACCGCGGACGCCGATGTGGATCCAGGCGTGGAACGCCTTGCGCGCGATCTCCGCGGTGGCCGACTCCTCGCGGGTCTCGACCGTGTAGCGCGCGTAGCGTCCCACGCCGACGAGCAGGAACGGGCCGAGCGCGAACCTCGGGCCGACGCGCCACTCGACGCCCCCCTGCGCCTCGGCGAGCTCGAATCCGCGCCATCGCGTGTCGGTGCTGGTCCCGCTCTGCGCGCGGGTCGCGCTCGCCCACTCGTAGCCCGTCCCGACCCCCGCCCACGGCTCGGCGCCGGAGATCGGCGCGAACGACCAGGTCGCCTCGAGCCCGAGCCGCGAGACCGACGCGCTGCAGGACCCGGAGCCGCAGGCGCCATACCGCGCGAGGCCCCACGAGCCGTAGAGGCCCGCGGCGAGTCGTCCGGTCCTCCAGAGGGCGTCGAGCTGGAGGGGGACCTGCAGCGAGAGCGCATCCGAGACGGGGACGTCGGCCTCGGCCGAGCCGACGGCCGGGGCGATCGCGAGCCGCAGCGCGACGACCGGCTCGGCGCGGGCGGTGCGCGCGGCGAGCGTGGCGAGGATCACTGCCGCGGCGAGCGGGGTGCGCATGGCGCCCATCCATCGCACGAACGGGCGCCACGCGTGAAGCGAGCTTCGCAGCTAGAGCGCGAACAGCCCCCGGAGCCCGACGGTGAACCACTCATGGGTCCCCTTGTCCGGGATCTCGTTGCCCTCGATCGTACGGAACTGGCCGATCGAGTACTGGACGAACGGACCGAGGGCGAGCTGCTTGTTCACCTTGTAGTCGGCGCCGAGCTGGAAGTTCACGTACTCCCACCCGTTGCTCGTCGCCTCGGACCCGGGGCTCTTCACCTTGAGCCACTCCCACCCCGTGCCGATGCCCACCCACGGGGAGAGCGTCATCGACTTCAGCTGGTTCACCGCATAGGCGGCCTGGATGCCGACGCGCCAGGCGTTCGACGAGCAGTCGGCGTTGATGGCGTCGCAGGCGTCGTCGAGCCGGTCGCCGAGGATGCCGAAGCCGTACGACCCGTAGGCGCCGACGGAGAGCTCCGGCGTGAGCCGGTACATCGCGTCGAGCTGGATCGGGATCTGCCACTTCACCGCGTCGGACAGGCTGGAGTTCTTGACGGCGTCGCCCATCGCGAAGGCCCACCCGCCGCGGACGCCGAGGTCGAGCTGGGCGTGCGTCGCGGCGGGGACGAGGACGGTGACCAGGCTTGCGAGCAGGAGCAGCTTGCGCATTTCAACACTCCTTCTGGCTGATACAGACACACTCCGTGAAAGGGCGCGGACGCGAGATTCCCGGCGACCACCCCTGGGGTACGTATGCCGTCCACGGTCGTCACGGATCGGTGCTGTCGCAACGCGCAGGCGCACCGGCCACGGTCGCGCGGCCGCCGTGCCGGACCCTGGGCGCCTCCCCACCCAGCGCGCGGGCGAGGTCCAAAAAAAAGCGGCCGCCCCGAGGGGCGGCCGCTCTCATGTCATGAAGTCGACGTGCGGATTACAGATTGAACTTGCCCGCGACGCCGAAGCCGAGCCACTGGTGGAGCGCCTTGTCCGTGATGCTGCCGGAGGCGTCGCCGAGGTCGCCCTTCGTCTCGCCGTGGCCGTACTGCGCGATCGAGATCTGGAGGTACGGGCCAACCGAGAACTTGTCGTTCACCTTGTAGTCGCCACCGGCCTGGAGGGACAGGTCGTAGCCGGTGAGGGTCGTCGTCTGGCTCAGGCCGGCGAACTCCTGCTTGAAGGAGCCGCGCTCGTACCCGACGCCGATGCCTGCCCACGGAACGAGCGGAGCCTTCACTTCGTTGAACGTGTACGTGCCCTGGACGCCGACGCGGATGTCGTTCGCGGAGCAGGTCACGCCATCGACGCAGAGGTCGGAGTTGAGCTGGGCGATGCCGTACGCGAAGTACAGGCCGACGGCGAGGTCCTTGTTGACCTTGTAGAAACCGTCGAGCTGGAGCGGGATCTGCGACTTGACGCCATCGGACATCGCCGCGTCCTTCTCGGCGTCGCCCATGGCGGGCGCGAAGCCGAGGCGCGCGCCGACCTGGAACTGCGCGTGCGACGCCGTCGGGACGAGAAGAGCGATGAGGGAGCCGAGCATGAACAGCTTACGCATCTGGTTCACTCCTTGTTCGGGTAGTACGTCACCTGCTGCTTCACTCGGGGGCCGAACTGGCATGACGCCCACTGAGTTGAGCCGCCCCCCTCGGGAGCGGCCGTCAGCGTCCTGCACCGCAGGACAAGAAGCAAGCAAGTTGTTCTCCCACAAGCGAACGACACATGATCCAGGACATGCGAGTCATACCTCCGAGGCTGCATCGTCTCCGCAGGACGCATGCGACCGCGTCTCGCTCACTGTCGGTCACTGATCTCGCGGCCAGTTCTCCCTCGCCCCCGGCGCCAGCCCTCATGATTCGCCACATTCCGGCGAAGGGAAGAGCCGTACGAAGAGCGCGTATGCGCGAAGGGGAAGAGCCCGAAGGTGACCGGGTTCGGGCAACGAGGAGTGCGTCGGGCGAGGTGTCCGCAAAGAGGAAGCGCCGGTGACGAGATCGGCTTGCGGCCACCCGCGAGCTTCTCGTTCGACGACGCGCCCCAATTTCCCGGCCGACGTCCCGGCCGACGTGCTTGACGCAGTTCACTGCCAGATGAGCTTCGCGGTGAGGGAGCGTGCGGGAATGCCGCTCCTGGTGCGGCAGCTCTCGCCTCGCGTGCGCCGAACGCGGGCGAG
>DASWEI010000024.1:0-23897 GCA_036394835.1 Anaeromyxobacter sp. | reverse complement strand
CGATGCCCTCGGTCACTGCGCGCGCCGACACGAAGGCGTACCCGAGCCCCGCCTCTGCCGCCCGGACGATCGCTTCAGGTGACGGAAGCTCGAAAGCGGGCACGAGCTCGACGCCGAGGCTCGCGAGCGCGCGCTCGACCGCCGTCCGTGTCGCGCTGCCGGGCTCCCGCGCTACGAGGGGCCAGCGGGCGAGGTCGCCCGGTCGGATGCGCCTCGTCTTGCCGATTAGGGCTGGCGCCGCGACTGCAATGATCCGGTCCTCCCCTAGCTCGATTTCGAAGAGTTCGTCGTGCGTCGGCCGGAAGCCGCAGACGCCCAAGTCGAAGTCGTTCGCGACCGCGAGCGCCTCGATGCGGCTCGAGTTGGCGATCCTGAAGTCCAGCTCGACGTGCGGGAAGTCGGCCCGCAAACGCCCCAGCACCTCCGGGAGGAGGTAGATGCCTGGGGTCGTGCTGGCCCCGACGCGCAGCCGTCCGGCGTCCCCCTTCGACACGGCTCCGACGGCCTCGCGGGCGCGGGAGACTGTCGAGAGCACCTTCACGGCTTCACGCGCGAGCACCTCTCCCGCTGGCGTCAGGTAGACGCGCCGCCCGATCCGCTCGAACAGCGGCGCGCCGAGATCTTTCTCGAGCGACGCGATCTGCTGGGAGACGGCCGACTGGGTGATTCCAAGCCGCTCCGCGGCATGGCGGAAGTGCAGCGTCTCGGACAGGGCCTGGAACGTGCGCAGCCTGTGAAGATCCATTCATCACATATTCTAATGGATCAACGCGCCGCGGCCGCGTCGGGTGCCCTGCACGTCTCACAGAGCAACGCTGCGCGCTCACCGGGTCTGCGTCTCGGCGCGCGTGCGTTCGTATTCCTCCGTATCGAGGATGGCCCAAGCGGCCTGACCGACGGCAAGGACACCGCGGGCGGGCAGCGCGACGTCGCCGATGCGGGGGTTATGCGCTGCGCGAGTGGGTCGCCCGAGGTCTTTGCCGTCGAGGACGGCCGTCGAGTCCTCGACGAGGTACATGCGCTGGGGCATGAGGATTCCGTGGTGCCCGCTTGGCATCGTGCCTGACAGCCTCAGGTTTCCCATGCCGAGCACCCGCCGAGCCAGCAGCTCGCGGGGTCGAAGCAGCGGCGCAGGACGCCACGTCCATACCGGCAGCCGAGCGCTCAGGGCGTTGAGGGCGCGCAGCAGCGGCGTGTCGGTGGCGGTCAGGATCCATTCGAGGGGCGGGGTATCCATGGTCACGCGGAGTGAGGCGGGGCCGGTCCATTCGATTCCGATCCTTGCGCGCGCCGTGCGGTCGCAAGCGCGCCCGTAGTAGCGGGCGCAGGCGATGTCGAGTCGCGGGGCGTCGGCGTAGATCGCCCATCGCCCAGCGGGGTCCCGGTGCCAGATCGTGCGGTACGGGGCGAAGCTGTTCTCGGGAAACACCCGGAGCGCGAGCACATGACCCGAGTCGAACGGGAGCCCGAACACGCCCCAACCCTTGACATATTCGTGGCCGGGCCACGGTGCCTGACCCCGCACCTCTGGCAGGTCTCGAAGCATTGCGGCGAGGTCGATCATGGTCGCACCTCTCACGCGCGCTTCGCCGCGTGGACGTTGACGCCTGCCACGCGATACTTGCGCGCCACCTTCTCCTTCGAGGTGCCCTGGAATGGATCGAACCGCTCCCGGACCTGGACGCCATCGAACCCGATGTCCTCGAGCAGCCACACGAGCTCTGCCTCCGGCAAAGCGCCCCCGATTCAGCCGGACCAGAGGTCGATGTCTCGCCGGACGGATTCCGGCAGCTCCGACGCGACGACGATGTCCGCATACAGGAAGCGACCACCTGGGCGGAGGACCCGCAGCACCTCGGAGAAGGCGCGCCGCTTGTCGGGCGCGAGGTTCAGCACGCCGTTCGAGATGACGACGTCGGCGGAGGCGCTCTCGATCGGAAGCTCGAGAGCGTCGCCAGGCCGCAGCTCGACATTGGCGAGCCCCGCCTCGGCTGCCGCCGCCTCCGCCTTGCGGAGCATCGCTTCCGTCATGTCGATCCCGATGGCCCGGCCTCGAGGCCCGACTGCGTTCGCCGCCAGGAGAAGGTCCATCGCCGAGCCGCATCCGATGTCCACGACGGTGGCCCCCGCTGCGATCGCCTCCATGCGGAGCGGATTCCCGACGCCGGCGAACGACTCCACGGCCAGCGGCGGGATGCGCGCGAGCGCGAGCGGTTCGTACCGCAGGAGCCGCTCTGCGTACTCGGCACCGCGGTGAAAATGGAACTCGCCATCCGGCGCCGAGGCGACCCTGGCGTAGATCGACTGGATCTCGTTCCGGAGACGAACGGTGTCGAGATCGATGGGGCACGAGACAGCCATGAGTCCTCCTGGCGACGTTCCGCGTATGTCCGCCGTTCATTCCGGGCGCAACGGCGCAGCCCTGAACGATTCGATAAGGCGATCCGATGGATTCGACCCCGCAGCCCTGGCGCAAGGCCACCCTCGTGCCGGAAAGCAAAGTACAGGTCGTCCGAGCGACTGACTGTCGTGAAGCCTGCGCGACGGGCGAGCCGGTGAGCGTCCACCTCCCTCGAGGCCTGCCAGCGCTGCGCGCGATGAGCCGAATCGTCGCGTGCCGTTCGTCAGATCGTGCGCTGCGCCGGGGAAGCGCGCCCGCGAACAGGCGGCGTGTCCGGACAGCCGCCCGCACCGAAACGGCTGCGGGGGTGCGATGTGGCACAGCGGGGCGGCGGTTCGGTGCGGCTACGCTACCGTTTCACCGGGAGCGGTACGCATCCGGGCGAGGTCGCGGGACCGCCCGACGCACACCATTGGCAACCCGCGAAGATCCAGGGACCCTCCGTCCCGGCGGGCCGCATGAGCAGAATTGCAAACGAGACAGTGCGCGAGAGCGGACCATCGACGTCCCAGGTCCATGCCCGATTCTCCGTGCCCCCGTCACGCGACTCTGGCGTCATCTCCTTCGTCGGCTGGCCCGTCCACTTGAACAGGTCCTCCGACGTCAGTCCTGGCGCTCCGGATTTCCGTCGGTCCGCGCTCCACCCCTGGGCCGTGTCGCACCACTCCGAGAAGCGGTCCCTTTCTTCGGCGATCGAGCGCGCGAGACTCTGCATCCAGGCGTCGGCAACTCGCTTGGTCTGCGCGTTCACGTTCGCGTCCGCCATCTTGCCTTCCGTGTCCGCCTCGAGCGCCACTCTGCGGCGTGCCATCTCGACGACCTCGAGCGTGCAGGGGTTCTCTCGCGTGCACCGCGCGTGCTCCTGCAGCGCGGCGGGGCGTTCTTGCGATTCCGGCTCCGGTCGAGGGCGCTCAGCCCGAGGCGCCATGCAGGCAGCGAGAAGCAGAACGGTAGCGCTGACGTGCGTCCTCATGGTCCGTTTCCCCTAGCGCCCGTAGTGTAGAGCGTTTCGCGATATCTGGTACATCCCGAGCCCGCCTGTTGTGCTCGCACTGGCCAAGTGGCCGCCGAGCGCCGGTCAGATGTGGAAGCGCCTGAGAGCTGCGCGGCCTGCTCGACGCGTACGCGAGCGGGGAAGCCCTACCCGGAAGCCCGCCCATTCTCGGGCACCGCGAAGAGCGACGCGCGGCTCAAGAGCAATCCGTTGATCGCGCTCAACGAACGCTCGTTTCGCTGCATCGTTCGGCGCCCGCAGTGGCACATACCTTCGCGTCGCCTGTCACGGACGCTCGAACTGACGCGGAGGAGCGATGGAGCGAGATCAAGCGAAGTTCTGGAACCCGTACGCCGGTGGCGTGGCCCTCGGCCTCGTGCTCCTCGCGACCTACGCGATCATGGGGAAGGGGCTCGGCGCCTCCGGCGCGAGCTTCCGCGCTGGCGTCGCTGTCGTCCACGCGGTCGCGCCGCAGCACGCCGAGTCGGTACCGGCGATGGCTTCCACGCTCGACGGTCTCGTCACGGTTCCCGGGGTGGTGCTGGGGACCCTCGTCTACGCCGAGACGGAGCCTGCGATGGGCGGGCTCCAGAACTCGGGAAGGCTGGGCGGCTTCTTCCTCTACCAATGGCTCCACATGCCGCGGACTTTGCTCGCCGTCATCATCGCCGTCGTCGCGGTGGTCGCCTTCGTGGTCGCGTCCCGGATAGAGCGCCGCGTCCGCAACCACGCCTCCCACCCACCTCAGCCGGTCCGTGCGGGCGACGTGGAGGCGACCAGAAGGTCGGAGCTGCAGCAGAGCGGAACCGTCCTCGTCACGGGAGCGTCGAGCGGGATCGGCGCTGACCTGGCGCGCGCCTTCGCCCGCAGCGGCCGTGACCTCGTGCTGGTCGCGCGCTCGCGCGAGCGGCTCGACGAGCTCGCGCGCGAGCTCGTCGCAGCCCACGGCGTGCACGTGCGGGTGGTCGTGTCGGATCTCGCATCACCCGGCGCGGCGGCGGCGATCCACGCCACGCTGCGAGCTGACGGCGTCGAGGTCGAAACGCTGGTCAACAACGCCGGCTTCGGCCTCCGCGGCGCCTTCGTCGAGCTCGACTCGGGGCGGCAGAGCGACATGATCCAGGTGAACGTGGCCGCGCTCACCGAGCTGTGCCGCGTCTTCGCGCAGGACATGGTGCTCCGCGGCTCGGGTGAGATCCTCAACGTGGCGGGCCTCGCGGGGGTGATGCCGGGACCGGGCATGGCCGTCTACTGCGCCTCGAAGGCCTACGTCCTCTCGTTCACGGAGGCGCTCGCGAACGAGCTGCGCGGCACCGGCATCGTGGTGACTTGCTTGAGCCCCGGCCCGACGGAGACGCCGTTCGGCGACACGGCAGGGTTCTCCGCTCTCCGTCTCTTCCGGTTGAGCGCGCCCATGTCCTCGACGGTGGTTGCGGAGGCCGGCCGCGCTGCGCTCGAGCGCGGAACCGACCTCGAGGTGCCAGGGTGGCGCAACCGGCTCCTCGCGGCGTCCGTCCGGCTGGTGCCGACACGGACGGCGGCCACGATCGCGCGGCACATGCTGGAGGCTCCGCCCTCGGAAGCGAAGAAGCTCACCGCCGCATAGCACCCGGGAATGTCCACTGCACGTCTCCGCTACCGGACATCCTCGACATCCTCTTACGACACGGAAGGTAGAGATGCACCGGAACACCGACCCGAGCACTCGCTGGCTCGACCAGAGCGAGATCCGCACCCAGCAGGCATTGGGGCCTCTGTTGCTGGTGGCGGCCTATGTCGTGAACGATTGGCGGCTTGTCGCGGCGCAGGGCGGGTTCCTGCTGCTCACGGCATTGCATGACGCGCTGGGGCCGTATGCCCTCTTGTACCGATGGGTGCTCAAGCCTCTTCGTATCGTCAAGCCGGATCTGCGAGTCGACAATCCGGAGCCTCACCGCTTCGCCGCCATCTTCGGGTCCGCGGTGCTCTCCGTCGCGGCATATCTCCTGGCGAAGGGGCACGCGACGGGCTGGATGCTCGCGTGGATGGTCGCGATCCTGGGTGGCATTGCCTTCTTCGGCTGGTGCGCCGGCTGCTTCATGTACTACGTCATCAACCGCTTCGGCGCGGGTGGGTTCTTTGGGCATGCTCCGGTCGATGGCACGGCCTTCCCCGGCGTCCGTCCGCCGAAGACCGGGGGACGGTGAGCATGGGGCCGATCGCGGAGCGGGGCATCCATGCCATGACGATCCTGCTCGTCCTGGCGCTTGCGGTTGCGGCGCTCCAGCGGTGGCAGAAGCGCAAGGCTCGTCGAGCACGTCCACTCCTGGTGTCCATGACGGGGAAGGTGTCGATCGTGTACTTCCATTCCCCCACCTGCGGTGTTTGCCGGGTCAGCCAGAAGCCCATACTCGAGAGGCTGCTCGCACGGGTGGGTGCGGACAAGTTGCAGCTGGTCGCGGTCGATGTGAGCGACAAGACGGATGTCGCGCGCGAGTGGGGCGTCGCCACGGTGCCCAGCACCTATGTGATCGACCCGAAGGGCGAAGTGGCCCACGTGAACAACGGCCTGGCAAGCGAGCCGACGCTGTGGCGGCAAGTGTCATGTTAGCGGGGTGCCCCTGACGCGATCGACCGCGGGCTGGATCGCCCCTGCGATGAGACGTTGATGGCGGTCAACGGCCGGTTCTTTGCGCGAACCAGCGATGCGCGCGCCGGGTCGTACGTGCGAGCTCGATCGGTCGACCTCGGTGCTTCACCGCGACGTGGCCGTCACGTGCCTCGATGGACCAGCACCACACCGTTTACTGGAGAGACACAATCATGAACCACGATGACAAGGTGGGCATGCCCAAGGGCCACGTGGCCGGGATGAGCGGCGGCATGGGCGGCATGGAAGGTGCGGCCGGGATGATGGCCATGCTCAAGGCCATGCCCCCCGGCATCAAGTCGCCGTCCGGGCACTACTGGTGCGCGATGTGCAAGAAGATGTTCGAGATGGAAGACGCCACGTGCCCGTACATGCCCACCATGTGCGTCAATACGCCGATCGCCATCGAGACGCTCCCGCCAGGCTCGTCTGCATTCTATGAACGGGTCGGGCTCTTCTATCCGAAGTTCGTCCAGGGCCTGCTGGCCGCCGCGGTCGCTCGCGCCGCCAGCCCGGAAGACCTCGGCGTTGCGTATGCCGAGAACTATCTGGCCGATCTCGCGGAATGGAACGTGCAGTACCAGGCCAGCCCGCTGGAAACCATCAAGTCCTACCTCATCTACACCTCCGGTTTTGACGTGGCCACGCGCAGCACCGAGAGCGGCATGACGTTCTTGCTCTTGGACGCCCAGAGCCTCTGGGGTCAGGAAATGCCCGCCAAGAAGCGCAGCAAGAGGGCCCTGCTGGCCGGCGCCAGGCGCGTTGCCCAGGCCGTTGGACTCACTGGCAACCTGGACCTGCACTTCATGGGCGTCACCTCGGGCGAGATGGGCCGGTACTTCTGCGCTCAGTGCAACATGTTCTTCGAGTACGGTCAGCAGCAGGCGCAGGTGACCTGCCCGTTCATGTCTCAGAAGTGCAAGTTCCGGCCGAAGCCCCTGCCCGAGGCGCTGGCGTCCAGCAGCCATCACGGCGAAACCTTCAGCCTCGACATCCTGACCAAGATCTATCAGGTGTCCCCGAAGCTATACCGGCGCAATCTGAAGAGCGCCATCGAGTCCGCGCCCGATACGGCCAACGGCCAGGCGCCCTTCACCGCCGCGGTCGCCGCCCAGCTGCTCAAGGATGAGCTGCAGACCTGGAGCTTCGACGTGAAAGCCGCCGGCAAACTGGGTGCGCTGCTCAAGCAGCTCGGGCTGTAAGCCAAACACAAACTCATCATCGAAGGAAACGGACGCGACGCGGCAGGCTCGCGTCCGTTTCCTCGACCCCGGTTCATCGATCCGCCAAGCCGCCGATGAAGACGATCGGGATGAGCACCGCCACGGGTCATCTACGACCTGTTCGAGAACCTGCGGAGCCGGTTCACCCACGGTGCCGCGCCGGCGCTGCCGGACGCGGCCGAGGAGCGGGGATGAGCCGAGGCGTGCGTCAGCCTGGCGTTCCCGCAGCCTTGAGCAGCGCGGCGGTGTCGAGGACCTGAAGCTTCCGCGGGCCGAGCCGGTGGAGTACACCGGCCTCGACGAGCTTCGTGAGTGCACGGGAGAGGCTCTCTGGTGCGACCCCGATGGCGGCCGCGAACTCCCGCGCCCGCACCGGCAGCTCGACCACGACGAGCGGGCCCGCGTCCGGGCCCTCCGGGAGCAAGGACGTGAGCGCCGCCGCGACGCGCGGCAGGACCTCGGGCACGGACGACCGCTCGATCCGGTCGAACGCCTCGCGGAGCCGAGTTGCGAGGAGCTTCACGAGCGCGAGCGCGACCTGCGGGTCGCGCTCGAACGCTGCCCGGAGATCGGTCCGGGACACGACGAGCGCGGTCGCCTCGTCGAGCGCCTGTGCGCTTACTGGGTAAGGCTGGCCGTCGAGAAATGGCATGAAGCCGAACACGTCGCCTGGGCCGAAGAGGTAGATCGTGACCGCGCTCCCGGCAGGCAACACGCGGAAGATCTTCACGCGTCCCGACTCGAGCGCGACGAGCATCCCGGAGTCGTCGCCCTCGCGCCAGAGGAGGCTCCCCGCCTCGAACGTGCGGTGGTGCGCGTACGGCGCGAGGAGCGCGCGGATCTCCCGGGCAAGACGCGCGCGCTCTTCCGACAGGGCGGGGGGACGCGTGGCCATCAGGGTGGGCACTCTAGCAGCACAATCTATCCCCGCCTGTGCGAGCTGTGGCGCACGGACGGCACGGCCGCACGTTCGTGGTGGCGGTGGACCCCGCGCCCGAGGCCCCGAGCACCGGGAGCGGCGGCTGCGGCACCGGTCCGGACGCGGGCCTCGCCGCCCTGCTGCTCCTCGCGATCGCGCTGCGCGGTCACCGCCTCCGGCCCGCCTCGAGGAGGTCGCGCTCCATCGTGAGATAGGTCCCGTACGCGCTGATCCGGTTCGCCTCGGTCTCCGCCTGCCGGGGACTCGCGCTCGCCGACCTACTTCAGCCCGTTCTTCACGAACTTCGCGAGCGCCTGGATCTCCTCGGGGGAGAGCTTGTCCTTGTAGGCGGACATCTTGCCCTTGCCGTTGGCGATCGATGCGGCCATGTCGACCTCGCTCGCCTTGAGTGTCGTGAGGTTCGGCGCGCCCATTCTCTGGCCGGTCGTTGTGGGCTTGCCGTCCTTGCCGTGGCAAACCTGGCACTTGGAAGCGTACAGCGCGGCCGCATCCGCAGCGTACGCCGTCTCGGCCAGCGAGAGGACAGCGAAGGCAAACAGGATCCGCTTCATGGATGGGTTCCTTTCCTTTGCGTGATCGCATGTCGGGCCGATTCGACGGCCTTCCCTAACGATGCTATTGCCACCGCGGGTCGCGTCGAGAACACGCTGGGCGACGTACCCTTCAGAGACCAGACCGAGCCTCGCGCGTGGCGGCCCGCCCGTCGTCAGGCGCGCCGGCGCCTGGGCACAGCGACGAGCGTGGCGCACCTGGCCCGGCTGGGCCACACGCGCCTGGTACCACAGGGAGAACCCGCAAGAGGCCGTCCAGCTCGGCCGGCGATCCCAAGTTGCGCGGCCGCGCCAGGAGTTGCAGTACGCGATGATGCGCGACGCGCCCGCGACCCGTTTGGTTTGACCTGCTATCCCGTCTAGCGTGTAGTGTTCCTTATTGCGCCTTGTCTTTGGGAATCCCGGCGCGGTCCGGGATCCAGGAGGCGCGATGGCCAGTGATACGGACAGGCGCGAGCGGGTAGCGGGAGGAAGCCGGCGTGTATGGATCGCCGGCCTCGTCGCGGGCGCAGTCGCCGGCACCACTGTCGCCCTCGCGTGGCCTGGGCGTCCCGCCGCCGTCCGGCAACCCGTCGCGTTCAATCATCGCCTCCATGTGCGCGAGCTGGAGATCGCCTGCGCGACGTGCCATCCATTCGACGCACCGGCTCCGTTCTCGGGGCTTCCGCAGGTCGAGACGTGCGCGAGCTGCCACACGGAGCAGGTGGGAACGAGTGCGGAGGAGGCGAGGGTCGTCGCGGCCGTGCGGTCGGGAAGCGCGCTCGCGTGGACGCCGCTCCATCGAGAGCCGCCTCACGTGTTCTTCTCGCACCGATTGCACGCGGGCGCGGCGCGCATCGCGTGCGAAAAGTGCCATCCGGGGTTCGCCGACGCGCGCGCGCCACCGCCGCGGGTGCGGCCGATCCGGATGTCCGATTGCCTCGGATGTCACGCGCAGGCCGGTGCTCCCACGCGCTGCACGGCGTGCCACCGTTGAGAGGAGGCGGACATGCTCGGGCGTCGGCGATTCCTCGGGCTCACGGCGGGTGCCGCAGCGGGCGCCGCCGTCGGCGGGGGTGCGGGCGCCGGTATGCGAGCACTCCTCGCCTCCGCGGAGTCGCCCATCGTCCCGCCTCGCGGTCCCGAGCGAGCCGTCCTGTCGGTCTGCGACCTGTGCACCGGCGGCTGTGGCGTGCGGGTCCGTGTGGTCGGCGATCGCGCCGTGAAGCTCGAGGGGAACCCACTCCACCCGGTGAGCGGCAGCCGGCTGTGTCCGCGGGGACAGGCGGCGCTGCAGGGCCTTTACCACCCCGATCGCGTCGACGGCCCGATGCGGCGGCGCGGACCGCGCGGCGCGCTCGCGTCCTTCGAGCGCGCCACGTGGGACGAGGCGCTCGGGGTGATTGGGACGCGCCTCGCCGGAATCCGGGCGGCCGGCCGGCCGGAGTCGGTCGTCCTCGTGACGGGAGGCGGTGGCGCCGGACTCGGGCCGCGCGTCGCCCGCCAGTTTCTCTCCGCCTACGGCTCCCCGAACCATGTGGCGCTGCACCGGGGTGACGAGTCGACGATGATCGCGCTCCTCCTCGCGCAGGGGGTGCGCGCTGCGCCGGCCCTCGACCTCCAGTCCGCCGGCTACGTCCTGTCGCTCGGCAGCGCACTGCTCGAGGCCTGGAGCGCCCCCGTCTACGCGACGCGCGCCTACGGTGAGTTCCGGCAGGGTCGCACGGGACGGCGCGGCAAGCTCGTCCACGTCGAGCCGCGGCTGTCGATCACCGCCGTCTCCGCGGACGAGTGGATCCCGGTGCGCCCCGGAACGGAGGGCGTCTTCGCCCTCGGCGTCGCGCAGGTCATCCTCGGGGAGGGTCTGCACGCGAGGCCCTTCGTCGCAGAGCACGTCTCCGGGGTCGAGGAGGAGCACGATCCCGCCGCGCGAACGCGTCCCGCCCTGCGCGCGGTCCTCGACCGCAGCTACCGCCTCGAGCAGGTCGAGGCGGCGACCGGTGTGCCCGGCGACGTGATCCTGCGCGTTGCGAGGGAGTTCGCCTCGGCCGGGGCGAGCCTCGCCGTCGGGCCGAGGAAGGGTCCGCTCCTGCCGGGCCGACTCTTCGACCACCTCGCCACAGGCGTCCTCAATGCCCTCGTCGGGGCGGTGGACGCGACGGGCGGCGCGCTCGTGGCGGAGGAGCCACCCTTGCCCGCGTGGCCGGCGCTGCCCGGCGGCGTCTCGGCCGCGGGACGCGTGCAGCCCAGGCTCGATGGCGCCGGCGCAGGGTATCCGCTCCTCGCCTCGGATCCGGAGCAGCTCGCGGACGCGATTCGCGCGGCAAAACCCTACAAGACGGAGGCGCTGCTCCTGCTCGACGCCGATCCGGCCTTCGCATCTGCCGCCCCGGACGCGTTCGGCGCTGCGATCGCGGAGGTCCCGCTCGTCGTATCGTTCGCCGCGATCCCCGACGACTCGGCGCTGCTCGCCGACTGGATCCTGCCGGCCTGTCACTTCCTCGAGCGCGCGGACCTGCACACGACGCCGCCGGGCGTCCCATACCCGCTCGTCAGCCTCGCCCGCCCCGCGCTCTCGCGGCCGGTGCGGGATGCCCGGCCCGCCGCGGCGGTCTTCCTCGACCTCGCGCACCGGATCGCGCCCGATCTCGCCGCCGCGCTCCCGTGGCGAGACCTCGATTCCCTGCTGCACTGGCAGGTGGAGGGCCTCCACGCCGCGCGCCGCGGTGCGGTGATGGGCACCGGCTTCGACGAGGCGTTCGTGCGCATGATGGAGCGCGCGGGGTGGTGGTCGCCGGGATATCGAACGGCGGCGGAGCTCTGGACGCGCGCGCACGAATCGGGAGGCTGGTGGGACCCCTTCTACGACCACGGCGACTGGCGCCGGGTGCTCCGCACCGCGTCGGGCCGAGTCGAGTTGCGCGGGGACCTCCTCGAGGCGGCGCCCCGGGCGGCGGATCCCGACGGGAAGCTCGCGCTCCTGCTGTTCGAGCCCTTGCCGATCGCGGGCGGGACGGGCGCCGAGCTGCCTTTCCTGCAGGCGATCCTGGATCCGGGTCACGACGCGCACTGGGAGACCTGGGCGGAGATCCACCCCGAGACGGCCGCGCGCTTGGGCCTGGTCGACCGCGAATGGGTCCGCATCGAGTCGAGCCGGTCATCTCTCGTCGCAAGGGCGCGCGTGACCCCGCGCGTCGTCCCGGATGCCGTCGCCCTGCCCGTCGGCCTCGGCAAGCGCGGTGGAGGCCGCTGGGCGCACGGCATTGGCGCGAACCCGCTCCGCCTCCTCGAGCCCGCTCGCGATCCGTTGTGCGGACTGCCGGACGTCGGCGCGACGCGGGTGCGCGTCGCGCGCGCCGCGACGCCGAAGGGGATGACCTGATGGCGCGCTGGGGCATGGTCATCGACCTGGATCGCTGCACGGCCTGCCAGGCGTGCGTCGTCGCGTGTCAGGTCGAGAACAACGTTCCGCCTGCCGGGCCCGCCGACGCCGCGCGCGGCCGGGCCATCTCCTGGCTGCGTCTTGTACCGCTCGAGGCGCGGGAGGCGCACGGCACACGCCCAACGCTCCGGCTCGTCCCGCTGCCCTGCCAGCACTGCGATCTCCCGCCGTGCACGCCCGTCTGCCCCGTGCGAGCGACGCAGAAGGACGGTGAGGGGTTCGTCGCCCAGATCTACCCGCGCTGCATCGGTTGCCGGTACTGCACCACCGCCTGCCCGTACACGGTACGCGAGTTCAACTGGCAGCGGCCGGAGTGGCCCGCACCCATGGAGCAGTCGCTCTCGCCCGACGTGTCCGTCCGACCCCGCGGCGTCGTCGAGAAGTGCACCTTTTGCCACCACCGGCTCCAGCTCGCGCGCGACGAGGCGCGCGCGCAGGGGCGGCCCATGCGTGAGGAGGACTACATCCCGGCGTGCGTCCAGACCTGCCCCGCCGATGCGATGGCCTTCGGCGATCTCGACGATCCGCGGAGCACCGTGGCGCGCCTCGCGCGCAGCCCGCGCGCGTTCCGGCTCCTCGAGGATCTCGGCACTCAGCCGAAGGTGATCTACCTCTCGAAGGGAGAATGGGGTGCTTGACCTCGAGCGCAATGAAGACGAGCGGCTCATTGCGCCGGTGACGCGCGCCGGCCGCGGCTTCTGGCTCCTCGCGGCGTGCGCGGGCGCCCTCGCCGCAGTCGGGTTCGCCGCCTGGCTCGTCCAGCTTCGGCGAGGCCTCTCCGCGACGGGACTCAACGTGCCCGTCTACTGGGGCCTCTACATCACCCACTTCGTCTTCTTCATCGGGATTAGCCACGCGGGGACGCTCATCTCGGCCATCCTCCGTCTTTCGAATGCCGAGTGGCGGCGACCCATTACACGCGCTGCCGAGGTGATTACCGTTCTCGTCCTCTTCTTCGGGATGGGCTGCATCCTCCTCGACCTCGGCCGACCCGACCGCGCGTTGTTCATCCTGCGCCACGCGAACTTCCGCTCGCCGCTGCTCTGGGACGTTGCGTCCGTGACGACCTACCTCACCGCGAGCACGATCTACCTCTATCTGCCGCTCATCCCGGACATCGCGCTCCTGCGCGATCGCCTCCCACATCGCGGCTGGCTGTACCGGCCCCTCGCCCTCGGCTGGACCGGCACGCCGCGCCAGCTGCGAACACTGCACCGGGCGATCTCGGTGATGGCCGTCCTCGTCATCCCGATCGCGGTGAGCGTCCACACGGTCGTGTCGTGGGTCTTCGCGATGACCGTGCAGCCGATGTGGCACTCGACGATCTTCGGGCCGTACTTCGTGGTCGGCGCGATCTTCTCCGGGATCGCCGCGATCATCCTCGCGATGGCGGTGGTGCGGCGCGCCTACGGGCTCGAGGCGTATCTGAAGCCGGTCCACTTCGACAATCTCGGGCTCCTGCTCCTCGTGATGGCGCTCCTCTGGTTCTACTTCACGTTCGCGGAGTTCCTCACGACGTACTACGGCGCCGAGCCGTCGCACATGGCCGTCTTCGTCTCGAAGACGCAGGGGCGCTTCGCCGGCTCGTTCTGGACCATGCTCGTCGCTTGCTTCGTGGTTCCGGTCGCGCTCCTCGCGCGACGGCGGACCCGGGCGACGGTCTGGGGTACGGTCGTAGCGGCGGTCTCGGTGGAGATCGGCATGTGGCTCGAGCGCTTCCTCATCGTGGTGCCGAGCCTTTCCGTGCCGCGGCTCCCCATGGAGGCCGCGCCCTACGCGCCGTCGTGGGTGGAGTGGTCGCTGTTCACCGCATTCGTCGCCGTCTTCATCCTGCTGTATGCCGCCTTCACCAAGCTCTTCCCCATCGTCTCGATCTGGGAGGTGCGCGAGGGTCGTGCGCGGTCGGTCGCCGACGTCGCGCGGCGCGTGGAGAGCTATCTGCCGGGCGGAGGGGAGGTGCCTTGACGAGGAGACGCGCCACGGCGGCGCTCGCGCTCGCGCTCGGCTTCGCGCTCGCGGCCGGCTTCGCCCTCGCGGCCGCCGCTGCGCCGGAGGGCGCGCCCTGGCACGGCGATCCGATCCGTGGCCAGGCACTCTTCGTCTCGAAGCGCTGCGTCGGCTGCCACGCGGTGCGCGGCACCGGCGGGCGCATCGGCCCGGACCTCGGCCGGACCGCCGTGAAGGGATCGTTTCCCGAGATCGCCGCCGGTCTGTGGAACCACTCGGTCGTGATGCACGAGAAGATGCGGGAGTTTCGCGTGGCCCCACCGACGTTCGACGGGAACGAGCTCGCGGATCTCATCGCCTTCCTCTATTTCCTCAATTACTTCGACGAGCCGGGCGATCCGCGGAACGGCAAGGCGCTATTCGCGGAGAAGCACTGCATCCGCTGCCACGCGGTGGGGCGCGAGGGCGGGATGATCGGGCCGCGTCTCGACGCCATCCCGAGGGGCACGCCGCCGCTGCGGATCGCCCAGGCACTTTGGAACCACGGCCCGGCGATGACCGGCGCCATGCGGCGGATGAAGCTCGATCCGCCCCGGTTCCGCGGCAACGAGTTCCTCGATCTCGTCGCCTTCCTGCGGAGCCAGGGCCAGCGCGCGGCGCCTCGGGAGTTCCGGTCAGCCGGGGATCCGGAGAAGGGCCGCCGGCTCTTCTCCGCGAAGGGCTGCATGCGCTGTCACGCTGTGTTCGGGCAGGGCGGCGGCGTCGGCCCCGATCTCGGGCTCACTGAGCTCCGCGGCAGCGTTACTCAGCTTGCTGGGACGATGTGGAACCACTGGCCCGCGATGAGCTCGGCGATGCAGGCGATGGGGATGAGGCCGCCCGTATTCGTGGATGACGAGCTCGGGGACGTGTTCGCATATCTCTTCCTCGCCCGCTATGCCGGTCCGCCGTCCGACCCCGCGCGCGGCGCGGCGATGTACACTCGGGGCGGCTGCATCCGCTGCCACGGCGCCGGCGGGGAGGGCGGCGTCGGCCCGCGGCTCAGTGGGCGAATGGTGGGGGAGGCGCGGGAAGCGATCCTCCAGCGGATGTGGAACCACGCGCCGCGGATGTGGGAGCGGATGCCGGCGCAGGGAATCACGTGGCCACGGTTCGAGCCGAGCGAGCTCGCAGACCTGCTCTCCTTCCTCGCCGAGGGATTGGATGCGCGCGCGCCGACGCGCGCCCGTGGGAAGTAGCCGCGTGCGCCGCCGAGTACGGGCGCAGGTGTGCGTGCGCCCACTTCCGACGACAGCCAGCGACATCGCCGCACCAGATCGCGCGATCGTGAGCGCCGGTGCGGGATCCGGCGTGATCGTCCGACGAGCAAATAGGATACGCTCGCTACGCATGTGGGGCGCCCGCCGAGGAGCTCCGTACGGAGCGCCCGTGGAGATGCTCCGCGAAGGCGAGGTGAGGCGATGGCCCCGAACAACGACGCGCTGAAGACGGACGGGTTCGAGGGCGAGATCACCGGCCTCGGTCTCTCGGACATCATCCAACTGAACGTGCAGAACCGGTTCTCCGGGTGCATCGAGGTCCACCACGAAGGACGCCGGGGTCTCATCTTCCTGCGGAACGGCGACATCATTCACGCGGAGCAAGGGGCCCTCATCGGCGAGGCGGCATTCTGTGAGATCGTCTCCTGGCCGGGCGGCCGCTTCAGCATGCAGGAGAACGTCGCGACGACGCGCTCCACCATTCAGAAGAGCTGCCAGTTCCTGATCCTGGACGCGCACCGGCTCATGGACGAGCGCCGCGCGGTGCCCCGCACCGACCCGCTGCCCTCGCCAGCGAGCGCCCGGAAGCCGACGTCCGCAGAGGCGCTCATGAACAGGCTGCGGGCCATCCCGGGCGTCGCCTACGCCGTGCTGCAGGGCAAGGACGGGGCGCGCGTCGGGGACGACAGCTACGAGGCGGAGGTCCTCGCCGGCCAGGCGCTCTACGCCGCGATGATGGGGCGACAGCTCGGAGAGGGGCTGCAGGCGGGCGAGCTCCACACGGCCGTGGTGCAGGGCTCGACGCGGCATCTCCTCCTCTTCCTGTCGAAGAACAATCTCCTCGCGGTGCTCGTCGAAGCCGAGTCGCAGGTCGGTGCGGTCGAGGCCGAGGTCCGCAGGGCGCTGTTGCCCAGCCGGTGAGCGCGAGCCAAGGAGACTCCATGCAGACCCTGCTGAGCCAGCTGAACACCGTCCCGGGCGTGGTCGGCACGCTCGTCTGTAGTGCGGACGGGAAGCTCCTCGCGCAGGCGTTCCCGCCGGTCTTCGACGGGTCCGCGCTCGCGGACGCGGCCAAGACCGTGGCCAAGAGCACCGCCGGGCTCGGGACCGTCTCCGGAACGGTCCGCATGCTCGACCTGCGCTACGCGAACGCCCGGATCGTGGTTCGTCCCGTAGCGGGCGCGAACCTGCTCTTTCTCTGCTCGCCGTCGGTGAACCTGCAGCCGCTTGCCATCTCGGCGTCGGTCGCGGCCGCGAAGCTCGAGGAGCTCGTCGCCGAGCGCTCCGCCGCCCGGCCCGGAGCGGGCGCCCCGGAGGCGACCCGCGCCCCGCCCGGCGAGCTCTACGCGACGGTGCAGCGGATCAACGCCTTCATCGAGCAGAAGAAGCTCGACCCGTTCAAGACACGCGGTGAGATCGCCATCCGAGCGGGGTTCGGGCTCGGATTCATCGATGCCGACACGGCGGACGATCCGGAGAAGCTCTCCAAGCTGAAGGCGGCGGCGACCGCCGTTCTCGGCGTGCTGCCCTAGCGTCGTAGCGCGAGGAAGTGGGATGAAGAACGTCTCGAACGTCTCGATCAAGGTGAAGATCGCCGGCGCGGTGGTCGGCTGCCTCGTGGTGATCGCCGTCGCGAACGCCGTGCTGGCCCGGTACAACTACGAGCAGGACATGCGGTACGCGGCGGACCTGGCGGTAAAGGCCGCCGCCCAGTCCTTCATCGGCATCGAGCAGCGCGAGGTCGACAAGCTCTCCACCGCCCTCGACACCCTCATCGGCGAGCCGGCGTTCGCCACGTTCTTCGCGCTCCGCGATCGCGACCACCTCCTCGAGACCGCGGCGCCCATCTTCAAGGACCTGAGGACGCGCCACAACGTCACGCACTGGTACTTCATCGATCCGGCGCCCGCGCGGACCTGCTTCCTCCGGGTCCACCGGCCCGAGCTGCACGATGACGTCATCAACCGGCGGACGCTGCTCGGCGCGATCCGGACCGGAGACACCGCGGCCGGGAAGGAGCTCGGGCAGACCGCGTTCGCGCTCCGTGTCGTTCGCCCGTTCGTCGCCCAGGGCAAGCTCCTCGGCTACATGGAGCTCGGCCAGGAGATCGACGACTTCCTCGCGCGGATGAAGGCCGAGACCGGCGACGAGTTCGCGCTCGTCGTGGAGAAGAAGTACCTCGACGAGAAGGCGTGGGCCGCGACGCGCGGAGAGCGGCGCAACAACTGGGGGGACGACCCCGAGGTCGTGGCTGTCGACGCCACCAGCTCGGAGGCGCCGATCGTCGGTGTGAGCGCCGACGTCCGCGACGTGCCGGACGGCGGGCGGTATCTCGTGCCCGTCGAGCGCGGCTCGCGGCTGTTCGTGCGGGGCGTCGTCCCGGTGCTCGACGCCGCCGGGCAGCGGGTCGGCGGGCTCTTCGTGCTCCACGACGTGACGGCGCTGCGCGACCGCAACGCGTCGGAGCAGCTGCGCGTCGTTCTGCTCATCGGGGCGGTGGTCGTCACGGTCCTCGGGCTGCTCTTCGTCCTGTTCGAGGTGCTGGTGTTCCGGCGGCTCGGCAGGATGACCACCGCGATGGAGAACGTCTCCGTTCGCCTCGCCGGCGGCGACTACGACATCGGCGGTACGATCCACCCCACGGCCTCGGACGAGATCGGCAGGTTCGAGGGCTTCCTCGGCAACTTCCTCTCGACCATCGGCTCGACCCTGCGTGAGCTCGAGAAGCGCCAGCGACGGGGCGGCTGACGGCACATCCGTGCATCACGGACGATGCGGCGCAGCTCCGCGCGATCTGTGATCTCCTTTTCCCTGAGGCGCATCGGCGTCGACTCCTTTTACGGGAAACTCCGAGCTGGGCATCGACCTGCTTCACGGTCAGCAGCCGAGACCGTGCGCCAGCGTGCGAACACCGGTCGGGCTTTGCCGATAATCTATCGGAACGGTTGCGGGACGTGGCGTTCGCGCCGGATGAGTAGCGCCGTCGCAGCGGCTGCGGCGCACATGGCACCGGCCATCAGGAACGTCGCGTGGTAGTTGCCCAGGCGGGTCCGGGCCACGCCGGCGCCGAGCGCCGCGAGGGCCGCGCCGACCTGGTGGGCCGCGAACAACCAGCCGAACACGATGGGCCCATCTTCATCCCCGAAGGCGTCGGCGGCGAGTCGCGCGGTCGGCGGAACCGTCGCGACCCAGTCGAGCCCGTACAGGAGCGTGAAGACGTGGAGCCCGGGGCCGGCGACCCCGAGCGCGTGCGGCAGGAACAGGAGCGACGTCCCGCGGATGCCGTAGTACGCGAACAGGAGCCGGCGGGGATCGTAGCGATCCGTGAGCCATCCGGAGATCGTCGTCCCGAGCAGGTCGAACGCCCCCATCGTGGCGAGCATGCCCGCCGCGCGGACCTCGCCGATCCCGGCGTCCATGCACGCCGGGATGAGGTGCGTTCCGACGAGCCCGTTCGCGGTGGCGCCGCAGACGAAGAAGGTGCCCGCCAGCGGCCAGAAGTGCGGCGATCCGGCTGCGCGCCGGAGCGTGCGGAGCGCGAGCGCCGCGGCGCTGCCGCCGCGCGCGGGCGGGGCGGCGTCGCGGTCGGTCGCTCCGAAGGGCCGGAGCCCGACGGACGCAGGCGTCTCCCGCACGAGCACGAGCGCGAGGGGGACCATGAGGAGCGCGGCCGACGCGACCACCGCGAGCGCGCCGCGCCAGCCGGCGCCGGATGACGCGACGTGCGCGAGCAGCGGCAGGAAGAGGAGCTGGCCCGTCGCGGTGCTCGCGGTGAGCGCGCCGAGGACGAGCCCGCGCCGCCGCGCGAACCAGCGCGACACCACCACGCTCCCGAGCACCATCGCGGCGGATCCGGTGCCGGCGCCGACGACCACTCCCCAGAGCACGACGAGCTGCCAGGGCGCGCGGATCCGCGTGGTGAGGAGGAGCGCGGCCGCGAGCGTCCCCATCGCGAGCGCCATCGTGCGGCGGAGGCCGACCTTCTCGGCGACGGCCGCCCCGAAGGGGCCGACGAGCCCGTAGAGGAGGAGGTTCACGGACACCGCGAGCGACAGGGTCACCCGCGACCAGCCGAGCTCGTGCTCGAGGGGCACGATCAGGACGCCTGGCGTCGCGCGGATCGCGGCCGACACGAGCAGGACGAGGAACGTGGTTGCGACGACGTACCACGCGCGGTGGATGCGGTTCGGCATGGGAATGGGCTCCTCGCGGCGGAGACTCCGGTGGAGTCGCGCCCGACGCGACAGCGGACGTCTTGACATGGCGTCCGTTATAACGGATACGAAGAGGAGATCGCCTGCGAGGAGGAGAATCATGACGCCACTGCTGGCCCTGGATGTCGGAGTGGCGCCGCTGCCTTCGGCCTCCTGCGGGGCGAGATCGACTCTGCGGCTCTGCGACGAGGAGGACCGCGCGGCCGGCGGCCCGGACCTGTTCGCCGGCCTGAGCGAGCACGAGCGCCGGCGCGTCGAGGCGCTCGGGGTGGCGCGGGCGGCTCCCAAGGGCGAGACGGTCTTTCGGCAGGGGGACCGCCACGAGGGGATCTACGTGATCCTGTCCGGCGCCATCCGCGTCTTCTACACGGCGCCGTCCGGCCGGGAGATCACGCTCGCTTACTGGTCGCCCGGCAACTTCGTCGGGGGGCCGGAGCTGTACGGGGAGGGGTTCCACGTCTGGTCGGGGACGGCGGTTCGCCCGACGGAGGTGCTGGGGCTCGGCGGCGAGCAGGTCCGGAGGCTCGTGCGCGAGATCCCGGCGTTCGCCTCGAACCTCGTCGAGGCGCTCGTGCACAAGAGCCGCTGCTACTCGGCGGTGATCCGCATGCTCGGGACGCGCTCCGTCACCAGCCGCCTCGCCCAGCTCCTCCTCACGATCGGAAGCTTCGACGGGACCCCGACGGCCGGAGGGCTGCTGCTGGGGCGCCCTCTCACGCACGAGGAGCTGGCGAAGATGGTGGGATCGACCCGCCAGTGGGTCTCGACGACGCTCGAGCGCCTTCGGGCGCAGGGTCTCGTCGAGGTCCGGCGCCATCGGATCGTGCTCTGCGACGAGAGCGGTCTGCGCGAGCTCGCCGACGACGGACATCGCGAGGCAATTCGTTGACAGACGCGCCCCGGGCCGCGGCGTAGCGTCGCGGACCACGTGGGAGGCGCCATGGCCATCGTCGCGATCAGAAGAGAGCAGGAGCCCAGGCTGGACGAGGTGCTCGAGCGGAACCCCGGGTTCCCGCGCCTCGTCGCGTTGAAGATCGACGTGCAGCGCCGCGGCGTTCACTACACCGACCGCGCGATCGCGGCCGTCGACCCGCAGCGCGACCAGCTTCGCGGCTCGTACATCTTCGGCTCCCGCGACGCGAGCCTGACGCCCCTCCCCGAGTCGCTGCTGCTGCGGGACGGGACGACGATCCTCACCGACCCGACGCCGCTGCAGCAGGGCCCGTACGTCGTGGACGCGATCGACGGCCGCTTCTGGCTCGTGGAGGGCGGTGAGCCGATCGAGCCGGTGACGCTCTGGCCGAAGCCCGCCTACTACGACCGGACCACGTCCTCCGGCATCCCGATGAAGTACGTCGTGACCGCCCGGCCGCAGCGCCTCAACATCTTCCAGTCGAGCGCGTGCCATTTCTGGGGGAACGGGAACGGCTGCAAGTTCTGCGACATCAACACCCACGGCAAGCAGCAGAGGGCGGAGCTCGGGATCCCGACCCGGCTCGAGCCGCGGGACGTCGCCGAGACGATCCGCGCGGCGCTCGAGGAGCCGGGTCGCTACACCGGCATCTGCCTCACCGCGGGGACCGACTTCCGCGGCGCGGAGCTCTTCGACCGCGAGGTCGATCACTATGTCGAGATCCTGCAGGCGGTCGGCGAGAACTTCAGGACCCGCCGCTTCCCGAGCCAGCTCATCGGCACCGCGTTCAGCGAGCGGCAGCTCGCGCGCCTTCACGCCGAGACCGGCCTCACGAGCTACACGAGCGACCTCGAGGTCCTCGACGAGCGCGTGTTCGGGTGGGTCTGTCCGGGGAAGGCCGAGAAGGTCGGCTACCGCGAGTGGAAGCGACGCCTCGTCGCCGCCGTCGGGATCTTCGGGCGCGGGAACGTCGGCACCGGGCTCGTCGGGGGCGTCGAGCTCGCGAAGCCGAACGGGTTCTCGTCCGAGGAGGACGCGCTCGCGGCGACGCTCGCGGAGGCCGAGGACCTCGCGAGGCAGGGCGTCACGACCGTCTACATCGTGTGGGTCCCGCGCCCCGGGTCCCCGTTCCACGAACAGCGCAACGCGAGCCTCGAGTACTACGTGCGCCTCGCGAAGGGGCTGCACGATCTCCGCGTGAAGTACACGCTCTCGGCAGACTTCGACGACTACCGCCGCTGCGGAAACCACCCCGACACCGATCTGTCCCGGCTGCTGTGAGCGATCGAGGAGAGGACGCCATGGGAATCGAGCTCGACGAGGCGCTGATCGCGCTGCTCCGCGACGAGGCGAGCATCAAGGTGCTCGCGACCGTCGACGCGGACGGGTCGCCGCACGCCGTCGTGAAGCAGTCGCTCACGCTGGACGCAGAAGGTCGGCTCGTGCACCTCGAGCTCCTCGAGTCGTCCCGGACGAACAAGAACCTCCTGCGCAGCCTCTGGTCGGGAGGGCGCGTGTCGGTGCTCGTCCGGCGCGGCGACGAGAGCTGGCACGTCAAGGGGCGCCCGGTCCGCGCGCACGTGGCCGGGCCGGAGTTCCAGCGCGAGTACGTTCGCATTCGCGAGCAGCTGGGTGACGTGGATCTCGCGGCGATCTGGGTGATCGAGCCCGAGGAGGCCGTCGAGCAGTCCTTCGCGGTGCGGAAGACGAAGGAAGAGGCGGCGCACCCACACTTCCTCCACCTCGACCGGATACGGGCCTGAGCGGGCCCTTCGGAAAGGAGCGGTCATGAAGAGGTTCATTGCAATCGCGCTCGCGCTGTTCGGGGCCGCGGGCTGCCACCGGAACGAGGGCGCAAAGGTCGTGCGCGTGGCGCTGCAGCCGCTGCCGCTCTTCGGCCCCGTCTTCGTGATGAAGCAGAAAGGCTGGCTCGAGGACGAGCTCAGGAAGAAGGGGGTCTCGGTGCAGTGGACCTCCTTCCAGGCCGGTCCTCCCATGAACGAATCCTTCGCCGCCGGCGAGCAGGACATCGGGTTCATGGGCGACTCTCCCGCGATCATCGGCCGGGCGTCGGGGCAGGACACGCGCATCATCGGCATCTCGTCCACCGGGCCGCGCTCGCTCGCCGTGGTCGTGCCGACCGGCTCGGCCATCGCAACGCCTGCGGATCTGAAGGGCAAGAAGATCGGGGTGGTGAAGGGATCGTTTGCGCATCACCTCGTCGTGCTCGTCCTCCAGGCGGCACACCTCGGCCTCGACGACGTCCAGCTCATCAATCTGACGCACGCCGACGTCGCGGTCGCGCTGGAGAAGGGCGACATCGACGCGGGAGGGATCTGGGAGCCGCTACTGACGAAGCTCGAGAGCGAGGGGAAGATCCGCGTCCTGCAGGACGGCACCGGCATCAAGAAGGGCGCCCTCGTCATCACGGCCCGCAACGCCTTCGCGAGCCGGAACCCCGAGCTGGTCCAGACCTTCCTCCGACTCTACAAGCGCGGGGAGGAGCTCGTCCGTGACCACCCGGAGGAGGCCGCGGAGCTCATCTCGCGAGACGTGAAGCTCCCTCCGGAGCGGCTGCGCACGGTGCTGGCGAAGAGCGACTTCGACCCTGCGCTGCACCCGGACGACGTGGAGGAGCTGAAGAGGTCGGAGGCGTTCATGCGCAGTGTCGGCATCACCAAGACGGCGGTGGACATCGATGCCTTCATCGACGGGCGCTACGCGCTCGCAGCCGACGTTCGTTAGCGGCGGGACCGCGCTCGCCCGCGTGCCGCCGCTGCTCCTCGCAGCGGTCGCGCTCGTGCGCGCCACGCTCGAGTACCTGTGGCTGCCGCTCGCGGCCATCGCCATCTGGCAGATCGCCTCTTCGGCCGGCCTCGTGCCGTCGGTGGCGATGCCCTCGCCGGTACGCGTCGCGCAGGCGTTCGTCGCGCTCCTGAGCTCCGGAGAGCTCGCGAGTCACGTCGCCGTGAGTCTCGCGCGCGTGCTCGCGGGGTCCACCGCCGCGGCTGCGCTCGCGATCGGGCTCGGCGTCGCCATCGGCCTCTCGCCCCGCCTCGAGCGATCGACCGACCTCGTGCTGCAGGTGCTCCGGCCGATCCCGCCCATCGCCTGGATCCCTCTCGCGATCGTCTGGTTCGGCATCGGCGAGCTCTCGAAGCTCTACATCATCTTCCTCGGGGCGTTCTTCCCGATCCTCGTCAGCGTCGTCGCGGGCATCCGGCAGACCGAGCACCGCTTCGTCGAGCTGGCCCGCGTCCTCGAGATCCCGCGCGCCCGCTTCGTCCGCCACGTCGTCCTGCCGGGCGCGACCCCGGTGATCATGAGCTCGCTGCGCGTCGGGCTCGGCGTCGCCTGGATGTGCGTCGTCGCCGCGGAGCTCATCGCCGCGTCGCAGGGGGTCGG
>DASWEI010000023.1:0-44531 GCA_036394835.1 Anaeromyxobacter sp. | reverse complement strand
GTTCGCGGATCTCGGTCGCTCGCTGTTCGAGGCCTATCCGGGCGCGAAGCGGCTCTGGTGGGAGGAGCGGGCCCGCCACAACGATCTCGACGTGAGCCCCGGCCTCGCCCGCTGGCGCGAGATGGTCGAGTTCGTCGCGTCCGGCGGCCCGCGTACGGCGCCAGACCCAGAGTAGTTTGATTCTTCGCGGCTCCATGGTGCTGCGGCCGCGTCATGGCGACGTGCGCGATCGGGTCTGAGCTCGAGCACTTACAGGAGCTGACGCGCGTCCGTGCGTCACGACGAACCGCGAATTACTCTGGGTCAGGCTGTCGTGACTGCTTCTGAACACGTGGAGACGCCGGTTGAACGCCCCGCGCCGCGTGGGGTAGAAGCGCGCGCCATGAGCGACCTGCCCAGCTGCCCGAAGTGCCAGTCCGGCCTCACCTACGAGGACGGGAACCTCCTCGTCTGCCCCGAGTGCGCCCACGAGTGGTCGGCCGCCGCCGCGGCGCCGGTCGCCGCGCCGGAGGATCAGACGCGCGTGGTCCGCGACGCGTTCGGTGCGCCGCTCGCCGACGGGGACTCGGTCACGGTCATCAAGGACCTCAAGATCCGCGGGTCGTCGTCGGTCGTGAAGGTCGGGGCCAAGGTGCGCAACATCCGGCTCGTCGACGAGCGCCGGGGTGAAAGCGGGAGCGGGCCCTCCCGCCGCGTGGCGAGAGGGCCCGCGAGGTGCCGCGTCAGCGCGGGGACCCGTTTCTACGGGCAGGTCATCGGCGTGTACGCCTCGTTCTGTTCGACGATGCGACCAGCACGAGCGACTGATGACGTCGCGTAGCACCCACGTTAGCGGCTCCAGACCCAGAGTGGCTCTTCACTGATCGACGGGGTCTCTCGGTAAGCGAGCGCCTCGCTGGTGCGGCTTCTTCGGGTGGAGGCGCCTCCCCGGCCCCGCGAAGGTCGCAGGCCAGTGGTGGTAAAATCGTCGAAATGCTCCGCACGTTCGCGCTCCTCGCCATCGTCGTTGCCGTGGGCTGCGACTCCGCGCACCATCGCGAGGTGGAGGTGAGCCTGGCCCCCGTTCCGGCCACCGCCGTGGAGGGCAGCGCCACCGTCCCTGCGAGACCTCTTCGCATCTCCGTCGCTGCCGTCGAGTCGCCGCGAGACACGTACGGCACCTACACGCGGCTCCTGTCGCGTGTCGGGGAGCGGCTGGGCGTGCCGGTGGAGTTCGTCCAGCGCCGCACGTACCGCGAGGTGAACGATCTGCTGGCCGTCGGCCAGCTCGACGCGGCGATCCTCTGCACGGGTGGCTACCTCGACCTGCAGCGGCGCATCCCGGGCACGGTCGAGGTGCTGGCCGTGCCGGTCGTCGGCGGCGAGTCCACCTACCGGTCGCTCTTGATCGTGCCGGCTGCGAGCGGGGTGAAGAGCCTCTCCGAGCTGGCCGGAAAGCGCTTCGCGTTCACCGACGAGCTCTCGCTGACGGGCCGGACCTGGGTGGTGCGGCGGATCGAGGAGATGGGGCGCGATCCCAAGCGCTTCTTCGGCGGGACCACCTACACGCAGAGCCACGACCGCTCGATCGCCGGCGTGGCGGCAGGCATCGTCGACGGCGCTGCGGTCCACAGCCTCGTGCTGGAGCACATGACCGCGCGCGATCCCTCGCTCGCGACGCGCTTGCGCGTCATCGAGCGCTCGCCTGCCTTCGGGATGATGCCGGTCGTGGCGTCCACCCGGCTGGACGCCGGGACGCGGGCGCGCCTGCGCGAGGTCCTCATCGGGATCGAGCGGGATCCGGCGGCGCAGGACGCACTCCGCGAGCTGCGCATAGAGCGGTTCGCCATTCCGCCCCCCGGTCTCTACGACTCGGCGCTGCGCGTGCAGGGGGCGCTGCGGTGAACGGGCCGGCGCCGGCGCGACCGCGGTTCCTCCTGTGGATGAAGCTCGCCGCGCTGGCCGCGTTCGGCGTGGTCGCGATGCATGCCGTCCACCTCGCGATCGGCAACCGGGTGGCGTCGCACGCGCTGCTGGATCAGCAGGAGGCGCTCGGCCGGGATCTGGCGAGGCTCGTCGCACGGCAGGCGGCCGATCCGCTCCTCGTGAACGACCTCGTCACGCTGCAGGAGCTGGTGCAGGGCGCGGTCCGACCGTCGTCTCACTCGGTGGCCTACTGCCTCGTCGTGCGCGACGGGCGCGCCGTGGTGAGCAGCTTCGACGGCCAGCCGCCGCCCGATCTCCTGGCGATTCGCGCGGCCGGCGACCGGGAGGCGGTGGTGGTCCGCTCGGGCGAGATCCGCATCCTCGACCTCGTCGAGCCCATCCTGGGCGGACAGCTCGGCGAGATCCGGCTCGGGCTCGACCTCGCCATCGTCACCGCCACGCGGCGCGAGCTGGCATGGCGGCTCGGCACCCTGGCACTGGCGGTCATCCTGGCCGGTCTCGTGGCCGCCTGGCTCGCGGGGCGGTCCATCGCGCGGCCGGTGAACGAGATGCTCGACGCGGCCGATCGCTTCGACCCTGCGGCAGGGGGCGCTGGCCCCGCGCCCGCGTTGCGCAAGGGAGGCTCCGATGAGATCGCGGTGCTGGCGGATCGCTTCAACCGCATGATGCGGCGCCTCGAGTCGGCGTACGCCGAGCAGGCGAGGGCGCGCCAGAAGGCGGTCGAGACCGAGCGGCTGGCCGCGCTCGGCTCGCTCGTCGCGGGTGTGGCCCACGAGGTGAACAACCCGCTCGCAGGCGTGAAGAACTGCCTGCGCAGGCTGGAGCGCGGCGACATCGCGCCAGCGAAGCGGCAGGAGTACATGGCGCTCATGGAGGAGGGGCTCGACCGGATCGAGGACGTGGTGCGCCAGCTGCTCGACTTCGGCCGACCGCACCCGGCCGTGCTCGAGCCCGTCGCGGCGTCTGCGCTGGCGCGCGACGCGGTCCGCCTGCTGCGTCCTGTGCTGGAGCCCAGGCGGATCGAGTGCGCGGTGTTCGCCGAGCCGGGCGCCGAGGGCGAGGTCCGGGCCGACCGGCGCAAGGCGGGCCAGGCCGTGGTGAACCTGCTGCTCAATGCGGCCTACGTCACGCCGGACGGCGGGCGGATCCGCGTGGCTGTCCGGTGTCGGGGGCGGTTCCTCGGCATCGTGGTGGAGGACCAGGGACCCGGCATTCCCCTCGAGGTGCGCGACCGGATGCTCGACCCGTTCTTCTCGACGAAACCCGAGGGAGACGGGACCGGGCTCGGCCTCTCCGTCACCCGGACCATCGTGGACGCGCAGGGCGGCGAGCTGACGTTCGAGTTTCCGCCCGAGGGCGGGACCCTGGCCGCGGTCTGGCTGCCGGCCGCGTGAGCGGGGCGACCTTCGCGCGGGACGTTACCGCGCGGTAACGCTCGCCCGTTGCGCGGGGGCGGGCTTGTTACCGGCTGGTGCCACCGGTCCTTCGAGTGCCAGTGAGTTCGAGCGCTTGCGCGTGGCCACCGGGTTGCATTCAGCGCCCCGTCGCACGCGGCAGCGCCGGTATCGGCGCGCAGCTCCCACTCGACGGAGGCGTTCGAACAACATGAAGAAAGTCATCGCCGTCATCGCGACGGCCACGTTCCTCGCAGCATGTTCCGGTTCGGAAGGCGCCGTCGGCCCGACGGGCCCGACAGGTCCCACGGGCGACACGGGCCCCATCGGCCCACCCGGCCCTCCGGGCTCGGGCTACCTCGCGCTCGAGGCGGCGGGCGTCGTCGGCTACGTCACCGACGTCTCCAACGCTCCGGTCGCCGGCGCGAAGGTCTACTTCGTGCCGCAGGCGGACGTGGCCGCGCTGGCCCTCACGCCGATCAGCCTCGCCCCGAACACGGACATGAACACCGTCCGCGGCGCGACGAACGACGAGCCGCTCGAGGACCTCATCGAGACGAACGGCACGACCTACGCCAGCGCGACCACCAACGAGGAAGGCGTCTACCGCCTCGTCACGTTGCCGACCGGCGCCGAGTACTTCGTGGTGGCGGTCCCGTCCGATGCGGACCACCTGCCAGGCGGCACGCACTGCCGCGAGCCGCTCTCCGCGATGACGCTCGTCGGTCGCCAGGTCAACATGCAGGTGTCGTCGAAGCCCGGCCCGAACGCGTTCTACGTGGGCGCGTCGGTCTGCTATACCTGCCACGGTCGCCAGCACGAGAAGTACACGCTGCACGTGAACGGCATCCGCCCCATGGGGAAGGCCGGCGCGCTGCAGAAGGCCGACAAGTACTTCTCGCGCTGGAACGAGGCGCTCGCGAAGTTCTCGACCGGTGACGTGACCACGGGCGGCACGACGCTCTACTTCGTGCCGGTCGGCGTCGCGAGCACCGCCAGCGACTGGAAGGTCTCCGAGACCGATCCGGGCGCTGGCGTCGTGCTGACCGCACGCGTCTACAGCGAGGCCGGCAAGTACTACGTGCAGCTGAAGGACTTCGCCGCGTCGCCGACCGTCGCCACCTACGAGGCCGAGTTCAGCTACGGCGGCGGGCTCTACAAGCAGCGCTACCTCGCCAAGATCGGCGTGAGCCGCTACGTGCTCCCGATCCAGTACAACTTCGACTCCGCCCCCCTCGGCCCCAACGGGATCCTCGAGTCCGCGGATCCCGCCGTCCGCTGGAACTGGCAGCACTACAACCTGACGTCGAACGGCTGGTTCGTTGCGGCGACGGGCGCGCTCGCCATTCCGGGCAAGGGCAAGGCGTTCGACCAGAACTGCGCCGGCTGTCACTTCACCGGCTACTCGCTCACGGGCGACGCCACTTCCGGCTGGAAGGCGCACGGCGTGCCCGACGTGAACGGCGAGGCCGACTTCGACGGTGACGGGCAGCAGGAGCTCATGAACACCACCTGCGAGACCTGCCACGGTCCCGGGTCCGATCACTGGGCCGTCGCGGGTCAGGGGAAGCTCGTGGTCTCGCCCAGGCTGCTCACGCCGGAGCGCGAGGTCACCATCTGCGCCGGGTGCCACACCCGCACCCTCGGGATCGGCGCCGGCGCCACCGAGAACCCGCTGAACGCCCAGCTGCGCATGGCCCTCCCTGGCACGAAGCGGAGCGTCTGGCTCACCGACTACGTCTCGAAGATCAACGACGGCGTCTGGAACACCACCAAGAACAACGCGGGCGGCGCTTCGACGGCGCTCGGCGATGGCCTCCACTCGCGCCAGCACCACCAGCAGGCTTCCGACTTCGTGAAGACGAAGAAGTACCGGAACGCGTACCTGCTCGTCACCTGCACCTCCTGCCACGATCCGCACGGGACCTCGGATCAGGTCACCGCGCCGGTGGAGAAGCACCAGCTGCGAGCGGTCCTCGACGCCGCCCCGGCGACGGAGGGACTCTGCCTCGGCTGCCACTCCCCGTTCTACGCGGCGGGCGGAACCGTCGGCGAGCGGATGACGAACCACTGGGTCGGCGAGGGCATCGGCGCGAACATGCCGAAGAACGGCATCCAGTGCTCGTCCTGCCACATGCCCAAGACCGCCAAGTCCGGCGCCGGCCTGCGCCAGGCCGTCCTCGGCGGGCAGCAGTACTGGTCGGGCGACATCAGCTCGCACCTGTTCCAGGTGCCGCGTAAGGCCCTCGTCACCGGCAAGGTGGACGGAACCATCACCGGCAACGACGTGCAGCCGGTGCCGTACACGAACGCGTGTGGCATCTGCCACGGCACGCTCGCGCTGCCGTAGCGAGAACGTAGCCTGGAGTTCTGGCGCCGGTCGCGCGGCTCTCCTGCCGCGCGGCCGGCGCGCTTCGTTCCTGCGTCCGGAACGCGCCGAGGTGAACCCGGCGGCGCGCTCAGTCCTTCTCGGGCCCGTCGCCGCCGCGCGCCGAGGTGAGCTCGCGCAGGCGCTCCCACAGGCTCTTGCGCGAGATGCCGAGCAGCGCCGCGGCGCGCGCCTTGTGTCCGCCAGTCCGCTCCAGCACGCGCTGGATGTACTCGCGCTCGAAGTCCCCGACCGCCTCGCCCAGCGGGCGGACCTCGCCGTCGGGCGTTGTCGAGACGGCTGCCGCCCCGACGCCGCGAGCCGCGGCGGAGGCCGCCACATCGGGAGGGAGGTGGTCCAGCCGGATGGATCCGCCGCGCGACAGCGCGACCGCCCGCTCGAGCGCGTGCACGAGCTCGCGCACGTTGCCCGGCCACTCGTGAGCGTCGAGGGCCGCGATCGCCGACGGGCTCAGCTCGGGGACGGGCCGGCCCTGCCGTGCGGCGATGTCCGAGAGCGCACGTGCCACCAGCACCGGCACGTCGGCGCGCCGCTCCCGCAGCGGCGGGGTGTGCAGGTCGATGACGTTGAGGCGATAGAAGAGGTCCTTGCGGAACGCGCCGCGCGCGATCTCGTCCGGCAGCTCGCGATTCGTCGCAGCGATGATGCGGACGTCGACGTGCACCGTCCGTGTAGCCCCCAGCGGCTCGAACGTCGAGGTCTCTATCGCGCGGAGGAGCTTGGCCTGGCTGGCGGGCGACAGCTCGCCGACCTCGTCCAGGAAGAGCGTGCCGCCGTCGGCGGCCTCGAAGCGGCCGACGCGCCGCTGAACCGCGCCGGTGAACGCCCCCTTCTCGTGGCCGAACAGCTCGGACTCGAAGAGCGCCTCCGGAATCGCCGCGCAGTTGACGACCACCATGGGCCGCCCCGCGCGCCGCGACCGCTCGTGGATGCAGCGGGCGCACAGGTCCTTGCCGGTGCCGGTCTCGCCCGTGACGAGCACTGCGACGTCGCTCGCAGCAGCCGCCTCGATGCGGTCGCGCACGAGGCGCATGGCGGCCGAGTCGCAGAGCATGATACCTCGTGCCTCGCCGGTCGAGCCCGCGCGCAGCCGGCGCCGGAACGCCACCTCGTCCCGGACGCGTCCCACGCGCAGCTGCAGCTCCTCGATCTCGAACGGCTTCTGCAGATAGTCGCGCGCGCCCTCGCGCATCACCTGGACGGCGTCCTCGGCGTGGGCGAAGGCGGTCATCAGGATCACGCCGGCCTCGGGCTGCACGGCGCGGGCGCGGCGGAACAGGGTCAGTCCGTCCACTCCGGGGAGCCGAACGTCGGTGAGCACCAGGTCGAAGGGCTCGCGCTCCAGCGCCGCGAGCGCGGTCGTGCCATCGGCGCACGCCGCGACGTCGTAGCCGGCCTCCTCGAGCGCATCCGCCACCGTGATGCGGACGATGCGGTCGTCCTCTGCGAGCAGGAGCCTCACGGAGGCAGTCTAGACCCACCGGGAACGGCCCGCGAGGCGAGCCGGGCGCTCACCGCTCCGAAACGTCCGCCGCGCGGGCGAGCGCCCGCGCCGCGTGGGGGTCGCGCCACTTCTCGAACCCGCAGTGCAGGCACGCGCGGGCGATCGGGTTCGCGACCCAGAGCGTCCAGTGGAAGCGCTCGCCGCAGAACGGGCAGCGGAACGCGGCGAACCACCCGAGCGCCGCGACGGACCCCGTGATCCACGCCGAGGCGAGGAGGTTCCCCGGCGTGTCGCTGCCCGCAAGATCGCGGAGCGCCGAGAGCGCTCCCCCCGCACCGAGGGCGAGCCCGACGACCGCGGCGACGAGCGCGCCGAGCCGCTTTCGGTAATCGAGCCATGCAGGGGCGAGTGGCGGGGTCATCGGGCAGGCAGGATACCGCGCCTCCCGCCGAACTCGAACCGACCGGCCGTCTAGCCGCTCGTTCACCCGCACAGGACCGCACCTGCCGCCTCGGAGGCCGCCTCGTCACGATGCGAGCAGGCGCTCGAGCTCGCCGGGATCCGTCGGCTTCGCGACGTGCCGATCGAACCCGGCCTCAACGGACTCGCGCCGGTCCTCCGGCTGCGCGTAGCCGCTCACCGCGACGAGGCGCACGCCGCGCAGCGAGGGATCGCCGCGAAAAGCACGCGCCACCTCGTAGCCGCTCATGCCAGGCAGCCCGATGTCGCAGAGCACGACGTCGGGAGGATTCACGCGTGCCTTCGCGAGGGCCGCCGGACCGGTGTAAGCCACCTCGACGTCGTGCCCGAACGCCTCGACGAGCTCTCGCAGCGACTCCGCGACGTCCGGGTTGTCCTCGATCACGAGCACACGCGAGCGGCGTCGCGGCAGCGCCACGGCGCACGTGGAGGCGCGGTCCGCTTGACGCTCGGCCGGGGCCAGCGGAAGGCGAACGACGAACTCCGCACCCTGTCCCGGTCCGGCGCTCGACGCCCGCACGCCGCCGCCGTGCATCTCGGTGAGCTTTCTCACGAGGGCGAGCCCGAGGCCGAGGCCGCCATCGGAGCGCGCGAGCGTCCGCTCCGCCTGGACGAACGGCTCGAAGACGTGTGCGAGGAGGTCCGCATCGATCCCCACTCCCGTGTCGGTGACGAGGACCTCCGCCCACACACCGTCCGCCCGGAGCGCGAGGGTCACCTCGCCGCCGTCCCTCGAGAACTTCACCGCGTTCTGGAGCAGGTTGCCGACGATCTGCATGAGGCGGGTCGGATCGCCTTCCACCCACGTCGCATCTGCGGGGACGCGCACGTGGAGTTCCACCCCGCGCTGCTGGGCGAGGGCGTGGTGGTCGTCGCCGGTCCGGCGCAGCAGCTCGCTCAGGTCGACCCGCTCGCGACGCAGATCGACGAGCCCGCGCGTGATCCGTGTGACGTCGAGCAAGTCGTCCACGAGCCTCGTGAGATGGTCCACCTGCCGCTCGACGATCGTCAGGATCTTCTCGCGCCGCGCCGCGTCGCTTGCCGGATCGCATCGGCGCAGGAGGTAGACGGCGTTGCGGATGGGAGCGAGCGGGTTTCGAAGCTCGTGGGAGAGGACGCTCAGGAACTCGTCCTTGCGCCGGTCCGCCTCCGCGAGCTTCTCGGCGATCGTGCGGTAGCGCTCCTCGCTCTGTTCACGCGCCCGCTGCGACGCCTTCTCGGAGGTGAGGTCGACGACGAACGCCGCGACGCCGTCTTGCTGGCTCGAGAGGCCTACGAGCACGGGGACTCGAGTGCCGTCGCTCCGGACGAATTCGCATTCGCGACGCGCGCCGAGCCCGGATTGCAACCACTCGGCGGGCACGCTCCCCTCCGAGCGAAACCGCTCGGACTCGAACTCCTCGCGCGAGAGGTGGACGATTCGCAGGTACTCGTCGTTCGCGAACTGCACCTTCCCGTCATTGCCGATGAACACGATTCCAATGGGGGCGTCACGCGCGAACCGCCGAAAGCGCGTCGCCTCCGCCTCGATCGCGCTGACCTGAAGCTGGCGCGCGAGCAGGTTGCGAGTCGGCTGCTGCGCAGCTGAGGTCCTGAGCCGTGTCCGGCGCTCCTCTGCAACGGCCAGCGCGAGCACGACCCCCACGAGCGACGAGACCACCCACGGCACGACCCCGCTCGCGCCCGAAGAAGCCGGACCGGGCGGGAGCGCGATGGGAGCGCTCGCGACGCTCAGCAGGGCGGTCGCGACGAGCCCGGGCCCGAGGCCGCCACGGATCGTGCTGAAGAGCACCGGCATCGCGAAGAGTGCGAGCAGGGGCCTCCTCGGTGCCGAAGGGTCCAGGGCCCAACCCGCCAGCACGGTGAGCGCGGCGAGGCCCGCCGCGACGAGGTAAGCGATCGCGTCGGTCCGCGGCGAAGCCGGGCGAAGGCGCGCGACAGCCGCTTGGCCTGAGAGATCGTCGTTCATGAGTTTGCTGAGCGGTGTCTAGCGCGCACGGAGCGCCAGCGCTCGGCCGGAAACTGACCGCCACCGCGAACCCCCAGCGCGCAGTCCCGCAATGTCCGCCTCGGGTAACCGTGAATCCACCGCGTGCGCTCCTAAATTGATACGACGCATGAGGCGGCGTCTGCTGGAACTCGATGAGGTCGCGGCCCTGATTCGTCGCGGAGAGGCGCTGCTCCTCGCCGGCGACGAGGGCCCCCTGCGAACCCTGCCCAGGGGCACGTGGATCGCGGGCACGATTCCGTACTTCATGGGGGAGGAGGGCGGCGTCACCGATCGGAGCCGGATCTTCGTCGAGAGGCTGCCCGAGGGGCTGAGCTGCGCAGGCATCCGGCGCTACTCCGAGCGCGACATCTCGCAGGTGTACGCCGACATACCGGCGGGCGCGTTCGCGGTCATGATCGCGCCGAGCTCGAGCCGCGCGCACCTCTCGTTTGCGCTGAACGCCCCGAGGTACGAGAAGTTCGCGGCTTCCCCGCTCTTCGGCTGGATCTCGGGCGTCGACCTCTCCGATCTCGGCAAGATCGCTCCGAAGGTGTTCGAAGGCCCGAGCGGCGAGGCGCTCGAGCAGGATGCCGTCGTGATGCACGTCGCGTTGCCGCCCGGCAAGGTCGCGGAGCTCGCCATCCTCAACATCTTCGAGGAGGGGAGCGGGCCGACGATCACGTTCCCCGAGACGAGCTTCTGCGCGACCACGGCCGAGGTCGACGGGCGGCGCGTCAACCTCGCCGAGTACATCCGGGAGGCGAGCATGGACACGCGCCTGCCGCTCGTCGCGGACTACGCGGGAGCGAGGATCAACGTGAGCTTCCAGGAGGTCGACGAGGCGAAGCGCGAGGTGCGCTTCTTCGCGCCGGTGTTCGCGGGCGTGCGCTACCACCATGCGCGTCCGGTCGGGGACTACGTGGAAGCGTTCGTCTCCGCGCTCCCGAGGGGCCTGAAGAGCGACATCGCGTTCTCGTGCAACTGCGTGCTCAACTACGTCCACTCCGCGCTCGAGGGCAGGAGCACGGACGGCATCGTGGGCCCGATCACGTTCGGCGAGATCGGTTACCAGCTGCTGAACCAGACGATGGTCTACCTGACGGTCTCCGACGCGTGAGCTCGGCGCTCGCAGCGCTCCTCGCGCCACGGCGCTGACGCTCCGCGTCCGCGTCGAGTTCCCGACGGTTCGCCCGGAGGGGACCCCCTTGCTGCTCTCGCGATGGGTGACCGCGGGCGCGCAGGCCGCGCCCCGCCGAGAAAGGCGAACGGCAGCGCCGCTCGCTCGCAGGGCTTCCGGCACTTCTAGCGGTCGCGCGCCGCGAAGATGGGTGCCGCGAGGTCCCGGCCGCCGCCGCGAGTTGCAGGACGGCCGCGGCCGGCTCATCCGTTCGTCACCCCGCGAGATCGGTTTTCCCACTGCGGGGTGAGGAGTGGATCATGGCGACGGTGGACAAGTCCCAGCAGCAGCAGGACGCGACGAGGATCAGGGCGGAGATCGAGCAGACGTTCGGGAAGGTGCCGAGCTGGGTGGACGAGATGCCCGACTCGGCGCTGCAGGGGTTCTGGTCGATGATGCGGGACTTCCAGCTCGCGGAGACCGCGATCCCGAACAAGTACAAGGAGCTCATCGGGCTCGGCGTTTCGGGCGCGACGCGCTGCAGGTACTGCGCGCTGTTCCACACCGAGGCCGCGAAGCTCTTCGGCGCCACCGACGACGAGATCGCGGAGGCGTCGATGATGGCGGCCCACACGATGGGGGCGAGCACGTTCCTCAACTCGATGCAGATGGACTACGACACGTTCCGCCGTGAGACGCTGGACGCGATCGCCTACGTCCGCAGCCAGTCTCCGCAGCTGCAGTCCCAGCCTGGACAGCCCTCGGTCCAGGCTCATGCCTGACCCGCTCGACCGGCTCGTGGAAGACGGGCTCCTCCGGCGCGAGGGGGACCGCGCCCGGACGACGGCGCGGTGGCAGGCCGCGCTCGCGCGAGCGGCGCTCCGCCTGCAGCGCGCCGGAGCGCCGTGGAAGGACCTGCGGCTCCCGATTGCCGCCGCCCTCCTCGAGCGGTACGCCGAGGCGTCCGACGAGGAGCTCGCCGCGCTCGTCGAGGCGATGGTGCCGGTGGAGGAGGCGGAGCTCGCGCCGCCCGCGCGCAACGCGCCGCCCGGAGCGCAGCCGTAGGAAGCTCGGCCCGGCGCCCCAGCGGCGCCGGGCCCTCTCGCTCCCCCGCGGGCCGGATAGAAGCGGCCAGGCGCCTCCTGGGCGCCACGCCATGCTCGCGCCCGAGGGCAGGGCTGTTGCTGACCCCGCTGCGCGTCTGGTACCTCAGGGTCCGCCTGAGCGAACCCATGAACTCCGCGCGTGTGCTGATCGTCGAGGACGACCGAGACATCCGGGAAGGCCTCGCAGACCTGTTCCGCGAGGAGGGTTACTCGGTTGCGGTCGCGAAGAACGGCGCCGAGGGGCTCGCGGTGGCGCGCGCGAACGGAGCCGATCTCGTCCTCCTCGACCTCGCGATGCCCGTATTGGATGGCGCGGCGTTCCTCGCTCGCCAGCGGGCCGACCGCTCGATCGCCGACATCCCCGTCATCGTCCTCACCGCGCGCCAGGGCGTCGAGATCCCGGGCTGCGAGATCCTGCCGAAGCCGTTCGAGCTCGAGGACCTCCTCGCCGCCGCGTCGCGCTGCATCGGCGCGGGCACCGTGCAGCCTGTCGCCGGCATCTAGGGACGGCAGCCCCTCGCGCTACTTCTTGCCGGCCGGCGCGGGCTCCTGCGGCCCGTGGGTCCGGACGAGGTAATCGAGGAGGTCCTCGCGCTTCTTCCCCCGGGGATGTCGGCGCCCAACCCCTCCATCTTCTCGACCGCGTCCTTCCACTTCGCGCGCGACAGCCGCACCGATGAGCCGGACCCGTCGCGGGCCCCGCCGCGGCGGCACGCCTCGAACGCGCCTGGATTACTCGATGACGTTTGGTGAACGGGCAACCGACCGGTTCGGTTCACCCACCGGAGACGCCCCGCTTGGGCACGTCGTCGCCGCGCCTCGGGAAGACGAGCGACGCTGCGATCGCGATCGCGAGGATCACCGCGACGACCGCGAGCGACAGCGCGATGGGGATCGGGAAGACGTCGCTCACGAGCATCTTCGCGCCGACGAAGGCGAGCACCGCCGACAGCCCGAGCTTGAGGTGGTGGAAGCGGTGGATGACCCCGGCGAGCAGGAAGTAGAGCGCGCGCAGGCCGAGGATCGCGAACACGTTCGACGAGTAGACGAGGAAGGGATCGCGCGTCACCGCGAAGATCGCCGGGATCGAGTCCACCGCGAACACGACGTCGGTCGTCTCGACGACCACGAGCACGACGAGGAGCGGCGTCGCGGCGAGGCGGATGCGCCCGCCGATCTGCTCGCGCACGAGCATGCGCTGGCCGCGGTAGGCGGGGGTCACGGGCAGGAGCCTGCGGAGCAGGCGGAGCACCGGGTTCGCCTCCGGATGTACGGCCTCCTCCCGGGTGGTCGCCATCCGGATGCCCGTGAAGACGAGGAAGGCGCCGAAGGCGTAGATGACCCAGTGGAAGCGCTCCACGAGCGCAGCCCCGGCCGCGATCATCCCGCCACGCATCAGCAGCGCGCCGAGGATTCCCCAGAACAGGACGCGGTGCTGGTACCGCGGCGGGACGGCGAACCAGGAGAAGACCAGCACGAAGACGAAGATGTTGTCGACGGAGAGTGCCTTCTCGATGAGGTAGCCGGTGAGGAACTCGAGCCCGGCCTGCGGCCCCTTCACCTGCCAGACGCCCACGCAGAAGAGGAGCGCGAGCGCCACCCAGACCGCGCTCCACGCCGCCGCCTCCTTCGCCTTCACCTCGTGCGCGTTCCGGTGGAATACGCCGAGATCCACCGCGAGCATCGCGAGGACGAACAGGTTGAAGAGGATCCACGGCAAGGTCGCTTCCACGACACCTCCTGCGGCAGGTGGACGCGGAACATGCTGTCGGGAGCCCTCCCGAACAATGAGAAAGTCTTCGCGTGTCGCTGAGGAAAAACGAATGAGACGGCCAGCTGCCCCGCATCGCCCCGCCCGCCCGGCGCGGGGCGCCGCAGCGTGGCTACGCCCGCCGCGCGAGCTCGCGGAGGCCCGGCGCCTCGCGGCCCGTGCGGGCCACGTACTCGCGGTAACCGCCGCCGTACGGGACCGGCCCCTCCGGCCCGAGCTCGAGGACGCGGTTCGAGAGCGCGCCGAGGAAGCGCCGGTCGTGCGACACGAACAGCATCGTCCCGTCGTAGCCCGCGAGCGCCCGGACGAGCATCTCCTTCGTCCCGACGTCGAGGTGGTTCGTGGGCTCGTCGAGCACGAGGAAGTTCGGCGGGTCGTAGAGCATCCGCGCGAGGACGAGGCGCGCCTTCTCGCCGCCGGAGAGGACGCGGCAGCGCTTCTCGATCTCGTCCCCGGAGAACCCGAAGCAGCCCGCGAGCGTGCGGAGCGACCCGATCGACGCGCGCGGGAAGGCGTCCTGGAGCGTCTCCCAGACGGTCGCCTCGCCGCCGAGCAGCTCCATCGCGTGCTGGGCGAAGTAGCCCATCTTCACGCTCCCGCCGACGGCCACCGTCCCGGCGTCGGGCGCGGCCTGGCCGGCGACGAGCTTGAGGAGCGTGGACTTCCCGGCGCCGTTCGCGCCGAGGATGCACCAGCGCTCGCCACGGCGGACGAGGAGATCGAGCCCGTCGTGGACCATCCGGCTGCCGTAGCGCTTCGACACGCCCGCGAGCTTCGCGACGTCCTCGCCCGAGCGCGGCGCGCCGCGGAACTCGAAGTCCAGGATCCTGCGGACCTTCGGCGGCTCGACCTTCTCGATCTTGTCGAGCTTCTTCACGCGCGACTGGACCTGCGCGGCGTGGGAGGCGCGGGCCTTGAAGCGCTCGATGAAGGCGAGCTCCTTCTTGAGCATCGCCTGCTGGCGGTCGAACTGCGCCTGCTGGTGGGCGTCGGCGACCGCCCGCTCGCGCTCGTAGAAGTCGTAGTCCCCCGACCATGTGGTCAGCTCGCCCGCGTCGATCTCGATGATCTTCGAGACGACGCGGTTCATGAACTCCTTGTCGTGGGAGGTCATGAGGATCGCGCCGTCGTACGTGCGGAGGAACTCCTCGAGCCAGATGATCGACTCGAGGTCGAGGTGGTTCGACGGCTCGTCGAGCAGCATCGCGTCGGGCCGCATGAGGAGGATGCGCGCGAGCGCGACCCGCATCTTCCAGCCGCCCGAGAGCGCGCCGACGTCGCCGTCCATCATCTCGGCGCTGAAGCCGAGGCCGGCGAGGATCTCCCGGGCGCGGGACTCGAGCGCGTACCCGCCGAGCTCGTCGAAGCGCGCCTGGACGTGGCCGAACCGGTCCACGAGCGCATCGAGCTCGTCGGCCCGCGCCGGGTCGGCGAGGGCGTGCTCGAGCTCGTGCAGCTCCGCCGCGACCGTCGAGACCGGGCCCGCGCCGTCCATCGTCTCGGCGACCGCGCTCCGACCCGACATCTCGCCGACGTCCTGCGAGAAGTGGCCGACGCTCACGCCGCGGTCGATGGCGACCTGGCCCTCGTCCGGCTGCTCCTCCCGCGTCACGAGGCGGAACAGCGTGGACTTGCCCGCGCCGTTCGGGCCGACGAGGCCGACCTTCTCGCCGCGGTGGACGACCGCGGAGGCCTCCACGAAGAGGATCTGCTGGCCGTGCTGCTTGGAGACGCCGTCGAACCGGATCACGAGGGAGCGGGTTCTCCCACGGCGCGCGGGTCCATTTCAAGACGCCCCGCGCGGCGGGTGGGCGGAGCCGCGTCGAGCGGCTAGCATCGCCCGGGTGTGGGCGCTGCAGACGAGGGTCGGCGCGGAGAGGTGGCTCGCGGGGGCGGCCTATCTCGGCGCCGTCGTCGCGTTCCTCTTCGCGCAGGAGGCGGGGCTCCGGTTGCGTCGCGAGGAGCGGCGCGCGTGGTGGGCGGGGAGCGGCCGCGACCTCATCAACACCGCCGGCCTCCTCGCCATCGCGGGTGCGCTCCGGCTCGTCGGGTTCCCGGCGGCGGGCGCGCTCCTCGTCGGCGGCACGCTGACCCTGCTCCTGTTCGGCGCCTCGGTGTTCGTGGCGACGCAGACCGGCACCCGCCACCCGCGCGCCTGGGCGTTCGCGGCGGGGCTCGTCCTCGCCATCCCCGTGCTCCTCTTCCCGGCCGAGGTGCTCGGCGGGTTCGCGCGGCTCGCCGCCGCGCTATTCCGGGCGGGGGGGTGACGCGGGGCCGGGCGCGCAAGGTGCGGCACGGGCGGGCGCCGCCGTCGCGCCGCGCGCGCTGAGGGGAACGCTAGGGCGTCCCCAACGGCGCGGACGCGAACACCACCGGCTCCACGAGCGCGCCGGCGAGCTCCGCGTCCGAGAGCGAGCCCTGCTGCGCCATCTTGAAGAGGAGGCCGCGGACGCGCTCGTCCCAGCCCTCGGTCGTCGCGCCGCGCTCGAACATCGCGTGGTAGCGGACCGGGTTCGGGATGACCGAGGCGAGGAACGCCGCCTCCTTCGGCGTCAGCGCGCGCGCGTCCTTGCCGAACCAGTGGCGCGCCGCGGGGCCGATGCCCCAGAGCCCCGGGCCCCACTCGGCGACGTTCAGGTAGATCTCCATGAGCCGCCGCTTCGGGAGCGACGCCTCGAGCCCGACCGTGACGACCGCCTCGCGCACCTTGCGGGCGAACGTCCGCTCGGGGCCGAGGAACAGGTTCTTCGCGAGCTGCTGGGAGATCGTCGAGCCGCCGCGGACGACGCGGCCCTTCTCCGCCCCCTGCGCGAACGCGTTTCGCAGCTCGTCGAAGTCGAACCCGGCGTGGCCGAAGAAGCCGCCGTCCTCCGCCGTCGTCACCGCGCGGATGACGTGCTCCGGGAGCTCGCCGATGGGCACGAAGTTCGGGTTCGCCGGGCCGACGACGAGCTCGCGCCCGCGGCCGCCCGCGTCGAGCGGCGGCCTGTGGAGGAACGGCTCGGCGAGCGACGTGCGCCCGCCGTGGCGGGCGGCGTCGCGGATCCGCCCGAGCTCGAGCGCGGCCGAGAGCGTCCACTCGGCGGGCGCGAGGAGCGGCCCTCCCACCTCGAGCCGTCCGTCGAGCGTCCCCGAGGGGCGCGGCGCGCCGGGCGGCACCGCGAGCGCCGGCGGCAGCGCGGCGAGCAGGGCGGAGTAGTCGAGCCGGTCCGCGCGGAGCGCCACCGAGAACGTGGCGGGCGGGCCGAGCGCGAGCTCGCCCGAAACCGACGCGGCGAGCGACTTCAGCAGGGTCGCCGCTCCATCCCGGAGCGTGACCCGGCGCGCCGCGCGATCCCACTCGAGCGTCCCCGCGGCCGAGGCACTGAGCGGGCCCACGGGCTGCGGCCCGATCCGCTCGCCGGCGAGCACGAGCCCCTCGATCTCGGCGCGCACCTGCGCGACCGCGCGCGAGAGGTCCGCGGGCGCCTCGGCCTCCGCATCAACCGACAGCGAGCCCTCCGCGAGCCGCGCCGCCCCGCCGCGCATCCCCGGCGGCAGCGCCCCGGGGCCGAGCCCCGCGACGCGCAGGCGCGCGCGCCAGCCCGAGGACCCGCGCTCCGCCATGAGCGCCGCGCGCCCACCGCTCCGCAAGATGACGTCCGCGTCGAGCCGCGGGCCTTCGGCACCGCGATGCACGATGACGTTCGCGTCCACCGGCCCGAGCGCGATGGTCGCGCCGTGGAGCGGCAGCTCGACGAGGAGCCCGCGGAGCTTCAGCTTCGGGAGGTCTCTCGCGCCGCCCTGCGCGCCGTCCGCGCCGAAAGCCCGCGCGGCCCGCATCGCCTCGACGCGGGCGGCGATCGCGCGGAGGTCGCGCCCGTCTGGCCCCGGGGCGACCCGCACGTCCCCGAGCAGGATCGAGGCGGGCTCGATTCGCCCGCGCAGGAGCGCGGGCAGCGAGGCGCGGGCGGTCGCGCGCGCGACGGAGACGACCGGCGGGCCGCCGCGCTGCACGGGGACGTCGATGGGGCCGAAGGTGACGCGGAAGAGGAGGTCGACGCCGACGTACGCGCCGAGCGAGAGCTCGTCGCCGAGGCGCGCGCGAAGCGCGGCGTCGATGCGAGCGCGCAGCCGCCGCTCGACCGCGTCCGTCGAGGCGACGAGCTGCGCGGCGCCGTACAGGAACGCCACGACGGCGAGCGCGGTGACGAGGCGGCGGCGGGAGGAGAGCATCACAGCGCGCCGGGTTTACCCGGCGGGGAGGCAGGAGATCAATCATCCTGTGAGGGCCGCCGTGACCCACGGTGCCCACCGCGTACGTTACCGTGACCGTGACCGGTTTCTAGAGAACGGCCGGAAAACGAGAAAGGCCGCCGGGAGTTTTCCCCCGGCGGCCCTCGATGTGCTCGAACAGATGTAGGCGAGGCCTACATCATTCCGCCCATTCCACCCATTCCGCCCATTCCGCCGCCGCCACCGCCCGCAGGAGCGGACTCGTCCTTCGGCTTGTCGGCGATCATCGCCATGGTCGTCAGCATGAGGGAGGCGACCGACGACGCATTCTGGAGCGCCGTGCGAGAGACCTTGGTCGGGTCGATGACGCCGGCCTTCACGAGGTCCTCGTAGTCACCCGAGGCGGCGTTGAAGCCGTACGGGATCTCCTTCGACTCCTTCACCTTGTTCACGACGATCGACGGCTCGTAGCCGCCGTTCGCCACGATCTGGCGCATCGGCTCCTCGAGCGAGCGGCGCACGATGTCGACGCCGAACTTCTCGCCCTCCTCGACGGCGAGCTTCTCGACCGCCTTGAGGCAGCGCAGGTACGCGACGCCGCCGCCAGGGACGATGCCCTCCTCGACGGCCGCGCGGGTCGCGTGGAGCGCGTCCTCGACGCGGGCCTTCTTCTCCTTCATCTCCGTCTCGGTCGCCGCGCCGACGTTGATGACGGCGACGCCGCCGACGAGCTTCGCGAGCCGCTCCTGGAGCTTCTCGCGGTCGTAGTCGGAGGTGGTCTCCTCGATCTGGGCGCGGATGGTCTTCACGCGCGCCTCGATGTCGGCCTTCTTGCCGGCGCCGTCGACGATCGTGGTGTTCTCCTTGTCGATCGTGATCCGCTTCGCGCGGCCGAGGTCCTTCAGCGTGACCTGCTCGAGCTTGAGGCCGAGCTCCTCGGCGATCAGCTTGCCGCCGGTGAGGATCGCGATGTCCTCGAGCATCGCCTTGCGGCGATCGCCGAAGCCAGGCGCCTTCACCGAGCAGACGTGCAGCGTGCCGCGCAGCTTGTTGACGACGAGCGTCGCGAGCGCCTCGCCCTCGACCTCCTCGGCGACGATGAGGAGCGGCTTGCCCGCGCGGGCGACCTGCTCGAGCAGCGGGAGCAGGTCCTTCATGTTCGAGATCTTCTTCTCGTTGATGAGGATGTAGGCGTCCTCGAGGTTCGCCACCATCCGCTCGGCGTCGGTCACGAAGTACGGCGAGAGATAGCCGCGGTCGAACTGCATGCCCTCGACCACCTCGAGCGTCGTCTCGAGGCCCTTCGCCTCCTCGACGGTAATGACGCCCTCCTTGCCGACCTTCTCCATCGCCTCGGCGATGATGTTGCCGATCGTCTCGTCCCCGTTCGCGGAGATGATGCCGACCTGGGCGATGTCCTTCTTGCCCTGGGTGGGCTTCGAGAGCTTCTTCAGCTCGGTGACGACGACCTCGACGGCCTTGTCGATGCCGCGCTTGATCTCCATCGGGTTGTGGCCGGCCGCGACGAGCTTCGAGCCCTCGCGGTAGATGGCCTGCGCGAGCACGGTCGCGGTGGTGGTCCCGTCGCCGGCGACGTCGGAGGTCTTCGACGCGACCTCCTTCACCATCTGCGCGCCCATGTTCTCGAACTTGTTCTCGAGCTCGATCTCCTTCGCGACCGTCACGCCGTCCTTCGTGATCGTCGGGGAGCCGAACGACTTCTCGATGACGACGTTGCGACCCTTCGGCCCGAGCGTCACCTTCACCGCGTCGGCGAGGGTGTTGACGCCCTTGAGAATCGCCTCGCGGGCCTTCTGATCGAACAGGATTTCCTTGGCAGCCATTTCGTTGTGCTCCTTGGGTCCGGGTGGGGGGGAGGAACTAGCTCTCGATCACGCCGAGGATGTCCTCCTCGCGCATCATCAGGTGCTCCTCGCCATCGATCTTGATCTCGGTGCCCGCGTACTTGGAGAAGAGGATGCGGTCACCGGCCTTCACGTCGAGCGGACGGACCTTCCCGTCCTCGAGGACCTTGCCGTTGCCGACGGCGATCACCTTGCCCTCGATGGGCTTCTCCTTCGCCGTGTCGGGGATGATGATGCCCCCCTTCGTCTTCTCCTCCTCCTGCACGCGCTTCACGATGATGCGGTCCTGCAGCGGCCGGATCTTCATCTGGTTCCTCCTCGTGGTGTCGGTGCGCCCCTTGCGGACGGCACGTTCGGTAAGATTCTGGGGTGCCTGGCAGTCGATCGGTCGGACTGCCAAAGGCGGGCGTATCGTAACCACCGTCCCCCTCGTGTCAAGCGACCAGGACGGGCGTGCATTCCGGCGTCGTGAAAGGCTTTTTTGACGGCGGCTGGCAGTCGACCCATTCGAGTGCTCAGCTTCTGGAGCGCGCCGGGGGTCGGCCCCGAGGCGGGCGGTTTGGCAGTCGAAAAGGTCTTTTGCTACGCGAGGTTGTCGGTCCGGATGTCCGGCGGTACCGTTTGAGAGGTGGGGGCGCCCCCCGCTGGGAGGAGGGGAGGCGCCCGGGCAAGCGGAAGGAGGCGCGTCAGCGTGAGCGAACGGATCCTGGTCGGGAAGACGGCGCACGAGTGGTTCCGGGAGATGCTGGCGGACGGCCTCTCGCACCGGCGGATCGAAATCCAGGAGGTCACCGAGTTCTACCTCGTGAACCTCCTCGCCGGTTTTCTCGAGCGGGAGCGGCTCTTCGTCGAGGAGGAGGACGGCACGGTCACGGCGGAGCCGCTCGCGCTCATCCTCCTGCGGGCCCTCCAGGGCGATCGGCGGACCCGGGTCGCCGGCCTGAGGCGGCTCGGCGACACCGCGCTCTTCGTCTCTGGCTTCTTCGGCGACTCGCTCGCGCGGTCGATCGTCGACATCAACTACTACATCGCGATGGGCGAGCGCGCGTACGGCTCGCTCGCCGAGACGGAGCGTGGCCTCGACGGGCTCTACGCCGAGCTCGCCGCGCGGTTCGGCCAGTTCGTGGACCTGTTCGCCGAGATCGCGGAGCTCTCGGACCTGCGCTCGAACCGCGGCCTCGTCCGCCTCTACGAGCGCTTCCTCGCGACGCGCGACGCACGCGTCGGCCAGCTCCTGCGCGAGCGCGGGGTGGCGTTGTTCTCCGGCCCCGGCGCGCCGCCGCGGCGGGGGCTCCCGCAGTGAGCGCCACGCGCGGGCGGGCGACGGTCGGGTTCCTGCAGCGCGAGCTCGAGGCGATCTACGGGGTCGAGGCGCCGCGGGTCGAGGAGTTCCTCGTCGGCTCGGAGGCCGCGCGCGCCGCGGGTCACGCGACGAGCGCGCTCGAGGAGCTGCTCGTCCGCGAGGAGGAGGACGGCGTCGCGCTCGGGCTCTACCTCGCGCCCGCGGTCGTCGCCGGCGTCGCCGGCGCGGACCCGGACGACCCGCGCCCGCGCCTCACCGCCCGGGTCGCGCTCCGCGATGTCGTCTGTGCCGCCGAGGGCGTCTCGCACTTCGTCTACCTCGCGACGCGCGCCGCGGCCGGGCAGCCGGTCTCGCTCCTCGAGCTGGAGGTGCAGGCGGAGGTGGACAAGTTCGCGCTGCTCGTCCTCCACCTCTGGCGCCGCGGGCTGCGGCGCATGAGCCGGGCGCTCCGGTGCAGGCTCTTCGAGCGCGTCCGCTACCACGCATGGCTCGGCACGGAGGAGCGCGCCCGCTACGAGGAGGCGAACCGGCTCGGCGGCGGGTACGCGCGGTGGCTCGAGGGACGGTTCGTCGAGGACGCCGATGTCGAAGGGCTCCTGCGCGAGCTGCGCCGCACGTACCGGCGCGGCGGCGGAGAGAAGCTCGCGTACCTCGGCACGCGTACGCAGTGAAGAATGACAGAGGGCGCGCCGTGTCGGGCGCGCCCTCGGGTCCAGCGGAAGCAGTTCGGCGGCTACCGCAGCGTGCGGGTCTGGCCGGCCGGGATGGTCGCCTTCTCCTTGTCGAACTTGCCGGAGAGGGCGTCACGCACCGAACGATCGAACCGGACCTTCCCCGTCGCGATCTCGCGCAGCGAGAGGACGGGCGGCTTGTTCTTCATGTTCGCCATGAGTGGCCGGGCGCCGGCCATGAGCTGACGCGTCCGCTTCGTCGCGAGCAGCACGAGCGCGAAGCGGTTGTCCACCATGGGCAGGCAGTCTTCTACGGTGACGCGGGCCATGAATCGCCTTCCTTGGAACGACGGGGGCTTCCCGTGAGGAGGGCGGAAGATATGCGGGGCCGTCCCGTGGGTCAACCTTCCCCGCCTGGCCGCCCCTCGACCGGGGGGGCGAGCGTGTGGTACCGAAGAATTCCCGGGAGGATTCGGCCCCATGAGAAGAGCCACCCTGATCGCGGCGCTCAGTGTGCTTCCCGCGTTCGCGGACGCTGCGTCCCGCGTCAAGATCGCCGTTACCGACATCCGCAGCGTGCAGGGCGTCGCACCCGGAACGGCCACGATCCTCTCCGACATCGTGGTGTCCGAGGTCGCCCGCGCGGGGTACGACGTCGTGTCGCAGGCCGACATCACCGCGATGCTCGGGTTCGAGAAGCAGAAGAAGGTGCTCGGCTGCTCCGAGGACTCCTCCTGCCTCGCCGAGATCGGCGGCGCGCTCGGCGTCGACTTCATGCTGACTGGCCAGGTCGGGCAGATCGGGACGCGCAACCGCGTCTCGCTCCTCCTCGTCGACACGAAGAAGGCGCGGGTGGTCGCGCGCTCCGCGCAGTTCTCGGACCAGAACGAGGACGCCCTCGTCCGCGCCGCGGAGTCGGCGCTCAAGGAGGTCCTCGCGGGGATCCGCGCCGCCCAGGCGGCGGCGCAGGCGCCCGCCGCGAGCGCGCCGGCCGCGGTGAAGGCCGCGCCGCCTCCCGCGAAGACGATCCCGCCGCCCGCGGCGAGTCCGGCCGCGAAGACCGCGACGTCGCTCGCCGCCGTGCCGCCGCCGGAGAAGCCGGCCGCTGCGCAGGTCTCCGCCTCTGCCTCGCCCCGCTGGTCCGCGCGCCGCACCGCGTACGTGACGATGGGCGGCGGCGGCGCGCTCCTCCTCACCGGCGCCGTCCTCGGCCTCTCCGCGCGCTCGAAGTACAGCGCGCTCGACGCGAAGCAGGGGCAGTTCGGCTACTACGACACGTACCAGGCAGAGCAGGGCGCCATCCGGACCCGCGCGCGCACCGCCGACGTGCTGATGGTGACCGGCACCGCGGTGACCGGCGTCGGGGGCTGGCTGTGGTGGCGGTCCGGAAGCACCCACGTCGCCTTCATCCCCTCGGCCGCCGATGGCTCGGTCGGCCTCGTCGCTACGGGCTCGTTCTAGAGGAGAAGAACCCCATGCGCCGACAGCTCCTCCTCGTCCCCATCGCTCTCGCCGTCGCCGGCTGCTCGCTCACGCTCGACACGAAGGAGCTCGACCCGCTGCAGCAGCCGCAGGGCTTCTGCGAGACCGTCGAGTCCGAGGCGATGCAGACGATCGCCCGTTGTTTCTCGGTCATGTCCGGCTTCGACGTGACCCTGTACGGGCTCGGGCGGACCTACTGCGGCGCGATCGTTTCCGACGTCGCGTCCGGGACGGTGGGTTACGACCAAGGCGCGGCGACAGCGTGCGTGGACGCGATCCGCTCCGCACGCTGCAGCGACATCTTCGGGTCCTTCTTCTCGGGCGGGTGCCCCGCGAGCGAGCGCTTCGGCGTGCCGGTCCCCGGGATCTGCAGCGGCGCGTGCCGCGCCGCGCTCGCTGGGGCCGTCAGTGCCGGCGGCGCCTGCACGACGGATCTCCAGTGCACGAGCGGTCACTGCAGCGTTCCGTCGGCAACCTGCGGCGGGACCTGCGTCGCCGGCACGGCGGGTGATCCCTGCGACTTCAGCCACGGCTGCGCGAGCGGCCACTACTGCGGCGGTGGCACCTGCGTCGCCTACCTGAACGTGGTGAGCGCGCCCTGCACGATGGTGAAATGTAACCCGGCGACGCTCTACTGCGATCAGGTCACCTTCAGGTGCGCGCAGCTCGCGGGCGCGAGCGCCTCGTGCGGCGGCAGCTCGGGCGTGAACTGCGCGACCGGCCTCTACTGCTCGACCACCCTCTTCTGCGCCACGAAGGCGGCCGTCGGGGAGTCCTGCGCGCTGAATAGGCCGTGCGGCGACGGGCTCTCCTGCGACGCAGCTACGACGCTGTGCGTTGCGACGCCCACCCGCGCCGAGCCGATCGATGGCGACTGCCACTTTCCTCGCTTCTGCGACAGCGACGTCGCCTACTGCGACGACGGCTCCGGGGCGCCGACGTACACGTGCATTGCGAAGCGGACCTCCGGCTTCTGCGCGTCGTTCGACGAATGCGCGCTCGGCTACTACTGCTCCTCGGGCTCGCAATGTGAGCCTCTCAAGGACGCGGGTCAGAGCTGCACGATCGGCGTGGGCGAGTGCCGTCTCGGCGGCGCCTGCGTCCCGAGCCTCGGCGGCGGCGCCTCGTGCGTGCGCGAGCCGACAACGGTCGGCGCGGAGTGCGGGAGCTTCGGCGGCGGCGAGTACGTCTCGTGCGTCGGCGACCTGTCCTGCGACGAGTCCTTGATCCCGGGACACTGCGTGCCGGCGAGGACGGAGGGCGAGACCTGCACCGGGAGCTACGACAGCTGCGCCGGAAACGATCGCGGGGCGTACTGCGACCTCGGCTCGGGCACCTGCACGGCGCCTTGCTGGTAGCGCGTCCGCGCTACCCCTTCCAGAAGCCGCCCGCGCCGGCGCCGTCCTTGCGGAGGTCGTGGCCGGGGTCGAGCTTCACGAAGGTGCACATCTCGTTCAGGCGCGAGTAGATCCGGTCGCCGACGCGGCGCGGGAGCGTCATCGCCTCCGCCTCGCGTCCGAAGTCGGGCGAGCGCGTGTTCCGCATCCCGGGCGTCTCCCGCACCGGCGCCTCGCGGTCCTCGAGGAAGTAGTTCGTCGCGAAGAGCGTCGCGAGCCCCGAGTTGAAGCGCCGGCTGATGAGCTCGTCGAGCATCGACCGCTCCCACTCCGTGCCGCGCTCCTTGCCGAGCTCGTCGATCGCGAGCACCGGGACGTGGAGGAGCCCGCGCAGGACGTCCATGTGGCCGCGGCTCTCCGAGAAGCCGGCCTTGATGTCCGAGAGGAGCAGCATGAACTCCACGTAGCGCGCGGAGATCCCCTTCTCGAGCGCGAGGTAGCGCAGCGACGCGACGAGGAGGTGCGTCTTCCCGGCGCCGGGGCGGCCGTAGAGGAGGAACCCCTTCGTCGGCTCGCTCCTGCGGAACTTGCGCGCGAAGTCCTCGGCGACGACCTTCGCGCGCTGGTGGTCCTGCGACCAGCACTTGAAGTTCTCGAACGACGCCTTCGCGATGGCCGCCGGGATCCCGATCTGGTTGAAGAGCGCGATCCGTTCGTCGAGGTGCCGGCAGGAGCAGACCTGCGCGACGGTGTTCGACCCCGAGGGCACGAGCGTGTAGCCCGTCTCGTTGCAGCGCGGGCAGGCCTGCTGGCAGGCGCAGCGGCGCGCGCGCGCGGCCTGGCCGAGCACCTGCTCGACGACGTATCCGCAGCCGCCGCAGGTACAGGAGCTGTCTGGCGAGGCGGCCATGGGCGGCGGAGTCTACACGGATCCGCGGAGGCAGGTGAGCCCCGCCGAGCGGGCCAGATCGGCGAGATGCGCGCGCAGCGCCTCGCGGTACGCACGCCGGCTCGCGCCCGGGCGGCGGCCGCCGGAGAGCAGGCGGATGCGAGGCCCGAGCGCGCGCCGCTCGGGCGGCGGCAGGGCCTCGAGCCAGGCGACGAGGATGCGCGCGTCGGCGGCCGCGAGCGCCGCCTCGACGCGCTCGAGCGGCGAGCCAGGGTGCGCGGCGGCGGCGGCGAGCGCGCGCCACGCGGCCCGGTAGCCCTCTCTGCGATCGGCGTCGGCCGCGCGCCCGGCATTGGCGACGAGGTCGCGCGCCGCGGCGAGCCGCGCCTCGGCGGCGAGCTCCTCGCCGGGCGGCGCTGGCGCGTCCCCGACCCGCCCGTGCTGGTAGCCGCGCCACTCGTCCTCCACCGCGAGGCGGAGCGCGCGGATCGAGCGCGGCGAGCCCGCGCGCCGCTCGGCGAGGTCCTCGAGGCCGCGGCGCAGGCCGCGGCAGACGATCGCGACCGGCAGCCCGCGGCGCTCCCAGTCCGCGACGACGTCCTGGTCGAGAGGGGAGAGCATCAGCCCCGCGCCTTTCACGCCGAGGAAGTACTCGGCGATGACGGCTTGGTAGTCGAGGGACTCTCGAGGGAGATCGGACATCGAGGGGAGGGTACCGGTCCGGTCCGACGGACGAACAACCGGTCTCTGACCGTGTCCGACCAGGTCACGCCTGCAGTGCGGCCCTGACCTCCTCGGCCGCTTGAGGTCGAAGGGCGGGGTCCTTCTCGAGCAGCTGCTCCGCGAGCCTCGCGAGCCGCGGGTCGGCGCCGGGATTCGACGACGCGACCGGTGACGGGCGGCACGTGAGGATCTCCCTCCAGAGCCCCACCGGATCGCTCGACGTGAACGGCGGCGCGCCCGTGAGGAGCTCGTAGAGGATCACGCCGAGGCTGTAGAGATCGCTCCGCGCGTCCACCGCGTGCCCCTGCGCCTGCTCGGGCGACATGTACCGGTACGTCCCGACGATGCGTCCCGTCTGCGTGAGGCCGTCCTGCGCCTCCGCCGCCGACTTCACGAGGCCGAAGTCCATGACGCGCGCGCGGCGCAGGTCGTCGACCATGATGTTCGACGGCTTCAGGTCCCTGTGGACGAGGCCGCGCCGGTGGACGTACGCGAGCGCGTCCGCCACCTGCGAGAGCGCCGTCCGCAGCCGCTCGATGCGCGACGGCCGGTTGAGCGCCTCGCGGATCTCCGGCGCGAGCAGCGCGCGCGGCGGCGTGACCTGCGGCGCCCCGCTGCGGGCCGGCGTCCAGGTGAGCCCGTGGGGCTCGGTGTCGGGCTCGTCCATCATCGCAGCGAGCGCGCGGATCGCGTCCGGCCCGGGGTCGAGCCCCGGCGGCGACCCGGGTGTCCCGGGGTAGGGCGTGTCGAGGTCGAACCCCACCGGTACGAGGTCCTCGTCGTCGATCACCGGCGAGAGGTAGGAGCGCAGGTCGAGCCCTTCGATGAGCTCCATCGCGAGGAACGAATAACCCTCGGAGACGCCGGCGTCGAAGACGCGGACGACGTGCGGGTGGTCGAGGGTGCGGAGCACGTCGTACTCGCGCGCGAGCCGCCGGGCGGCCGTGGCATCGACGGCGGGCGCGGGGCCGAGCACCTTCACCGCGGCGAGCCGCCCGCTCTCGTCGTGGTGCGCGCGATACACCGTTCCGATCCCCCCTCGTCCGATGACGGAGAGGATCACGTAGGGACCGACGCGCCGAGGGGGCACGTAAACGACGATAGAGGCGCCTGACACGGAAATCAAACCGGCCAAACGGGGGCGAGGCGACCGTGCTATAAGCCGCGCGTGCCGGAGCGTTCCCTCGTCGACGAGCTCGAGGCCCGCGTACGCGCGCGCCCGCTCCCCCGCCACGTCGCCGTCATCATGGACGGCAACGGCCGCTGGGCCGAGACCCGAGACCTCCCGCGGGTGGCCGGCCACCGGGCGGGGGCGGACGCGGTGCGCGCCGTCACCCGCGCGGCGCGCCGGATCGGCATCGAGGCGCTGACGCTCTACGCCTTCTCGACCGAGAACTGGGGCCGTCCGGAGCCGGAGGTGGGCGCGCTCATGCATCTCCTCGCCGAGTTCCTCGAGTCGGAGCGCGGCGAGATGATGCAGAACTCCATCCGGCTGAACGCCATCGGCGACGTCGAGCGCCTGCCGAAGCCCGTGCGCGAGAAGCTCGCCTCGGTCCGCGCCGAGACGGCTGCGAACCGCGGGATGACGCTCACGCTCGCCCTCTCCTACGGCGGGCGGCAGGAGCTCGTGCAGGCGGCAAAGCGCGCGGCGGCCGCGAAGGGGGCGGAGCTCGAGGCGGCGGATCTCGAGGCGGCCCTCTGGACCGCGGGCCTGCCGGAGCTCGATCTCCTCGTCCGGACGAGCGGCGAGCGGCGCATCTCGAACTTCCTCCTCTGGCAGTGCGCGTACGCCGAGCTCGTCTTCACCGAGGTGCTCTGGCCCGACTTCCGCGACGCCGAGCTCTTCACGGTGATCGCCGAGTTCCAGGCGCGCGAGCGCCGCTACGGCATGACGGGCGCCCAGGTCACCGCAAGGCGGGGGTGAGACGTGGGCGCGCTCGACCCGAAGAACCGCAGGAACCTGCTCCTTCGCGTCGCCTCCGCGGTCGTCCTCTTCCCGCTCGCGGTCTGGCTCACCTTCGTCGGCGGCACGCCGTTCGCGCTGCTCGCAGCCGCAGGCGCCGCGGTCGCGGCGGGCGAGCTCGTGCTCATGTTCAGCGGCCTCGGCGTCGGGGAGCTGTTCGGGATCGCGGTCGCGGGCGCCATCCCGCTCATGGCGGCCTTCGGCAAGAGCGGCGATCTCCTCCCGGGCTGGTCGGGGCTCGCCCTCGCGGGCGCGACGGTGATCCTGCTCGGCGCCTTCCTCTTCCGGCAGAAGCCGCTCGAGGAGATCCCGCGCTCCATCGCCATCGTCACGCTCGCGTGGCTGTACTGCGGTCTCCTCATCTCGGCGCTCGTCGGGCTGCGGCTCCGGCACGGCGTTCCGTGGGTGATCCTCGCGTTCGTGGTCACGTGGGCGAACGACACCTTCGCGTACTTCGCCGGGCACGCCTTCGGGCGGCACAAGCTGTACGAGCGGATCTCGCCCAAGAAGACGTGGGAGGGGTTCGCGGGCGGAGCCATCGGCAGCGTCGTCGGGGCGCTCGTCACGCGCTGGCTCCTGCTCGGGCCCGAGCTGTCGCCCGACGGCGCCGTCGTGATCGGCCTCGGCGGCGCGGTGCTCGGCCCCCTCGGGGATCTCGCGGAGTCGATGGTGAAGCGGGCCGCCGGGGTGAAGGACTCGTCGCGCATCATCCCCGGCCACGGCGGGCTCCTCGACCGGATCGACGCGCTGCTGTTCGTAGCGCCCTGGGTCTACGTCTGCGCGCAGTACCTGCCGGGGCTGATGTAAGGATTCGACCAGCCGTCGGTCCAAGTCGAGGTCCAGGTTCAGGTTGGGCGGCCCCGGTCAGCCCGTGCTAGAGATCCGCCCGTGAAGCGCGTCGCGATCCTCGGCTCGACCGGCTCCATCGGCGTCCAGGCGCTCGACGTCGTGTCGCGCTTCCCCGAGCGCTTCGAGGTCGTCTCCCTCGCGGCCGGGAAGAACGTCGCCCGCCTCGCCGAGCAGGTCCGCCGCTTCCGCCCGCGGCTCGTCGCGCTCGGCGACGAGGTCGCCGCGCGCGAGCTGCGCGGGCTCGTCCCGGGGGGAGTCGAGGTGCTCGCGGGCGACGCCGGCGCGGTCCTCGCCGCGTCCCACCCGGACGTGGACTTCGTGCTCGCGGCGATCTCCGGCGCCGCGGGGCTCCGCTCGACCGCCGCGGCGGTCGAGGCGGGCAAGGCGATCGGCCTCGCGAACAAGGAGTCGCTCGTGCTCGCGGGCGAGCTGCTCGTGCGCCGCGCCGAGGAGAAGGGGATCGCGATCCTGCCGGTGGACTCCGAGCACAGCGCGATCCATCAGTCGCTCGCCGGCCACAACCGTGACGAGGTCCGGCGGCTCATCCTCACCGCGTCCGGTGGCCCGCTCCGCACCGTCCCCGCCTCGGAGCTGCGCGACGTGACGCCCGCGCGCGCGCTCAAGCACCCGAACTGGTCGATGGGCGACAAGATCACCATCGACTCCGCGACCCTCATGAACAAGGGGCTCGAGGTGATCGAGGCGCGCTGGCTCTTCGGGGTCGACCCGCGGCGCATCGACATCGTCGTCCACCCGGAGTCGATCGTGCACTCGATGGTCGAGTACATCGACGGCTCGATGGTCGCGCAGCTCGGCGTCTCCGACATGCGCGGCCCGATCAGCTACGCCCTCGGCCACCCCGGGCGCCTCCCCCTCGATCTGCCGCCGCTCGACCTCGGCAAGCTCGGGAAGCTCTCCTTCGAGCCGCCGGACGCGGCGCGCTTCCCCGCGTTCACGCTCGCCTACCGCGCGCTCGAGATCGGCGGGACCGCGCCCGCGGTCCTCTCCGGCGCCGACGAGGCGGCGGTGGCGGCGTTCCTCGCGGGGCGCTGCCGCTTCACCGACATCGCCGACGTGTGCGCCGCGGCGCTCGAGGCGCACGCGCCCGAGCCCGTCCGCTCCGTCGACCAGGCGCTCGCGGCGAGCGACTGGGGCCGCCGCGAGGCGGAGCGGCGAGTGGGTCGCGTGGGGTAATGGCCCGAGCGAGTGTCCCCCCGCGTAGAGGCGCCGGGCACGCCGCCGGATCACCCGCTAGACTGTCCAGAGATGCCCGCGACCCTCGTCCAGCTCGGTGCGATCGTCTTCTTCCTCGGCGGGCTCATCTTCGTCCACGAGCTCGGACACTTCCTCGTGGCGAAGGCGCTCGGGGTGAAGGTCCTGCGGTTCTCGATCGGGTTCGGTCCGCGCGCCTTCGGGTTCCAGAAGGGTGAGACGGAGTACTGGCTCGCCGTCTTCCCTCTCGGCGGCTACGTGAAGATGGCGGGCGACGTCGGCGAGGACCCGCAGAACGTCGCCCCGGGCGACCGCGGGCGTGGCTACCTCGACCAGGCGCCGTGGCGCAGGCTCGCGATCTCCTTCGCGGGGCCGGTGATGAACCTCGTCTTCCCGGCGTTCGTCTACCTCGCGCTCGCGGTCGCGGAGAACGGCACGCCCGTGCCGGGGCCCTTCATCGGCACCGTCGCGCCCGGGTCGCCCGCCGCGGTCGCCGGCCTCCGCGCGGGGGATCGGATCCTCTCGGTCGCGTCGCCCAGCGGCGCGGAGCGGCCGCTCCGCCGGTTCGGCGACCTGCGCGACGTCGTCGCCCCACACCCCGAGGAGCCGCTCGTCTTCCGCGTGCTGCGGGACGGCGCCGAGCTGCCGCCGCTCACGATCGTGCCGTCGCTCGACCTCGACCGGAACCCCATCGAGACCGTGCGGCGCGGCGTGCTCGGCGTGAGCGCGACCCACGCGCCGGCGCTCGTCGCTCCCGTCCGGCCCGGCGCGGCGGGGACGCTCGAGCCGTTCGATCTCGTCGTCTCCGCGGGCGGTCGTCCGGTGCGCCACGTCGGCGAGCTCGAGCGCGCCGTCGCCGCCGCCGGGTGCGGACCGCTCGACCTCGAGGTGATCCGCGAGCGGCCGCTCGCGATGCCGGGCGCGACGCTCTCCCTGCCCTCGGCCGTGGCGCTCGCCGCGGTCCCGACCTGCGACGCGGAGAAGCGCCCGGCCTTCCGGCCCGCCGACCCCGCGCTCTCCACGTTCATCGCGGCCGTCGAGCCCGGGAGCCCGGCCGAGCGCGCCGGGCTCCGCCGCGGCGACGCGATCGCCTCGGTGAACGGGAAGCCGGTCCTCTCGTTTCGCGACATCAACGCGCTCTCCGCCGAGTTCCTGCCGCAGCCGTCGGCGCCGGGCCCGGCGGTGCGCGTCGAGCCGGGGCAGGCGGAGCCGCGCGTCGAGGTGCGCCTCGGCCTCGCCGACGGCCGCGAGGTGGTGCTCGCCGCCGCGAGGGAGCGGTTCGTCGACGAGCTCACCCGCGAGGACCGGCAGCGCTGGGTGCTCGGGTTCCACCCCGACCGGCGGCGCCTCGTCGACGCCGCCGCGCTCATGGTGGAGCAGGTGCCGATCGCGCGGAGCGCGCCGGAGATGGTCGCCTACGCCTGGGACCAGCTCTCGACGGTCGTGCGACTGACCGTGAAGGGGATCGCGAAGCTCTTCACCGGGCAGATCAGCTTCAAGACGGTGGGCGGCCCGCTCATGCTCTTCTCGATCGCCTCCGAGGCGGCCGAGGAGGGCTGGTCGAGCTTCCTCTTCCAGATGGCGCTCATCAGCGTGAACCTCGCCTTCATGAACCTCCTGCCGATCCCGGTCCTCGACGGCGGGAACATCGCGCAGGCGCTCCTCGAGGCGGTGACGCGCCGCCCGATGTCGGCGCGCGCGCGGCTCGTGGCGCAGGGGGTCGGGCTCGCGCTGCTCTTCACGCTGATGCTGTTCGTGTTCAAGAACGACATCGTGCGCCTCATGGGTTAAGAAGGCGGGCGATGCTCGTCGCCGCGCTCGACACCGCGACCCTGACGCTCTCCTGCGCGCTCGTGGACGTCGTGCCGGGCGAGGCGCCGCGGCTCCGCTGCGACCGGACCGTCGTCACGGGGGGACGCTCGCCTGCGGCTCGCGCCGCAATGGCGCCCGGCTCCCGCCCGCGCAGCCACAGCGCGGAGCTCCCGCAGGCGCTCGTCGACCTCCTCACCGCGGAGGGGCTCGCCATCCCCGACCTCGACGGGTACGCCGTCGGCCTCGGGCCGGGCTCGTTCACCGGCCTGCGCATCGGCCTCGCGACGTGGAAGGGGCTCGCCTACGCGAACCGCCGCCCCATCGCCGGCGGCTCGAGCCTCGCCGCGATGGCGCTCGCGGCGGCACCGGACGCGGAGGACGGGGCGGTGCTCGTGCCGCTCCTCGACGCCCGCAAGGGGGAGGTCTACGCAGGGTTCTACCGAGTGCGAGCGGGAGGGATCGTCGAGACGTCGGACGACGCCGCGCTCTCGCCGAGCGCGCTCGGCGAGCGCCTCGTCGCCCTCGCCGAGGGGGGCGCGCGGCCCGTCGTGTTCGGGGAGGGGCTCGACGCCTACGCCGCCGCGCTCGCGGGCGTCCCGCGCCTCGCGACCTCCGTCGTGACGCCTCCCGCCTCCGCCGTCGCGGCGGTCGTCGCGGAGTCGCTCGCCACCGCCGCCTACGACGCGCAGGCCCTCTTCGCCCTCGAGCCGCACTACGTTCGCGCGAGCGAGGCGGAGATGAAGTTCCCGAAGGGGCTCGGGCCGGGCGCCGACGAGCGGTGACGATGCGCGTCTTCGTCACCGGCGCGACCGGCCTCATCGGGCGCGCGCTCTGCGAGGCGCTCCTCGCGCGCGGTCACGTCGCCACGGCGCTCTCGCGATCACCCGCCGCGGCGGGGCGGCTCCCCGCAGGCGTCCGCGTCGTCACCGGCGACCCCGGACGGCCGGGTGCCTGGCAGGACGAGCTCGCGCGCGCGGACGCCTGCGTGAACCTCGCCGGCGAGCCGGTCGAGGGCCGATGGACCGCGGACCGGAAGCGCCGCATCCGCGCGAGCCGCGTCGACTCCACCCGGAACGTGGCGGACGTCCTGCGCGAGCGGGGACCGGCCGTGCTCGTGTCCGCGAGCGCGGTCGGGTTCTACGGCGACCGCGGGGACGAGGTGCTCGACGAGGCGGCGGCGCCGGGGACAGGGTTCCTCGCCGACGTCTGCCGCGAGTGGGAGGCGGCAGCCGCACCGGCGGCGGCGCGCGCGCGGGTCGTGCTCCTCCGGACCGGGATCGTCCTCGCCGCGCAGGGTGGCGCGCTGCCGCGGATGGTCCGCCCCTTCCGCCTCTTCGCGGGCGGGCCGCTCGCGGACGGCGCCTTCTTCCAGCCGTGGATCCACCTCGCCGACGAGGTCGGGCTCATCCTCCTCGCGCTCGAGGACCCGCGGGCGCGCGGGCCCTTGAACGCGGCTGCGCCCGAGCCCGCCCGGAACCGCGACGTCGCGAGGGCCATCGGCCGCGTGCTCTCGCGCCCGAGCCTCCTGCCCGCGCCGGCGCTCGCCATCCGGCTCGCCGTCGGCGAGATGGCGAGCGTGGTGCTCTCGAGCCAGCGCGCCGTGCCGCGGAGGGCGCTCGAGCTCGGCTACCGCTTCCGCTTCCCGGAGCTCGAGGCGGCGCTGCGGGATCTGCTCGCGTCCACGACCACCACCACGACCACGTGACCGGTCGCGCTTCACGGGATGCCGGTCACCCCCCGATACGACGCGTGCGCCGGGTTGAACCGGCGCGGTCGCGCGGCTAGCTTGGCACGCACCGATGCGCCGCTCCCCGCAGATCCGCGCCGACGTGGAGGCGCTCCCCGCGCCGTGGCGCCGCTTCCTCGACGACGCGGGCGGCGCGATCCCCGAGGACCGGCTCGTGTGCGATCCCCTCCGCACCCTCGCCTACGGCACCGACGCGAGCTTCTACCGGCTCGTGCCACGCGTCGTGGCGCGCGTGCGGTCGGTCCCCGAGGTGCAGGCGCTCCTCGCGGCCGCGCGCCGGCACGGCACGCCGCTCACCTTCCGCGCCGCCGGCACGAGCCTCTCCGGCCAGGCCGTCACCGACTCCGTGCTCGTCCAGCTCGACGGCTGGAAGGGGCGCCGCGTGCTCGAGGGCGGGCGCGCGGTCGTGCTCGAGCCGGGAGTGATCGGCGCCGAGGCGAACGCGGTGCTCGCGCCGCTCGGCCGGAAGATCGGGCCGGACCCCGCCTCGATCGCGACCTGCCAGATCGGCGGCATCGCCGCGAACAACGCGAGCGGCATGTGCTGCGGCACCGCGCAGAACAGCTACCGCACCGTGCGCGCGATGAAGCTCGTCCTCGCGGACGGGACCTTCCTCGACACGGGCGACGCCGGCTCGCGCGCGGCGTTCGCCGCCTCGCACGCGCCGATCCTCGACGGGCTCGCCGCGCTGCGGCGCGAGATCCTCGCGGACGAGCCGCTCGCCCGGCGCATCCGCGAGAAGTACCGGATCAAGAACACCACCGGCTACGGGCTCAACTCGTTCCTCGACTTCGAGGATCCGCAGGACGTGCTCCTCCACCTCATGATCGGCTCGGAGGGGACGCTCGGCTTCATCGCCGAGGTGACCTTCGAGACGGTCGAGGAGCACGCGCACAAGGCGAGCGCGCTCGTCCTGTTCCCCGACGTCGAGACTGCCGCGCGCGGGACGCAGCGGCTCGCCGGCGGTGGCGTCTCCGCGGTCGAGATGATGGATCGCGCCTCGCTCCGCGCGGTCGAGGCGAAGCCGGGCCTCCCGAAGGTCCTCCGCACGCTCCCGCCGGACGCCTGCGCGCTCCTCGTCGAGGTCCGCGCCGCCGACCCGGTCGGCCTCGCCGGCGCGGTCGAGCGGGCGACCGCGCTCCTCGATGGCGTGCCCGTGCTCGAGCCCATCGCGTTCACCGCCGTGAAGGCGGAGTACGAGCGGCTCTGGGACGTGCGGCGCGGCCTCTTCCCCGCGGTCGGGGCGGCGCGGCGGGTCGGCACGACGGTCGTCATCGAGGACGTCGCCTTCCCGATGGAGCACCTCGCCGCCGGGACGGCGGAGCTGCAGCGCCTCTTCAAGGCGCACGGCTACGCCGAGGGGATCATCTTCGGCCACGCGCTCGACGGTAACCTCCACTTCGTCTTCACGCAGGGCTTCTCCGACCCCGCCGAGGTCGCGCGCTACGGGCGCTTCATGGACGAGGTGTGCGAGCTCGTCGCCGTCCGGTTCGGTGGCTCGCTCAAGGGCGAGCACGGCACCGGCCGGAACATGGCGCCGTTCGTCGAGCTCGAGTGGGGGGCGAAGGCGACCGGGATCATGCGGCGCCTGAAGGCGCTCCTCGATCCGGAGGGGATCCTGAACCCCGGCGTCGTGCTGAACGACGACCCCGGCGTGCACCTGAAGGATCTGAAACCGCTCCCGCCCGCGCACGACCTCATCGATCGCTGCACCGAGTGCGGCTTCTGCGAGCCGCGCTGCCCCTCGCGCGTGCTCACGCTCACGCCGCGGCAGCGGATCACCGTGCGCCGCGAGATCGCGCGGCTCGAGGGACTCGACGCCGACAGGCCGGGAGCTCCTGCCCCGCTCGCACTCGACGCCGGTACGCCGGGAGCTCCTGCCCCGCTCGCACTCGACGCCGGTACGCCGGGAACTGCTGGCCCCCCTCGCCCCCGCGCAGCGGGGGAGAGGGCCGGGGAGAGGGGGCGGTCGGCGCTGATCGCCCGCCTCGAGCACGACTACGCCTACCTAGGCGACGAAACCTGCGCGGCGGACGGCCTCTGCGCGACCGCGTGCCCGGTCGGGATCGACACCGGGAAGCTCACGAAGGCGCGGCGCGCCGACGCGCGCTCCGGGCTCGCGCGGGGGCTCGCCGGGATCGCCGCGGACCACTTCGCCTGGACCGCCGCGGGCGCGCGCGCAGGGCTCACCGCGATGCGGATCCTGCCGGGCCTGCCGGTGCTGCGCGAGGCGCTGCCCGGGCCCGCCCGCGGCCCGTACGAGGACGTCGTCCGCGGCCGGGACCGGAAGGTCGTCTACTTCCCGGCCTGCGTCGCGCGGACGATGGGCGCCGCGCCGGGCGACCCGGATCAGCGCCCGGTCACGAGCGCGATGCTCTCGGTGCTCGACAAGGCGGGCTACGACGTCCGGTTCCCCGCCGGCGTGGACGGGCTCTGCTGCGGTCTCTCGTTCGAGTCGAAGGGGTTCCCGCGCACCGCGGACGAGAAGACGCGCGAGCTCGAGCGGGCGCTCCTCGCGGCGACCGAGGGCGGGCGGCTCCCGGTCGTCTGCGACACGAGCCCGTGCGCGCAGCGGATGAAGGCGACCCTCGACCCGCGGCTCCTCGTCTTCGAGGCGGCCGAGTTCGTCCACGATCGCTTGATGGACCGGCTGCGCTTCGCGCCTCGCCCGGGTCCGGTCGCGCTCCACGTGACGTGCAGCGCCACGAAGATGGGGCTCGAGCCGAAGCTCCGCGCGCTCGCCGCCGCCTGCGCCGAGTCGGTCGTCGTGCCGCCAACGGGCTGCTGCGGGTTCGCCGGCGACAAGGGGTTCACGACGCCGGAGCTGAACGCCTCGGCCCTGCGCGACCTGCGCGCCGCGGTGAAGGGGTGCGAGCGCGGCTACTCCACCTCTCGCGGCTGCGAGATCGGCCTCACCACCCACGCCGGGATCCCGTACCAGTCGCTCGTCCACCTCGTCGACGCCTGTACGACCGCCGCGCCGGAGCGCCCCGAGCCGGTGCGCGAAGGCGAGGTCGCGCGCGGCGCCGCCCTCGGCCCCTCCGGAGTCCCCGCATGACGCCCACGCACAGACCTCTCACCCTCGCCCTCGTCGGCGCGACAGGCACCGTCGGACGGACCGTCCTCGAGGTGCTCGACGACCTCGACGTCCCGGTCCGCGCGCTCCGCGCCTTCGCGTCGCCGCGCTCCGCGGGGACGACGCTCGCCTTCCGCGCGGACGATCTGCGCGTCGAGGCGCTCCGCGACGGCGCGTTCCAGGGGTGCGACGTCGCGATCTTCTGCGCGGGCGCGGCGGTCGCGCGGGAGTGGGCCGCGCGCGCCTGGGCCGAGGGCTGCGCGGTCGTGGACGACTCGCCCGCGTTCCGCGGCGAGCACGACGTGCCGGTCGTCGTCCCCGAGGTGAACGGCGACGCGGTGGCCGGGTTCCGCGCGCGCGGCATCGTCGCGAACCCGTCCTCGAACGTGACCGCGCTCGCCCTCGCGCTCGCGCCGCTGCGCGATGCGGCCGGTCTCCGGCGCGTCGTCGTCGCGACCTACGAGTCGGCCTCCGGGCTCGGGCAGGGCGGCGTCGAGGAGCTCGAGAAGCAGGCCCGCGCCCTCCTGAACCTCCGCGAGCCCGACCCGGCGGTCCGCTTCCCCCACCGGCTCGCCTTCAACGTGATCCCGCAGGTCGGATCGTTCGAGGACGGCGGCGCGACGGAGGAGGAGGCGAGGATCGTCCGCGAGACGCGGAAGGTGCTCGATCTCCCGGAGCTCGCCGTCGCGGCGACCGCGGTGCGGGTGCCGGTCTTCTTCGGCCACTCCGCGGCGGTGAACGTCGCGACGCGCAGGCCGCTCGGCGCCGCCGCCGCGCGCGCCGCGCTCTCGAAGGCGCCGGGCGTGAAGCTGGTGGACGACCCCACCCAACGCGTCTACCCCATGCCGATGCTCGTCGGCAGCGAGGACGCCGCCCTCGTCGGGCGCCTGCGCGACGACCCGTCCCAGGAGAACGGGCTCGACCTGTTCGTCTCGATCGAGAACACGCGCAGGGGGGCGGCGACGAACGCGGTGCTGATCGCGCAGCGGATCGCCGCGCTGGCGCGCTGACAAATTGGCAGCGCCCCGTTCGGCGGCGGTGCCAAAATGGCGGGCGGGAGGCGTCGCGGCCGGGGCGAACCGCGGGATTCTGGAGTCGCGTCGGGACGCTCGGCGCCTTGCCATCCTGGCGCTCCCCTTGCAGAATCGCGGCTCCATGCGACGCGTTCTGCTCCTCGTGCTCCTCGCCGCGCCGGCGCTCGCGTCGGCCCAGGACGTACCCGCGCCGGCGTCCGGCCGCATCGCGGTCGCGAATGAGCCGCACACCGCTACGGATGAGTTCATCAACGCGGCCGAGTGCGCCGGCGGCACGATCCGGATCCGTTGGGACGTCGAGAACGCCGTGACGGGCAGCGGGGCCGTGCCCACGAGCTTCACCGTCTACGCACACAACAGCACGACCCTGCACAACGCGACCTCGACCGGGCCGTGCCCGGCGAACACCGGCGAAGGCGGCGACACGGCTTTGAGGGTCGGGTCCATCGGGACGTTCGATCCCGCGGTTACCAACCCGCAGGGCGCCACCGGGCCCTCCAACGAGGTCGAGTTCGCCACGAGCACGATCGTCGCGTCCGCGGGACTGGCGTGCAACGCGACCGGACAGCAGGCCATCGTCATCTGCGTCCAGGGGATGGATGGCGGCACGGACGCCGGTACCGCCCGAGGCTCGCTCATCCTGTGGACCGATGTGCCCGCCAAACCGACCGGAGTGAGCGTGGGGTCCGGGAACTCCGCCCTCAACGTCTCCTGGACGAAGCCGGGCGGCTCCCCGTCTGCGGAGTACTACGTCGTCGAAGCGAGGCCCGTCGCGACGACCACGGACGCAACGGACGATGTCCTCGTCCACAGCTCCCCCTCCGTCACCGGAACCGATTATCGGCTCACAGGGCTCGTCAACACGGTCGTCTACTCCGTCCAGGTGTTCGCCTTCTCGACCGCGGACAACCGGAGCCTCGGCTCGGATGCGGCGGAGGGCATGCCCGAGCTCGCGACCGACCTCTGGGGAGGGTACAAGGGCGCCGGCGGTCGCGAGCAGGGCGGCTGCGCGGCCGGCGCCGCGGGCCCCATCGCGCTCCTCTTCGCCGCGGCCGCACTCGCGGTTCTCCGGAGGCGCAAGTGAAGCACGCCGTCGTCGCCGCGCTCCTCGCGGTGCTCGCGACCTCCGCGCGCGCCGAGTCGGGCCGCTGGGGCTCGTTCGAGCTCTCCGCGGGCACCTACCGACCCGACATGGACGCCGAATTCACGGGAACGGCAACGCCGTTCACCGACGCGTTCGGAACCGGGCGAAGCTGGCTCTTCCGCGCCGGCGCGTCGCGCGCCCTCTTCACGAGATATGGGGCGCTCGAGGTCGGCGTGCAGGCCGGCTATCTGGCGGTGAACGGGCACGCGGTGAAGCTCGATCGCACCCGGTCCGAAGACCCGACGAGCCTCAAGATCATCCCGACGAGCCTCACGCTGACGTACCGCTTCGACGTCCTCGCCGAGCGGCTCAACATCCCACTCGCGCCGTACGCGCGCGTGGCGCTCGACCGCTTCAACTGGTGGGTGACCGACGGCTCCGGCGGAACCGTGAAGCGCGGCGCGACGAACGGCTGGTCCGTCGCGGCGGGCCTGTGCCTGTTGCTCGACTTCTTCGACCCCACCCTCGCGCGGGAGATGGACGCGGACAGCGGCGTGAACCACACGTACGTGTTCGTCGAGGCACGCAAGACGACCGTGGACGACTTCGGCTCGAGGTCGAGCTGGATCCTGTCCGACGCGAAGATCGGCTTCTCGGGCGGCCTGCTGTTCGTGTTCTAGACGGCGTCAAGATGACCGCCGCGATTCGTGATCAGCCCCGTTCGTGCTGAGCGTAGCGCCCGCGCCAGCGGGCGCGCAGTCGAAGCACGCGCTCGCAGACCGACGCGCCCCTCGACTCCGGGGCGCTGCGCGCCCCTACGCTCAGGGCGAACGGAGTCGTCGAGCGTTCGGGAATCAGATGAGCAACGCCGTCAGAGCTTCCGGTGCTTCAGCGCCGGCAGCTCGGCGCGGACCTTCTCGAGCCGCGTCCGGCTGAACGGCGCGACGCAGACGCCCTCGCCGTCCGCGCAGCGCGCGAGCACGACGCCCCACGGGTCCACGATCATCGCGTTTCCGAACGTCTGGCGCGTCGGCGAGTGGCGCCCGACCTGCGCGGGCGCCATCACGTACGCGAGGTTCTCGATGGCGCGGGCCCGGACGAGCACCTCCCAGTGGTCCTTGCCGGTGAAGAGCGTGAACGCCGACGGGTTCGTGATCACCTCGGCGCCGAGGCTCGCGAGCTTCCGGTACAGCTCCGGGAAGCGCAGGTCGTAGCAGACCGTGAGCCCGACGCGCCCGAGCGGCGTCGGGGCAACGACCACCTTGTCGCCCGGAACGACCACCTCGGATTCGGCGTAGCGCGCGCCGTCCGGGATCTGGACGTCGAAGAGGTGGATCTTCCGGTACGCCGCGACGATCGAGCCGTCGTCCGCGATGACCGCGCTCGTGTTCGCCGTCATCTTCGGGTTCGGCGACTTCTCGGCGATCGAGCCCGCCACGATGAAGAGGCCGCGCCTGCGGGCGAGCTCCCGGAGCGCCGCGAGCGTCGGACCCTCGAGCGTCTCCGCCCCGGCGAGGCGGGCCTCCTCGGGGCCCATGTACGCGAAGTTCTCCGGCAGCCCGACGAGCTTCGCGCCGAGGTCCGCGGCCTCGTTCACGAGGCGCAGCGCCGTGTCGATGTTCTTCTGGCGGTCCGCCGTCGAGGTCATCTGGACGGCGCCCATGAGGTAGGCGGACGGAGGCATGGAGCCTTCCTTAGCATGTCCGGACGACCCCGGCCGTCCCGGACTCCTCGGGCCCCAGGGCACGCTAGACTCACGTCGATGCAGAGCTTCTACACGACCTTCGAGGCCGCCCGGCTGCTCGGGGTGTCCCTCCCGACCGTGGTGAACTGGATCAAGGGCCGCCGCCTCAAGGCCCACCGGACTCCGGGGGGGCACCGCCGGATCGCGCGGGAGGACCTCGCCGCGTTCATGCTCCGGCACGGGATGCCCATGCCCGCGGAGCTCTCGGGCGCGGCCCCCGCCCGCCGCAAGGCGCTCGTCGTCGGCGAGCCCGGCGCCGGCCGGGAGGGGGCGGTCCGCCAGCTCGCCGCGGCTGGCTACGCGGTCGAGCAGGCCTCGCCCGGGTTCGCCGCCGGCGCGGCCGCGGCGCGGTTCGAGCCCGACGTGCTCGTCGTCCACGCGTCCGCGCCCGACGGCGGCGAGACCGTCCGCGCGGCGCGGCAAGACCGCGAGCTCGGGCTCGTGCCCGTCGTCGCCATCGCGCCCGGCGGCTGGTCGGCGGAGCTCCTCGAGGCGGGGTGCGCCGCGGCGCTCGCGCCACCCCTCGGGGACGGCGCGCTCGCCGGCGCCGTCGAGGCGGCCCTCGGCGGCGTGGCGCCCGCTCCCGGCGCCGCCTCGAGACGGCGCAAGCCGGCCCGACGCCCGGCGGCGCGCGCGAAGCGATAGCGGCCGGACGAAGGCCCGGCCGGCCTCACATTGAAGCGCCGCCCCCCCGCCGCTATGCTCACCGGGCAGCCCTCCGAACGCTGGAGAGCGATGTCCCGCGCCGTCATCGCCGCCCTCGCCGTGCTCGTCGCGGCCCGCGCCACCGCGGCGGCCCCCCGCCGCCACGTCGATCCCGACGCCATGCGCGAGGCCCGGCGCGACGCGGGCGAGCGGTTCGCGTCGTCGCGCGCGATCGCCCACTACCTCGCGGCGCGCCGGTTCGCCCGCTCGGGAGACCCCTCGAAGGCCGTCGAGCAGCTGCGGCTCGCGGTCACCTACGACGAGGACAGCCCGGAGCTGCGCGTCTCGCTCGCGGCGGCGCTCGCCGAGGCGGGACAGCTCGAGCCCGCCGAGGGCGAGGCGCGCCGCGCCCTCGAGCTCGCCGCGGCGGGCGCGACCGCCGCGGAGGCGCACGTGCTCCTCGGCCGGATCGCCGCGGCGCGGCGTCTGACGGAGCAGGCCGCGCTCGCGTACCGGAACGCGATCCGGATCGAGAAGGCGCTCGCGGCGGACGGCGAGAGGCCCGACTCCGAGCCGTGGCGGCTCCTCGCCGCGCTCTACCTCGACGCGGGCGACGAGGAGGCCGCGGCCCGGACGCTCGACGAGCTCGTCGCGCAGGTGCCGGGCGACGGCGCGGGCTTCCGGGAGCTCGGGCGCGCGTTCCTCGAGCGGCACGAGCCGGGACGCGCCGAGCGCCACCTCCGGCGCGCGACGCAGCTCGACCCGCGGGACGGCGAGGCGCTGCGGCTCCTCGCGCAGGCGCACGAGGCACTCCGGCGCCACCCGGAGGCGCGCGACGATCTGCTCGCGATGCTTCGCCTCGATCCGGACGACGAGCGCGCCCTCCTCGCGCTCGGCCGGATGGCGGCGCGGCAGGGAGACGTCGCCGGCGCGCGCGAGTGGTTCCACCGGTACGTGCGCTCGTCGCCCGACGCGGCCGCGGCCCACGTGCGCGTCGTGTTCCAGTGGCTCGAGGGGCGTCAGGGGGCCGAGGCGCTCGCGGCCGCGCGCGCCGGCATCAAGGACGCGGGTCCTGATCCGCGGCTGCGCTTCACGGAGGGGCTCGCCCTCCAGGAATTGCGGCGCTGGTCGGAGTCGGCCGAGGCGCTCGCCGCGGTCCGCGCCGACGCGGGCGAGCTGTTCGTCTCCGCGCGGGTCGCGCTCGCCGACGCGCTGTCGCGCGCCGGTCGCCACGTCGAGGCCGAGCGCGCGCTCGATGCGCCGCTCGCGGCGGAGCCGCGCGACGTGCGGCTCCTCACGATGCGGGCGTCGGTGCTCGACCGTGCCGGGCGCTCGGCCGACTCGGTCGCGCTGCTGCGGCGCGCGATCGCGGAGCGCGAGCGCGCCAAGGTCGAGACCGATCTCCCCGACCTCTACGTCGCGCTCGCCGACAGCCTCTCCCGGTCGGCGCGGCCGGAGGAGGCGATCGCAGCGCTGAAGGGTGCCCTCGCGACGCGGCCGCGCGAAGAGGAGCTCCTGTTCGCGCTCGGCGCCGCGTACGAGCGCGCGGGCCAGCCGGAGGTCGCGGTCGCCCAGATGCGGGCGCTCCTCGCCGTGAACCCGGACCACACCGAGGCGCTCAACTTCATCGGGTACGCCTACGCCGAGCAGGGCGTCCGGCTCGAGGACGCGGAGCGGATGGTACGCCGCGCCCTCGAGCTCCGGCCCCGCTCCGGCCACATCCTCGACTCGCTCGGGTGGGTGCTCTTCCGGCGCGGCGACGCGCGGCGTGCGGTCGAGGCGCTCGAGCAGGCGGAGGCGCTCGCCGGCCCCGACGCGACGATCCTCGAGCACCTCGGTGACGCCTACCGGGCGGTCGCGCGGCTCGGGGACGCGGCGCAGGCCTACCGGCGCGCCCTCGCGGGCGTCGGCGACGAGATCCCGGCGGATCGCGGCAAGCGGCGCGCCGCCCTCGAGCGGAAGCTCCGCGACGTGACGGAGCGCGCCGGGCGCCATTAGAGCCCGATCGGCGCTGTGCCTTCGCTTGACCGGGCCGGGGCCCGCCGCTACGGTCCCCCGCCGATGCTCCCCTGTTTCCCGACCGAGGCCGCGGCGCGCCACGAGGAGGGGTTCCTCAACTCCGCCGACAACCTGCGGCTCTACTGGCAGCGCTTCACGCCCGAGCGGCCGAAGGCGACGGTGCTCGTCCTTCACGGCGGAGGCGACCACTGCGGGCGCTACCCCGGCATCACCGCCGCGCTCGTCGCCGCCGGGTTCCAGGTGGCGCTGATGGACTTCCGCGGCCACGGCCAATCCGACGGCCGGCGCTGGCACGTGGACGGCTTCCGCGACTACCTGTACGACCTCGACGCGCTCGTCGCGAAGCTCTCGCAGGACGGGATCGCGGGCGACCGGCTGTTCGTCATCGGCCACAGCCAGGGCGGGCTCATCACCGCGCTCTGGGCGGTCGGGCACCAGCGGCTCCTCTCCGGAATCGTGCTCTCATCGCCGTACTTCAGGCTCGCGATGAAGCCGCCCGCCGCGAAGGTGCTCGCCGCGCGCATGATCGGACGATTCGTGCCGTGGCTCCCCGTGTCGGCGGGCCTCGACGTCGCGAAGCTGACGAGCGATCCCGAGCTGCAGCGCTGGACGGACCGCGACCCGCTCTACGGCCGCGCGACGACGCCGCGCTGGTTCGAGGAGGCGCGGCGGGCGCAGCTCGAGGCGCTCCGGCGCGCGGGCGAGCTCCAGGTGCCGCTGCTCGTGCTCGCCGGTGGCGCCGACGAGATCGCCGACGTCACGGCGGCGCGCGCGTTCGTCCACGATGCGCGCTCCGGCGACAAGCGCATCGTCGTGTACGACGGCTTCCGACACGAGATCTTCAACGAGGTGGGGCGTGCGGAGCCGATCGGCGAGGCGGTCGCCTGGCTCGAGACGCATGTGCGCTGATCGGGCGCGCCGCGCGGCCGTTGACGGCCCCCTCGACCGCCCTCTATCCTGACGCTCGTCTCTCTTTCACTCCCGTCAGCGCTCGGGGTGAAGATCCCCCGGAGGAAGCGATACCCATGGCTGGAATCGAGAAGGTTCCGTCGCCGCGAAGCGGCGCGCACACCGTGATCGGAAGCTCGATCGTGATCGACGGCGAGATCTCTGGCGACGAGGATCTCGTCATCCAGGGCACCGTCAAGGGCCGCATCAGCTTGAGGGAGAGCCTCTTCGTCGAGGGCTCCGGCGTGATCGAGGCGGACATCGAGACGGCGAACGTCGAGGTGTCGGGCCAGGTC
>DASWEI010000022.1:0-48089 GCA_036394835.1 Anaeromyxobacter sp. | reverse complement strand
GTCGCGCCGACCCGCGAGCTCGCGGTCCAGGTGCAGCGCGAGCTCGCCTGGCTCTTCGCGGCGGCGGACGGGCGCGTCGCCGCCTGCGTCGGCGGGATGGACCCGCGCCAGGAGGCCCGCGCGCTCAAGCACGGCACCCACCTCGTCGTGGGCACGCCGGGGCGACTCCGCGACCACCTCGAGCGCGGCACCCTCGACCTGTCGGCGCTCGGCACCGTCGTGCTCGACGAGGCCGACGAGATGCTCGACATGGGGTTCCGCGAGGAGCTCGAGGCGATCCTCGACGCGACGCCCGCCGCGCGGCGCACGGTCCTCTTCTCCGCGACGCTCCCGAAGCCCATCCTGGAGCTCGCCCGGAAGTACACGCGCGACGCGGCGCGCATCGCGGCGACCCCGACGGCCGAGGCCCACGCCGACATCGAGTACCGCGGCCACGTCGTCTCGCCACGCGAGCGCGAGCACGCGATCGTGAACGTGCTCCGCGCGCTCGACCCGCCGAGCGCGCTCGTCTTCCGCGGCACGCGCGAGGCGGTCCAGCACACCGCCGCGAGCCTCTCGGAGCGTGGCTTCGAGGTGGTGGCGCTCTCGGGCGAGCTCACGCAGCCCGAGCGGACGCGGGCGCTCAAGGCGCTCCGCGACGGGCGGGCCCGCGTCCTCGTCGCGACCGATGTCGCCGCCCGCGGCCTCGATCTGCCCGGCATCGGCCTCGTGCTCCACGCCGACCTGCCCCGCGACCCCCAGGCGCTCCAGCACCGCAGCGGTCGCACCGGGCGCGCCGGGCGCAAGGGGCTCGCGCTCTTCCTCGCGGCGCCCGCCGAGCGGTTCAAGCTCGAGCGGATGCTCCGGGAGAGCGGCGTCGCGGCGGCGTGGTCGCCGGTCCCCTCCCCCGAGCAGGTCCGTGCCCGCGACGCCGAGCGGCTCTCCGCCGAGCTCGCCGCGCTCGGCGACGACGCCGCGGAGGAGGACCGCGACGCCGCGCGCCGCCTCCTCGCCGCCCACGACCCGCTCCTCCTCGCGGTCGCGCTCGTCCGGCGCGAGCGGGCGCGGCTGCCCGCGCCCGAGGAGCTGCCCGAGACCGCGCGCGCCGCGAAGGAGACGCCCGCCGGGCGCGCTGCACCGCGCGCGCCGCGACGCGGCCCGCCGGAGGACGTCATCTGGTTCCGCCTGCTCCTCGGCCGCCAGCGGAAGGCGGACCCGAAGTGGATCCTGCCGCTCCTCTGCAAGCGCGGCGGCGTCACGCGCGACCAGATCGGCAAGATCCAGGTGCTGCCGGGCGAGACGCGCTTCGAGGTGGCGCGCGCCGCGGCGGCCACGTTCCAGAAGGCCGCCTCGCATCCCGATCCGCGGATGCCCGACGCCCGCATCGAGCTGCTGCGCGCGCCGCCCCACGCGGGCGGCGCCTCGCGGCCTGGCTCGCACGGCGGCACGAGCGCCCATTCGCGTCCGCGGCGCGGCGGCTGACCTCCACCGGCGGTGTCGGCGCCGCCCCCACCGGTCGTGAAGGCGCCCCACACCTCGGCGTGCCGCGGACACGTCCACACCCCACGTCCGAGGGATGGCCCGTCGGTGCCGCGTCCGTCACGATGCATCACATGGAACGGATCACGACCGCGCTCCACAAGGGCAAGGCCATCATCCAGATCGACTTCGATGGCTGCAAGCCGGGCGCGTTCGCCCCGGTGATCGCGGACGCGCAGCGGCTCATCGCGGCGTCGCCGAAGGGATCCGTGCTGGCGCTCACGTGCCTCGAGAACGTCCGCTTCGACCCCTCGACCGTCGTCGAGATGCAGCGCTTCGTGTCGGCGGCGATGCCATTCCTCAAGGCGAACGCGCTCGTCGGGATCACCGGCCTGAAGAAGGTCGTCTTCAACGGGATCAAGCCGCTCTACAAGATCCCGGTCGAGCTGGTCGAGACGCGGGCCGCCGGGAAGGACTGGCTCGTCGAGCGCTGACGGCTGCGCGTCCCGCGCCCGCCGGATGGTGCGGCGCCGGCCGCGCCGGTTAGGATGCGTCCGGTTCGCCGTGGCATCCCCCCGCTCGTTTCCCGTCTCGCCGCGCGCCCTGGCAGCCGCGCTCCTCGTCGCTGCGCTCCCCGCGCGCGCGGGCGACCTCGTCGCGTCGAGCGCGCCGGAGGTGCCGCCGCTTTCCCCCGCGTCCGAGGACGCCGCGGAGCTCCCGACGCTGCTGCTCGAGCTCGGGGCCTACTACACGAGCGCCGGCGTGTACCTGCCGCTCACGCGCGACCCGGTCCCGCACGTCGGGGAGCACGGCGAGGTGGACATGTACTGGGCGCTGCTGCCGCGCTCGGTCCTCCCGCGCTTCGTCGTCCTCGAGGTGAGCGTCAACCCGATGCCCTGCCTCGGGCTGCTCCTGCGCGACCGGACGCCGGGCTTCTACGGCCGCTCGCAGCTCGACCGGAACACGAACCTCGTCCGCGCGGTGACCGCCGGCTTCGAGGAGCCGTGGGCCGCCTCGGTGTTCGTCGGAAACGTCGTGGACTTCGACGTGCGCGGCCGGCGCGACATCGAGGGGAAGGGCTACTTCGGCACCGTCTTCTCCGCGGGGAACTGGCACATCAAGGACAACGTCGCCATCGACGATCCGTGGCTCGAGGCGGAGGCGAAGCTCAAGGGGGACCGCCGCTCGCCGGTGAAGAAGCTCTCCTGGTCGTTCCGCGTCGGGGTGAAGCTCCACTCGAACGCGGACGTCGTGGACACCGCCTACCTCGGAATCCGCCGCAGCCGCGTCGATTACGCCGGCGGCCCGCCGCTCATCGCCAACTCCGGCGTCGAGTACCGCTTCGACGCCGCGCTCGACGGCACGCCGCTCCGCCACTACTTCATCGTCGACAAGAAGTGGCCGCTCGGGAAGCTCGCCGCATCCATTGCGCTCGGGGTCCTTTGGGATCGCGGCCGCTCGTACCGCGGCGCGCTCGCGGTGGACACCCCCGAGCGGGTCCAGGTGCTCATCCGGCCGAACGTCGAGTTCTGACGACCTCGTTCACGCGGAGACGGGGGCGCCGGCCTTCCGAGCGGCGGGGCGCGAGCCGAGCGAAGCGGAGGCGAGTGTCCCCGCGCGCCAAAACCGCTACAATCCGCGCTCCGCCTCGTCCCCCGGGAGCTCCTGCGTGCAGATCGTCTGTCTCGACCTCGAAGGCGTCCTCGTCCCGGAGATCTGGATCGCGTTCTCCGAGCGCACGGGCATCCCGGAGCTGCGCAGGACGACGCGCGACGAGCCGGACTACGACAAGCTCATGCGGTTCCGGCTCGACCTGCTGCGCAAGCACCGCCTCGGGCTGCCCGACATCCAGCGGGTGATCCGCGAGATGGGCCCCGAGCCGGGCGCGAAGGACTTCCTCGACGCGCTCCGGGCCCGGCACCAGGTGGTCATCCTCTCCGACACGTTCTACGAGTTCGCCATGCCGCTCATGGCGCAGCTCGGGATGCCGACGCTCTTCTGCCACCGGCTCGAGACCGACGCGAGCGGCTTCCTCGTGAGCTACCGGCTCCGGATGCCGGACCAGAAGCGGGCGTCGGTCCGCGCGCTCAAGGGGCTCGCCTTCCAGGTCATCGCGGCCGGCGACTCGTACAACGACACGGCGATGCTCTCTGAGGCGCACGCCGGGATCCTCTTCCGGCCGCCGCAGAACGTGGTCGACGAGTTCCCGCAGTTCCCGGTCGTCCGGGATTACCCGGGGCTCGCGGCCGCCATCGAGGCCGCCAGCCGGCGCATCGCCGGGTGAGTCGCGCCCGCCCCCGCCGCGCCCTCATGATTGGCCTCATCTCGGCGGAGCGAGAGCCCCACGACGAGCGCGTATGCGCGAAGGGAACGAGCCCGAAGGTGAACGGGTTCGGGCAACGAGGAGTGCGGCGGCCGAGGCGTGCCCGCAAAGAGGAAGCGCGCCCGCAGCGCGGGACCCCATCCCGGGATCCCCCCTCGGAGCGGAACCGCAGGGGAACCCGTCGCGGAATGGTCGGCTTTGCGGCGGCGCCGTGAGCGCATGCCGCTCGAGGCCGATCGCGCTCGCCTGGATGTCGGGTGAGAGTGAGGCGTGTCGTTGACATCGAGCCGATGAATCAGCGCCGCGCGGAGCGCTAGAACACCAGCCGCGCGATCGCGAGGAGATCCGCCTCGGCGCACGGCCGCGGGTTCGTGCGGTGCGACGCGTCCTCGTATGCCTTCGCGGCGATGCGCGGCAGATCCTCCTCGTGGACGCCCGCGTCGCGCAGCCGGGCGGGGATCCCGACCTCGGCGGCGAGCGCGCGGACCCGCTCCGCGACGCCGTCGGCGAGGGCCTCCTCGCCGGCGCGCGGGTCCGCCCCCATCGCGACCGCCACCTGCGCGAGGCGCGGCCCGGCGGCGGTGCGGTTGAACGCGACGACCGCGGGCAGGACCACGGCGTTCGCGAGCCCGTGGTGGACCCCGGCGACCGGGGTGAGCGCGTGCGCGAGCGCGTGCGACGCCCCGAGCCCCTTCTGGAAGGCCATCGCGCCCTCCATCGCGGCGATCATCATGTCGGTCCGCGCGTGCAGGTTCCGCGGCTCGCGCACCGCGACCGGGAGCGACCGCGCCGCCCGCCGGACCGCGTCGAGCCCGACCGCGTCGGCGAGCGGGTGGAACCCAGCCGCGACGTACGCCTCGAGCCCATGGGTGAACGCGTCCATCCCGGTCGCCGCCGTCAGCTTCGCCGGGAGGTCCACCGTCAGCTCGGGATCGCAGATCGCGACCTTCGGCATGAGGTACGGGCTGAAGATGACGGTCTTCCGCCCGGTGTCGGGGAGCGTCGCGACTCCGGAGCGCCCCACCTCCGACCCGGTGCCGGCCGTCGTGGGAATGGCGACGAGCGGCGGCAGGTCGTCCCGCACGAACCGCTCGCCGCCCGCCGCGTCGTCGTAGCGCGAGAGGGGCGGCTCGTGCGTCGTGAGGAGCTGCACGAGCTTCGCGGCGTCGATCGAGCTCCCGCCGCCGACGGCCACGAGCCCGTCGCAGCCGCCGCGCCGGTACGCGGCGAGCCCCTCCGCCGCGTCGCGGTCGGTGGGGTTCGGCTGCACGTCCTCGAACCTCTCGGCGCGGACGCCGGCCCCCTCGAGCACCGCGTGGACGCGGGCCGCGATCCCGGCCCGGACGACCCCTGCGTCCGTGACCACGAGCGGGCGGCGGACCCCGAGGCGGGCGAGGTGGGCGGGAAGGCGCGCGAGCGCGCCGGGCCCGAGGACGACGCGCGTCGGCCAGGACAGCTCGACGACGGAGAGCTCGGCGGGGAGGTCGAACGGGATCATGGGCGCGCTCCCCCGATCACACGAGCTCGAGGTAGCGCTCGAGCTCCCAGGTGGTGACCGCCCGCTCGAAGCGGCGGACCTCCCACTCGCGCGTGCGGACGAAGTGGTCCACGAAGCCGTCGCCGAGGATCTCTCGCGCGCGCTCCGAGCGGCGGAGCAGCTCCACCGCGTCGCGCAGGTTGCGCGGCAGCGGTGGGGCGTCGGCGGCGTAGCCGTTCCCCTCGCACGGCGGAGGAGGCTCGATCTCGTGCTCGATCCCCCAGAGCCCCGCCGCGAGCGACGCCGCGATCGAGAGGTACGGGTTCGCGTCGGCGCCCGGCTGCCGGTACTCGACCCTCATCGCCTGGGGCGAGTCGCCGATGAGCCGCACGGCGCAGGTGCGGTTCTCCCTCCCCCACGTCGCCGTCGTCGGGGCCCAGGTGTTCTCGACCGAGCGCTTGTAGCTGTTCACGGTCGGCCAGTGGACGGCGGTGAGCTCGGGCATGAGGGCGATCTGGCCCCCGACGTAGTGGCGCAGGAGCGCGCTCTCCCCGCCGCGCGCCCCGCCGGAGAACCGGTTCGTCTCGCCGGAGAGGTCCCAGAGCGACTGGTGGAGGTGGCCGGAGCAGCCGGGGAGCGCGGCGTTCCACTTCGCCATGAAGCACGCGGTGAGCCCGTGCCGCGCGCAGATCTCCTTCACCGCGGTCTTGAAGAGGGCGGCCTTGTCGGCGGCGCGCTCGAGATCGTCGTAGTGGATCGCCGTCTCGTAGACGCCCGGCCCGGTCTCGGTGTGCATCCCCTCGACCGGCACCTCGAAGGCGTCGAGCCCGTCGACGAGGGCGTGGACGAGCCCTGCGTTCGCGGAGCTGCGCAGCCAGGAGTAGCCGAACATGCCGGGCGAGAGCGTCGCGAGGCCGTGGAATCCCTTTTCGCGGAGCGACTGCGGCGTCTCCTTGAAGATGAAGTACTCGTACTCCGACCCTACGCGCGGCAGGAACCCGAGCGCGCGCGCCTTGCGGCCGATTCGCTGCAGGAGCTGGCGCGGCGACGGCTCGAACGGCGTGCCGTCCGGGTTCACGAAGTCGAGGATGAAGGCGGCGGTGTCGGGCTCCCACGGGATGACGCGCGCGGTCGACACGTCCACGCGCGCGTGCGCGTCGGGGTAGCCCGTGTGCCAGCCGGTCACCTGCGCGTTGTCGTAGAGCTCGTCCGCGAGGTCCCACCCGAAGACGACGTCGCAGAACCCGAGCCCCCCCTTCGCCGCGGACAGGAGCTTCTCGAGGGACACGTACTTGCCGCGCCAGACACCGTCCACGTCGAACGCGCCGATCTTCGCCTTCGCGACCCGCTTCTCGTCGAGCCACGCGCGGAGCGCCGCGATGCCGCCCGCCTCCGCGGCCGCCGGGTGCGCCCGGCGCGCCGCCCGCACCGCGCGCGCTCGGGCCTCCGGGACGTGCCGCACCTTCGCCTGAGCCGTCTTCGCCATCGGTCACCCCGGGAGCTTGGTCCAGACCGTCTTGAGCTGCAGGAACCCGTCGAGCGCGTGGTGGGAGAGGTCCCGCCCCCACCCGGACTCCTTGAACCCGCCGAACGGCGCCGCGTCGTCGAACTCGTTGAAGCAGTTGATCCAGACGACGCCGGCCTGGAGCCGGCGCGCGAGCGCGTGCGCGCGAGCGACGTCGCCCGACCAGATCGACGCGGCGAGGCCGTAGCGCGTCCCGTTCGCGATCGCGACCGCCTCCGCCTCGTCGCCGAAGCGCAGGCAGGCGACCACCGGCCCGAAGATCTCCTCCTGGGCGATGGTCATCTCCGGCCGGACCTCCGCGAACACGGCCGGGCGGATGAAGTGGCCGCGCGCCTTCGCCCCCTCGACGTCGCGCTCGCCACCGGCGACGAGGCGCGCGCCCTGCTCGCGCCCGGCGCGGACGTACCCGAGCACGGTCTCGAGCTGCCGGCGCGAGACCTGCGCGCCCATCTCGGTCGCGGGGTCGAGCGGGTCGCCGACCTTCATGGCGCGCGCCCGCTCGGCGAGCGCGGCGACGAAGGCGTCGTATCCCCTGGCGTGGACGAGGACGCGCGAGCCCGCGTTGCAGGTCTCGCCCTTGTTGCCGAAGATCCCCCAGAAGCACGCGTGGACCGCCTTCTCGAGGTCGGCGTCGGCGAAGACGATCTGCGGGCTCTTCCCGCCGAGCTCGAGCGTCAGCTTCTTGAGGTTCGTCTCGCCGGACGCAGCGACGAGCCGGCGCGCGGTCCGGATGGACCCGGTGAAGCTCACCTTGTCCACGTCGGGGTGGCGAGCGATCGCCTCGCCCGCAGGGTCCCCGTAGCCGGGCAGCACGTTCAGGACGCCATCCGGGAAGCCCGCCTCCTGCGACAGCTCGGCGAGCTTGAGCGCGGTGAGCGGCGTGAGCTCGGAGGGCTTGAGGACCACGGTGCAGCCGGCCGCGAGCGCCGGCCCGAGCTTCCAGCACATGAGCGAGGTCGGGTAGTTCCACGGCACGATCGCGCCGACGACGCCGACGGGCTCCTTCACGACGTAGGTGTGGAACGGGCCGTCGACCGGGAGCACCTCGCCGCGGATCCGGACCGGCTCCTCGGAGAAGTGGGCGAGGCAGGCGGCGCCAGGCGCGACGTCGCCGCGGATCGCGTCGCGGAACGTCTTGCCGTTGTTCATCGACTCGACGAGCGCGAACTCCTCGCGCCGATCCCACAGGAGGTCGCCGAGGCGGCGGATGAGCTTCCCGCGCTCCCGCGCGGTCATCGTGCGCCAGGGCCCGCCCTCGAAGGCGCGGCGCGCCGCGCGGACGGCGGCGTCCACGTCCGCCGGACCGGCCGCGGGGGCGTCGCAGATCTTCTCGCCCGTCGCCGGGTTCGACACCGGGATCGTGCCGCCGTCGCGCGGCTCGACGAAGCGGCCGCCGACGAAGAGCTTCGCCGGCGGGAGCCGCGGAACGAGGGAGCGGGGATCGGTCATCGAGGCACCTCCCGGGGGCCAGCGGCTTTTCTGCGCCGCGCGCGCCGCGCCGCTATGGGCATTTGGGTGCCGCTGACGCTCCTCCTCGTGAAGTGCGGGACGACGAGCCCGGACGTCCGGGTCGGGCACGGCGACTACGACCGCTGGTTCCTGCGCGCGCTCGCGCCGACGGGCGTGCGCGTGCGGGTGATCGAGGCCCACGCCGGCGCGCCGCTCCCCGCGCGGGCGGCGGGCGCGGACGGCGTCGTCGCGACCGGCTCCCCGCGGTCGGTGACCGAGCGCGCGCCGTGGATGGAGCGGACCGGCGCGTGGCTGCGCGAGGTCGCCGAGGCCGGGACGTCGGTGCTCGGGGTCTGCTTCGGACACCAGCTGCTCGCCGAGGCCTACGGCGGCCGCGTCGGTCGGAACCCGGGCGGGCGCGAGCTCGGCACCGTCCGCTGCACGCTGACCGCGCTCGGGCGGGGCGACCCGCTCTTCGCGGACGTGCCGGACGCCTTCGAGGTGCAGGCGACGCACGAGGACGACGTCCGGACGTTGCCGCCGGCCGCAGAGCTCCTCGCGACGAACGCGGCGACCGAGGTCCAGGCGTTCCGGATCGGCGCCCGGGTGCGCGCCGTCCAGTTCCACCCCGAGCTCGACCCGGCGACGCTCGGCGCGCTCGCGACGGTGCGGACCGCGCTCCTCGAGGCAGAGGCGCGCGCACGTGGCGAGGACGGCGCGGCGCGGGTGCGGGCGGTGCTCGCCGGGCTCCGCCCGACGCCGTCGGGCGCGCGGATCCTCTCGAACTTCGTCGTGCGCTGCGCCGCCGCCTAGGCGGCCTTGGTCTTCGCCGCGCCGAGCTTGATCCGGAGCTCGCGCGCCTCGACGTCCACCGACACGTCGATGTAGCTCAGCATCGCGAGGACGAAGGCGAGCATGACGAGCATGCCGGCGATGTTGTACGCGCCCGTGTACGAGCCCGTCGCGTCCGCGATCTTTCCGGCGAGCATCGGGCCGACGACGCCACCCACGCCCCACGCGGTGAAGAGCGCGCCGTAGTTGAGCCCCATGTTCTTCGTCCCCCACTGATCGGCCGTCGTCGCCGGGAAGATCGAGAGGCACGCCCCGTAGCTGAAGCCCACGACGGCCGAGCCGAGGATGAACCCGCCGATCGTGCTGAACGAGGGGAAGAAGAACATCGCCGACGCCTGCATGATGCAGACGATGCCGAGCGTCACGACGCGGCCGATGTAGTCGGAGATGACGCCCGCGATGATGCGGCCGCTCGCGTTGAACACGGCGAGGAGCGCCACGAAGACGAAGCCGATCTTGATGGTGTTGCCCGACTGCACGGACACGATCTTCGCCATGTGGCCGATGATCATGAGGCCGGCGGTGGCGGCGCAGGCGTACTGGACCCAGAGCATGTAGAACATGCGGCTCTTCAGCATGTCGCGCCAGGTCTGCTCCACCTTCGGCGCGGCGCCCGGCACCGGCGCCTTGAGCGAGACGGCCGGCTTCTCCGGGTTCTTGATGAGCTGGGCGAAGCCGGTCGCGACGATGAGGAAGGCGACGCCGAGGATCCGGAACGACCCCGAGACTCCGTAGGCACCGAGCAGGTACTTCGAGAGCGGCGCGATGTACACCGGCGCGATCCCGAACCCGGCCACGACGAGGCCCGTGATGAGCCCCTTCTTCTCGGGCGGGAACCACTTCACCGCCGCCGGGGTCGTGGCGGCGTAGCCGAGGCCGAACCCGGCCCCGGCGAGCAGGCCGAAGCCGATCACCGCCGGCGAGATCCGCTCGGGTGTCGCGAAGCTCGCGACCACGAGGCCGACGCCCGTGAGGATCCCGCCGAGCGAGGCGATGACGCGCGGCCCGAGCTTGTCCTGGAGCCGGCCCGCCGGGATCATGATCACGCCGAACACGGCGATGGCGATCGTGTACGGGAGCGTCGCCTGCGTCTTCGTCCAGCCGTAGCCGCCCTTGTCCACGGTCTCGACGAGCTGCTTCGAGAAGACCGACCAGGCGTACAGGATGCCGAGCGCGAGGTTTAGCCCCATCCCCCCCAGCGTGACCACCCAGCCCCGACGATTCATGCCGTTCGCCTCCGGATCGACGTCTCGAGAAAAGCTCGCGCTTCCGCGCGAATTGAGGCGCGGAGACTAGCAGAAAAGCGTGCGCGCGCACCCAAGCCATCGCAGATACGGCCATTTTCATACTGGACGGGAGAAGGCGACGACGCAATGTTTGCGAACCACGGATTGCGCGAGTGCGGAAAAGCCGCGTCGTGATCGCCGCTTCGCGCAATCGGCCGCCGCGCGCGAAGGCTGCGCCGGGCCGATTCGTCACCGCCCGCGGGTGCGGCGTTCCGGATCAGCTCCCGGCGGAGGTCCGCAAGAAGGCGCGATCAGCTCTTGACCTTTGCCTTCGCGCCGTGCGGGTCGTGGCAGGTCGTGCACCGGGCGCCCTGCTGCACGCGGGCGTGCTTCGCCTGCGCCTTGGGTTCGGCGAGATCGTGGCAGTTCGTGCAGAGCGCCGGCATCGCCTCGAGCGTCTGGCCGCGGTTCGCCGCGCCGTGGGGATCGTGGCAGCTCGCGCAGTCGCCGTCCTTGAACGGCTGGTGGACCCAGGCTGCCGCGAGGAGCGCCTTCTGCGGAGCGTGGCAGCCGAAGCACAGGTCGGCGCCGGTCCGGACGAGCAGCTTCTTCTGCTGCCCGCCGTGGATCTCGTGGCACTTCGCGCACTCCCCGCGCTTCACGGGCGCGTGCACGAATGGTTGCTCGAGCACCTTCTGCGTCTTCTCGTGGCAGCCCCAGCACAGCGAGCCGCCGCTCTCGACGAGCAGGTGGTCCCGCGGGGAGGCGTGCGGAGTGTGGCACTCGAAGCAGCGCCCCTCCTTGACGGGCGGGTGCGCGACCTTCACCGCGGCCGCGCGCTTCGCGAAGTCGTGGCAGCCGTCGCACTCCGCGAGCAGGTTCTTCTTGAGCCGCGCCGTACCGCCCTTCTGATCGGGCGGGAGGTGGCAGATCGAGCAGTCCCGGTCGCCGAACGGCGGGTGCGCGTTCTCCGCGATGAGCTTCTTCGACGGCGACGCGTGCGGGTCGTGGCAGCCGGTGCAGCGCGCGCCGGCGATCGCGTAGCCGCCGTGCGCCTCGCGCACCTTCTCGCCGTCCCCCTCGTGGCACTCGAGGCAGAGGGCCGGCTGGTCCTTCTTGAGGAGCGCGGGCGCCATCGCGCCGTGGCCGGCGTGGCAGTCGTCGCACTGGCCATCGGCGACCGCCGCGTGAACGGTCAGCTTCTTGTCGGCGAGCCGGCCCTTCAGCTTCTCGTGGCAGGACAGGCACAGCGCCTGCCCCTCGCGCGCGAGCAGGTGCTCGCGCTTCGCGCCGTGCGGGTCGTGGCAGGACCAGCAGCGGCCGCTCACGAACGGCTCGTGGTGCGACCGGCCGCGGGCCCGCGCCTTGCGCGCGCCGACGTGGCACTCGAGGCAGATGGACGCGTCGTCGGCCTTCAGGTGCTGCTTCTGCGTGCCGTGGGCCACGTGGCACTGCGAGCAGTTACCGCCGGCGAACGGGTTGTGGAGCTTCGCGTCCCCGAGCTTCTCGATCATGCCGCGGTGACACGCGAGGCAGAGCGATTCCTCGGACTTCGCGAGCAGCCGCGGGCGCTCGGACGCGTGCGGCACGTGGCAGGCGCCGCACTCGCCCTTCGCGACCGGCGGGTGCTGCTTGCCAGCGCGGTTGCGCTCCGCCTCCTGCACCGCATGACACCGGCTGCAGAGGGCGCCGGGCTTGGCCTCTAGGAGGAGCTTCGCCTCCCCGCCGTGCGCGTCATGGCAGCTCCCGCAGTCGCCGGTGCGGGCCGGCTCGTGGGTGGACTTCGCCGTCGCCCACTCGCGCGGGGCGCGGTGGCAGCCGACGCAGAGCAGCTCCCTCGGCGCGGCGAGCAGCTTCGGGCGATCGCCTGCGTGCTCCTCGTGGCAGGCGTCGCAGCGCCCCGCCTGCACCGGAGCGTGGACCGCCGTTCCCCTCGCGCGCTTCGCGACCCCCGGGTGGCAGCTGAAGCAGAGCTCCGCGCGCCGCGCGACGAGGAGCGCGGGCTCGTTCACCGCGTGCGGCGAGTGGCACTCGGTGCACTTCCCCTCCTTCACCGGGGCGTGCACGAACTTGCGCTTCTCGAACCGCTCCCGCTTGTCAGAGTGGCAGTCCCAGCAGAGCTCGGGCTGCCGTTTCGAGAGCGCGAACGGGCTCTTCGACGTCGCCGGCGCGTGGCAGCCCGAGCAGTCGGCGAGGACCGCGTGGCTCACCTCGTGGAGGAGCTTGCCGTTCGAGGCCGAGTGCGGGTCGTGGCACGTTCCGCATCGCGCCGGGTCGATGGCGTAGCCGGCGTGCGCCTTCCTGACGTCGGGGTGGCACTTCGCGCAGAGCGCCTCGCGCGGCACGTCGAGCAGCTTCGCCACCTTGCCCGCGTGCGGCCGGTGACACCCGGAGCAGCCGCCCATCTGGAACGCGGAGTGGGGCTTGCCGCGCTGGAAGGCCTCGCCGTCGTGGCAGCGCAGGCACAGCCCGGGCTCGTCCTCGACGAGGACGTTCCGGCCCTTCTCGCCGTGCTGCTCGTGGCAGACGTCGCAGCCCGCCGCGTCCTTGAACGGCTCGTGGACCTGCGGCAGCGCCCACTGCGTCCTGAGCGTGCGCTTCGCGTGGCAGCCGGCGCACTCGGAGCCCTTGCCCCGAGACGGAACGCCGCCGCACCCGGTCGCGAGGGAGGCGGCGAGGAGGACGACGGTGAACGACGCCTTCATCGCGGCCGCATGTTAGCCGAACTCGGCCGGCGGCCCCGCCCGAACTTGGACCCGCGGCGCGGCGCGCAGCCGCGGACACGGCGCGCCACTCCGCCTTTCGGCCGCGCACTTCCCCCGCTACAACGTGATGAATGCCGACCGCCGCGCCCACGCCGGGGACGGGCCTCCCCGCCCTCGACCGCGTCCTCCAGGGGCTCCGCCTCGGCGACAGTGTCGTGTGGCAGGTCGACTCGGTCGAGGACTACCTCCCCTTCGTCGAGCCCTTCGTCGCGCAGGCGCTCGCGGAGGGGCGCCGGCTCGTCTACTTCCGGTTCGCTCGCCACGCGGCGCTCGTGCCGGAGGGGTGCGGCGCCGCCGTGCACCGGCTCTCCCCGGCGATCGGGTTCGAGAGCTTCACCGCAGAGATCCACCGCGTCATCGAGCAGGTGGGGCCGGGCGCGTACTACGTGTTCGACTGCCTCTCCGACCTCGCGGCCGACTGGTACTCGGACCTCATGCTCGGCAACTTCTTCATGGTCACCTGCCCGTACCTCTTCGATCTCGACGCGGTGACCTATTTCGCGGTGCTCCGGGACAGCCACTCCCACGAGGCGGTCGAGTCGATCCGCTCGACGACGCAGCTCCTCGTCGACGTGTTCCGGCGCGAGGGGACGCTGTACGTCCACCCGCTCAAGGTCTGGGCCCGCCAGACGCCGACCATGTACCTGCCGCACGCGCGCGATGGCGCGGAGTGGCGCCCTCTCACGGAGAGCGCCAGCCTCTCGGAGGTGCTCGCCGACCTCGCGGACCGGCGGCTCGAAGCGGTGGCGCGGCACGACCTGTGGGATCGGAAGCTCCAGCAGGCGAGGGAGGTGCTCGACGCTCATCGAGCCGGAGCCGAGACGGAGGCGAGGGAGACTTTCGAGCAGCTCCTGCGGATGATGCTGACGCGGGACGAGCGGGTCGCCGAGCTCGCCACGCGCTGGCTCGAGCTCCCTGACCTGCTCGCCATCGGGCGCCGGATGATCGGGACCGGGCTCGTCGGCGGCAAGGCGATCGGCATGCTCCTCGCCCGTGCGATCCTCGCGCGGCAGAGCCCGCGGATCCGCGACCGGCTCGAGCCGCACGACTCCTGGTTCGTCGGGTCCGACGTGTTCGACACCTTCCTCGTACGCAACGGCGGCTGGCGCGCGCGCCGCGCGCAGCGGAGCGCCGCGTCCTTCCTCGACGGCGCCGCCGAGGCGCGCGAGCGCGTCCGCGGCGGCATCTTCCCCGACTTCATCCTGAAGCAGTTCGCGGCGATGCTCGAGTACTTCGGCGAGTCGCCGATCATCGTGCGCTCCTCGTCCCTGCTCGAGGACGGGTTCGGCAACGCCTTCACCGGCAAGTACGACAGCGTCTTCTGCGCGAACCAGGGCGCCCCCGCCGAGCGTCTCGAGGCGTTCCTCGCCGCGGTGCGCGAGGTCTACGCGAGCGCGATGAGCGAGGAGGCCCTCCGCTACCGCGAGCACCGCGGGCTGCTCGACCGCGACGAGCAGATGGCGATCCTCGTCCAGCGCGTCTCGGGCGCGGTGCACGGGACGCTCTTCTTCCCGCAGGCCGCCGGCGTCGCGCTCTCCTACAACCCCTGGGTCTGGAGCCGCGAGATCGACCCGCACGCCGGCGTGGCGCGCCTCGCGTTCGGGCTCGGCACCCGCGCGGTGAACCGCGCCGATGACGACTACACGCGGCTCGTCGCGCTGAGCGCCCCCACGCGGCGGCCGGAGACGAGCCTCGACGAGGCGAGCGAGCACGCGCAGCGGCGAGTGGACGTGCTCGACCTCGCGGCCAACCGGTTCGCGTCGCTCTCGTTCGAGGAGGTGACGCGCCGCGCGCCCGACGTGCCGCTCGACCTCTTCGCGACCCGGCGGCGCGGCGGTCCACCGGTCCTCACCTTCGATCGACTGCTCTCCGCGACCCCGTTCGTGGAGGAGCTGCGGGAGATCCTCCGCATCCTCGCCGACGCGTACCGCTATCCGGTTGACGTCGAGTTCACGCTCGACGTCCTCGCGGATGGGCGCCTGTGCCTGAACGTCGTCCAGTGCCGGCCCCTCCAGATCAAGGAGGGCGGCACGATCGTCGCGCCACCGGCCGACCTGCCCGCCGAGGCGATCGTGCTCGAGAGCCGCGGCCCGGTCATCGGCCAGAGCACGCACGCGCCCGTCGACCGGGTGGTGCTCGTCGATCCCGACGGATACGACCGGCTCGGGACGCTGGACCGGTACGAGGTGGCGCGCGTCATCGGCCGCGTGACACGCCTCGAGCCGGCGGCAGCGCGACGCGTCCTGCTCCTCGGCCCGGGCCGGTGGGGGACGAACACGGTCGCGCTCGGCATCCCGGTGACCTTCGCCGACATCCAGCGGGCCTCCGCGATCTGCGAGGTCGCTAAGATCGGGATGAACGTCGTCCCCGACGTGTCGCTCGGCTCCCACTTCTTCAACGACCTCGTCGAGGCGAACCTGCTCTACGTCGCGGTCTACCCGGAGCGGCCGGGCTACCGGTTCGCCCAGCAGGCGCTCCGCTCCGAGCGGAACCGCCTCCCCGAGCTCCTGCCGGACGACGCGCGCATGGCCGAGATCGTGCGGGTCGTGGACTTCCCGCTGCCCGGCGACGGCCGCTCGCTCTGGCTCAACGCCAGCTGCATCGACCAGCGGGTGCTCTGCTACCTCGCGCCACCGGTGGCCCGCGTGCGGCCGACGTTCGCGGAGTGATCAATCGCACATCGCGGGACGTTTCCCCGCCTGCACCGATACGCCGCAAGTGCCCGGCGGAAAAGTGGATTTCACTTTCCGCCTGCGACCTCTTTACTATCGGACCGTTGCTGCGCAAACTTCTCGCGCAGTCATTGCACGGCGTGAGCGCGGGGGGCCGCTCCTCTCGACCGACGGAGAAACGATGACCATAGCGGCCGCCCTCCCGAAGCCTTCCGCTCCCCCCGACCCGGCCATCGGCCCGAGCGCCACGCCGGTTCCGAAGGCGGCGCCGCTCGCGCAGATCGCGCCAGGCACCCCTCCCCCCGGCAAGCTGAAGGGCACGCTCCTCATCGCGCGGATGAAGTACCTCCGCGCCCGCGGCCCCGACGAGGCGGAGCGCGTGCTCCGGCGCCTCACCGCCGCGGACCAGCAGGTGGTCCGCGGCATGCTCCTGCCGAGCAGCTGGTACTCCGCGGATCTCGTGCTCCGGTTCGAGCTGACCATCGTCGCGCTCCTCGCGCGCGGCGATCGCAACGAGTTGTTCCTCGACATGGGCCGCTTCACCGCTGACACGAACCTCGGGCCGAACGGGGTCCAGCGGCCCTATCTCGAGCCGCACGACCCGCACTACGTCCTGCGGAACGTCCCGCGGATGTACGCCGCGCAGCACAGCGAAGGCGTCCGGACGTACGAGCAGATGGGCCCGAAGGGCGCCGTGATCCGGACGATCGACGCGGATCCGACGACCGCGGAGGACTGCCTCACCGCGGTGGGGTGGCTGAGGCGGGCCATCGAGCTGTCCGGCGGACGGATCGTCACCGTCGAGGAGGCCCACTGCCGGTGCCGCGGCGACGCCTGTTGCGAGTACGTCTGCCGCTGGGTCTAGAGGAGCCTCCCTATGCCGTCGGCGCGAACTCCTCCTCGAGCTCGCGCCGCGCCCGGACGAGCGCCGCACCCTCGTCGAGCGCGACGTCCGCGGTGCGCACCGGCTCGCCGATGCGCACCGGCCGAACGAGCGACACCCGGTGCGCGAGGCCGATGGGGAGCGCGCCGATGCGGCGCGACTCCGACGCCGGCCGGAGCTTCCCGTACACGAGGAATCCGCCCTCGCCGTCGAGCACCTCGCCCGCGGCGAGGTCGCGCTTCGCAGTGGCGACTGCGTCGGCCGCCCAGGCGCGCGGGGCGCCCGTCGGCTCGCGGCGGAGCCCGACCGACGCGACGGAGATCCCGAGCTCGAGGCCGATGAGGTGCGAGGGCCGGTAGAGCGCGGAGAAGCGGCCGCTCTCGTCGGTGACGAGCCCGTACTCGGCGAAGCAGCGCGCCGCGTAGTCGGACGGCGCCTCGAACACGACGTACACGCCCCAGCGCAGGTCGCGCGGCACCGGCGTCCCGTCGCGGCGCAGGCTCGACACGACCTCGACCTGGCCGGCGCGCTCGAGCACGCCGCCGGCCGCGCGCGGCCTGAGGACCCGGGGCAGCTCCTCTGCGCCGCACGGCGGGAAGGCGAGGCCGTCCGCGGGCGCCGCGAGCCCCGCCGCGTTCGCCACCGCGGCCATCTCGATCGCGGACTTCGTGCCGTCCAGGAACGAGTTGAACATCCGCGGGTTGAGCCCGCCCTTCGAGGCCTCCTCGGGGGTGATGCCGTAGTCGCCCCACACCGTCTCGGGCGTCGAGGCGTGGTAGCGCGGCAGGTACTTCGTCCCCTTCCCGGCCGCGACCACCGGAAGACCGCAGGCGCGCGCCCAGTCGACGAGCTCGCAGATGAGCGCCGGCTGATCGCCGTACGCGAGCGAGTAGACGACGCCCGCCTCGCGGCACCGCCGGGCGAGGAGCGGCCCGCAGACCGCGTCTGCCTCGACGTTCACCATGACGACGTGCTTCCCCTCGCGCGCGCAGCCGAGGGCGATCGCGACCCCGGCCGCGGGACTGCCCGTCGCGTCGACCACGACCTCGAGCTCACCCGCCCCGAGAAGCGCCTCGGCGTCGTCCGTGATGAACGTCGCGCCCGTCCGGACGGCGTCCGCGACCCCGGTCGCCCGCGTCCGCTCCAGCGCGAAGCCGGCCGTCGCGAGCGCGGCCCGCGCCCGATCCGGCGCGAGGTCGGCGACCGCCGTGACGTGCACGCCCGGCGTGCGGACCGCCTGGGCGAGCCACATCGTCCCGAACTTGCCCGCGCCCACGAGGGCGACCCTGAGCGGCCGACCCGCTGCACCACGCTCCGCCAGCATCGAGCCCAGGTTCATCTGTCGCCCCCGGATCGTTAGGATGGTGCCGTGCCACCCGTCCCCGCCAACTATTCCCCGCTCGCCCGCATCGTCGCACGCGGGCGTCCCGCGGCGGACCCGTCCTGTGCGGGCTGTGCCCAGCTCGGCCTCTTCCGGGCGCTCCGCCGCGCCGGCCTCGACGTGCAGGGCGGATCGGGCTGCGCGCCCGACGTGGCGGGCCTTCCGTTCGCTCCCGCGCCCGGCCGCTGGGCCGCGGTGACCGGCGCCCGCCGGGTCCTCGCGGGCGCCGCGCGCGCCGTTGGGGACGCGGGCTCCGCCGGCGCGCGCCTCCTCGTGATCGCGGACCGCGACGGCGCGCAGGGCCGCAGCGCCGCCGCCGCGCTCGCGGCGACGGGCGCACGGCTCGTCGCGCTCGACGGCGCGGACCTCTCGGCGACCGAGGCGGCGGCGCGGGCCGCGGCTGCCCGGGGCGGCGCCGCGCTCGTCATGCTCTCGCCGTGCCCCCGCGACGTGCGCGCCGGCCCGCCGCTCGCGATCGCCTCCGCGCGCTGCAACCGCTGCGGCGCGTGCCTCTCGCTCGCCTGCCCCGCGATCGCGGACGCGGGCGGCGAGGCGATGGTCGTCGACGCCGGCGTCTGCACCGGCTGCGGGCGGTGCGCGCCGCTCTGCCGGGCCGGGGCGATCGCGCCGGCTGGCTGACGGGCCGCTGCCACCGGCCCGCGCGCGCCGCGCCGCTCGAACGAGCCGCTTCCGCCGGCCGGCGGCGCCCCGTCGCCGCAGGCGCTCCGGCGCCGGTGCAGCGATCGTCGCGCGCGACGAGAGCCGCCACGGCGCCGCTGCGGAACTCGCGCGCGCAGAGCGCTTGCGCGCCTGCGCGCGCTTCGGACAATCCTCGCGGCGCAAAGCGGCTTCACGAGCCACGCGCGTACGAGTGCGGAGAAGCGGGCGCCTCCGCGATGCGGCGCCGGCGGCGCCCCGGCCGGCTTCGCTGCTCGGCTGCGTGATCGCTCAGAACCGTGCGGTTCACGCAAACATCGCGGACACGCCTCCCCGCGCGCGCGGCGGCGCCTCGGCCCGAGCGCCTAGCGCCAACCGGCGCGGTCGAAGATCTTCTGCGCGAGTGCGGCGTTCCCGACGAGCGTAGCGACGTTCAGCGCGTCCGACTTGAACGACCCGAGCGTCGCGAGCGCGGGGTTGTCCACGCGCACCGTCTTCACCACGGGCCACTCGTTGTTGCCCGCCGCGAAGTACGACTGGGCCTGATCGCTCGCGAGGTACTCGAGGAACCTCACCGCCGCGTCCCTGTGCGGCGCCGTCTTCAGGAGGCCTCCGCCCGAGACGTTGATGTGCGTGCCGTTGCCGTGCTGATCCGGCCACGCCACGCCGACGCGCTTCATGATCTCCTGGTCCTCCGCCTTCGCGGAGCGGAGCAGGCGGACCACGTAGTACGAGTTCGCGAGCGCGACCTGGCACTCGCCCGTCGCCACGGCGCGGATCTGGTCGGTGTCGCCGCCCTTCGGCGCTCGGGCGAGGTTCTCGACGAGGCCGTTCGCCCACTGCTGCGTCCTCGCTTCGCCGAGATGGGCGATGAGCGCCGAGCCGAGGGACACGTTGTATGGGTGGCTCCCCGACCGGACGCAGACCTTCCCCTTGAGCTTCGGGTCCGCGAGGTCGAGGTAGGTCCGCACGTCAGCCGCCTTCACCCTCGTACGGTCGTAGACGATCACCCTCGCGCGGGTGGAGAACGCGAACCAGGTGCCCGTGCGCAGGTTCGCGGGGATCCGCCCCTCGAGCAGCTTCGACCTGACCGGCGCGAACAGGCCGAGCGCGTCCGCCTGCCCGAGCCGCGCCGCGTCCACGGTGATGAACACGTCGGCGGGACCGTTCGCCCCCTCTTTCTTGATCCGCTCGAGGAGCTCGTCCTCGCTGCCCTCGACCCGCTTCACCTTGATGCCGGTCTTCTCGGTGAAGTGGGCGTACAGCCTCTCGTCCGTCTGGTAGTGGCGCGCCGAGTAGAGCGTGAGCTCCTTCTCCTGCGCGCGGGCGACGGCGGGGGCGGCGAACGCGGCCGTCGCCGCGAGGAGGAAGAGGACGCGGGACGACGGCATTGGGAGATCTCCACATCCACTGGGAGTGTTGGACGGAACCCGCGCCATGCTAGCCGAGGTTGCCGAACCGCGCGAGCGCGGCCTTCACGAACCTCGATCGAACCTGCTCGTTCGCGAGGAGCGCCTGCGCGGGCGGAAGCTTCACGATCGCGTCCACCGCGGCGTGGAGGAACCGCGCGCCGAGCCCGGCGCCCTCGTCGAACAGCAGCTCGGCGAGCCGGTTCCGCTCGAGCGCCATCCGGATGACCCGCTCGACCGTGTTCGAGGGCACCGGGCGCTGCCGGCCCCCCCGCGCCATCGCGAGCGCGCCCTTGTGACACGCGCCCGCGCAGACGCCGCACCCGATGCAGCGCTCCTCGTCGATCCGCGGCGCGAGCGCCGCCTTGCGGCTCGCCGCCGAGAGGACGGGCTCCATCGCGATCGCCCCGACGGGACAGGCCCGCGCGCAGCGCGAGCACCCTGCGCAGGCGCCGGCGTCGCGGCGCGGGACGAAGCCGCTCGGGTTCACCGCGGGCAGCCCCCAGTGGGAGACCGCCTGGAGCTGCTCGCAGCAGCAGCCGCAGCAGTTGCAGACGAACGTGGGCCGGCTCTTCACGTTGTCGGCGATCTGGACGAGGCCGCTCTCCCGGGCGCGGGCGAGGATCTCGAGCGCCTCCGTCCTGCCGATCTCGCGCCCGAAGCCGCGGCGCGCGATGAACTCGGCGCCGCCGTTGATGGAGAGGCAGTTGTCCATGGGCGCGTCGCACCTCTGGCCGAGGTGCTCCGCCTTGTGGCGGCAGAAGCAGAGCGACACCGCCCACCTCCGCGCGCCCCCGACGACCTCGCTCGCCTTCTCCCACGCGAGTACCTCGGGGACGTCGTCCGCCACCTCCGGCTCGTGCACGAGCGCGCGACCGATCACCGTGCTCTTCCCGAACGCCTCGCGCGCGAAGGCCGGGTCGCCGTGCGTGTACGCGTGGAGCGCCTCTGCCATGCGCTTCTTCGGGATCGAGTCCTGCGCACGCATGAGCGAGTACTCGAAGAAGCCGACGACCGGCGGCGCGAGCATGTACGAGCGCTTCCCGCTGCGCGGGTTCACGAGGTCGAGGACGACGCCCCGCTCGCACATGGGCTCGAGCCGCACCTCGAGCTCGGCCGCCGGAATCGCGAGCCGCGCCGCGAGCCGCTCGAGCGAGATGGGCCGGACCGGGAGGCGCGCCGCGAGCGCCGCCTCCTCCGGCGGGAAGAGGATCTCGAGCACCTCGCGCCGGCCCGCCTCGGCGCGCTCGTCCTCCGCCTCCGGGAGTCCCATCGTCCCGCGCTCGAGGCGCCCGACGAGATCCCGGTACTCGTCCTTCAGCCGTCCGAGGTGGCCCATGGCGCCCCCGGGCGTATCACAAAGTGAGGGGGACCGCGCGCCCGGGCCGGCACGCTCACTCGCCGCGCAGCGATCGGTCGAGGATCTCGATCGGATGGGCGGCCTCGACGTCGGCGCCCCGCTCCGCGAGCATGCGGCGGAGCTGCAGCGAGCAGCCGGGGTTCGCGCTCGCGACGAGGGACGCATGCGTCGACGCGACCGCCTCCGCCTTGCGGCGGCCGATCGCGTCGGCGCTCACCGGCTCGATGACGTTGTAGACGCCGGCCGAGCCGCAGCACTGCTCGCCATCCGGCACCTCGACGAGCTCGAGCCCGGGGATGGCGCGCAGGAGCGCGCGCGGCGGGTCCTGGAGCCGCTGCGCGTGCCCGAGGTGGCAGGGGGAGTGGTAGGCGACCCGCGCGCGGAGCGGGTGGCGCGTCGCGCGCGGCGGGAGCATCGCGACGATCTCCGAGACGTCCCGGACCTTCGCGGCGAAGGCGCGCGCGCGGGGGAGGAACTCCGGGTCGTCTTCGAAGAGGTGCGCGAGGTCCTTCAGGTGGGAGCCGCACCCCGCCGCGTTCACGGCGACGACATCCACCGGGTCGCGCTCGAACCGCTCGACGAGGTCGCGCGCGAGCCTGAGCGCCTCCTCGTGCCGTCCCGCGTGGACCGAGAGCGCTCCGCAGCACCCCTGCCCCTCGGGGACGACCACCTCCACGCCCTCCGCGGCGAGCACGCGCACCGTGGCGCCGTTCACGTTCGGAAAGAAGACGCGCTGCACGCACCCGCCGAGGAGCGCCGCCCGCAGCCGGCGCTCGCCCGTCGCGGCCGTGCGCGCGGGCAGCTGCGGTCTCACGTTCGCCCACGTCACCGGCGGCGCGAGCGCATCCATCGCGGCGAGCCGCGGGAACGGGCGCATGAGGCCGAGCCGCCGGGCCGCCCAGCGGAGGCCGGTGACGCGCCCGACCCACAGGAGGAGCGCCGCGACGCGGAGCACCGCAGGGCGCGTGAAGACCGCGAAGACGAAAGAGCGCCACAGGCGATCCGCCGCCGGCCGCGGGTACTCGCGCTCGACCCGCTCGCGCGCGCGGTCGATGACGTGGTCGTAGCGGACGCCGGACGGGCAGGCGGTGAGGCAGGCCATGCAGCCGAGGCACCGGTCGAAGTGCTCGGCCACCGCGGGGGACATCTCCACCCGGCCGTCCTCGAGCGCGCGGAAGAGATCGATCCGCCCGCGCGGCGAGTCCATCTCCTCCTGCCAGTTCTGCCAGGTCGGGCAGGTCGGCAGGCAGAAGCCGCAGTGGATGCAGTCGTCCGCCGGATCTCGCTCCCCCGCCGCGCCCGGTCCGCGCGGCTCGCGCTCGGCGCGCCCGGGCTCCCCCCGCGCGTGCGCAAGGGGGATCTCCGCGGCGGAGCCGGACCCGGGCTGACGGACCTCGTTCGCCATCAGATCCCCCCAACGAACCGGCCCGGCGCGAGGCGCGCCTCGGGATCGAGCTCGTGCTTGAGCCGCCGCATCACGTCGAACGCGGCGGGTGGCGGGCCCCAGACGTCGGCGCGTGCGCGGAGCGCGGACGGTGCCGCCGTGAGCACGAGCGCGCCGTTCGCGAGCAGGCGGAGCGCGGCGCGCGCGGAGGCGAGCCCGGCGGCGGCCGCCTCCGCGTCCGCGAGGTCGCCCGCGAGGAGCGCGATGCCGAGCGCCGGGTGGACGGCGATCCCTCCGCCCCGGAGCGCGCCGCGGAGCGGCGCGACCGCGGCGAGCGCCTTCACGAGCGCGTCCGGCGCGAAGGTCGCCTTCGCCCGCACGCTCCCGGCGGCGCGGAGCGCGTCGTGGCGGGCCCAGAGCGCCGCCTCCTCCGCGCCCTCGAGCCTCGCGCCGCCACCCGCGCGCGAGAGCGTTCGCTCGACCTGATCCTTCACCCCTGGCGCGAACCCCTCGAACCGGATCGCGAGCGTGAACCCGTCGCCTTCGGAGAGCGCCGCGATGGCCGTCGGCTCCACGGCGAGCGCGCGCAGCGCGGGGATGGTCTCCTGGACGTCCACGCCCGAGAGCCCCTCGAACAGCGCGGTCGCGGACGCCTCGGGCAGCGGGTGCAGCCGCAGCACGACCTCCGCGACGAGCCCGAGCGTGCCGAGCGAGCCGCAGAGGAGGCGCGGCAGGTCGAAGCCGGCGACGTTCTTCACCACCTTCCCGCCGCCGCGGGCGACGACGCCGTCGGCCCGGACGATCGTGATGCCGATGACGAGATCGCGCACCGGACCGTAGCGGGTGCGTCGCGGGCCGAAGGCGTTCGCGGCGACGACGCCGCCCACCGTCGCCCGCTCCGGCTCGGGCGGATCGAGCGCGAGCCGCTGGCCGTGCGGAGCGAGCGCGCGCTGCAACGCCGCGATCGTCATCCCGGCCTCGACCGCGACAATCTGGTCGGAGGGCGCGTGCTCCTTCACGCGGGCGAGCCGGGTCGTTCGCAGGACGGCGTCGAGGCGCGCGGGCGGCGCGCCGAGCTCGAGGTCCGTCCCGCCCCCCATGAACGTCACGGCGAGCCGGTCGGCCGCGAGCGCGCGCATCGCCTCCGCCGCATCGTCGAGCGTCGCCGGCTCGACGACGATCCGCGGATGGACGCCCAGCACGGCGTCCTGCGGCTCGACCGGGCGCGGGGCGGAGGGGGCCATCACCAGCGCTCCGCGAGGCCCGCCACCTCGGCGGGGTGCGGGCGGTAGGGCCCGGGCCGCTCGCCGCAGAGCCGCGGCGTCGGGAAGACCTTGCCCGGGTTCATGAGGGCGAGCCCGTCGAAGGCGCAGCGGACGCGCCCCATCGTCTCGAGGTCGTCCTTCGAGAACTGCTCCGCCATGTACTGCACCTTCTCGGCGCCGACCCCGTGCTCGCCCGTGATCGAGCCGCCGCTCCGGATGCAGAGTCGGAGGATCTCGCCTCCGAGCCGGGCGGCGCGCTCCTCCTCTCCGGGGTTCCGCGCGTCGTAGAGGACGAGCGGGTGGAGGTTGCCGTCGCCCGCATGGAAGACGTTCGCGACCCGCAGCCCGACCTCCTTCGCCATCCGCTCGATCTCGCGGAGCACGCGGGCGATCTCCGAGCGCGGGATGACGCCGTCCTCGACGAGGTAGTTCGGGCTGATGCGCCCGACCGCCGCGAACGCGGACTTGCGCCCCTTCCACATGAGCTGCCGCTCGGCCTCGTCCTTCGGGACCCGGATCTCGAGCGCGCCGGCGGCGCGGGCGACCTCGATGGCGCGCCGGGCGACGTGCTCCACCTCGGCGCGCGGCCCGTCCGCGTCCATGAGGAGCGCGGCGCCGACGTCGGGCCAGTCGAGGCCGGTTGCCGCCTTCGCCGCCTCGATGGCGAGCCGGTCCATCATCTCGATCGCCGCCGGGAGGATCCCCGCCGCGATGATGCCCGACACGGCGTTCCCCGCCTCGTCGGTGGACGGGAAGGTCGCGAAGAACGTCCGGGTGATCTCCGGCTTGCGCAGGAGCTTCAGGGTCACCTCGGTCACGATCCCGACGAGCCCCTCGGAGCCGACGAGCGCGGCGAGGAGGTCGTAGCCGGGCGCGTCGGGCGCGGGGCCGCCGAGGTCGGCGACGCTCCCGTCGGAGAGGACCACGCGCGCGGCGAGCACGTGGTTCGTCGTGAAGCCGTACTTGAGGCAGTGGGCGCCACCCGAGTTCTCGGCGACGTTGCCGCCGATCGAGCAGACGCCCTGCGACGACGGGTCGGGCGCGTAGTACATGCCACCGGCGGCGGCGGCGCGCGTCACGTCGAGGTTGATGACGCCCGGCTCCACCCGGACCCAGCCGTTCGCGAGGTCCACCTCGATGATCCTGCGCATGCGCGAGAGCGAGATGACCGCGGAGCCCTCGACCGGCCGCGCGCCTCCCGAGAGGCCGGTGCCCGCGCCGCGCGGGACGAGCGGCATGTGCGCCTCGCGCGCGATCGCGACCACCCGGACGACCTCGTCGGTGGAGCCGGGGAGGACCACGAGTGCCGGCCGCGTGCGGCCGTGCGTGAGCCCGTCCGCCTCGTAGACGAGGAGCTCGGCGGCGTCGGTGACGACGTTCCCGGCGCCGACTACCTCGGCCATGAGCGCCGCGACGTCCGTCATTTGTAGAGCACCCCCGGGAGCCACAGCCCGATGCCGGGAAACATGTACAGGAGGAAGAGCGCGAGCACCTGGATCGCCATGAACGGCATCATCCCCGCGAAGATCTGGTTGAGGGTGACGTGCTTCGGCGCGACGCCCTTCAGGTAGAACGCCGCCATGGCGACCGGCGGAGAGAGGAACGCCGTCTGGAGGTTCAGCGCGACGAGGAGGCCGAAGAAGAGCGGGTTGATCTGGAAGTGCCCGAGGAGCGGCAGGAAGATCGGCATGAAGATGACGATGATCTCGGTCCACTCGAGCGGCCAGCCGAGCACGAAGATGATGAACTGCGCGAGCAGCATGAACTGCACCGGGGACATGTGGAGCGAGAGCACCCACCGCTCGATGATCTCCTGGCCGCCGAGGAGCGCGAACGCGGCCGAGAAGATCGACGACCCGACGAAGAGCCAGCACACCATCGCGGTCGTCTTCGCGGTGAGGAACGCCGACTCCCTCACGATCCCGAGCGTGAGCCGCCGGTAGGCGGCGGCGAGCAGGAGGCCACCCGCCGCGCCCATCGCGGCCGCCTCGGTCGGCGTCGCCCAGCCGAAGATGATGCTCCCGAGCACCGCGAGGATGAGCGCAGAGAGCGGGAAGAAGGAGCCGAGGAGCATCTTGAAGATCTGGAGCCGCTCGAACGTGAAGATCGTGTAGTTGACCGCGAGCCCCAGCACCCCGACGGCGAGCACGAGCCAGAACCAGCGCGGGGTCGCGAGCCGCTCCGAGGGCACGGCCGCCGCGGCCTGGGCGGGCGCGGGCGCCGCCGCCTTCGGTGCGGGTGCGGGCGCGGGCGCCGCCGCCTTCGGTGCGGGTGCGGGCGCGGCCTTCTCCGTCCCGGGCGGCTCCTCCACGCCGTCGCCGGGCGGCTCCTGCACGCCGCCCGCGAAGGAACGGTCCGCGCCGTGGTCGCCTTCGCCCATCTCCTGGAGCCCGCCGGAGTCCACGACCTCCGGCGCCGTCGCGACCCGGTGGATCACGGCGAGCGGCGCGAGGACCATGATCGCGGGGAGGAGGCCGATCGCGAGCTGAGTGGCGAGCGTCCGGCGCGGAACGCCCGACGTGCCGCCGAAGAGAGAGCGCGCGATCTCCGGCACGGCGAGCACGTCGCGGCCGCCGGTGAGCCGCATCACCCACTCGGGCACGTCGACCCGCGTCTCCTCCGGTGGCGGCTTCGGCGCGAGGCTCGGGTTGATCGTGGCGCGGATCACCACGTAGGCGACGTATAGCCCGGCGAGCATGATGCCCGGGAAGAACGCGCCCGCGTAGAGCTGGACGACCGACACCGACGCGGTGGCGCCGTAGAGGATGAGGAGCACCGACGGCGGGATGAGGATGCCGAGACAGCCGCCCGCGGTGATGACCCCCGCGGAGAGCTTGATGTCGTACTTCGAGCGGAGCATCGCCGGGTACGCGAGGAGCCCCATGAGCGTCACGACCGCGCCGACGATGCCGGTCGCGGTCGCGAAGACGGCGCAGGTCACGAGCGTCGCGACGGCGAGCGAACCGGGAATGCGGCCGATGGCGAGGTGAAGGCTCGTGAAGAGCTTCTGGATGAGGTTCGCGCGCTCGACGAGGTAGCCCATGAAGACGAACAGCGGGACCGAGATGAGGACGTCGTTCGTCATCACCGCATAGGCCCGCTGGACCATGAGGTCGAGCGTCTGGTGCAGCGCCACGGCCGAGATCGCGTTCGAGCGGTAGGCGACGAAGGTGAAGATGACGCCCATCCCCATGAGCGTGAAGGCGGTCGGGAACCCGAGCATGATCGTCACGACGACCATGGAGAGCATGAACAGGCCGTAGTGGCCGTTCGTCCACCTCCACGGCGCGGGCATGAAGATGGCGGTCGCGAGCACGATGAGCGCCATGAGCGTGAAGCCGAAGATGAGCTCCTTCCGGATCTTCACGCGGCACCGCCCTTCTTCTTCTCGTGCTCCTTCTCTTGCCGCTGCTCCTGCTGCACCACGAGCTCGTCGAGCTTCGCGAGGTCCTCGTCCTTCACCTGCACCATCGCCTTCAGCTTGTCGACGTCCACCTCGACGACGTCCTCGATGCGCGAGGGCCACTCGCCGTCCCGCAGGCAGATGAGGCAGCGGGTGATCTCGGCGAACCCCTGCATGGCCATGAGCACGCCGGCGAACGGGATGAAGCTCTTGAAGGTGTAGAGCGGCGGCCCGTCGGTCATGATCGTGGACCGCTCGCGGATGAACCAGGACTCGCCGGCATAGGTCCAGCCCGCCCAGACGAGCGCGGCGATGCCGGGGATGAAGAAGACGACGTAGAGGGTGAGGTCGATCGCGGCCTGCACCCGCGGCGCGAAGAAGCCGTACAGCACGTCGCCGCGCACGTGGCCGCTCTTCGAGAGCGTGTACGCGCCCGCGGTCATGAACAGGATCCCGTACATCTGGATCTGCGCGTCGAAGGTCCACGCGTGCGGCGCGTCGAGGAACCGCCGCGAGAGGATCTCCCACGTCATGAGCGCGGTGAGCGCGACGATGAGCCACGAGAAGGCCTGGCCCACCCAGGTGCTGATCTTGTCGATGCCGAGCAGGACCTTCTGCATCGGGGCGCTCCCGATCCGGCGGTGGAGGGTCCGGCCGCCCGGCGATCCGGGCGGCCGGCGAGGCGAAAGGCGGGCTACGTCTTCTTCGCGGCGAAGAAGTGGTTGAGCGCCAGCTTGAAGTCGACGTTCGTATCGGCCTGCCACCGGCCCGCGCGCTGCGCGAAGGCCCTCTGCGAGTCGAACGCCTTCTTGAAGAGCGGGTTCTCGGCGCTCCGCTTCGTGACCACCTCGTCCCAGATGTCGAGCTGCCGCTTCAGGATCGCGTCGGGCGTCTTGTAGAACTTCACGCCCTGCTTCTCCTGCATGTCCTTGTAGTCGGCCGAGTAGCGGTCGATCGCCTTCCACGACATGTCGGCGCTCGCGGCCTGCACCGCGTAGTCGATGATCTTCTTCAGGTCGTTCGGGAGGGTCGCGTACTTGGCCTTGTTGAAGAGGATCTCGAACTGCTCGCCCGACTGGTGGAAGGACTGCAGCATGCAGACCTTCGACACGTCGGGGAAGCCGAGCGCGCGATCCGAGGAGGCGTTGTTGAACTCGGCGGCGTCGAGCAGGCCGCGGTCCATCGCCGGGACGATCTCCGCGCCGGGGAGCGCGTTCACAGCCGCGCCGAGGCCACTGAAGATGTCGATCGAGAGGCCGACGGTCCGGTACTTGAGCCCCTTGAAGTCGTCCACCTTCGAGACCGGCTTCTTGAACCAGCCGAGCGGTTGCGTCGGCATCGGGCCGTAGAGGTACGACACGACGTCGATGTTGAGCGTCCTGTAGATCTCCTCGAGGATCTGCTTGCCGCCGCCGTAGTAATGCCAGGCGAGGACCATGTTCGCGTCCATGCCGCAGGCAGGGCCCGAGCCCCAGAGCGCGAGCGCGGAGTTCTTGCCGTACCAGTAGGCGACGACGCCGTGGCCGCCATCGAGCGTCCCCTTCGCGACGGCGTCGAGGAGGTCGAACGCCTTCACGACGGCGCCTGCGGGGAGCACCTCGATCTTGAGGCGGCCGCCCGACATCTCGTTCACCTTCTTCGCGAAGTCGAGCGCGTACTCGTGGAAGATGTCCTTCGTCGGCCACGTGGACTGGAATCGCAGGCTGATCGGCGCCTGCGCGACGACGATCGTCGGCGCGACGGCGACCGCCGCCCCGGCCGCGCCCACGGCGGCCTTCTTGAGGAACGAACGTCGGGAAGCGCGCAGCGCGTCGGCTGCCTGGTCGTGCTGAACCGTCTTCTTCTTCACGGGGATCTCCTCGGGAGAGGGTGAAGTCAACGTGTTCCAACCGGCTTTTGCAGATTCAACGACTCGACCGGGTATTGCGAGAGCCCCTGCGCGTCCCAGAGGGGGCGAGCATTGACGCGAGGTGACACACGCGCCCCTGCCGGGGCAGCGCAGCCCCGATCCGGACGGACGGTCGTTGTTCACCTTGGGTGAATGGCGTTCTCGCGCCGCGACAGCGCGGTGCGTCACGGAGCGCCACGCCCCCGCGAGCGGCGGCGATCAGAGCGGGAACGCGACGCGCACGCCGATCATCGACGTCGGGTCGAGCCAGCCCACCTCCAGCCCGAAGGAGAGCGAGCGGGTGAGCAGGCCGAAGCCGAACGCGGCGTGCAGCCGGACGTGGTCGTCGTCGTCGAAGAGGATCCAGGGGCCGACGAGCCCCTCTGCGTAGACCCGCGTCCCACGGATGCGCAACCGCCCGTCGATCACGGCGCCGAAGCGGGTGGGATCGCCGAGCCCGAGCGCGCCGAAGCGGGCGCCGACGGTGACGTGGCGCGCGAGGCGCGTGTCGGCGGCGAGCGTGAGCTGGAGGGCGCCGCGCTCCGGGTCGACGAGCCAGTCCGCGCCGAGCCCGAGCGCCGTAGAGGCGGCAGCGGGACGGGCGGCTGCGAGGAGCGCAAGGGCGGCAGCGGCGAGCGCGGAGCGGAGCATCGGGACCTCCTCGGTCGGGATGATCGGGAGCCTACGACGTTCCGGGCTGCGCGAAGCGGTGGCAACTCGGGCGACACCCTGGCAGAATCCTGCGCCGGATTTTAGGCGCGCGCGCGCCCGGAGGTTTTCCTTGAACCGCAACTTGATCATCGGCCTCGCGGTGGGGCTCGTCGTCGGCATCTTCATCGGCTACCAGGCCGGATCCTCGAATCCCCCTCCTCCGGCGACGGGCGCGATGGGCGGAGGAATGCCGCCCGGCGCCGCGCCCGGCATGCCGCCCGGCGGACCGGGGGGCGCGCCCGCGCCGAACCCCGGGGACAACTTCCAGGCGCGGATCACGGCGATGCAGGCGGTCGTCGCCCGCGACCCGAAGAACTTCGACGCGTGGGTTCAGCTCGGCAATGACTACTTCGACACGCGCCAGCCGCAGAAGGCGATCGACGCGTACAGTCGCGCCCTCGAGCTCAAGCCCAACAACGCGAACGTCCTCACCGACCAGGGCGTCATGTACCGGGACGTCGGCCAGTTCGACAAGGCGATCGCGAACTTCACGAAGGCGAACCAGGCCGACCCGAAGCACGTCCAGAGCCTCTACAACCTCGGGGTCGTCTACCTGAACGACCTGAAGCAGCCGAAGAAGGCGATCGAGACCTGGAACAAGGTCATCCAGGCTGCGCCGCAGAGCGAGCAGGCGGCCCAGTCGCGCGCCGCGATCGAGGAGGCGAAGAAGATCCCGGGCGCCGGGTAGTACTTAGGCGTGCAGCTCCACCACGTCGCGGTCCTCGAGCGCGTGGTGGCGATCCACCTGCTGGCCGTCGAAGCGGGCGTGGGCGCCCCAGATGCGCGCGAAGTGGAGCCGCGCCGCGAGCTCGCCGTGGACGAGCCGCGCGAGGTCCTCCACCGTCGCGCCGGCGGCGAGCACGAAGGGCCGGCCGAGCTCGGTCGGGTGGCCGGGCTCCTTCGTGTACACGCGGATGCGGCCGAGCTCGGCGAACAGGCGAGGCCGGAGCGCCTCGAGGCCGTCGCCGCGCACCGCGGAGACGGGCAGGAACGGCAGCTCGGGCCAGACCGCCTCGCGCGCGAGCGCGGCGAACGTGCCGTCCGGATCGAGGTCGCTCTTGTTCGCGAGGACGAGCACCGGGCGCTCGACGAGGAGCGGCGACGCATCGGCCGGGCGGGCCCGCCCGCGCGGCCAGATCCGCGCGTGCTCGAAGAGCTCCGCCACCGCGCGCCATCCCTCCTCCGGCTCGTCGGCCTCGACCGCGACGACGACGAGCACGCCGTCCGCGCTCCGGACGAGGTTCGGGAGCCAGCCCTCGGTGTGCCCGGCGGCGACCGCCGGCGTGTCGACGAGCTGCACCTGCACGTCCTCGAACGCCATCATTCCCGGCTGCGGCACCCGCGTCGTGAACGGGTAGTCGGCGACCTCCGGGTGCGCGTGCGTGAGCGCGGCGAGCAGGGCCGACTTCCCCGAGTTCGCCGGCCCGACGAGCGCCCACTGCCCTGCCCCCTCCTTCTTCACGTGGCCGAGATCCGGACCGTGGTGGCCGCTGCGGGCCGCGTGCGCCCCCTCATCCTGGAGCTTCGCGATCCGCTTTCGGAGATCGCCCTGGAGCTTCTCCGTCCCCTTGTGCTTCGGCAGGAGCGCGAGCATCTCGCGGAGGGCGTCGAGCTTCTCCTCGTGACCGGCCGCGCCGCGGTACCGATCCTCCGCCGCCTTGTACTGGGCCGTGAGGTTTGCGGGCATGGCGCCCTCCCGTCGCCCGGCTTCCGGCGCGTGCCGCCTCGGACGTGCCGCGCGGCAGCCCCTTCACGCGCCACCGCGAGGAAACGTATCACCGGGCGCGGAGCGCCGCGCATGGACCTGGGAGACCTGTACGGGCTCCCCGCCGCGAACCTGCCGCCGCGGCCCTCCGCTGCTATCGTCGAGGCCGATGAAGACCCGCGCTCTCGCCCCGCTCCTCGCGCTCGTCGCCGCGTGCGCCCCCCGTTTCGATCCGCGCCTCGTGGACGCCCCCATCGCGGGCCGCACCTGGGTGAGCGGCGAGGAGCGCGCGCACCCGCTCGTCGGGAGGATCTGGCAGCCGGCCACCGGCCGGTTCGTCGACGAGGCGACGGTGGTCGCGTCCCTGGCGGGGGCGGACTTCATCGTGCTCGGCGAGGTCCATGACAACCCCGACCACCACCTGCTACAGGCGCGGCTCCTCCGCGCGGTCACCGCGGCGGGCCGCCGACCCGCGCTCGCGTTCGAGATGCTCACGACCGACCAGCAGCCGGTCGTGGACGCCGCGCTCTCGGGCGCCCCGCGGGACCCGGACGCGCTCGGGAAGGCGGTGGACTGGGCGCACAGCCGCTGGCCGGAGTTCAAGTACTACCGGCCCATCGTCGCTGCCGGGCTCGAGGTCGGGCTGCCGATCGTGGCGGCGAACCTCCCACGCAAGCAGATGAGCGAGATCATCTCGAAGGGGCGCGAGGCGCTCGATGACGCGCTGAAGGTCCGGCTCGCCCGCGAAGAGCCGCTCCCCGACGCGACGCTCGCGGAGCTTCGCGAGGAGATGAAGGAGTCGCACTGCGGCGCCTTGCCGGACGAGATGGTGGACCCGATGGTGCTCGGCCAGCGCGCACGCGACGCTCGGATGGCCGAGCGGATGGTGACGGCGGGGGCGGAGCGCGGCGCGGTCCTCATCACGGGCAACGGCCACGCCCGCACCGACCGCGGCGTCCCGGCGCTCCTCGTGAAGGACGCGCCCGGACGACAGGTCGCCTCGGTCGCGTTCGTGGAGGCCGAGCCTGGCGAGGACGACCCCGCCGTCTACCGCGACGAGGGCGAGACGGGACCGGCACCGTACGACTTCCTCGTGTTCACGCCGGGGACGGCGCGCGGGGATCCCTGCGAGGGCATGCGCAAGCACATGGAGAAGAAGAAGCGCGCCCAGAAGACCGCCGCGCGCTGACCGGCTGACACGCGCATCGTCAGCGGCCGACGAGCGCCGAGAGCTCGCGCTGCAGGAGCGCCTCGTCACCGAGGTTCAGCTCGATGAGCCGGCGCAGGTGCGCGATCGAGTCGAGATCGATCTCCGCGCAGCGGACGCCGACCTGGCGACCCTCGCGGTGCACGATCTCGCCCTCCATCCGGATCACCGCGTCCGCGGCGTCGAGCCGGATCGTGAGCGTGCAGCGTTGGCCGACCGCGGCCCGGCACGGCGCGGGCGTCTCCACGAGCGCGCCCTTCAGCGAGATGTCGAGGAGCTCGCAGGTGGCCCGCTCGACGCGCGCGTCGAGCTCCGCTGGCCGGTGGAACGTGATGCGCGAGAAGCGGCGGCGCTCGTCGACGTCCGCAGGGCTCATGGCTTCCTCCGGCGCCATTGTCCGGGGGCGATCAATGGCGCGCAAGCGCCGCGGCGCCGCGGTGCGCCCGAGCGACGTCCACGTGCGCCGCGGCGACGCCGACCGGGCGGAGCCCCGCCTCGTGCAGCGCCTCGAACACCGCCCGCGTCACGACCGCGGGATCCTGGAACAGGTCGGCGACGACGGCGGCCGGGAAGGCGTCCTCGGGCTCCGCTCCCGGCGTGCGGTGCGGCTGGAAGCCCGCGTGGGCGAGCAGGTCGAATCCGGCGCGGTAGTCGGGGTCGCGCCGGAGCGCGAATCTGACGATCGTCCACATGCGGTGTCGTGACCATCCGTCCGGGACCACCCCGGACCAAGTGCCCCGAGGGGCCGGGCCGCTGCGACCCGCCGTGCGCGCCCACCCGGGCGGGCTGACTCGCGCATCGGCCGTCCACGGCCGCATTCGCGCGGCGTGTGAAAGCCGAAGCGGTCGCTCGAGCTGGTCGTGACACCGGACCGGCCCCGCGGTGCGGGGTGCGCTAGGATCTCCGCCTCGTGAGCTCCCTCGACGCGACGATCCGCTTCATCCGCGAGCGGACGGCGCCCGCGCCCGTGCCGCTCGTGCCGGAGCTGTCGCTTTACCAGGCGACGGAGCTGACGCCGCTCTGGCACGCTACGGCGGCCGAGCTGCACGGCTGGGACGACTCGCCGTACTGGGCATTCGCCTGGGCGGGGGGGCAGGCGCTCGCGCGCCACGTCCTCGACCGGCCCGAGCTCGTCCGAGGCCGGCGCGTCCTCGACTTCGCCTCGGGGAGCGGGCTCGTCGCGATCGCCGCCGCGCGCGCGGGCGCGGCCGAGGCCGTCGCGGTGGACGTGGATCCGTTCTGCCGCGCCGCCGTCCTCCTCAACGCGGAGCTGAACGACCTCACGATCCCGTTCCGGGCGGAGAGCCCGCTCGAGCTGCCCCTCCCGGACGCCGACGTGGTGCTCGCGGGGGATGTCTTCTACGAGCGCGCGCTCGCGGCAGGCGCGACCGCTTGGTTCCGGGCGCTCGCGGCGCGCGGGACGCTCGTGCTCGCCGGAGACGCGGGGCGCGCCTACGCGCCGGCGACCGGGTTCGTCGAGGTCGCGGCGCACGACGTCCCGACCACGGTCGAGATCGAAGACGCGCCGGTGCGGCGGGCACGGGTGATCCGGTTCGAGGCCCCCGCCCCATGAAGGCCCGGCCCGTCGCCCTCGTCTGCGGGCACGCGACCCTCGACCGGCTCGACGGGAGACTCGTGCCCGGCGGCTCGGTCTACTACGCGGCCCACGCGCTCGCGGCCCTCGGCGCGGAGGTCCGCGTCGTGACCGCGGGAGGCTCGGATCTGCCGGCCAGCGCGTTTCAACTTGGACCTGGACCTGGACCTGGACTTGGACTTGGACCTGACCAAGTCCAAGTCGGCACTCTCTCCGCGCTCGTCCTCCGCGCCCCCGCGACCACGGTGTTCGAGAACGCCTACGGTCCCGACGGGCGCCGCACCCAGCGCGTGCTCTCCACCGCCCCGCCGCTCGATCCCGCTCACGTGCCCGCCGCGTGGCGCGCGCCGGACCTGCTCCTCCTCGCGCCGGTGCTCGGCGAGCTCGACCCCGGCGCGTTCGTCCGGACCGTCCGCGCCCGCCACGTCGGCCTGTGCGTCCAGGGGCTCGTCCGCGCCGTCCGCGCCGACGGGTCCGTCGCGCCGCTCCGCTTCGAGCCGGGCGCGGGCGCGCTGGCGGGGATCGAGGCGGCCTTCGTGGGCGACGACGAGGCGGCGGAGCAGCCCGACCTCGTCGCCCGGCTCGCCGCGGTGGTCGCGGTGGTCGCGTTCACGCACGGCGCTCGGGGATGCGAGGTGATCGTGCGCGGAGGCGCGGCGCGGCGCGTCGGCGTCCACCCCGCGCGCGAGGTGGAACCGACCGGCGCGGGGGACGTGTTCGCGGCGGCGTTCCTCCTCGCGCTCACCCGCGGCGACGCCCCCGAGGACGCCGCACGGCTCGGCGCCGCGGCCGCGTCGATCGTCATCGAGGGTCGCGGCGGCGAGGCGCTGCCCCGCGTCGGCGAGGCGTGGGACCGGATCGGGCGCGTGCCCGTCGAGTGAGGCCCACGTGGCGTTCCCGCGGCGGCGGACGCGTGCTGGGCGTCGCGGACGCGACCTCCGCGCCGCCCCCGGCTAGAGTGTCGCGCGTGGAACCCGTCGTCACCCTCCGCGGCGTCAAGAAGCGGTTCGGCGCGCTCGAGGCGCTCGCCGGGGTGGACCTCGACGTCCGTCCGGGAGAGATCTTCGCGCTCCTCGGCCCGAACGGTGCCGGGAAGACGACCCTCATCTCGATCGTCGCGGGGCTCTTGCGGGCGACCGCCGGCGAGGTGCGCGTGCTCGGGCACGATGTCGTCCGCGACTACCGGCTCACGCGCCGCGCCGTCGGACTCGTGCCGCAGGAGCTCAACTACGACCCGTTCTTCACGGTCGAGGAGGCGCTGCGGATCCAGGCTGGGTACTTCGACGTGCGGCTCTCGGAGGCGCGGCTCGTCGAGCTCCTCGAGGCGCTCGACCTCACGTCGAAGCGGCGGGTCAACGCCCGCACGCTCTCCGGCGGCATGAAGCGGCGGCTCCTCATCGGGAAAGCGCTCGTGCACGATCCGCGCGTGCTTTTCCTCGATGAGCCCACGGCGGGCGTGGACGTGGAGCTCCGCCGCTCCCTGTGGCGGTACGTGCGCTCGCTGAGGGACCGCGGCACGACCGTCGTCCTCACGACGCACCACCTCGACGAGGCGGAGGAGCTCGCGGACCGGGTGGGCGTGATCGACCGCGGGCGGCTCGTCGCGGTCGAGGAGAAGCAGGCGCTGCTCTCTCGCCACGGCACGAGGACGCTGCGGCTCACGCTCGCCGCGCCCGTCGTCGCGGTGCCGGCCCCGCTCGCGGCGCTCGGCGCGCACGTCCTCGGCGGCGGCGCGGCGCTCGAGGTGGAGATCAGGCCCGGCGAGACCGCCGCCCCGGTGCTCGCGGCCGTCGCCGCGGCGGGGCTCGCGGTGGCCGACGTCGAGACTCGCCGCACCACGCTCGAGGACGTGTTCGTGCGGCTCGTGACGGCGAGCGCGCGGGGGAGCGGGCGGTGATCTCGTACGGCTTCTGGACGCTCTTCGTGAAGGAGGTCCGCCGGTTCGCGCGCGTGCCGGGCCAGACGCTCCTCTCCCCGGTCATCACCACCGTCCTCTACTTCGTCGTGTTCGGGTGGTCGCTCGGCGGACGCCTCCGCGACGTCGAGGGCGTGCCGTACGCTCGCTTCATCGTGCCGGGGCTGGTCGCGCTCGGCGTCGTGACGAACGCGTACTCCAACACCGCGTCGTCCCTCTTCGTGATGAAGGTGCAGGGCACGGTCGTGGACCTCCTCGTGTCGCCGCTCACCTACGGGCAGATCCTGTGGGCGTTCGTCGCGGCCGGCGTCGTTCGCGGGCTCCTCGTGGGGAGCGTCACCTGGGGCATCGCCGGGCTCTTCGAGGGATTCGGGGTCGCGCACCCGCTCGTCGCGCTCGGGCTCGTCCTGCTCGCGGCGATCCTCTTCGCCGCGCTCGGGCTCATCACCGCCATCTGGGCGTCGACCTTCGAGCAGGTGAACTTCGTCCCGACGTTCTTCATCACGCCGCTCACCTTCCTCGGCGGCGTCTTCTACTCGGTCGAGATGCTCCCGCCCGCGTTCCGCCGCGCGACGCTCCTGAACCCCGTCTTCTACATGGTGGACGGGTTGCGCTTCGGGATGCTCGGGTTCTCGGACGCGCCGCCCTGGGCCGGCGCGGCGCTCCTCGCGGCGCTCGCGACGACGGCGGTGTCGATCGCGTACGCGCTCCTGCGCTCCGGGTACGAGCTCCGGGGCTGAGGCACGCGTCGGGTCAGGACGTGCGCGGCGCCGCCTCGAGCAGGGCCCAGAGCGCCGCGACGAGCTGCTCCGACCAGGGCGCGTCCGGCTCCGCCTCGCGCTGATCGGGCGCGACGCCGTGCAACGCCGCGAGCACCTGGATCGCGTACTTCACGATCGTGTCCTTCGCGTGCTCGATGCCGAGGACGCCGTCGCCGAGCTCGCGCTCCTCCTCCCCCGCCACGAGCACGCAGCAGGGACGGAAGAAGCCCTCCTGCGCGTGCGGCCGCACCGCGAGATAGAGCCCCGCGCCCGCGGAGCCGGCCGCGGCGAGGTCCACGAGCGCGCCGCCGTCGCGCGCGATCCACTCGAGTCTCATCGGCCCGAACGTAGCCGAGCGACGGCGCCCGCGCGAGCCGGGCGGTGGGCAAGCGCATGCGGGGCATGGGAGCGCGCGGGCTGGCTTGCTAGGGTTCACCCATGGCCGGCCCCCTCCTCGTCTACGGCGCCTATGGCTACACCGGTGAGCTCGTCGCCCGCCGCGCGGTCGAGCGCGGCCTCTCCCCCGTGCTCGCGGGGCGCGACTCCGAGCAGCTCGTACGCGTCGCGCGGGCGCTCGGCTGCGAGTGGCGCGCCTTTCCGGTGTCCGACCCGGAGGCGCTACGGCGCGGCGTGCGGGGCGCCGGCGCGGTCGTCCACTGCGCGGGCCCCTTCATCCACACCGCGCGGCAGATGGCGGAGGCGTGCATCGACGAGCGGGTCCACTACCTCGACGTGACGGGCGAGATCCCGGTGTTCGAGTCGCTCCTCGCGCTCTCGCCTGCCGCCCGGAACGCGGGCGTCATGCTCCTCCCCGGCGCGGGCTTCGACGTCGTCCCCTCCGACTGCCTCGCCGCGCACCTCGCCCGCCGGCTCCCGGGCGCGCGGACGATCACGCTCGTCATCGGCGGCATGGACCGCGTCTCCCGCGGCACCGCGCGGACGATCCTGGAGGGCGCCTCCGCCGCGCGCCGGGGCCTGGGCGCGATCGAGACGCGCTCGTTCGACCTCGGCTTCGGCCCCGTCGCCGCGGTGTCCGTCCCGTGGGCGGACGTGTTCACCGCGCCGCGCTCGACCGGCGTCCCGGACGTGCGGACCTACCTCGCCGGCGGGAAGGCGTTCCGGCTCCTCCTCCGCGCGGCGCCCCATCTCGCGCCGGTGCTCGCGTCGCGCCGGGTCCGCGAGGTCGTGGCGGGGCTGCTCGCGGGGGGCGAGGCGGGGCCGTCGCCGCAGCGGCGTGCGACCGGCCGCTCCGTCCTCTACGGCGAGGCGGTGGACGCATCGGGCCGGCGGGTCGCGGCGCGGCAGCGCCACCCGGACGCGTACACGCTGACCGCGCTCGCCGCCGTCGAGATCGCGGAGCGGGTGCTCCGCGGCGAGTCGCCCCCCGGCTGGCAGACGCCCGCGCTGGCGTACGGGCCGGACCTCGTCCTCGCGCTCCCGGACGTCTCCCGGGAAGATCTCTGACGGAGGGCGTGCTCGGCAGGAGGCCAGGACGGCCGGCTCTCGTCTAGAATGGCGCACCCCGGCCGTCGAACAGCCCTCCAACCGGAGCGTCCATGCAGGACATCGAGAAGCGGAACCTCATCGCGCAGTGGGCCTTCGACACCCGGCCCGTCCTGCTGCGCTTCCACCTCTGGCTCGAGGACGTCGAGGTCCACCGCTCGCAGGCGGAGCCCGTCTCCGCGCACACGTTCACGCCGCGCGGCATCGCGCGCTGCCTCGCGATGACGTCTGCGGCGACCGCGCTCGGCACGCGCCTGTTCGGCGACTTCGGCGGCGGGGCCGGAAAGGACAAGCAGACCTACAACCAGGTGAAGAAGGCCGCCGACGCGATCAGCGCGTACGTGATGAGCGAGGGGCTCTGGCACCTCACCCGGACGCTCCCCGAGAACCACGCGATCATGGTCTCGCTCGGCGAGGGGCTCATGCCGAAGGCGGGCGAGACGCCCGAGATGGGCGCGAACCCGCTGCTCGGCTTCGGCCGCGTGTACGCCCGGCCCGAGGTGGCTCGCATGGTGGATCGCCGTGTCCGGCGGCTCCTCAACGAGGAAGGCCACACGTTCGAGCAGTTCCACGGGTGGCTCGAGGACCGTGGGATCACGCTGTGGGGTGCCGCGGTGGACACGCTCGAGAACACCTCGCGCTTCGCCGAGGGGAAGACGACCGGGCCGATGGTCGTCTTCCACCTGTTCGACTCGCCGCTCACCGTGACCCGGCCGTACGAGTCGTACATGGGCTGCCTCACCGTCCCGAGGACGGTCTCGGACGCGGCGCAGGCGAACGCGCTGCTCGTCGACTACCGCACCCCGCGCAAGAAGGTGATGGACGCGATCGAGCTCGCCTTCCCCGGCATCGAGCGCGGCAACGTCCACGTCTGGACGCTGCGCGGGAAGAGCCGCGTCGGCCGGCTCGGGAAGCTGTGGGACGAGTGGAAGGCAGCGGGGGCGCACCTCGTCGAGGACGGCTGGAAGGCGCCGTCCGGGATCGAGGTCTTCACCGATTCCGGGACGTACGCGCCGACCTTCCTCGTCGGCAGCTGGCACGACGCCGCGGGGAAGACCCACGTGTTTCTATGCGACGGCTACGCCGCGACCGCCGAGGCGATGCAGGCCGCGAGCCTCTCCGAGGTGCTCGACGTGGACGCGTCGATGGCGATCTTCTCGCCGTCGTTCGAGCTCCCGTGCCGCGAGGAGGCGCTCGCGATGCGGCTCGACCCGGACGCGCCGACGTTCGCGAAGCAGCTGGCCGCGCTCTTCGGCGTCAAGGAGATCGAGGCGTCTCGGGTGCAGGATTACGCGAACGCGATCCGCGAGGCGGCCGCGACGCGGATGCCGCTCGACAAGCCGGTGCTGCACGCGGACGACTTCCTCCCAGTGAAGGGCTGGGGCGTCCTCGCGTCGATCGGCTACATGTGCGACGACCCGTACACCGGCGAGCGGGGCGTCCGGCAGGTCGGCGACGGGCTCTACAAGGTCACGACCCGGCTCGCGACGCGACACGCGTCCGCGCTCATGACGTTCACGTTCCGGCTCATGGAGACCCTCGACGAGACGCGGCTCGTGTTCAGCCCGCTCCTCACGCGGTTCCTGTCCGGGATCGACCCCGCCGCGCGGCCGGTGAAGGTGTCGGACTCGGGGCGCATCCGGAACGAGCTGCAGACGATGATGTCGCAGGCGCTCGAGCACGACGGCGACAAGATCCGCGTCCACTTCGACCGGGTCGACGAAAAGGTCGTGCCGAAGGAGAGGCTCGCGGCCATCCGGAAGGTGCTCGAGTGGTACAAGGCGAGCCACCCCGTCTGGTTCTCCTGGCTCGAGCTCGGATAGGCGCAATCAGGAGCTACTCCCTGTGACTCCGGCCGACTGACGCCGCGCCGCATCGGATGGCGCGGGGTTACGCACCTCGCTTGCCCGACGTCAAGGCGGATGGGGCGAAGTCTTACGTACAGTCCCGCCGCCTTTCGATCGGTCCCCATCAACAAGGAGCCAGCATGTCCTTCGTCAGAGGTCTCGCGCTCGCCGTCCTCGCCGCCCTGCCCCTCTCCGCGTTCGCGGCCGGCGGCCACGACGCGGTCGGGTGCGTCGGCTGTCACGCCATCCACACCGCGAAGGACCAGATCATTTTCGCCGTCAGCGCCAACAAGCAGGTCGTGAACCCGAAGACGAAGCAGCCGTACTCCGGCACGACCGCGCTCTGCCTCGGGTGTCACGAGGAGTCGTCGAAGGGCGGCCAGGGCTACGCCCCGATCGCCGCGCACATGAGCCACCCGTACGGCCTCGCCGCGGTGGACGCGAAGGTCGCGAAGGTGCCGGGCGAGCTGCTCCGCGAGGGCGGCCGGTTCGAGTGCCTCGGCTGCCACGACCCGCACCCGTCGAACCCGTACTACAAGTACCTGCGCGTCGACACGGCGAAGGGCTCGAAGATGGACGCGTTCTGCGCGGTCTGCCACCCGATCAAGGCTGACGTCGCGACGGTCCAGGAGAAGGCGGTCCTCTTCACGTCGATGGATGAGACGGGCAACCGCGTCCTCGCGCCGAAGGCGGCCGCGAAGGAGAAGTCCCCGGCCGCCGCGAAGGAGCCGAAGGCTCCGGCCGCCACCGAGGGTGGCGCCGCGCCGGCGAAGGCCCCCGCGAAGAAGAAGAAGCAGTAGCTATCGCAGCGCGGTGTCGGTTTAGAGGCCCCCTGGCGCGAGCCGGGGGGCCTCGTCGTTTCCGTCTGCACGTTGCTGCGGCGCCTTAGGGAGGTCGGCGCTCGCTAGCGCGCCGCGGTCGTCGTCCTCGGCCGCCAGACCTCGATGAGGCCGCGCGGCTCGGAGAGGAAGACGGGCTCGAACCCGGCGGCGAGCTCCGCCTCGAGCGCGCCGCCGCACGGGGTGCGCAGCTCCTCCCGCGTCGCGCCCCACACGAGCACGTAGTCGGTCGCCGCCCGGGCGGCGGCGCCGAGGTCCACGCACGGCGGCATCCCCTCCATCCGCCCGAGCGACCCGGCGATGGTCTTGAACGGGTTTCGATCGGCGGGGAAGCGGACCGGACACTGATCGGTGTTGGCCTGGCTGTTCTTGAGGTCGACGCCCCCGCGCTCCGCGATGATCCAGCCGGTGGCGTGCAGGAACGGCTTCACGCGGTAGCCGAGCCGACGCCCTGCGTCATCGCGTGGCCCGTGCGGCGAGAGCGCGAGCGGCAGGAGCACTCGCCCATCCTCGATGGCCGCCTTCGCGGATACGTACTCGGCGACGAGCTCCGACAGCTCGCGCTGCTTCTGGAACCGGACGCCGAGCGCGGCGATCGCGACCACCGCGTACGCGACGGTGATCCGGCGGAGCGACGCCTCCGGCGCGCTCCCCGCCCCGATCCAGGCGGCCACCGACACGAGCGCGAACCAGGCGAACCGATCCGAGACGTGCGCGCCCGCCGCGACGACGTCCGGCACGGCGAAGTAGAGCAGCACGAAGATGCCCGCCGCGACGAGCCAGCCGTCGTGCGGGCGGAGCCGCGGGCCGCGTCCCTGCCGCGCGAGGAGGAGGTGCACGAACGCGACGAACGTCGCGAGCATGAGGGCCGCCGACAGGAACAGCTCGCGCCGATCGATCGCGACGAGCACGTACCCGACGCCGAGCTTGGCGGCGAGCTCGAGGAACGGGATGCGCATCGCGACGTGATCGCGGTGGGCCGCGATCCAGACGAGCGCGAGCGCGACGCCCGGACCGGTCGCGGCGACGAGCCCGAGCGCCCGCCGCCCATAGCCGTGGAGCACGCGCCGACGGCGGAGGGCGTTCCCGCGGGCACGCGACCAGGAGACCCCCGCGCGCCAGGCGAGGACGCTGCCCATCGCGATGCCGGCGCCCGCGAGCGCGACCATGTGGGCGAGGTAGAGCAGCACGGCGAGCAGCGCGAGCACCCCGAATCGCCCGGGGCCCAGGTGGCCGCGGGTTCGCTGGAAGAACCCCGCGGCGAGGAACGCGAGCGCAAACCCGTAGCAGAAGTTCCAGAACCCCATGTGGAAGGGGAACGCGTGCACGAACGGGAAGACGAGCAGCGCGGCCCACCAGCCGCGCGTCCCGCGAGGCATCACCACGCGGAACGCGAGCGGGAGCAGGACCGTGTAGCCCGTCAGGATGATCTTCTCGGCGGCGAGCGGCCCCGTGACGCGCAGGAGCGCGAGGAGCATCCCCTGCGTGAGCCAGTTGGGCTGGGCGCCGAGGTTCGGCACGTACCAGGACTGTAGAAGAGGCGAGCCCGCGTGCTGCAGGAGCGCGAGCACGTTCTCCACGTGCAGGGGGCCGTCCTGCGTCGGCAGGTAGGGGATGAGCCAGATCGGCACGACGTGAAGGGCGAGCAGGAGCGCGAAGAGGACGCGCGGCGCGAGCGCGGCGAGCGCGAGCGGCTCGCGCGCGGGCGCGTCGCCCGTCGCCCACGCGAACCGCATGGACCCGCCGAAGCTCCAGACGAAGGCGGCGCCGATCCCAGCTGCCTGCGCCGCGTAGCGGAAGACCCCGAGCTCGGTCCGGCCGGAGGCGCGCGAGAGCGCGAGCGCGGCGAGCACGAACGTGCCGAGCTGCACGAGCGCGCCGACCGCCGAGACCACGTGGTAGCGGAGGAGCCGCCCTGTCGCCCCGACCCGGGCCGACCCGCGCCGATCGCGAAACGTGATCGCGTCGTGCAGGACGAAGTTCCAGACGATGCTCGCCTCGATCGCGAGCGCCGACGACAGGATCTCCCCGAGGCCGAGCACCCCCGCGAGGAGGTGGAGGATCGTGAGGTTCACCACGGCGCCGGACAGGCCGACCGCAGCGAACCGGGCCGCCCGCCCGCCGAGCCGCGGCGACGCGAGCGCCTCCGCGTCGACCGAACGAGGTCGAGCCATCGGGTTCTTCCCTCCCGGATTCACGCTGCGGCTCGGGCGCCAGGCGGGGCATCCCGCGAAGGAGGTCCGGGCCCGAAAGTGGTCGCAGGGACGGCAGGAGGATCATCGCCCGCTGGGCGGCGGGCCGGCCGGGAGGCTACGCGGCGACGTCGAACAGCGACTCAACGATCTGGCGCAGGTCGTCCACATCGAACGGCTTGTGCAACCGGGCGACGATGTCGGTTCCCTCCGCGACAGAGGAGCCCGCCGTCATCGTGATCACCGGGATGTGCTCGAACCGCGGATCGGCCCGCATCTCGCGCAGGAACTCCTCGCCGCCGAGCCGCGGCATCCGGAGGTCGAGCAGGATCACGACTGGGCGCGCACCGTCGCGCAGTCGGGCGAGGCCGTCGACACCGTCGGCCGCGACGACCACCTCCGCGCCGGCGTCGCGCATCGCGTCGGCGAGCGCCTCGCGGATGTCTGCGTCGTCCTCGATGATCAGGATTCGCCGCTGCATCTGCGGTGACTTTACCCGCCAGCCGCGGCGCACGACCGTCCGGTGATCGCGGGACGCGTCGGCGCGTACGCAGCGGCGCCCGTCGTGCGTCAGTTCGGAAGGCGGCGCGCGCGCTCGGAGGGCAGCCCCGCGAGCTCCAGCCCCTGCGAGGTGAGCAGATAGCGGACCTTGCCGCTCCCGCGGGCCATCTCGAGCGTCGCCTCGAAGGCGGGGCCGCTGATCGCTCCGAGCTGAAGCGTCTTCTTCAGATTGACGACGCGGCCCGAGAGCACGTCGCCGCCGACCTGCTGCACCGCCGCGTCGCGCCGATACAGCTCGAGCGCCGCCTCATGGAGGGTCGCGGCGAGCGACGCATCGAGCGGAATCGTCGAGAACAGGACGGAGATGAGCGTCCAGCCGTGCGGTGCCTCTGGCATGGGGGTTCGTCATTCTAGCGCGCGTGCCGCTCAGGGCGAGGCGAACGACCACGCCCCGCCCCGGTCGCGCATGGGCCCGCCGAGGGACGGGCCACCGGGCGGTGAGATGGTTACCTGCCTCTCGAGGAGGGTACGTGTCCGACGATCGGCTCCATCGCGCCGCCCCCGACGCCGGAAACTCGGCGCTGCCGCGCTGGGCGCGCGCCGTCGGCCTCGGCTCCGCACCCCGGCTGCCGCACCCGCGGCCGCCGCGGCTCGAGCCGGTCCGCCGATCCTGGCTCGGCGCGTTCTGGCAAGCGCGCATCGGCGTCCAGTCCGGCATGTCGCTCGACGACTTCCTGCGCTCGCGGCTCGCGCGCTATCTGGCGAGCCTGCCCGTGCCGCGCGGCCGGCTCCCGCTCGTCATCGCGGTCGAGGACGGACAGCTGCACGTGACGGCGGCCACATCGCCGCCTTTCGCCGTCTCACCTCCGTCGCCCGAAGGTTGCGACGCGTGGCTCGCGCCGCTCGTCGCGGTCGAGGGGCCTTCGGTCCGGCAGGAGGTCGCGGAGCTCGAGATCCGCATCGCGACGCTCGATGGCGAGATCGACACGGCGCGACGCCGCGCCGAGGAGCGCGGACGGCAGCTCGCCGCGGACATCGCGGCGGGGCTCGTCGCGGAGCCACCGGACGTCGAGGCAACCGCGGAGCAGCTCGGCCGCCCGCCGATCCGGAGCGGCGCGCCGCGCGCGCTCGCCCTCGGCTTCGCGGCGGCGGCGCTCGCCGCGGAGACCTGGCAGGTCGCTCAGCCGCTCCTACGGTCCGCCGGCGTGGACCCGGCGACGCTCCGGGCCGAGGCGGCGCGACGTCCCGCGGAGGTGGTGTTCGCGGCGATCTTCGCGCTCGCGGTCGGCACGGGGATCTTCGCGCTTGCGCACGCGGCGCTCGCCGCCGCCCTCGAGCTCTTTCACGGCGACGGAGACGACCGGCGGCGCAGGTGGCTCGCCTCGGCCGCGCTCGGCGCCGGCCTCCTCGCGGCCCTCGTCGCCGCGGCTGTCGCGTCGCTCCCGGGCCCAGCGGCCCGCCCGCCCGCGCCCGCGTTCGTCCTCCTCCTCGTGGCCGTTCCGCTCGCCGCGGCGCTCGTCCACCGCGCCGCGGGGCGCGAAGACGAGCAACGCGCCCTCGAGCTCGCGGCGGCGCTCACGTGGGACCGCGAGCGCGCGCGCTCGCTCGCGGAGCGGGCGCGGCGCCTCGAGGAGCTCGCCTGGGCCGAGGAGGAGGCGCGCCTCGTGGAGCGCCACCGTGACGCGGCGCGCCGTCGGCTGCGCGAGCTGAACGTGCGCGCGGTCGCCGCGGCGCGCATCGCGGCGCAGGCGGAGGAGCGCGAGCGGGCTGCGCTCGCGCGGGTGGCGGAGGGGCTCGTCGGCGCGCTCGATCTCGATCGTTACGAGTTCGTCCGCCAGGCCTCGGCGCACGGCGCGCACGACCTCATCGCTCCGCGGCGGCGGAAGGTCCCGGACGCCCCCTCGCCGATCGGGCCGGACGGGACGACCGAGCCGCAGATCCAGCCGGCCGGCCGGCTCGCGTCGTAGCGCCTCCGGACGGCACCCGCGCGCCCGCGGTGGAGAACCGCCGCCTCCCGTCGTAGAACGGGCCCGTGAACCTCGTTCTCCTCGAGCCCGCGGAGCTTCGCGGGGACGGCATTGCGCGGCTCGGTGGCCGGCGCGCCGCCCACGTATCGGGAGTCCTGCGCGCCGTCGCGGGCGACCGGCTGCAGGCGGGCGTCGTCGGCGGGAAGATGGGCGATGCCGAGGTCCTCGCGGCGTCACCGGACGAGGTGGTGCTGCGGCCGGCGCTCGACCGCGACCCGCCGCCGCCCTCGCCCGTGTCGCTCCTGCTCGCCCTGCCCCGCCCGAAGATCTTGCGGAAGGTGCTCCAGGCGGCGGCGTCCATGGGCGTGAAGCGGATCGTCTTGCTCGGCAGCTACCGCGTCGAGAAGAGCTACTTCGCCTCGCCCGTCCTCGCGCCCGACGCGCTCCGTGCGGAGCTCCTCCTCGGGCTCGAGCAGGGGCGTGACACGGTCCTGCCGGAGCTGCTCGTGCGCCGCTTCTTCAAGCCGTTCGTGGAGGACGAGCTCGACCTGCTCTTCCCCGCGCGAACGCGCCTGCTCGCCCATCCCGCCGGCGCGGCGCCGCTCGAGACGCTCGCGCCCGTGGAGCCGCGCGCGACGCTCGCGGTGGGCCCGGAGGGCGGCTGGACGCCGTACGAGGCGGACGAGCTGCGCCGCCGGAGCTTCCAGCCGTTCACGCTCGGCGCGCGGGTCCTGCGGGTGGACGCGGCGGTGCCGTACGCGGTCGGCCAGGCGGAGCTGTGGCTCCGGGCGCTCGGCGCGCGGGCGGATCAGGGCGGAACTCGAATCCGCTGACATCGCCCGGCCCGGACGCCTCGTCGCGCTCAGGGCGTGAGACTGGGCAGCATTTCTGCGCTGAGTCCTCAGGCAAAGGGGCGCGTCGAGCGACTGTGGGGGACACTCCAGGATCGGCTCGTTTCCGAACTTCGCTTGGCCGGCGCACACGACGCTGGAAGTGCGAACAGGGTCCTCGCCGCATACAGGCCTCAGCACAAGTAACCGCCCGGTGATGGACGTCTGGCGGGCGTAATCGGCGGCGACGATCCTGCGCGCTCCCAAACCAGGAGAGCGCGATGCGGAACGAGGATCGGGCGAGGTGGACGAGGCTGGTCGCACACAGGCGCGGACAGGGGTGCTCGACGCGCCCGCAGGCGACGGTCTCCTCGAGCTAGGCACGCGCGTGAAATCGTGCCTATGTCCTTCGACCACCCGCGGTGGCGCGAATGCGACGAGCGAAAAAAGGGAAGCCTGCCCCCACCCGGCGGAGTCGCAGCCAGGCGGCTCCAATACCAGCGCCGGGGGAGGGGACGCCGACCGTCGTGGCGATCGGCGCCTCGGCAGGAGGGCTGGAGGCCATCGAGGAGTTCTTGGGCGGCGTCCCCGACTCGAGCGGCCTCGCCTTCGTGATCGTCCAGCACCTCGACCCGACGCACCAGGGCATCATGCCCGAGCTGCTGCAGCGCGGGACGCGCATGCCCGTCGCGCAGGTGAAGGACCGGACCCGAGCGGAGCCGGACCACGTCTACGTCATCCCGCCGAACAGCGACCTCTCGATCCTCCGAGGCGTGCTCCACCTCGTCCCGCCCTCCTCGCCCCGTGGGCTGCGCCTCCCCATCGACTTTTTCTTTCGGGCTCTGGCGGACGACCAGCGAGCAGCGAGCGTGGCGGTCATCCTCTCGGGGATGGGAACGGATGGAACGCTGGGGCTGAAGGCGGTGAAGGAGCGCGGCGGCCTTGTCCTGGTACAGGAGCCGACGACGGCGAAGTTCGACAGCATGCCGCGCAGCGCGCTCGACACCCGGCTCGCCGACGTGGTCGCGCCCGTCCAGGAGCTGCCTGCGCGCCTCATCGCCCTGCGCCACCGCGCGCCGCGTCCGCCTTCCGTCGAGGCGACCCCGGAGCCGCAGGCCAAGAGCGCGCTCGACAAGATCG
>DASWEI010000021.1:0-15313 GCA_036394835.1 Anaeromyxobacter sp. | reverse complement strand
CGTGACGTGGAAGAGCTGGATCACGGCGGGACCGGCTACTTCCGCTCGCCGAGATCCTCCGCGAGGTACGAGAGGATCACCTCGTCGAGGCTCTTCTCGCTGATGAGGTCCTCGCCGAAGAGCGTCTCGGCGCCGTCGTTGCGCAGCGTCGGCGCGGGCCCGTGGCGCGCGGCGAGCACCTCGGGCGGGAGCTGGCCCGCGATGGCCGGCGCCGGCAGCGAGACGCCCGGCTTCATCTCGACCTTGCGGCCGTCTGCGTGGATCTGCCCGGGCTGGTAGGAGTGGGCGTGCTGGGCGTACGCGGAGTCGATGTCGTCGTACACGCCGTTGATGAGGTTGCGCAGCATCTCCTTGTGCTGCTCTTCCATCAGCTCGCGGACGACCTGGGCGAGGTTCTCGGCCCCGACGATGTCGGCGTAGGACGTCTTCTTCGACGCGAGGATGTTCCCGCCGACGAAGAGGTGCGTGATGATGTGGGGGTTCTCCAGTCCCGAGTCCTCGGTCTGGATGTGGTACATCTTCCCCTTGTGCTTGATGTTGTGGTTGAACCCCACAACCATCTTCTTCGCTTCGACGCCCATCGGACTCCGAATCTACCGGATCTGCGGGCGCGCGGCGAGCGCAGCGACGCGACGCGAGTGCCCCGCCGCTGAGGCGCCCCGGCTACACATCCACGTGCTCGGCGCTCGTCACCGGGCGGCCGAGGAAGCGCCCTGCCACGGCGAGGAACTTCTCGGGCGCGTCCGTGACGAAGAAACGGTGCTCCGCGTCGCGCGTCGCGCCGCCCCCGAAGCGCTCCCGCACCTCCGCCGCGACCGCCGCCGCGCTGTCGACGAGCGCCACGCCCGGGAGCGCCTCCGCGATCGCCGCGGCGAGGAGCGGGTAGTGCGTGCAGCCGAGGACGAGCGTGTCGATGGCCGCCTCGCGCACCGGCGCGAGGTAGCGGCGGACGATCCCCTGGACGACCTCGTCGCCCGGGTCGGTCCAGCCCTCCTCGGCGAGGGGGACGAAGAGCGGGCAGGCGCACGCGGTGACGAGGGCGTCCGGGCGCTCGCGCCTGATCGCCGCCTGGTACGCGCCGCTCGCGATCGTCCCCTGCGTGCCGATGACGCCGATCCGCCCCGAGCGCGAGGCGCGCACCGCGACGCGCGCGCCGGGCTCGACGACGCCGAGGACCGGCACCGGGAGCTCGGCGCGGAGCGCGGGGAGCGCGACGGCGGAGGCGGTGTTGCACGCGACCACGAGGACGTCGATGCCGTGGCGCGCGAGGAAGCGCGCGTTGCGGAGCGAGTACTGCGTGACGGTCTCCGCCGACTTCGTGCCGTAGGGCACGCGGGCGGTGTCGCCGAGGTAGAGCGTGTCGGCGGCCGGGAGCGCGTCGAGGACGGCGCGCTGCACGGTGAGGCCGCCGACGCCGGAGTCGAAGATGCCGATGCGGGACACGGCGCGGGAGTCTACCCCGAGCGCGCACGCGCCGCTCGCCGTGCCGTGCGCCGGCGGGGCGAGCTGCCGCCCGCCCGCCGGCCCGCCGGTGCTCAGTCGGCGGGGTGGACGCAGGCGGTCGCGGAGTCCGCGATGGCCGGCATCTCCAGCCTCTGGGCGCCGCCGAGGACGTCGAACACCCGGTCGTTGCAGTCGACGCCGAGCACGAAGTTCGACGCGTCGCGCTCCTCCATCCACTCGAGCGTGTAGCGGCCGGCGGGGAGCGGCACGATCACGTCCCCCGGGCACGTGTACCGGTGCGGATCGTTCGCCGCGTCGACGCTCTCCGGGTGGAGGTGGCCGGTCGCGGCGTCGCGGAGCGCGAACCACAGGTACGACGGGGTCGCGCCGCACACGTTCCCCGGGAGCGAGTAGTTGAGGTCGACGGATCCCGCAGCGGGGCGCGTCGCGATGAGCGGGTCGGCGCACGAGCGCGCGTCGAGATCGAACTCCTCTCGGTACCGGATGACGCCGCCCGCGTCGACGCCCTCCACGGTCATGAAGTACAGGCCCGAGGCGACGTCCACGATCGTGGCGCCGCCGTCGGTGCAGAAGAAGCTATCGACCGGCTGGCCGTCCATGAAGACGTCGACGTACGCGACGCCGGCGGCCATGCAGACCGCGTTCACGGTCCCGGTCGGCACGGTGCCGTCCGCGAGCTGGAAGTCCCACTGCAGCGAGACCGTGCCGGTGCAGCGGTCCGGCGTCACGGTGCAGCCGCTCCCGAGGAAGGCGGCGGCGAGGGCGAGGGCGAGGCGCTTCATGGGATCTCCTCCGAGGACGGTCGCACGGCCCGGTCGCGGGCCGTTTCGGGGTGGAGCAACGCGTGTGCCACGCTGGACCTCGGATTCGACTGGCTTTTGTGCGCGTCCCAGAGGGACAACTGGTGAGGGGGTGGCACGGTCGTCGTCTCGCGGTCACACTCCGCCCGCGGCCGAGCGCCCGCTCGCGGGGTACGACATGTCGGGCGCGGCGCCCGGAACGAACCGCGCGCCCGTGCGTTCTCTTCTGGCGAACCCACCCGTGCTAAGACTGCGCACTCCCCGGTCAACCCCATGATGATTCCAGCCGTCCTCACCTCGGCCGTCCCGCTCGCCGCTGCAGGCGAGGGGCTCGACTACCTCGAGATCGCGAGGAACTCGGGCCCCATCGGGATCGGCGTCCTCCTCCTCCTCCTCGGCGCCTCGGCGGTGTCCTGGGCCATCATCCTCAAGAAGTGGGCGCAGATCCGGCGCGCGCAGGACCAGTCGGTGAAGTTCCTCGAGACCTTCTGGCAGTCGAAGCGGCTCGATGCCATCTACGAGTCCGCCGAGTCGCTCGCCGCGTCCCCGATCAGCCAGGTGTTCCGGGCCGGTTACGTCGAGCTCTCCAAGGTGACCGCGCAGCAGAAGGACGCGGAGCCGGGGATGCACGAGGAGCTCGGCGGCATCGAGAACGTCGAGCGCGCGCTGAAGCGCGCCGCCGCCTCGGAGGTGACGCACCTCGAGTCGCTCGTGCCGTTCCTCGGCACGACCGCGAGCGCCGCCCCCTTCGTGGGCCTCTTCGGAACCGTGTGGGGGATCATGCGCGCCTTCCACGACATCTACCGGATGGGTAACGCGAACCTCGCGACGGTCGCGCGGCCGATCTCGGAGGCGCTCATCGCGACGGCGGTCGGCCTGTTCGCCGCCATCCCTGCGGTCGTCGCCTTCAACTTCTTCGTCTCGAAGATCCGGGTTCTCGACTCCGAGATGACGAACTTCTCGAACGACTTCCTGAACATCGTCCGGCGCCATTTCTTCAGCGGCAGGAGCTGAGACCATGGCCGCGTCGGGCGGCTCCGGCCGCCAGTCCCTCTCCGAGATCAACGTCACGCCGCTCGTCGACGTGATGCTCGTCCTCCTCATCATCTTCATGGTGACGGCGCCGCTCATCCAGCAGGGCGTCGAGGTCAAGCTGCCCGAGGCCCACGCGAAGGCGATCGACGCGGAGGAGCAGAAGCTCGTGCTCTCGATCCGCGCCGACCGCACGCTCTATCTCGGCACGGGGGACGACGCGGCGCGCGTCCCCTTCGACCGTCTCGAGGAGAAGCTCCGCGCGAACACGCGGGCGATCAAGGACCGCGAGCTGTACCTCATGGCCGACCGCGCGCTCCCGTACGGCTTCGTCGTCGAGGTGATGGCGACCGTTCAGCGTGCCGGGGTCGTGAACCTCGGGATGATCACGAACCCGGCGCCCGAGAGGATCCGGGAGGTGAAGGGGAACGTGCGGTAGATGGCGCTCCCCGTCGCGAGCGCGCTCTCCCGCCGCGACCGGCTCTGGCCGGCGCTCGGCGCGTCCGTGGCCGCCCACGTGGTGCTCATCCTCTGGGGGCTCACCCGCCAGCCGCCGCCCCCGATCGACCTCGAGCAGAAGGCGATCGTGGCGAAGCTCGTGCGGCTCGGCGAGAAGAAGCCCGAGCAGTGGCTGCCGCGCAGGGAGGAGGCTGCGGCGCCCGCCCCGCCGGCCCCCGTCGCGGTTCCGGTCCCTGCCGCCCCCGTCGCGCCGCGCCCCGCGGCGCCGCGGCCGGGCGCGAAGCCAGCGCCGACCGCGCCGGCGCCCGCCCCCGCCGGAGGGAAGGCGGGCGGGACGAGCCTCGCCTCGATCCTCTCGAAGGTGCAGCGGCAGCAGGACGAGCGCCGTTACGGCGATCCGTCCGGCGATCCCGCCGGCGACTCCGAGTCGGGCTCGGAGGGGGACCGCTACCTCGGGGCCGTCGTCCAGCAGCTGAAGCGCAACTACGACGTGCCGAAGACGATTCCTTCGCAGGACCTCTTGAACCTCAAGGCCACGGTCATCCTCCGGATCGACGCCGCCGGGCGGATCGCCGGCCACGAGTTCGAGCGGCGCTCGGGGAACCCGTCGTACGACGCCGCCCTCGAGCGCGCGATCGCGCGCACACAGCTGCCAGCGCCTCCCCCCGCGCTGCGCGACCACTACGGCCGGCTCGGGCTCGGCGTGAACTTCCACCTCTGACCGGAGTGTCCCCTTGAACCGCATCCTCCTCGCCGCCGCGTTCGCCATCGCCGCCCCCGCGATCGCGGAGGACCGCACGTACGTGGACGTCGGCTCGCCCAATTTCCAGCCGCTCCCCATCGCCGTCGCCGAGTTCCAGAGCGAGGGCGAGGCGCGCGCGGCGAAGGACGCGGCCGAGGTCGTCCGCGGGGATCTCGCGATGTCCGGGCTCTTCGACGTGCTCGACCCGAAGGGCTTCCTCGCCGACCCCGGGGAGGGCTTCGCCGCCTCCTCGATCCGGTTCGCGCGCTGGTCCGACGTCGGCGCGGAGGGGCTCGTCCGGGCGCGCGTGCGCCGCGACGGCGCCGACGTCGTCGGCGACCTCCACGTCTACGAGGTCCGCGCCGGGCGCGAGTCGCTCGCGAAGACCGTCCGCGCGCCGGCCGCGAGCCCGCGCGCGCTCGGACATCGGCTCGCGGACGAGATCGTTCGGCTCTACACGCGCGAGCCGGGCGTCTTCTCGACGCAGCTCGCCGCGATCCGCAAGGCGCGCGGGGTGTTCGAGCTCGTCCTGTTCGACGCCGACGGCCGCAACCCGCGCGTCCTCCTCTCCGAGCGGTCCATCCTCCTCACCCCGTCGTGGCGCCCGGACGGCAAGGAGATCCTCCTCACGAGCTACCGGTCCGGGCGGCCCGAGCTGTGGAGCCTGCGCCTGCAGGACCGCGCGTTCCGGCGGGTCGGGCAGGTGACGAACGCGATGGGCGGCGTCTACTCGCCCGACGGGACGCAGATCGCGTTCACCGCCACGGAGGGCGGCAACAGCGACGTGTGGGTCATGGCGGCGGACGGCGGCGGTGCGCGGCGCCTCACGAAGGAGCCCGCCCTCGACCTCTCACCGACGTGGTCGCCCGACGGGAAGAAGATCGCGTTCGTCTCCGACCGCGCCGGCACGCCGCAGATCTACCTCATGAAGGCGGATGGCTCGGGCGTGCGCCGGCTCACCTTCCAGGGCAACTACAACCAGACCCCGCAGTGGAGCCCGCGCGGCGACCTCGTCGCCTTCACCGCGCGCGACGAGCGGAAGGTGTTCGACGTCTTCGTCGTCTCGCCCGAGTCGGGGAAGATCGATCGGATCACGCAGGACCAGGGGCGCACGAACGAGGAGCCCACCTGGGCGCCGAACGGGCGGCTCGTCGCGTTCCGCAGCGACCGCAAGGGCGTGGCGCAGCTCGTCGTCTCCGACCCGAAGGGCGACCGCCAGACGCCGGTCGCCGGCGGCGTGGGCGAGCTCTCCGCGCCCGCCTGGGGCCCTTTCGCCGAATGAGCGCCGAGCCGGGCATGGGCGAGCGCTGGGCGACGATCGACGTCGGGACGAACACCGTGCTCCTGCTCGTGGCGGAGCGGCGCGGCGCGGCGCTCGCGCCGCTGCTCGAGCGCGCCGAGATCACGAGGCTCGGGCGTGGCGTCGACGCGACCGGGCGCCTCGACCCGGGCGCGATCCGCGACACCGTGGCGGTGCTCGCGGACTACGCCCGCGCGGCCAGAGGGCTCGGCGCGCGCATCGTCGCCTGCGTCGCGACGAGCGCGGCGCGGGACGCGGTGAACGGCGCCGAGTTCTTCGACGCGGCCCGCGCCGCCGCCGGGCTCGCGCCCGAGGTGATCGCGGGGGAGGAGGAGGCGCGGCTCGTCTGGTCGAGCGCGTGGCGCGACTTCGGTCGAGTGGGCGAGCCGCTCGCGGTGCTCGACGTCGGGGGGGGCTCGACCGAGCTCTCCTTCGGAGACGGCCCGGCGCCGCGCGGCCGCGCGAGCCTGCAGGTCGGGGCGGTCCGGCTCACCGAGCGCCACGTGCGGGGCGATCCGCCCTCGGCGGACGAGGTCCAGGCGCTCCGGTCCGCGGCGCGCGAGGCGGTCCGGCCGCTCGCCGCGATGGCGGGCCGCCCCGCCGGCGGCCGGCTCGTCGGGGTCGCCGGGACGGTGACGACGCTCTCGGCCGTCGCGCAGGCGCTGCCGGCCTACGACGCGGAGCGGGTGCACGGCGCCGCCCTCGCGCTCGCCGAGGTGGAGCGGCTCGCGGGCACCCTCGCCGCGCTCACGGTCCGGGAGCGCGCGGCGCTGCGCGGCATGGAGCCGAAGCGGGCCGACGTCATCCTCGCGGGCGCCCTCGTCGTCGCCGAGGCGATGCGCGCGCTCGGCTTCGACCGGCTCACCGTCTCCGACCGCGGCGTCCGCTGGGGGCTCCTCTACGAGCGCGTCGAGCGCGCCTAGCGGAGCGCGCTCCGCGGCGGCCCGGCTCTACGCCCGGTTCGCCTTCGGACGCGCCGCCGCGGTGTACGACCTCCTCACCGATCACGCCGCGTGGCGCGAGGACTGCCGCGCCATGGCGCCGCTCGTGCCGGGCCCCCGCGTCCTCGACCTCGGGATCGGCCCGGGCACGAGCGCGCTCGAGATGTGGCGCGCGGACCCGGCCCGGCGCCACATCGGCCTCGACGTGTCCGCTCCGATGCTGCGGCGCGCCCGCCGCCGCGCCGGCGACCTCGGCCTCGACCTGCCGCTCGTCCGCGCCGACGCGCTCTCGCTCCCCTTCCGCGACGGCGCGCTCGACGGCGCGACCGGGCACAGCTTCCTCTACCTGCTCGACGACGCCCCCTCGGTGCTGCGCGAGGTCCGGCGCGTCCTCCGCCCGGGCGGCGGCGTCGCCTTCCTCGAGCCGCGCGCCGGGCCGGCGCGGCTCGCGACCGCGCTCGGGCGAGGCGGGCCGCGCCACGCGCTCGCGATGGCGCTCTGGCGCGGCATGTCGCGGCTCCACCGCCGCTTCGACGAGGTCACGCTGCCCGCCCTCCTCGCAGGCGCCGGCCTCGAGCGGGCCCGCGCGTGGCCGGTCCTCGACGGCTTCGGCGTGATGGCCGTCGCGTCGAAGGGCGAGGGTTGACGGGGCGCCCCGCGATCGGGCCCGCGGCGGAGGGTGCCGGACCTGGTCGGCTCAGAACAGGCCGATGGTGAAGTGCGGTGCGACGATCGTCTCGTTCAGCCGGTCGTCCGGGGTGACGTTGAAGCCGATGTCGAGCGCCGCCGGGCCGATGGGCGTCACGAACCGGATGCCGAACCCGACGTTCGCGCGCAGGTCCTGGAGCCGGACCAGCTTCGGGTCGAGCCAGAGGTTGCCGACGTCGGCGAAGAGCGCCCCCTCGAGGTTGCCACGCAGGCGCAGCCGCAGCTCGGCCTTGCCGAGCACGAAGACCTCTCCCCCGTCGGACACCGGCCGCAGCCCGCCCGCGATCCGCTTCCCGCTCTCGTGGCACTCGGCGGCGTTCGCGTCCGCCGCGCACACGTGCGCCTCGGCCGCGAGCGCCTCGCGCCGGTCCTCCTGGATCATCTCCTCCTCGCCGTAGCCGCGCATCGTCGTCGCGCCGCCGAGGAAGAAGCGGCGCGGGATGACGGTGCTCGACCGCCCGTCGAGCGGGAACACCCGACCGCCGCGCAGCGACAGCGCTACGACGGTCGCGCCGACCGGGAGGTAAGTGGACGCGGTCCCGGAGAGCTTCACCATGTTCGTGTGGATGTCCGACCCGGGGAGGAGGCGCAGCAGCAGCCGATCGTCCGGGCCGCCGAGGGAGTGCGCCCACTCGATGGCGCCGGTCGCGAACCAGCCGCGGTGGGGGTGGGCGGAGTTGTCGCGGTAGTCGAGCGTGAGCGACGGCCGCAGCGCGTGGATCGTGGTCACGCCCTCGTCGAAGCGGAGCCGCTCCACGTCGGCCTGGGTGAGGAACGCGACGGACTCCGTCTTGTCGATCCGGTCCACCTCCAGCTCGTATTGCAGGGAGAACGACGCGCGTGAGGTGAGCCCGACGTCGACGCCGGTGACGGCGGTGACGCGCCGGAGGTCGTACGCCTTCCGGTGGAGGATCTCGCCGATGAGGTCGGCGCGGGCGCCTGCCGGGAGCTGGAGGACCGGCAGCCCCGGCGCGCGGACGCCGAGATCGGCCCGTCCCTCGAGGCGCTCGCCGACGTCCTTCCCGCGGAGGTCGGGGCGGAACTCGTCGAGCGGGTAGTTCACCTTGCCGCGCGCGGAGAGCTCGAGGGCGCGGCCGAGGAGGTTCGGCTGCCCGTACTCGATGAACGCGCGCGGGCCGTTCGCGATCGAGAACCCGACTCCCTGCGAGAGGCTCGCCCACGGGCGCTCCGCCACCTCGACCGCGAGATCCTTCGTCTCCTGCGGGACCTCCGGCTCCTGCACCCGCAACCCGACCGCGCGGAAGACGCCGAGGCGCAGGAGCGCCGCCTGGCTGTGCGCCACCTGCTCGGGGTCGTAGACGTTCCCCTCCGACACGGACAGCGCGCGCCGCACCACCGCCTCGCGCGTCCGGCGGTTGCCGGTGACGACGATGCGGCCGATCCGGACCTGTGGCCCCTCCTCCACCGCGAAGCGGAGCGCCGCGAGGTGCCTCTCGTGGTCGAGCGTCTCGCGCGCCTCGACCCGCGCGTAGATGCGTCCGCGGGAGAGGTAGAGGCGCAGGATCGCGGCGCGCGTCGCCTCGACCTTCTCGAACTCGAGCGGCGCGCCGGGCGCGACCCTCGCCTCGCGCGCGAGCTCGGCGAGCCCGACCGCGGAGTTCCCCTCGAAGGAGATCGACTCGACGTGGGTGCGCGGCCCCTCGCGGAAGCGGAGCGCCACCTCCGCGGTCCGGCGCCGCGCGTCGAGCGAGACGGACGCGCCGAGGTACACCGCCTCGAGGAAGCCTTGCGCGCGCCACTCGTCGACGAGCCGCTCGGCCGCACGATCCCACGCGGTGTCGTCGAGCGCCTCGTGAGGCGAGAGCGCCTGCGCCGGCGTGCGGGGCGAACGCGCGCCGGGCACCGACAGGATGAGGGCGCGCGCGTCGTCCGCGTCGAGCGTCGCCGGCTCGAGCGCGTCCTCGTCGAGGAACGCGGCGATCCGCTCTCGGAGCCACGCCGCCTCGTGGAACTCGAGCCCCTCGACGCTCACGCCGACGATCCGGTAGCGCAGCCCCTCGTCCACGTGGAAGACGATGGCGAGATCGGGACCGAGCCGGTGCTCCTCGACCTCCACGCGCGCCGCCGCGTGGCCGCGCGCGCGGTAATAGGCGGCGAGCCGGTCTGCCGCGGCGCCGACCGCAGGCGGGTCCACCGGCATCCCCTCCTCGAGCCCGAGCTCGCGCTCGAGCGCGGCCGAGGGCACCTCCGCGTTCCCGCGGAACACGAGCGCGATCCGCGGCCCCGCCGCGACAGGGAACTCGACCTCGGCGCGGCGGCCCTCGACCCGCACCACCGGGGCGGAAACGCGCGCCCGGCGATGGCCGCCGCCGTAGAGCGCGGAGCGCAGGCGGCGCACGTCCGCTTCGAGTGCGTCCTCGTCGAGCGGCTCGCCCGCACGCGTCGCGAGGCCGGCGGCGAGCCGCCTCGAGACCGGGCCGGCGTCGCCCACGACCCGGACCGCCGCGACGCGGACCGGCTCGCCCGGCGCCACCACGAGCTCGGCCGTCACCTGCCGCTCGCCGCGCGCGCTCCCCTCCACCCGCGCCTCCCGGTACCCGCGCCGCGAGAGCGCCGCCTTCACGCGCGCGACGGCCCCGTCGAGATCGGCCTCGTCGATCGCATCGCCCGGCTCGAGCTTAGCCGCCGCGCGCACCGCGTCCTCCCGGATCGCGGCCGATCCCTCGAGCCTCACCTGTACCGCGCCGAGGAGCCGGATCGGCAGGCCCTCGACGACGACCCGCACCCACTCGCCGTGCTCGCCGGGGGGCGGCGCCGCGGGCGAGGTGCGGACCTCGATGTTGCGATAGCGGCCGCCCTGGTAGAGCCGCTGCACCGTCCGCCGGAGCGCCCGACTCGTGAGCGGGTCGCCTGGCGCGATGGCGACGAGCGCGGCCGACGCGGGCGCGTCCTCGCCCGCCGGCAGGCGCAGCTCGACCTCGGCGACGCGCGGCGCAGGCGCGGCGGCGTCCTCGCCGCGCGCCCCCGTCACCGCGACGACCGCGACGGCGATCACGCGAAAGGCTACTCGTCGGTCCATTCCCACCGCAGCTTGAGATCGACCCCGTGATCGCCGGTCACGACGTCGGGGTTGTCGTTGTCCCACTGGTACTGCACGGCGGTGTGACGGCCGAGCTTCATCTCCGCCTGCGCCTTCTGGCCGCGACCGCCCGAGAGCGGCGCCTGGTACCGGAGCCGCAGCCGATCGCGGAGCAGGAACGACTCGAACTCGGCGCGCGGCTCCACCTGGCCGGTCGACTCCGACCACTCGCTCGTGATGCGGACGGAGAGGTCGCGCACCACCTGGCTGCGCGGCAGGAAGCGGCGCACTTGCTCGTCGAGCCCCGAGGCGGAGAAGAGCGCCTGCGCTGCGGCGGCGGTCGCGACCCGCTGCACGCCGGTGCCCGCGGCGGCGTCCCGGCGCGTGAACCCGAGCGACAGCAGCGTGATGATGTCCGGCTGCGAGAGCGAGGGCGTCGAGGTGAGCGTGAGCTGCGGGCCGGAGAGCGGCCCGAAGGCGTGCATGAAGATCTGGTAGTCGCGCACCTGCGACTGGCCGTGGACGTCGAGCGCGATCTCGATCTTGTTGCGATCGGTGAAGTCGAGCACCGCGTGCGAGAGGTTGAACTCGTTCCCGCGGAAGCGCGCGCGGCTCCCCTCCGCCATCGAGAGCGTCCCGATGACGCCGGGCGCGGCGAGCGTCCCGGTGAGGGTGAGCTCGCCCTTCACCGGGCCGCTCACGACGTCGTTCTCGATCCGGACGTCGCCGTCGACGACGAGCTGCAGATCGAAGCGCAGCCACTCGCCGCCCTTGTCGTACGGGCGCGGCGGCGCGGGCGGGCGGCGCCGCACCTCGACGAGGCTCCGCTCGAGGCCGAGGTCGGCGGTGTAGCGGGCCCGCACCACGTGGAGCCGGCCGGTCACCGTGGTGGCGTCGGGGGAGCCGGCCGCCTCGACGCGCCCGGAGATCGTCGCGGGGAGGTACGCGGGGATGGCCACGGGGACCTCGTCGAGCGCCGCCTCGACGCGGAGCCGCACCGGGACGAAGGAGGCGAGCTCGAGCTCGCCCCGCAGCTTCCCCCGCCCGCCGTTCACCGATCCCGACAGCTCCTCGAAGAGCACGCGGTTCTGCGTGAACGCGAGGGCGCCCTGCAGGTCGGAGAAGAGGATCGAGGTGGTCTTGAGCTGGAACCCCGCGTCGTTCAGCCGCCCCGCGCCGACGAGCACCGGCTCCGCCACCGTCCCGGTGACGCGGGCCTCCACCGCGAGCTGACCGTGAGGCCGCTTGAGATCCGGGACCAGTCCGGCGAGGAGCCGGAGGTCGGCCGTCCCCACCGCGGAGAGGTCGAGCTGGCCGGACGGCGCGCGAGACCCGGACACGGTGAGCTCCGTGTTCTGCCCGACGAGCGTCATCGCCTGCACGTCGACCCGCCCGCGGCTCGCGGTGATCACGACCGGCCCGGCCGCCGACACCTTGAACTCGGCGTGCCCCGCCTGGACCTCGTCGAGGCGCACCCGCGCCCGCGCGAGCTCGAGCGCCTCGAGCTCCCCCTCCGCGGTCGCCTCGCCCTTCACGCGCGCCTTGATCCCACCGGGCGCGCCGCCCGGCAGGAGCCGCGCCACGTCCTCGAGCGCGAGGTCGGCGCGCGCGCGGAACGGGATACGTCCGTCGAGCGTCGCCTCCGCCTCGAAGCGGAGCCCATCCGCGCCGCCGGTGAGGAGGAGCTGCTTCTCCTTCACCGTCCCGGCGCTCTGCACGGATCCGAGCGCGACGCCGCGCACCGAGACGCCGTCCCCATTCGCGGCGAACCGCACGTCCGGGTGGACGAACGAGCCGCGCAGCGTGACGCTGCCGCTCGAAGAGCCCGCCCACCCGTCGCCCCCGGGGAGCCCCGCGTCCTTGAGCGACAGCCCCGCGAAGGAGACGTCGAGGTCCCACGGGAACGGGGACGAGAACCCGTAGCGGCCGGTCATCCGCACGACGCCGCTTCCGCGCCGGATCTCCGCCCGCTCGTAGCGGGCCTCGTCGCCGCGGGAGTACGTGCCGTTCATGCGCGCGGAGTCGAACGGCCGGCCGTAGAACGTCCCGGTGGCCATCCGCGCGTCGAAGGTCCCGTCGAGCAGGCCTGCCGGCCCGCTGCCCGTCCCTGCGACCTCGATCTCGCCGTCGAACACGTCGCGGAACTGGCGGGAGCGCGGGAGCCAGTCCTGCACGGCGTCGAAGAGGTCCTTCACCCTGCCCTTCGCCTCGCCCCGCATCCAGCGGACGAACGCGGGCGACGGCTCGAGGTCCACGACCCCCTCGCCACGCCAGCGCGACTGCCGGTAGACGCCCTCGGCGTCCTTCACGCGCAGGAGGAAGTCCGGACCGTAGTCGAACTCGCAGCTCGCGCTCCCGAGCGCCACGTCGAGGAAGCGGAAGCCCTCCGCGCGCACGCGCCCGACGGCGTGTGGGTTGCCGTACGGCGCCGCGCCGAGCGTGGACTCGAACTCGGCGAGGCCGCCCACCGGGATGCCGGCCACCTTCCCGATGGCGTCGAGGTCCAGCTGCCCGCGCCAGCGGACCTGGTAGCCGCCCTCGTACGACAGCCGCGTCACCGCGTCGAGCGTGGACGTCGCGCGCCCCGCCGTGACCCGCGTCCCCTCGTAGAAGATCGCCTCGTCCGTCACCCGCACCGGCGTCTCGAAGCGTCCGCGCCGCACCTCCGCGACCGGGAGCGTCCCCGGCTTCACCGTCTTCCACGACTGCGTGTACGAGCGCAGATCGCGGAACTCTCCGCCGAACGCGCCTGCGAGCTTGAGCGGCACGACCGTGCCCGCGAGCTTTCCCCTGGCGTCGAGCCGGGCGGTGACCCAGGGCCCCTCGATCCCGACGCTCTCGAAGAGGTCCGCGAGGTCCGCACCGGACGTCTCCACCTCCCACTCGATGGGGACGGCGCGCTGGAATCCGACCTTGCCGCGCGCGAGGACGCTGCCGCCCGGGACCGCCCACTCGATCCGGTCCACGATGAGCCCGTCGAGCTCGGGGGTGAGCCGCAGCTCGCCATGGCCATCGCCCGGGTGGAACCAGCCGACGCGCGCACGCTCGACCCGCACCGCCCCGGAGATCGCCGGGCGGGACGCGGGCCCCGCGATCCGCCCCTCCGCGAAGACCGTCCCGACCGCGGGGGCCGCGGGGTGGACCCGCGTGAGCGCGAGCACCTCGCGCAACGGCCCCTCGCCGGTGGCGTCGAGCTCGAGCTGCGGCGCGCACAGGTCGCGCACCCGCCCGTGCGCGGTGAGCCGGACCCCGTCGACGACCGCCTCCGCCGCCTTCACGTCGAGCACCGAGAGGTCCGCGGCCCCATCGAGCGCGAGCGTGAGGAGCGGGGTCGTGAACGGACGATCGCCGACGCCATCGAGCCGGACCTCCGCCGCCGCGACCTCGAGGTGCGTCCTCGGACGGACGGCGATGGCGCGGAGCGTGCGCGGCGCGGGGCGCGCGTGGAGATCGACCCGCCGGGCGAGGATCCGGACGCCGCCGGGGAACGAGAGGTCGAGGGCCCCTTCGACGATCTCGAGCTCCCGCGCCTCGATGCGGCCGAGGAGGTCCGGAGCGCAGGCGCGGCCCCCGGAGCCGCCCTTCCGGTCGGGGACGCGCAGCGCGAGCCGCGGCCGCACGAGCTCGAGCCGCGCGAGGCGAACGCGCCCGCCGAGCGCCTGCACCGCAGCGAGCCGGGCCTGGACGTGGTCCGCCTCGAAGACGGGCGCCTCCGGCGCGCCGAGGCGCACGCCCTCCACGTTCACGGAGAGCGCGAGCGGCTCGACCCGGCAGGCGCGGAACGAGACCGGGAAGCCCGTCGCCGCCTCGACGCGCCCCGCGGCGAGGGCGCAGATCCGCTCGCCCGCCCACGCCGTGCGCAGGACGAGCAGCGTCGCCGCGACGAGCGCGACGACGACGGCGAGGAACGCGAGCGCGACGGTCCGCTTCTTCAATCGGGCGATTGTCTCGCGGCCGCCGCGGCGCGCCAAGTCCGCGCCTTCGCGCGGACGGAGGCGCGCCGGGCGCCGCTACTTGAGCGAGTCGAGGTAGCGGTCGATCTCGGCGAGATCGAGCCGCGAGCGGTCGCTCGGCCGGCCGCCCGGCGAGACGGCGGGCGCGCTCGCGGGCGGCGGTGCCGCCTCGACGCCGAGGTCGCGCGCCACGCGGTCGAGGAGCCGCTCGTCGATCTCCTTCGCGCGCGCGACGAAGCCCTCGAAGAGCGCGTTGTCGCAGAACGTGTTGATGAGCCGCGGCGTCCCGCGGCTGTGGACGTGGATCCGGCGCATCGCGCCCTGCGTGAACGGGACGCGCGGAGCGCCGGCGAGGCGGAGGCGGTGGCGAACGTAGGCCTCCGTCGCCTCGCTCGAGAGCGGCTCGAGCCGGTACTTGAGCGCGACCCGCTGGGCGAGCGGCGGGTCGAGCCTCAGGTTCGCCTCGATCTCGGGCAGCCCGAAGAAGACGAAGGAGAGGAGCTTGCGCTCGGGCACCTCGAGGTTCAGCAACCCGCGGAACTCCTCCATGATCTCGCGCGTCGCGAGCATCTGCGCCTCGTCGATGAGGACGACGGCCTTCTTGCCCTGCTCGTAGATCTTCACGAGACGCTGGTAGAGCTGCGAGAGCAACGCGAGCTTCTCCTCGGCCGGGTTCTCGACGCCGAGCTGCAGCGCGATTCGCTTGAGGAGCCAGCTCGCGGTGATGCCCGAATGGATGATGACGAGGAGCGCGGCCTCGTACTCCTCCTCCGGCAGGCTGTCGAGCATCCGGCGCGCGAGCGTCGTCTTGCCCGCGCCGATGTCGCCGACGAGGACCGCGAGCCCCTTCATCCCGGACACCGCGTGCGTGAGG
>DASWEI010000020.1:0-5512 GCA_036394835.1 Anaeromyxobacter sp. | reverse complement strand
CCGCTTCAAGAGGTCCCCGGCGCCGATGGCGTCCTTCGCGTAGCCGTTGGCCCCGATCTTGTCGGCGTAGGCCTTCGAGAGCGGCGAGCCGCCAACGATGACCTTGAAGCGGTCGCGGAGGTTCCGCTTCACGAGCAGGTTCACGGTCTCGTCCATGTTCACCATCGTCGTCGTCATGAGCGTGGAGAGGGCGATGACCTCGGCGCCCACCTCGACGGCCTTGTCCAGGAACCTCGCCGGCGGGACGTCTCGCCCGAGGTCGTGGACCTCGAAGCCTTTGGTCTGGAGGATGATCCGGACGAGGTTCTTCCCGATGTCGTGCGTGTCGCCCTCGACGACGCCGATCACCACCTTGGTGGTGGCGCCGAGACCGTTCCCCTTGATGTGCGGCCGGAGGACGTTCAGACCCGCGTAGAGCGCGTCGGAGGCCACGAGCAGCTCGGGGACGAAGTACTCCTGCTCCTCGAAGAGCTGGCCGGCGCGGTTCATGCCCGCGAGGAGGCCGTCCTGGATCGCGGTGTACGGGTCGAGGCCCTCGTTCAGCGCCTTGTGCGCGGCGTCGGTGGCCCGCGTCTCGTCCAGGGAGACGACCGACTCGGCGAGCTCGGCCAGGATCATCTGCGTCCGGTTCGTGTCCATGATGTCTGTCTCCACTACGCCTTGCGTCAGTTGCACCTGCCGTGAAGCTCACCTTCACCATCGGCCCCGAAGGCGGAGGCGCCGAGCGGCTCGCCCCGGGGGACGTGGACGAAGCGCGCCGGGTCCCACGGGCCGTTCACGAGCGCGTCGAGGTACCCGCCGTCACCGTTCACGAGGTCGAGCGGTAGGCCCACCAGCGCGGCGAGGTCGGCGGCGTCGCGCTCGCGAAGCTCCCGCCGCGGGTGATCGGTGCGGACGAAGAGGAACCGCCGGTAGGCCCCGAGCATCGTCTGGAGGACGCGGAGCGCCTTCCGCTCGCCGAACCGCGCCACCGTCCGGCGGTGCTCCGCCGAGAGGGTGCGCTCGCCCTCCATCCAGCCGCCACTCAGGTAGAACGTCCCAGGCTCTCGGAGCGGTGCCGCGCCACCATCGGCGGGCGCGCCGGTGAGGAGCGGGATGCAGTCGTGGACCCTCGGCACGACGAGCAGCGCGTGGGGGGAGCGGAGCCCGGCGGTGGCGTTCCCGCAGAGGCCGAACCCGAGCACGATCCGGTCCAGGTGGCGTGGCTGCTCCAGCTCCGCCGCGATCGCGGCGCGGAGCCGAGCTGGCGCGACGTGCAGCCCCATCGGCACGAACGAGAAGGACACCGGCCCGTTGGCCGGGATCCGGAGCAGCTCCTCGCGCAGGACCTCGCAGGCCAACACCAGGGTAGACACGCATCCAATATAGCGGATACGATGCTGCCGTCACGCACGAAGCGACCCCCCATGGATTCGATGACTCCCCTGGAGCGGCTCTCCGCTCTCGCTCGCGGCGAGACCCTCGACCGCCTTCCCTGCGTCCCCATCGTCGGCAACACCGCGGCGCGCGTGATCGGCGTGCGCGTCTTGGACCTTCGCGGCAACGGTCGCTTGATCGCGCAGGCGCAGGTCGCCGCGTACCGGCGGTTCCGGTACGACATCGTCCGCATCTTCACGGATCTGTACACGCAGGCCGAGGCCATGGGCGCGAAGGTCGCGTACCCGGAGGACGAGACCGCCTACCTCGTGACGCCGGCGATCACGGACGTCTCGCAGATCGACAGGCTGCGCGCGCCCGATCCTCTCGAGGACGGGAACCTGCCGCAGTTCCTCGAGGCCATGAAGATCGCGCTCGACGAGGTCGGCGGAGAGGTTGCCGTCACCGGGGCGATCACCGGCCCATTCACGAATTCGTCGTTCCTCGTCGGCGCAGAGGAGATCGCGCGCCTCACGCTCCGCGCGCCCGAGGCCGTGCACCGGCTATGCGAGCTGTCGCTGGAGGCGAACCTGCGCTATGCCGAGGCCATGCTCGATCTGGGCTGCACGCCCAGCCTGACGGATGCGATGTCGTCGTGCTCGGTGATCAGCCCGCGCGCGTTCCGCGAGTTCTCGCTCCCTTATCTCGAGCGGCTGATCGAGTACATCCACTCTCGCGGCAAGCGGGTGACTCTCCACATCTGCGGCGACACGCGCCAGATCTGGGAGGCGATGGTCGAGTCGGGCGCGGACTGCCTCAGCCTCGACAACGACGTGGATCTCGCCGAGGCGAAAGCGAAGATCGGCGCGCGCGTTTGCCTCATGGGGAACGTCCGCCCATCGGAGGTCATGCTGCAGGGTTCCCCGGCCGACGTCCGCAGCGCGGTCCGCGCCTGCGTACGCAAGGCGCACGACAGCCCGCGGGGCTACATCGTGGCCTCGGGGTGCAGCCTGGCGACCGACACCCCCTTCGCGAACATCGAGGCGATGATGGACGCCGTCAGGGTGATCGGGTACCCGGTCACGCTCGAGAAACTGCAGCGGCTCCACGCCGCGTGAGGCGGCTCGGCGGTCCGGCGCGCGCGCAGGAAGGGGCCTCGCAGCGCGACGCTCGCGCGCCCATCAGATCCGCTCGGCGGGTCCGGCGACGACGTCCCGTTCGTCGATCCGCTCGATGACGTCCTGCCGGTAGTGCGCCGCGATGCGCTCCTCGAGCTCCACGTACTCGCGCGTGTCGAACAGCTCGCGGCGGGTGCGCGGGAACCCGAACGGAACGGGCAGGTCGGCGATGACGCGGCCCGGCGCGCTGCCGAGGACGACGACGCGGCTGCCGAGGAGCAACGCCTCGTCCACGTCGTGGGTCACGAGCAGCACCGTCTTGCGCGGCGTCGCCGCGGACCAGACGTCGAGCAGCAGGTCCTGGAGCCGCGCCCGGTTCACCGGATCGAGTGCTCCGAACGGCTCGTCGAGCAGCAGGAGCTCGGAGCCGAGGGCGAACGCTCGCGCGATAGCCCCGCGCTGGCGCATTCCGCCGGACAGCTCGTGGGGATGCTTCGAGGCGGCGCCGTCGAGGGCCACGAGCCCGAGGTACTCCTCCGCCCGCTCTCTCCGCTCGCGCCGTGGAAGATCGGGTCGCGCCTTCCGGAGTGCCAGCTCCACGTTCTGACGGAGCGTCATCCAGGGGAAGAGGGAGTAGTCCTGGAACACGATCCCGCGCCGGAGCGACGGCGCCCCGACCACCTCGCCGCGCCAGCGAATGGCGCCGGCCGTCGGCGTCTCGAGGCCAGCCACGAGGCGAAGGAACGTCGTCTTCCCGGAGCCGCTCGGACCGAGGAGCGACACGAGCTCCCCCTCGGCGACCGTGAGATCGATGCCCGCGAGCACCGGTGCGGCACCGTATCCGAACGAGAGGTTGCGCAGCTCGAGCATCGGATGCAACGGAATATCCGCTTTAACGGATTCACGTCAAGCTCCGCGCGCGGCCCGCGATTCTGTACGGCGGGATTCATCAACGGAACGCCTGGGGCAGAGCGCGAAGGAGCGAGACGCGTTCCCATGCAACGGGGCGCGATCGCGGCGTCCGCTTGACAGGATGCGTGTCCGTTATGCAGGATGCCCTCGCGCTTCGCCTTCGGCGGCGCATGGAGGGCGGGGATGCACGGGACGACTGCGATCCGAGCCGAAGCGAGGCGCTCCTCCTCCGGCGTGGCCCGGTACTGGGACGAGGAGATCGAGACGCTCGATCGGGAACACCTCGAGGCGTACCAGCTCCGGTTGCTTCGCCGGCACCTCGAGCACGCGTACGAAGGATCGCCGTACTACCGGTCCGCGTTCGGCGCGGCCGGCGTCGCTCCGGGCGACGTGAAGGCGTTCGCGGACCTCGCGCGATTCCCGTTCATCGACAAGGCGATCCTCCGCGACCGACAGCTCGCGGCGCCGCTCCTCGGCGACGTGGCCGCGGTTCCGGAGCGCGAGGTCGTCTACGTCTCCGCCTCGAGCGGCTCGACCGGAGTGCCCACGCTCTCGCCGTTCACCGCCGAGGACTTCGAGGCGTTCCAGGACGTGCAGGCGCGGCTCTTCTGGGCCGCGGGGATGCGGCCCGATGATCGGTACCTGCACGCCCTCAACTTCACGCTCTTCGTCGGCGGGCCGGACGTCATCGGTGCCCAGAAGCTCGGTGCGCTGTGCATCTGGGCCGGGACGATCCCGGCAGACCGGCTGCTGCTGCTCATGCGCCAGTTCCAGCCGACGGTGACCTGGACCACGCCGTCCTACGCCTGGTACCTCGGCGAGGCGGCGCGCGCCGCCGGGATCGATCCCGCGCGTGATCTCGCGCTCCGCCGGATCATCGTGGCCGGCGAGCCCGGCGGCTCGATCGCGGCCACGCGCCGCGCCATCGAGTCGCTCTGGGGGGCGGAGCTCTACGACTTCTACGGCATCTCCGACATCTTCGGCGCCAGCGCCGGGATGTGCCAGGCGAAGGACGGGCTGCACCTCGCCGAGGATCACCACTTGCTCGAGGTGCTCGACCCGCGGACCGGCGCGCCGGTCCCCGACGGTGAGAAGGGCGAGATGGTCCTCACGACGCTGCGCAAGCGCGCTCGGCCGATGATCCGGTTCCGCACCGGGGACGTCGTGACGCGCGATCGCAACCGGTGCCTGTGCGGCCGGACCCACGCTCGGATCCGGATTCACGGTCGCACCGACGACATGTTCATCGTCAACGGCGTGAACGTCTTCCCGTCCGACGTCGAGGTGGTCGTGCGCGAGATCGAGGACGTGACCGGCGAGTACCGGATCACCCTCACCCGCGAGCAGCACCTCACCCGCTTCGAGCTCGAGGTGGAGCGCCGGAAGGGGTCGCGGCTCTCGGAGGCGGCGGTCGCGGACGCGGTGCGCGGCGCGTTCCGGGTCCGGCTCGGGCTCACGCCGAAGGCGGTCGCCGTGCTCGACGATGGGTCGCTCCCGCGGTCTGTGCACAAGGCGAGGCGCGTCGTCGATCGGCGCGAGGGGTGACGAGGTGGCCGGGCCGGAAGGCCCAGCGGTTCACGTGAGGGGCACGGCCCCGAGAAAGGAAGAGGAGATGATCTCGAAGTTCATGGGAGTGGCGCTCGCGTTCGCGGCGCTCGCGGCCGGCCCGGCGGCCGGCGCGGCGGCCGGCGGGGAAACGCTCAAGATCGGCTACTTGCCGGTGACCGGACACGCGAAGTTCTTCGTCGCGAAGGAACAGGGGTTCTTCGCGAAGGAGGGGCTCGACGTCGAGCTCGTCGAGTTCGTCAACTCGGCTGACGGGATCAACGCCCTCAACGCCGGCAAGATCGACGTGGGCGCGTTCGGGACGACCGCGCCGCTCGTCCACATCTCCAAGGGCACCGACCTCAGGATCATCGGCGGGATCATGGGCGAGGACGCCGCGATCGTCACGACGCCGGCGAAGGCGGGCGTCATCAAGGGTGTTCCGGACCTCAAAGGGAAGAAGATCGCCACCGTCCGGCTCGCCTCGGGTGACGCGGTGCTCCGTGGCGCGCTCCACGACGCCGGCCTGGACTGGAAGAAGGACGTCGAGATCTTCGAGCTCAAGAATCCGCCCGCGGTGA
>DASWEI010000019.1:0-26656 GCA_036394835.1 Anaeromyxobacter sp. | reverse complement strand
GGTCGGTCATGCGCTCGCGCGGCTGCGTGAAGTCCGCGTGGACGCTCGCGACCACCCAATCGAGCCCGGCGAGCGCTTGCGTGGGCAGGTCGAGCGAGCCGTCGGGCAGGATGTCCACCTCGACGCCGGCGAGGAGACGCGGCTCGCCCCGCTCGCGATTCAGCGCGGCGATACGCTCGCGTTGCTCCGCCAACCCCTCCTCGTCGAGCCCGAGCGGGCGCGAGCGCGAGTGATCCGTGATGGCGAGGTACCTTCGGCCGCGGCGTCCCGCCTCGTCCGCGAGCTCCTCGAGCGTGGCGCGGGCGTCGGTCGACGCCCTCGAGTGGACGTGCAGGTCGCCGAGCACGTCCCGCTCCTCGACGAGACGTGGGAGCGTGCCCGCCTCGGCAGCCTCGAGCTCGCCGGCGCCCTCGCGCAGCTCGGGAGGGATCCAGGGCAGCCCGACGGCCTCGAACACGTCCTGCTCGCGCTCCCCCGAGCGCCGCCGCCCCTCGCGATCGAACACGCCGTACTCGCTGAGCTTGATTCCGCGGTGCACCGCCCGCGTGCGGACGGCGATGTTGTGCGCCTTGCTGCCGGTGAAGTAGTGGAGGGCCGCGCCGAACGACTCCGGCGGCAGCACGCGGAGGTCCACCTGCAGCCCGATGCGCAGCCGGACGGTCGCCTTGGTCGGGCCCTGCGCGAGCACGGTCGCGACCTCGGAGAGATCGCAGAACGCCCGCATCACCGGCGCGGGCTCCGTCGCGGCGACGAGGATGTCGAGGTCGCCGACGGTCTCCTTCCTGCGCCGCACGCTTCCGGCCGCCTCCACCGTACGGACGCCAGGGACCTTCCGCAGCTTCGCGCAGATCGAGTCGGCGTAGGAGACCGCGCGGTGCAGCGGCACGCGCGTGGTGCGGCGCGCGCGGTAACGCTGGATCGCCTCGAGGATCGCCTCCGCGCGGCGCTCGCCCATTCGGTGCAGCTCCGACAGTCGCCCGGTCCGGCAGGCCTGCTCGAGCGCGTCGACGTCGGCGACCCCGAGCACCTTCCAGACGGACGCGATCGTCTTTGGACCGACCCCCTCGATCGAGAGCAGCTCGACGACCCCCGCCGGCACGCGCGACGCGAGCTCGTCGCGATCCGGCAGCGTTCCCCGCTCGAGGAGTTGGCCGATCCGGGCGGCGATGCGCTCGCCGATGGAGGCGACGGAGGTGAGCTCGCCCTTGCGCCAGAGCTCCGAGACCGGCCCTGGCAGCGTGTCGATCACCTGGGCGGCCTGCCGGTAGGCCCTCACCTTGTAGGGGTTGCCCCCGGTGAGCTCGAGCAGGTCGGCCAGCTCGGAGAAGGTCTTGGCGACTTCCGCGTTCTCCACTGCGCTGCCCGAACATTGGGGTCGCGTGGCGTTGGTGCCCTCTGGACGGCGCGAGCCGCCGTCGTCCCCGCAGCGCGTGATCAGCGCGGCGCTCGGATGTTACAGGCGCTCCTTCAGCGGGCTGCCCGGCGTGCTCGGGGCACTCGGCGCGGACGGTGTCGTCCTCCCGGGTTCGGTTGCGCGCGGTGGCTGCGCACCCCGAACCGGCTCACCGGTGATGACCTGGACGACGGTCGCCGTCGGCTCCGTTCCCGAGACTTGGTACGCGACGCGTGCATCTCCGCCCTGCTGGATCTCGCCTGCGGACGCCTGGCGGCCATCGATCTGCACCCGCGTGTTGTCGGTGACCTTGAACCTCATCGGCTCCCCGACTTGTGGCGTCACGACGATCGAATCCGCGGTTGCCTGGCTCACCTGGCCCGAGAACGTCTGCTCTCGCCGCTTCACGTGCTCACCCTGCAGCGACAGCGCGCGGGAGGCCTCCTGCTGAGACGCCTGAGCCTCGCGTGTCGCCTCCGTCCTCGCCTCGATCGCCTGCTGCTGGAGCTGTTCCGCCTTCACCTGCTCGTTCCCCAATCGCTCCTGCGCCTCCGTCAGCCGACGTTGCGCATCCTGCACCTCTCGCTGGGCCTGCGCCACGACCTCTCCCTGCCTGGAAGCGCGCTTCTGCGCCTCGGCCGCTCTGTCGAGCGCTTGCTGCGACCGTTGTTGGGCGCTCTCGACATGCCTCGCCGTCGGGCTCGCGGCGCTCTGCCGGCCCGCACACCCGCTGCCGCCCATCACCAGCAAGCCCGCGCACGGCAGCGCGTACCGCACCATGGTTCGCATCGAATCCCCCGTAGTTTGGTTCCCCTCGAAAACTAGGCGCGACGCCGTCTTCTGGAGCGGCGACGACCAAGGACTCGGATCCCGCCGCCGCGGCGAACGATCGGTGGACCGCCCAGCCGCCGAAGCATGACTTCGTTCGCCCCTACGAGACATCCGAGCTCTGCCGGGTGCTCGCGAGGCCGAGCCTGCGGGCCGCAGCGGCGTGAACGCCCGCGTCATCCGGCGATCGTCGGACCCGCGGGGTTCGTGAGACAGCTGCGTCCGCGCGACGGTCGCCGCGGCCGTACCTCACACCGGATGGCCTGGCGCGAGCTTCGCCTCGTTCCCGTCGTGCGCGCCGCGGGACCTGTTGCACCGGCGCCGCGGCAGCGCAGCGCGCGCGCCGCCACCCCGCTCGCGCCGTCCTGCCCTGGCCCAGCTCTGGCACTCCGCCCCCCGAACCTGGATCGGAGGGGGCCATGAGGATCGCGGTCATCGAGCTGCACGTGGACGTGTCGAGACGGGCGCCGTCCGCCCGTGAGGTGGCGGATGGCGACGCCGTCGCGCGGGTGCTGCGGGCGCGTCCCGACGAGCGGAACGCCCTCGCGCTTCGAGCGATCGAGGTGGCGGCCGGCTTCGAGCCCGCGATCATCGTCTGTCCCGGCTGGACGTTCGTCGCGCGGGCGCCCCGGGCGGCCACGCTGAGCCGGGCCGCCGGGAAGGCCGTGCTCCTCCTGTACGAGGTGCTCGCGGCCACGCGGTCTCGGAGCGTCGCAGCCCGCGACGCCGGGCGGATCGAGCTCCCATGGCGCACGGAGGTCCTCGAGGGCGGGGGCGTGCGCGAGCTGCCGCCTCAGACGTTCGTCACCTCGGGCGAGCTCGACGACGCCGGCTCGGACTGCCCGATCCGTCTCGCCGCCGCGCTGAAGGTCGGCCGCCGCGTGGCGGGCGCGATCGTGCTCCTCGACGGGGAGGTGAACGTCGTCCGCCGGCAGGTCCAGGCCGGCGCTCCCGTCCGCTACACCTGGGACGGACGACTGAAGAGCGCGGGCGTGCTCGAGCGTGACCTGTCCGCGGCGCTCGTGCTCAACCCGTCGCACACGCCGGCTGGCTCCTACGTGCGCGAGAAGCGCCGCGCCGGGCCCTGGCGCGCGATCGTGAGCACCGCGAACACGCTCGACCGATCGCGGATCGGGAAGCCCGCGCTCGCCGCACCGGCGCACGTCGCGGTGGCCGGAATAGACCAGGAGCCGAGCCTCGACCCGGTCGCGGTGGACGCGCGGGGGTCCCGGGTGGTGATCCATGACGTCGCGCTCGCCTGAGAGCGGTCCCACCGCGGGCGGGCTCGCGCAGTGCGCGACCGGGCTCGCGCGCCAGCGGCCGCCGCGCCCTGCAAAGGCGGTGACCCGCCGCTTGCAAACGGGTACTCGTGACTCATGTCTTCGCGCCCTCTCGAGCTCCTCGATCGAGCCGCAGAGAACCTCCGCTGGCTCGAGGGGAACCTCCCCTCCCTGTTCACCGGAACGTTGCGTCGCGACGAGGAGGCCGTCGCGGCGCTCGCCGCCGGGCTCGGTCGGCTGCGCAGCGACCGGCAGCTCGTCGTCGCGGATCGCAGCCAGGAGCTCATCCTGGCGAGGCTCGACACGCCTGGCTCGATCTTCGAGACGCTGCGCGGGCTCGAGGACCGAGACATCTCGCGGGCCGAGATCTCCCACTCGCGCGGCGTGGTGCCGGGCTGCGACCGCGCGCTCGAGGTGCAGCGCTACGTCTTCGAGCGCAAGCCCGATGCGCTGGTCCGCCAGGCCGGTACGCCCGCCGTGCCGGAGCCGACCCGGCGCGAGGTCCTGGCGGCCGTCGTTGCCCACGACCCGTCGATGGGGCAGCAGGCGCAGGACGAGGTGCTCCGGCTCCTGTGGCTCAACGACCCTCGGTACGTGGAGGCTGCGCCGCCGCGCGAGGCGGCCCGGCTGCTGCGGCTCCTGCACCGCGGCCTGTCGAATGCGGGCTTCTTCCTCGGCGTCGAGCCGCCGGAGGAGCAGGACGTGGAGCCGAACGAGGTGAACGTCCTCTTCGCGGTGGAGAGCCCGCCCCCGAGGAACCACCTCACGCAGCTCTTCCAGGTGTTTCACGGACTGAACCTGGGCGTTCGCCGCTCGCTCACGATGAACCTCAGCACCGGCGACCACCCCTTCTTCCTGGGCAGCTTCCACGTCGCCCACCGGCGCGGCGGCAGCCTGGAGCAGGGGGGCGAGCTGTTCCGCAAGCTGCGGCGACTCCTCTACAACACGCAGATCCTCGCGACCGAGTCGCCGGCCTACCAGGACTTCGTCGTCACCGGCGTGATGAGCGGCGAGGAGGCCTCGCTCGTCAACGCCTTCATCGGCTTCTGCCACACGAACTGCGCCCACAACCAGCCGCACCGCTGCACGCTCGAGGACGTGGTCCGGGCGTTCCACTCCCACCCGGGCATGGCGCTGGCGCTCGTCCGGCTGTTCACGGCGCGCTTCGATCCCGACGTCGCGGACCGCGAGACGCGCTACGCCTCCGAGCTACAGGACATCGAGCGGGAGGTCGCGTCCTACAACACCGGGCACCGTCAGCTCGACGAGTTCCGGCGCTCGATCTTCCAGACCGCGCTCGTCTTCGTGAAGCGGACGCTGAAGACCAATTACTTCGTCGCCGAGAAGCACGCCCTGGCCTTTCGCCTCGACCCGGCCTTCCTGGAGGATCTCGGGCCGACCTTCACCAGCGACCTGCCGCCGCAGCGCCCCTTCCGCGTGACGTTCTTCTTCGGGCGCAGCGGGCTCGGCTACCACATCGGCTTCGCGGACATCGCCCGGGGAGGCTGGCGGACGATCGTGGCGAAGACGCGCGATGACTACGTCACGGTGGCGAACACCCTGTTTCGCGAGAACTACGTGCTCGCGCACACCCAGCACCTCAAGAACAAGGACATCTACGAGGGCGGGTCGAAGATGGTGTGCGTCCTCCACGCGCCCGACGCGGAGACGCGGGAGCAGCTCGCGCAGCAGCTGCACAAGCTGCAGTGGGGGCTCGCGAACGCCTTCCTCGACATCTTCGTGACGCAGGGGGGGAAGGCCAAGGATCCGCGGGTGGTGGACCACTACGGCGAGGAGGAGCCCATCGAGCTCGGCCCCGACGAGAACATGCACGACGAGATGATCGAGGCGATGGCCGAGCTCTCCGTCCGCCGCGGGTACGTGCTCGGCAGCGGGATCATGTCGAGCAAGAGGGTGGGCATCAATCACAAGCAGTACGGCGTGACGTCGCTGGGCGTGGTCACGTTCGCCGAGATCGCGATGGGCGAGCAGGGCATCGACATCCGCCGCGACCCGTTCAGCGTGAAGCTCACCGGGGGGCCGAACGGCGACGTCGCGGGCAACGGCCTGCGCCTGCTGCTCGAGCGCTGTCCACGTGTGAGCATCCGGCTCGTCGTCGATGGGACGGCGGCGCTGGTCGATCCCGCGGGCATCGATCGCGACGCGCTGTCGCGCATCGTGCTGCGCGCAGACGCCGACGCCTTCGATACCGCGTCTCTCTCCCCCGGCGGCTTCGTCCTCTACCGGAACGCCCGGCGTATCGAGGGGCTGCGCGAGCTGTACCGCCGCGTCGAGCGGACCGTCTCCGGCCTTCGCGAGGACTGGGTGACCGTGGACGAGTTCTACAAGGAGCTCGACGAGCTGCTCTTCGCAGTGCCAGCCGACCTCTTCATCCCGGCCGGCGGGCGTCCGGAGACGATCGACCAGGGGAACTGGCGGCGCTTCCTGCGGCCTGACGGGGAGCCCTCCGCCAGGGTCATCGTCGAGGGGGCCAACTCCTTCATCACGCCGGAAGCCCGGCTGCGGCTCCAGGAGGCGGGCGCGGTGGTGCTGCGCGACGCTTCGGCGAACAAGTGCGGCGTGATCTCGTCCTCCTACGAGATCATCGGGAACCTCCTCCTCTCCGCGGAGGAGTTCATCCAGCACAAGGAGGAGTACGTCCGCGACGTGCTCGAGATCCTGGAGCGGCGGTCCGCCGACGAGGCGCGGCTGATCCTGCGGCGCCACCGCGAGGAGGGCGGGAAGCGCGCCTTCACCGAGATCTCGGATGCGATCAGCCTCGAGATCAACGCGAACAAGGCGCGCCTCTTCGCCTTCTTCCAGTCGAGGCCCGACCTGGCCGAGAAGCCGCTCTACCGGAGGGTGCTCCTCGCGCATCTTCCCCGCCTCGTCCGCGACACACCGGCATGGCGTGATCGGGTGAGCGCCTTGTCGCCGAAGTACCGCTCCGCGATCCTCGCGGCCGAGATCGGGGCCGCGATGGTCTACCGCCGAGCGCTGGAGCCGGACTTCGCATCGGCGCTCGAGGCGTACGTGGCGCACACCTTCCAGTGAGCCGCCCGGCGCGCCGACTGGCCGGACGCGACCGGCGCTGATCGAGCCGGAAGGGGCGGCTCGCTCCCATCACGTGCACCCGCCCGTCGCGCCCGACCAGAACGACCGATACGTCGGGGTCGTCTCCCACGGCCGTCGCGGCTCGCGCCGGACCGAGCACGAAGAGCGCGGTGGCGAGGGCATCCGCATCGGCTCCACGGCGAGCGATCACCGTGACCCCCTCGCTCGCCGTGGCGGGGTATCCGGTCCTCGGGTCGAGAATGTGATGGTAGCGCCGCCCGTCGATCACGAAGAACCGCTCGTAGTCGCCGCTCGTCGATATCGATTCGTCGTGAAGCTCCACCGTTCCGAGCACGCGGGACGAATCGCGCGGATCGCTGATCGCGACGACCCACGGCCGGTCCCCGTTGCGTCCGCGCGCGGAGATGTCGCCGCTCGCCGCGACGAGGACGTCCCGGACCCCGCGCGACACGAGCAGCGTCGCGCCCGCCTCGGCGATGTACCCCTTCGCGATTCCCCCGACCCCGAGGCGCATGCCCGGCCTCCGGAGGAAGGCGGTGCTTGCGGCGGGATCCAGGACGACGTCACGGAACGCGACGAGCGCGCGGCGCCGCTTCACCTCGTCCGGCGGCGGCAAGCGAGGGGGCCGCGTGCCTCCGAATCGCCACAGGTCGCCGAGCGCGGCCCAGGTGACGTCGAAGCTCCCCGAGGTGCGCAATGACACCTGCGCCGCTCCGTTCAAGAGCTCGAGAACCTCCCCCGGCACCCGCACCGGCTTCACGCCGGCGTTCCGGTTCACGAGCGAGACGGGGCTGTCCGGGTTCCACTCCGAGAAGAGGCCCGCCAGCCGCTCCATCGCGCCGAACGCTTCCCGGATCCGCTCCTCTAGCATCTCCTCCGGACAGCCTCGTGCCGTCACGGTGACGATCGTGGCCATCATGGGCCGGGCGCGCTCCAGCACGATGTCGCTGCATGGGGCGCCGCCCGCGTTCACGGTTTCCGGTGCGGGGGCGACCGCCGCCGCGATCGCGAGCAGCGTGAGGCCGATGCCGGAGGTCACGGGGACTTCCGGTCGGCGCGGTGGCGCAGGATCTCCGCCAGCGCAAGCCCCTTTCGCACGGCATATGCCGCGGAATGGGAGGAGATGGTTGCGCCGGTGATGGCGTCGACGTCCTTGCCCACCACGAGCGGCTGGTCGGCGTTCTTGCCCGCGAACTGGGCGCGGAACCTGCGCTCGCGGATCTCGGAACCGTGTGGCTCCCGGTACACCATCACCTGGATGTCCTGCATCCGCCCGTCGGCCTTGACCCCGACTGCGAACGTGATCGGCAGGCTCTGCCCCACGACGTCGAGCACGAACACCCACCCGAGGAGCTGACCGGAACCGGACGACACAGCGAGGGAGGGATACTGACGGACGTCCACCTTGCGTCCGACGCGGCGACCCAGGTCCTCGAGCTCGGCGGCCGAGAGCTCCAGCATGGACCGCTCGAAACGGACGCCGTCCCCGAACAAGGCGCGCGGCGCGTCGGGGTCACGCAGGTAGACCTGATCAGCTCGTGCCGCCGCGGCCGGCAGCGCCGCGGCGAGGAGCGCGACTGCGAGCTTCACGTTTCCTCCGCGCTCCGGACGGCCGCGCCGTTCGCCTGGCCAAAGATCCAGCGTTCCGGGCCCCACATGCACACGAGCGAGATGGCGAGCATGCAGAGCATCCCTCCCCCGAGCAGGAGCCAGGCGGCGAGCAGCGCGTACGCGAACGCTCCGGACACGTACCGAACGGCCCATGGCGCGCAGATATCCAGGAACGCGCCCACCGACGTCACCCCGATCACGCCGAGGCGCGCGCGTGCGCGCATCGGCGTCGCGCTCAGGAGGTGAGAGAGGATCAGCAGCACGACCGAGATGGAGAACAGGTGGAAGTGGCTCACCTCCGCGAGCTGCCAGAACTGCTTGGGGAAGCTCATCTCGCTCTCGCCGCCGCGGTAATACACGGCGATGGCAGCGCGGGTGATCCCGATGCGGCCGACCGAGAGCGCACCCATCGAGACGGCTCCGAGGACGGTCAGCGCGAGGAAGGCGGTGTAGGCGACCCGCGTCTCGAGAGATGCCGTCCTGAGCTGGAAGCCACGCCTGGCGAATACCTGCATCGCGTCCATTTCCTCGTCAGAAGAGCCACGTGATCGCGGAAGCGAGCTCCTGACTCGTCGTGTGGTCGCCGAACTGACGGAACCGGTAGTCCGCCTTCAGCGCGACCTGCGGGATGGGCCGGTAGACGAGCCCGACCACCTCCGAGTAGCGCCGGAACTCCTTCCTCGCATCGAACCCCGCGGGAACGTCGGCCTGGGTGTCCGCGTAATCGAACCGCGTGAAGGCGGTGAGCCCCTGGTTCGAGCGGGACGCGAGGATCGCGAGGACGTCGTACCCCACCTCCACGTACGCGCCGCGGGACTGCGAGGAGATCGGCCCCGCGTCCGACGACGCGGCGACGAGCTCGCGGCTCACCGCACCCGCGTCGCCGATGAAGAGCACCGCGACCTCGGCGCGCGCGCTGAACGCGCCGCGGCGCGTTCGCGCGTCCACCTCGAAGAGGCCCACGGGGACCCTGCCGATGGACGGCGGCAGCGAAGGCGTGCGGGACGTTCCGCCGTACGCGGAGACGCCGACCACGGTGCCGAGGACCGGCTCGTAGTCGAGCCGCCCCACGCCGCCGAACACCCCTGCGTTCGCGAGCTGCGCCTCCTGATGCCCCTCCCGGATCGCCGACTCCGCCGTGAAGCCGCTCGCGTCGAAGCCGTTCACGAAGTAGAGCTGGTAGCGCAGGCCTTCCGCGAGCTCGCCGAAGATGCCGACCCCCGGCTCGCGCCAGGTGCTCGGGATGACGAACGTGTCGACGTCCGGGCGGTCGACGCCGTTGAAGCTCGGGGGCTCGTGGTAGACGTTGACGATCCCGACGGGCATCAGGATGACGCCGCCGCGAACGTTGAGCTTCCGGTGGAGGAGCCCGTCCAGGTAGGCCTGCTCGATCTCGACCTCCCCGCGGTCGTCGGCGGAGCTGATCGCGTGCTCGACCTCGACCTCCGAGTAGAAGCGGATGTGCTCGGTATAGTCGTGCCCGAAGAAGAGGACGAAGCGCCGCATGTCCACGACCGCGGGGCCGTTCGATGGACTCGAGAGCGTGAGCTCGCCGTAGCCGCCGAATGCGTTGCCGGCGGTGGCGCCGGTGCGCCCGAGGGAAGTCTCGATCGCGCTCTCGCGTGGCAGGGCTGTTTCGGGAACCGTCTGGTCGGCGGCACCCGAGCTCTGTTCCTTCGCCGGCGACCCCGGCTCCTCAGCTCCAACGGATCCCGCGAACGAGGCGAGGGCGAGCGCGACGACGAGCATCCGAGATGCGGACTGCATGTTCGCTTCCACGTGGTTTCCTCCTGGGCGGGTGCCCGATCAGCGTGACCGAAGGCTGAGGTGAATCATGATTCTGATAATAGATATCACAATCATCGCGCTCCGGGGCCGGTGACCGGAGCAGGCGCCCTCGAAGGGGCCGACCTCGGACCCGCGCTCGACGAGGGACAGCTCGCAGAGTGCGTCCTCGAGATCGCGCAGCTCGGAGCGGGGTCGGAGAGGAACTCGGGGTCGCGACGCTTGCGCGGAAGTCGCGCCAGCAAGGCGAGAGCCGTAGCCGCTCGCGACGACTACGCCCGTGCGAGCGTTCGAGCGCGCGTCACTTCTTCTCGATGACCCCACAGGCGATGCGCGCGCCCGAGTTGCCCGCCGGGTCGGTCTTCTCGTCGTCCGGATCCGCGTGGATGACGAGAGCCGTGCCGTCTGGCCCGAACAGCGAGCCCTCACCTTCGCTCAACGTCGCGCCTTTCGCCGTGGCGGTGGCCTTGCCCTTGCCGTTCTTACCGACCGTGAGGTTCGGCAGGTCGCCCGCATGGGCGCCCTCGGGATTATGGGCGCCGTGCTTCTTCGCGGACGGGTTGAAGTGCGCGCCCGCCGACGTGAACTCGGGCGGCTCGCACTTCGCCACGGCATGGATGTGGATGCCGTGCTTCCCAGGAGGAAGGTTCGCGACCTGAACCTGAACCTTCACGCCACCTTTGGTCGGCGTGAACGTGGCCGTCCCGACATCCTTACCTTCGGCGTTCTTCAGCACCGCCTTCCGGGACGGACCCGCGGCAGCGACCACGAGGGGAATGGCTATCAGCGAGACGGAAAGCGCTCGAATCGTCATTACGGCCTCCAGCGTGAATGGCGCGAGCTCGGCACGAGGTCACCGCGCAGCTCGCCGCAGGACCTACAGCGACTCGACGGTCCGTACGCGGTCCGGACGGGTGGGCCCCCTGCATCGTCGTGTGAAGGACTCAGCTCCCAATGGAGTCCGGGGTCCGATCGCCGGGTGCGCCCTCGGGACGCCGGCCACCTCGGCCGCCGCACGGACGGTCGGTGGCGCAAAGGCCGGAGGCGTCCGCGGGCGGCTCGTCCCCTGCTCGTCGCCGGGCCCTGGCCACGCGGCCTCCAACGACGCACAGTGAAGTCAGCAGTTCAATCAGGGAGGAGGGTCTCGTGGCCACCTACGTCAGTCTCGTGCACTACACCGAGCAAGGGATCCGCAACATCAAGGAGGGGCCGACCCGGCTCGATGCCGCCAAGAAGCTGTTCCAGGCTGCAGGCGGCGAGCTGAAGCAGTTCTATCTCGCGATGGGGAAGTACGACATCGTGCTCGTCGCAGAGGCGCCGGACGACGAGACGGTCGCCCGGATCGCGCTGACCCTCGGGGCGCTCGGGAACGTCCGAACGCAGACCATGAGGGTGTTCAGCGAAAGCGAGTACCGGAAGATCGTCGGATCGCTCAAGTGATGCGGCGCTCGCGCCCGCAGCGGCCCGGAGCGCGCCCGGCGGGAGGTCCAGGGTTCGGGCGCGCCCTTGGGCTCGGCGCGGCTAACGCGTGAGGAACCCCTTCACGGCAGCGTAGTCCTGCTCGTGGATCGCGCCGACCCGGACGCAGCGGAGCCAGCCGGACGCGTCCACGAGCGCATGGATCGGGATCATGGCGTCCCGAGCGACTCCCAGCGAGTCGAGCAGCGGTCCGAGGTCCGGCTCGGACCGCAGCCAGCGGATCGGGCCGGGCAAGCCCTTCGAATGAAAGGCGCCGAGCTCCTTCCCTCGATCCTGATCGTCGATGCTGACGAGCTCGAAGCTGACCTGCGTCCCGTCGCGCGAGAAGCCGTCCCGCCAGCGCCCGAGCAGCTCCATCTCGTCCACGCAGGGACCGCACCAGGTGGCCCAGAGATTGACCCAGGTCCAGCCGGTCCCGCTCGCGGCGGCGGCGGTGCTTCCGCCCTCCGCGCCGGGCAACGGGCGTTGCGGTGGAGGCGCGTACCGGCGGGCGCCCTCGCCGCCGGCCGGATAGGTCTTCTCGCAGAACGCGCTCTGTGCGCTCGCCGAGGCCGCGGCCTGCTTCCGAACGCCGGCGAATCGCTCCGGCACGGCCTCGGCGGCCGAGGGTTGCGGATCTCGACAGCCGTTCGAGAGAGCGAGGCCGAGGAGGGTGATGGCGGCCGCGAGGGCTCGCCGATCAGATCGCACAGTCGATCCAGGCGATGAAGGCGCTGCGGTTGATGTCCGCGCGGCTGCACGAGCCGGAACGGGAGCGGTTCCAGTTGCAGAACTCGTCCGGCAGCTGCGCGAACTCCTCGCCGAGCCAGAGCAGGCCCGCCTCCTTCTTCAGGTCGTCGTCGTGGAACTTCTGATCGAGGTAGTCGAGGACCGACTTCGCGCGGTCGCGGCTGAGCGCCTCGTTGTACTGCTCGTCGCCATCCGGGCTCGCGCGCGACACGATGAAGAAGAAGCTCGCGCCTCGCTGATCGCTCCAGGCCTTCTCGACGGCGATGCGAGCAGCCGGATCGAGCTCCGCCTTCGAGGAGTCGAACTGGACGATGTGCGCGCGGCTCATGAGGGGCTTGAACATCGCGTTGAAGTCGCTGCCGGAGAGCGCCGCGACCTTCTTTGCTTGAAGCGGCTGGCAACCCCGCCCGCCACCGCCGCCCTCGAGGAGGCCACATGCGCCCGCGACGCGGCGCACGATCGCCTTCAGCTCCGGCGTGCAGTACGCGTCATTCGCCACGCTCGCGGTCGCGACGTCGCGGGTCGCGGCCTTGCTAGCCCCGAGCCGCGACTGAGCTGCTGCGGCCGACGTGACGACGAGGGCGAGCGGGATCGCGAGCGCCGCGATGAGCAGGATCCAACGCTTGGAGGAGTCGCTCATTTCTGGGCCTTTTCGTCAGCAGGGCTGGGGGAGGGGGTCTCGACCGCTGCGGCTTCCACCGGAGCGGCCGCGGACGGAGGAGCGGGCGTGGCCGTCTTTGCCGTCACTTCCACGAGCGGCTTCACCGCGACCGCCGCCTGGAGGTCCTCGATGACCGCGGGTCGCGGCGGAGGAGCGCGCGGCGGCTCGGCGGCGCGCCTCCTGGCGCGCTCCTGCTCGGCCTCGGGCGAGAGCATGCGGGTCAGCGTGTACTCGAGGCCGAGATCGGTGTCCTCGTCGCACATGCGGCTGTCGCCGACGAACAGCTGAGGCGTCAGCACGGGAATCGCGTTCGCGACCGCCCAGCGCAGGCTCTTCGTGAGCTTGCTCTTCACGACCGCGCTGCCGAGGCAATCCTTGACACCAGGGAACTCCCGCTCGATCTGGGCGCGCAGCGCTCCTTCGTCCTTGGCGGCGAGCGCGCGAAGCTCCGCCTGGTTCGCGAAGGCCCACTGAAGGACGGAGCCCGCCGCCGCGGCGTTCTTCGGTCCGGAGCGAAGACCCGCGGCGCAGAGGACGGCCTCGCTCACGGCGCAGGCGCCCGGGTGGATCGTCTCGGTCACCATCCAGTTGCAGGTCGAGTCGAGCGGAAACAGGACACCCTTCAGATCCAGACGCTCGCCGAGCGAGCTCGCCGCGAGCCGCTGGTCGAAGGCCTTGCAGGACGGGCAGAGCGGATCGAGCACCTCGACGGAGGAGGCTCCACCGGGATGCGGCGAGAGAGGGATCATCACGCCGGCGGCGTCCTCGCCGCGGACGAGCGAGCCACATCCACGCATCGAGGTCCTGGCATCCGGCTTCGGCACGAGGACGACGTAGGCCAGCGTCAGCGCAGCGACGAGGCCGACCCCTTCCATCAGCGCAGCCCCGAACCGCGCCTCGCCGAATGAAGCCGGGGCGCGCTGCGAGCGGTGCGCGACGAAGGCGGCGACGAACGAGATGGCGCTCGCGGCGTAGATGCCGATGCAGATCTTGCAGACGGCATCCAGCTTGAACACGGCGAGAGCGCCGAACACGACGGACGCCAGGACCGGCAGGGCTGCCGCCGCGAGCAGCACCTTCGTCTCGCCGGAGGAGGTGCGGCCGCGCCATAACATCAGCCCGGCTCGGTAGGCGAGGAAGGCGAAGACGGCGAGCGCCCAGAGGCTGATGGGAACTCCGCCCCACAGGAGCTCGCGGAAGAACGAGCTGTACGGGCTCATCATCACGGTCCTGCAGCCGCTCTCGGCGATCTCCTTCGCGGCTCCGGGCAGGAACGAGCAGTGGATCGCGTGCACCTGCCGATCGAGGTGCTGCATGAAATCGGTGGTGCTCAGCGCGGCGAAGGCCGCGCCGACGAGCGCTCCCACGAGCGCGACGACGAGGGCCCGCGTGGGAAAGACCCTCAGTCGCGGCGGACGGCGCTCGTCCCGGGGCGGTTCGTCGCCAGGCGGCTCACCGTCGAGGTGCTTCGTGAACGCTGGATCGTGTGTGTCCATGGCGGTGAGAAACCAAGTGCGGCGCCAATGGTCAAGCACCACGCTGCGTCCATCTGCGTTTCGCACCTACAGTGCGGTACACGAAGCGTGCAGATCGAGGGCGGCCGTTGCCGTCGAAGGGGCTTGCCTGCTCCCGCGAGGCACGAGGACTCCCCGAGATCTGAATCGGACCCGAGCAGGGACCCCTGACGGAGCGCCGCCGGACTCCTGACGTCGCCCGACCGGGTTGTCGCGCTGTGCATCGTGGCAGCGCGTCGTTAGCGTTGGACCGCGAGGCCGGCGCATGTCGTGCGGTCATGGCCGGACGGACGATGGCCCTCCCGGGCTCCCCCGACATCCGAGTTGAAGGTGGGGCGGTGCGCTGCCGCGGCTCGTGGACGGTGGACCGTATCGGCGACGTGGAGCGAGCGGTGAGCCGCCTCGCGTGGCCGGTCGGCGTCGAGGTGGTGCTCGACGCCTCCGGTGCGGATGCGATGGACACGGCGGGCGCCTGGCTGCTTCACCTGACCGCGGGGAGCCTCGAGCGCAACGGACGCACCGTGATCCTGCGGCTCCGCCCGGAGCACCAGCGGATGCTCCAACTCGTGATCTCATCCGGATTCGTGCGCTCGCCTCCGCCAGCGGCCGACCGCGTGGGGGTCGTGGAGGCCCTCGGGCGCAAGGCGTGGAACGCTGCGCGCGAGTTCGAGCATCTCGTCAGCTTCTTCGGAGAGACGATCGTCACCGCGAGGCGCGCGCTCACGGGACCGCTGCGGGTTCGCTGGCGCCAGGTGCTGCAGAACGTGCAGACCGCCGGCTTCGAGGCACTGCCGACCGCGGCCCTGCTGTCGTTTTCCATCGGCGTCGTCATCGCCCACCAGGGATCCTCGCTATTCCGGCCGTTCGGCGCCGGCATCCTCGTCGCAGATCTGGTCGGCCTCGCGATGCTGCGGGAGCTGTCGCCGCTGGTCATCGCCATCATCGCCGCTGCGCGCTCAGGCTCGGCGTACGCGGCACAGATCGGAGCGATGAAGATCACCGGGGAGATCGACTCGTTGCGCGCCACCGGCGCCTCGCCCATCGAGGTCCTCGTGCTGCCGAGGATCGCGGCGCTCGCCATCGCGCTCCCGCTCCTCACCGTCTCTGCCGACGTCCTCGGCGTCGCCGGGGGAATGGTGGTGGCGCGGTCCGAGCTCGCGATCGACCACGGTGAGTTCGTCGCGCGGATCGCGCGCGCAATCCAGCCCTCGGATTACCTCGTCGGCCTCATCAAGGCGCCGGTGTTCGGGGCCATCGTCGCCGCGGTCGGCTGCTACCAGGGCCTGCACGCCGGAGACGACGCGGACAGCGTCGGGCGACGCACGACGGCGGCCGTCCTCCAATCGATGTTCCTGGTGATCGTCGCCGACGCGTTCGTCGGCGTGCTCTCGCGGGGCTTCGGGATCTGACCCATGGCCGCGCCGCCCGTGCCCTCTCCCGAGATCGTCGTCGCGGTCCGGGACGTCCACACGCGGCTGGGGGGAGCCGTGGTCCAGGACGGCGTGACGCTGGAGGTCCGCCGCGGGAAGATCTTCGCGCTGGCGGGGCCGAGCGGCTGTGGAAAGACCCTGCTGCTGCGAGAGACGCTGGCGCTGCAGCTGCCCGACTCGGGGTCGATCCAGGTGCTCGGTCGAGACGTGGTGGGGCTCGGCGACGAGGATGCGCTCGCGCTGCGGCGACGCTGCGGCGTGGTGTTCGAGCGTGCCGCGCTGTTCAGCTCGCTCACCGTCGCCGAGAACGTCGCGCTCCCGCTGCGCGAGTGCGCCCGGCTCGGGCGGACGCTCCTCTACGAGCTCGCCGCCCTGAAGATCGCGCTCGTCGGTCTCCCCACGAGCGCCGGGCCCAAGTACCCATCGCAGCTATCGGGCGGCATGCGCAGGCGCGCCGCCGTGGCGCGGGCGATCGCGCTCGACCCGGAGCTCCTGTTCCTCGACGAGCCCAGCGCGGGGCTCGATCCCGAGAGCGCGAGGGCGTTCGAGGAGCTGATCCGACATCTGAACGAGCTGCTGGGGCTCACGGTGTTCGTGGTCACCCGCGACCTCGGCCTCCTCTGGAACGCAGCCGACCACGTGGCCTTCCTGGGCGCGGGCCGCGTCGTCGCGGCCGGGACCATGGAGGAGGTCGCGAGGGCGGACGAGCCGCTGGTGCGGTCCTACTTCTCCGGAACGCGCGGCGGAGCGCGGAGGGAGCAGCGATGAGAGCGCGACCGAGCTATGCCATCGTGGGCGCTTTCGTGCTGGGGCTCACCGCGGTCGCGATCGTCGTGGCGCTGTGGCTCGCCTCGGGTGGCATCTCCCTCGAGCGTCACGATCGCTACATCGCCCGCTTCGAGGAGTCGGTCTCCGGGCTCAGCCGCGGTGCGCCGGTGAACTACCGCGGCGTCCCCGTCGGAAAGGTGCGGGAGATGGCGCTCGACACGGCCGATCCCGGCCGGGTGCGGGTCGTGCTCGAGGTCGCGCGTGGCACGCCGATCACGCAGGACACGGTCGCGGTCCTGGTGTTCCAGGGGCTGACCGGGATCGCGACCATCGATCTGTCCGGCGGCGGTCGCGGCTCTCCTCCCCTCTTGCCGACGCGCGGCGAGCCGTACCCCGTCATCCGGACCGCCCCCTCGACGCTGAGGCGGCTCGAGGCCGGGGTGACGGCGCTCCTCGCGGACCTCGGGGAGACCGCCCGGAGCGCGAACGCACTGCTCGGCGACGAGACGCGGGTCGCGCTGCAGCGGACCATCGCGGAGGCACAGCAGCTCGTCCACGCATTCGCCGGGAGGTCGGGCGACGTCGAGGCAGCCATCGGTGACGCGGCGGAGTCGCTGCGCCACGCCGCCGAGGCGAGCGCGCGCTTGCCGGACCTGGTCGCGCGGATCGGCCGCGGCGCCGAGGCCGTGGAGCGGGTGGCGGACGAGGTGGGCCGAGTCGGCGCAGCGACCCGCGCCGCCGTCGGCGAGGTCTCGGGCGCGGCGCAGGGCGCGAGCCGGGCCGTCCAGCAGCTCAACGGCGAATCGCTCGTCGACCTGCAGCGGCTCCTCGCCGAGATGACCGAGGCGACGGTGGCGCTCGGCCGCCTCTCGCGGGAGCTCGAGCGGAACCGCGGAGCGCTGCTCGGAGGGCAACAGCCGCCGCGGGGACCCGGCGAGTGATGTGAGATGAGCTGCAAGCGCGCGAGCCACACGGCGCTTCCGGGCGCTCTCTGTGCGGTGGCGGTCGGCCTGTCCGCGTGTGTCTCCCTCGGTCCGGCGACGCCGTCGACGCGATACGAGCTGCAGGCGGTCTTCGAGGGCCAGCCGGTCGCAGGGCCAGGGCCCGCCTTGATCGTCGCGCAGCCCGCCGCCGCGCCCGGATTCGACGGCCCGCGCATCGTGTACGTGAAGAGGCCGCACGAGCTCGAATTCTTCACGCGCAGCGAGTGGGTCGACACGCCCGCGCGCATGCTCGCCCCGCTGCTCGTGCGGGCGCTCGAGCGGAGCGGGGCATTCGCGTCGGTCGCGGAGGCGCGGAGCGCCGCCGCTGCGGGGCTGCGGCTCGAGACGGAGATCGTGCGGCTGCAGCAGGAGTTCACGGGGCGTCCGAGCCGCGTGCGGTTGACGGTCCGCATCCAGCTCTCCGAGGTGCCATCGCGACGCGTGCTCGGGGCCCGCGAGCTCGAGGCCGTCGAGGAGGCTCCCTCCGACGACCCGTACGGCGGGGTCGTGGCTGCGAACCGCGCCGTCCGGCGGGTGCTCGACGAGATCGTGGCGTACTGCGGCGAACGCTCGGCGGCTCGCGCTGCGTCGTCCCGGTGAGGTCGGCGGTTCCCTCACGCGCGGCGATGAGCGACTCGTCCAGGCGGCTTCTCGTACCAGGGCAAGCCAGCGGCAGCGCTGGCCTCGAGCTCCGCGATGAGCTGCGCACCGAGCAGCAGGATGACGAACACGATCTCGAGATACAGGAGCACCACGATGACCGCGGCGAGCGAGCCGTAGATCACGTTCACCATGGAGATGTTGGTGAAGAAATAGACCATGAACCTCGCGACGAGCCGCCACAGGACCGCCGCGGAGAGGCCACCGATGAGGGCACGTCGCAGCGAAATCCTGACCACCGGCACGACGCGATAGATCGCTGCGAACAAGAGGACCAGCCCGACGAAGTTGGCGACGCGCAGGAGCCACTCGACCGCGGATTCTAGCGAGCGGTCCACGGCGAAGACGCGGACCGAGCGCTCCCCCAAGGCATCGAGGCTGTAGGTGAGCAGGGTCAGGGCGAAGAGCGCGATCATCAGGAGCAGCATGAACAGGTAGGGCAGCACCGCGGAGATCCAGACGCTGCGGTGCGCGCTCTCGAGCGAGGTGTGGAAGATCGCGGCAACCGCCTCCTCCAGCATGCGAAAGGCGATCGAGCTGAAGAACAGCAGCAGCGTGACGCTCACCACGTTCGTGGTGGCCTGGTTCCGGAGGAAGGTCTGCGCCGTCTCGAGGATCGTGTCCGCGTGCTGCGGGACGAGCTCGGTCAGCTCGGAGCGCAGCATCTCGAGGATGCGTGCCTCGTCGAAGAACACCGAGAGACCGCCGACCGCGAGGGTGAGGAAGGGCATGAGGGAGAGGAGGGCGTTGTAACCGACGCCGCCAGCCAGCAGGATGCCGCGGTTCCGCACGAACGAGCCGAGGACCCGCCCGGCGAAGCGAAGCAAGCGCCTGGGCCAGATCCACGGTTCGCGAAGCGGTCCCATCACCTGTTCGCCCTGTCGCGGCATCGCTGTGTGAATAGGAGCGGGTGAGCGTTCCCGCATGCGGCCCTGCCGCGACGATCGACGCCGGTGCGCCCGGCGCGACGACTAGCCGATCCCGACCTCCGCGATCTCTCCGCGGAGCGGAAGGTGGATGAACGCCGCGCGGAGCGGCTTCCGGAGCGCCGCCGACAGCGCCCCCGCGTACCAGGCGAGCTGCGGCGCCCAGTCCTCGACGAGCCGGCGATCGCGCTCGCCCTCCGCGCCGGGGAACGACTTGTGGTCGAGGAGGACGAAGCCGTCGGGGAGCTCGAGGAAGAGGTCCACCTCGCCGACGAGGAGCCGCGGCGGCGGTCCCCCGAGGCGGGCCCGCACCGGCCACTCGCGGAACCAGCGCGCGCCGGGGAAGCGGGCGTCGAGGAAGGCGCGGAGCGCGTCCGCCATGTCGAGGAGGGTCCCGGGCGCGAGCTGCCCGAGCGCGCCGTGAGCGAGGAGCAGCCGGTGCGCGAGCTCGGAGCGCCGCGCGGGCTCTCCGGCGGGATCCGCCGCGAGGAAGGCGTGGATCGCGTCGCCCACGTCGCGCATGTTCGCGTCCGCCCCCTCGAGCGCGCGGCGCCCGGCGAGCGACGCGATCGAGACGATCCGCGCGGCACCGGGTGCGGGCGCGGGCTCCGTCGACGGATTCAGGACCTCCCGCGGTCGCACGGCGCGGGCGCCCGCGGCGTACCAGGCGCGGGCCGCGCCCGGGCGAGCGGCGCGCTCCGGCGGCAGCCCCGACCACGTCTGCACGGGGCACGGCCACGCGCGCTCTCCGACCCGCCACACGGCTGGACCGTCGGGAGCGTCGAGCGGCAGGGTGACGGCGAGCGCGCCGTCGGCGCCGCGCAGCGGCTCGAGGGCGGCGAGCGCGGGCCCATTCTTCTCCGTGGTCTTCGCCGCGAGCACGAGCAGGTCCTTCGCGCGGGTGAAGACGACGTAGAGGAGGCGGAGGCGCTCGCGGGCGTTCCGGACGCGGGCGCGCTCGGCCTCGGCGGTGCGCTCGGCCGCGTCGAGGAGCGCGAGGTCCTTCGACATCTCGCCGTACGGCCACGGCCAGAACCTCACCCAGCGGCCCGCGAGCGGCGCCGCGAAGTCGAAGCGCTCCGCCGGCTCGACGGCGGGATCGAAGACGCTCCGGTCCCCCGCGAAGTCGAGGTGCGCGAGCACGACGATCGGCCACTCGAGCCCCTTCGAGCCGTGCCACGTGCTCACGGTGACCGCGTCCTCCGCGGTCGGCTGGGCTTGGTCCTCGCCCGCGCCCTCGTCGCCAAGGACGAGGTGGGCGTGCAGGCCGACGACGGTCGCGGCGCTCCTGCGCGCGCGGCAGAGGTCCTCGAAGTCGCGGGCCTCCGCCCGCAGCGCCTCGAGGTTCGCGAGGCGCTGCTCCGGATCGGGCCAGCTCCGGACCAGCTCGACGATCCCGCCCGCGCGCAGGGCGAGGTCCATCGCCTCGGCCGGCGAGAGGTTTCGCGCGTCCCCGGCCGCCGCGCGGAGCCCGCGCACCCGGGCGTCGTCGTCGAACGCCGGGGGACGCTCCGGGGCGGCCTCGGGCGAGGCCTCCCGCGCCGCCCGCCACGCGCCGATCTCGGCGAGCCGGCGCGAGAGCCACGCGTCCGGGTCCCGCGCCGCGCCGCCGAGCCAGCTCACCTCGAGGGCCGCGACGCCGTCCTGCGGGTCTGCGACGAGCCCGAGCGCGGCGAGCGCCAGGATCGCCTCGGGGGTCCCGGACAGGCCGGCGAGCGAGACGCGCGTCGGGATCTCGCGGAGGCGCAGCGCCGCGGCGATCTTCCGGCACCGGTCGTTCGAGAACGCGAGCACCGCCACGTCGCTGCGGGTCGCGGCGCGGGTGCGGAACTCGCGGGTGCCCTCGACGCGCTCCCGCACGACCGGCGGCGATTCGAGCAGGGCCGCGACGCCCGCCGCGATCGCGTGGGCCTCGCTCGCGGGCACCTCCTCTCCGTTCCGCTCCCCCTTCTCCGCTCGCCAGCGCCAGCAGCGGAGGGCCGGCTGCGTCGCCATGGCGGCCGGATCCGGGTAGGCGGCCGCGAGCCTTACCTGGGATTCCGGGAACCCCGCGGGCGCGAGCGCCCGCACGAACAGCTCGGACACCGCGTCGACGAGCGGCGGGCGCGAGCGGTGCGACTCGCGGAGCACGTCCGGCGCCTGGCCGCCGAGCACCGCGTCCGCCGCGGCCGACATGAGCTCCGGGTCCGAGCCCTGAAAGCCGAAGATCGCCTGCTTGCGATCGCCGACCCAGACGCTTCGCCTCGCCGTGGCGCCGAGCGCGGCGACGACCGCGAGCTGGATGGGCGAGGCGTCCTGGAACTCGTCCACGAGCACGAGGTCGAGCCGAGGCGCGAGCGCGTCGCGCACCGCCGGCCGGGAGAGGAGCGCGTGGGCGTGGACGAGCATGTCCCCGAAGTCGATCACGCGGGACGCTGCCTTCTCCCGCGAGAACGCGTCGATGGCCTCGCCGCCGATCTCGAGGAGCGCCGCCTGGTAGCGGACGAGGTCCTCGCGGAACGCGCCGCTCTCGTGGTGAGCCTCGGCGAGGTCCACGAGCGGGCCCGTCACGGGCCGGAGCTTCCTGAGATCGAGCGCCCGGCCGACCTGGAGGAGGTCCTTCCAGGCCGGGTGCCCACCGAAGCGGACGAGGTCGGCGTGGAGCGTGCGCGCGGAGGCCGCCCGCTTCCGCGCGGCGGCGTTGTCGCCGGCCGCCGCCTCGGCGTCGAGCGCGGGGAGCGCCGCCTCGAGCGCGGCGAGGACCTGCGCGCGGAACGCGGCCCCGTCGACCGGCGCCGCGGGGAGGAGCGCGAGCAGGCCGTCGCGGCTCCGCCGCGCGGCCTCGGCGAGCGCGGTCGCGTCCATCCCATTCTCGCGGGCGCGGTCGACGACCGTGCGCAGGTCCTGCTTCCAGTCGTCGACGGAGAGCCGCCGCGCGAGCTCGTTCAGCTCCCCCTCGCGGCCCGCGAGCACGCGCGCGAGCGCCGCGTTGAAGAGCCGGATCCGCTCCCCCTCCGGCAGCGGCTCGAGGAGCGGCGAGAGCCCGGCCTCGAGCGCGAACTCGCGCAGGAGCCGCTGGCAGACGGCGTGGATCGTGCCGAGATAACCGTCGCGGACGCGGCCCGCAAGATCGGGGCGCCGCTCGGCGAGCAGCGCCTGCCGGATCCTGCTCGCCAGCTCCGCGGCCGCCTTCTTCGTGTAGGTGATGGCGACGACGCCCTCCGGGCGCGCGGTCCCGCGGAGGAGCGCTTCGACGAGCACCGTGGTGAGCCGGTGCGTCTTGCCCGTGCCGGCGCTCGCGCTCACGATCTCGATCGTCACGGCGCCACCTCCTCGCCGACGACTGCGGTGCAGAGCGTCCCGTACGAGCAGAACCTGCACGCCGGCGGGTGGAGCGTGTCCTCGTCGGGCGGCGGGAGGCCCGATGCCGCGAGCGCCTCCTGCCAGGCGATCCCCTCGCGTCTCGACGGGATGAGCCCCCGGTCGAGGACCGACGACCAGTAGCCGATCGCCTCGGCGGCCGCCTTGAGCGTCTCGTGCGTCGACGGGCCGGCGACCGGGGTCGAGCCAGGGAACGCGGCGGGGTCGCCGGTGAGGAGCTGCCCGTCGTCGAGGATGAGGTACCCGGTCGGCGGATAGGGGCCGCCGCCGTGGCGCAGGAGCGCGGCGTAGACGCCGAGCTGGAGCGCGCGGCCCTCCTCGAGCGCTTCGCGCCGGTAGCGCGTGCCCGAGCGCTTGAGATCGAGGAGCGCCTCGCCGCCATCCTTCTCGACGACGAGGTCCACGCTCCCGCGGAACGGGTGCCCGAAGAGCGTCCCCTTCACGGGTCGCTCCGCCTCGACGGGTCGCCACCCGCCGCGCTGAAGGTGGCGCACGAGCGCGGCCGCGGCGCCTTCGACGAGCGTGCGCGCGGCCGCGAGCTCGACCTCGCGACCCGGTCGCACGAGCGGCGCCGCCTCGGCCTCGACCCGGGCGTCGAAGGTTCGCGCCGCCCAGGACGCGGCGTCCTCCGCGCTCGCCCGCGCGAGGTCGACCCGCTCCGGACCGAGCAGCAGGTCCTGCAGGATCCGGTGCGCGAACGAGCCGACGAGGCGGGCGCCGTCCGGGATCTCTTCGGTGCGGCCCGGCTCGAGCGAGGCGAGGTGCTTCAGCGCCCACTGGAGCGGGCAACCGAGGAGCGACTCGAGCGCGGTCGCGGAGAGGGCGCCCGCCGCGCCGACCGACGCAGGCGCGTGGAACGCCGGGCGGGGCGCGATGGGCGACGCGGGCGGGAGCTCGGCGAGCGCCGGCGTCCACGGCGCCGGCACGCCGCGGAGCACGCGCTCCGAGCGGATGGTGCAGCGTGCGAGCGTTCCCGGGGCGCTGCGGGTCCGCAGCTCGTCGAGGAGCGGGTGCGGCGGCGTCGGTTCGGTCCCGGCGAGCCGCCAGCGTGCGAGCACGGCGCGCTCGCCGGCGAGGAGCACCGCGCGGCGCCAGCCCGTCGCCTCGGCGAGGCGAACCGCTCCGTCCTCCGGCAAGCTCGCGCCGGCGGCCTCGAGCGCGGCGCGCTCCGCGGCGGTCCACGGCTCGGGCGCGGCGCCCGTCGCGGAGCCGTCCACGAACCCCCACCAGACCACGTCGGCCGAACCGGGGAGCACGTCTGCCGGATCTCGTGCGACGGCGGGTCGGCCCGCCTCTCCCACGAACGGTGCGCGCTCTGCGCCGTCGCCCACCGCCAGATCGTGGAGCTGCATGAGGGCGGTCTGCGAGATCCGCTCCTGCGGCGGGCGGGCGAGGAGCAACCGCGCGAGCGTCCCCGCGGCGGCGGCCGCCTGCTTCCAGATCGCCGCGTCCTCGTCCCGGCCGTCCTCCTCCGCGCCGCTCGCCCTCGCTCCGGCCCAGCCCCGCACATGCTCGCACAGGCTCGCCGCCGACGCGGCAGGGATGCCCTGCGCGGGCGGCGACGCCTCGCCGCCGAACCAGGCGTCCACGGCATCGCGCACCGCACGGCCGCGGGCCGCGGCGGCGCCGGCGTCGAGCCCCGCGGTGCGGGCGCGCGCGGCCGCGTCCTCGACCGCCTCGTCCACCGCCTCGCGCCAGGCGGGGCCGCCGACGCCCGGCATCTCGCGCAGCGCGGCGACGAGCCGCCGGCGCACGAAGCCCTCGAGCGGCGCACCCGGCAGGAGGAGCAGCTCCGCGGCGCGGAGCGGGTCCTTCGGCCGGAACGCCAGCGCGAGCCGCAGCGGGAGGATCTGCAGCGCGGGCCGGAGCGCGGTGCGGGCGCCGGCGCCGAGCGTGGGGAGCCCCTGCCGCGCGAGCGCCGCGTCGAGGAGCTCGGGCTCCGCCGCGGCGACGACCGTCGCACGGGAGAGCTCGCGGGTGCGGAGCTCGGAGGCGACGAGCTCCGCCGCCTCGACCGGCGTGTCGGCCTCGAGGAGCTGGAAGGTGCCGTCGCCGGCGAGCGTCGCAGCCGGAGTCGCCGGATCGAGGAGCGCGCGCTGCATGCGGGCGAGGTCGGAGTCGCCGGATGCGGCAGCAGCCGCGGGGGCGTCGACGAGCACGGCGCCCGCGCGGGCGAGCTCGTCGAGGAGCGAGAGGAGGAGCGGATCGAACCTCGCGCGCGGCGCGGCGAGCTCGACCCTCAGCGGGAGCGGGAAGGGACGCGCCCGGACCTCGGCGACGAGCGCGGCGAGGATCTCGGGGTGGCCGGGAGGGAGCGCGGGCGCGAGCGTCTCGAGCGCCGCGAGGTCGGCGAGCCGCGCGCTGCCCGAGAGAGCGCCGCCGGCCCAGCCGAGGAGGCGCAGCCGGTCGCGGAGACGGAGCAGGTGGGACGCGACGCCCCACGGATCGTTCCGGCGCGACTCCGAGTAGGACCGGTGCCCGTCGTCGTGCGCGTCGATGCGTCGCGCCCACGCCCCGAGCCGGTCCGGCGCCGGCGCGGCGTCCGTCGCGACTCCGAGGACGCGGCCGAGCCGTCGCGCCAGCCCGAACGGGCCAACGCACTCGAACCCCGCCCGCGCCTCACCGGCGGCGAGGAGCTGACGATACGAGGTGCCGCCGTCGTTCGGCGTGAGGAGCAGCTCGAGCATCCGTCATCCCTCCGGAGAGAGGCCATCCTCCGAGCACGAACCGGAGCCCGCCGACGACCACGGAACTGGACGTACGCGGGCGCCGAGCCTCAGGTCGCCTTCGGTGCCACGTGCTCGGTGTAGGCCGGGTTCCGGTGGTTCTGGTCGGGGTTGTGCGCGTCCCAGCAGGAGTCGGAGCAGAAGTAGAGCTGGGAGCGCTTCCGGTTGCAGGTGGAGATGGCGCACTTGAGGTAAGGCGCCCCGTGCTCGATCGGCTTTTTGCAGACGCTGCACTTGTTCCACATGGGCGGAGTCTACGCCGGAAGCGTGCGGCGCGAAGCGGGCGGGCGGACGGCGCTCGCGGCGCACTCGCCGCCTCAGTGCCTCGCGTCCACCGGAGCAGCCACGAGCGCCGTCAGCGCCTGCGATCCGCGTGGCGGCTCGGGAACCCACGGCACCACCGCCATCGTGCGGGCGATGGACGCGACCTCGTCGAGATACGTTCGCTCGGCGGCGCGACGCGCCGCGAGCACCGGATCGCGTAGGGCGATCGGCGTGAGGGCCTGGTTGACGACCCACGCGAAAGGAGCGATCCCGGCGCGCGCGAGATCCTCCTGGAGGGCGCGGGCCTCGTGAACGGGGGTCGCCTCCGCCAGCGTCACGAGGATCACGCGCGTGAACTGCCGGTCGCGCAGCCGCGGAAGCAGCTCGCGGACCGACTCCGGCATGCGGCTCCCCTGCCGCAGCACCTCGCGGTGATAGGACTCGGCGGCGTCGAGGAGGAGGATCGTGTGTCCGGTCGGCGCGGTGTCGAGGATCACGACCCCGTCCTCGCCGTCCGCTACGGCGCGTGCAAAGGCCCGGAAGACGGCGACCTCCTCGGTGCACGGCGACCGCAGATCCTCCTCGAGCAGCGCTCGCCCCTTTTCGTCGAGCTGCGGCCCGACATTCGACAGCACCTCGGCGGTGTAGGCACGGGTCTCGGCGGCAGGGTCGATGCGGCTCACCGTGAGTCCCGGCGGCGGGGTGCCGACGGCATCCGCGACGTGTGCGGCAGGATCTGTCGTGCTGAGGCGGACGCGCAGGCCTCGACGGGCCAGCTCGACGGCGATCGCCGCCGCGACGGTGGTCTTCCCCACGCCGCCCTTGCCCATCGTGAGGACGACCCCGCGCCTCGCCGCGGCGAGCGCGTCGATGAGCGGCGCGAGCCCGGGCTCGACGGCAGCCGGCGCCTCCGCCGCGGGCGCGGCGGACACCGGCGCGTCCATCCGACGGAGCGCGTCGATGCCGAGAAGCGGTGTGGGCCGGAGCGGCAGCGAGGTGCGAGGCAGCGCCGCGAGCGCCTCGGCCATCGACGCGAGGGCCTCGCTTCCGCGTCGGTCGAGCGCGACCGCGACTGGATCGTCGCTGTGGGCCTCGAACACGGCGTTCGTCACGAGGCGCTGGTTGCGGACGCCGAGCGACGCCAGCTCGACGCTCGTCCGCGCCGCCTCCGCGAGCGCCGACCG
>DASWEI010000018.1:0-6767 GCA_036394835.1 Anaeromyxobacter sp. | reverse complement strand
GGCGCGCCGGTCATCCTCGCCACCGGTCCCGCGGTCCAGGGCCCGGCGAAGACGACCTTCTTCCGGCAGCAGTGGACGCCCGACCAGAGCACGCTCGTCCAGGGCGGCAAGGCGGCGTTCTATCGCTTCGACCGCAACCTGGTCGAGCAGTGCCGGTACCAGCTGCCCATCGAGAACGGGCACCAGAGCGAGAACCACGACGCCACGCTCGTCCCGAACAGCGACTACGCGGTGATGCAGATGCGGCGCTGGGTCGACTACGGTCTCTCCGTCCCGGTGCTCGACGGACAGCTGCAGCTCGTCAAGGTCAGCACGTGCCAGCCGGTCGGGAACCCGGTCTCGATGTGCGTCGCCTGCCACAGCAAGAACGGGATGATCAAGGAGGCCCCGGGCCTCGACAGCAAGTTCATCTCCTGCGGTCTCGAGTCGACCTGGTAGCGACGAGCGAACGCCGCCCGGGGGCCCGAGCGCCCCCGGGCAGCGGTACGCTCGGTGAGTCCTCGTCGCACCTCCGCGCGACGATGAGCCCGGCGCAACTCGGTCTCGTCATTCCGTGAACGGGCGCGTCGCGTGAGCTCGCCACTGCGTGAAATGTAGGCGTTCCGATTCGTTGACTCGGTGCATTTGCGAAGGTATCTGGATGGGCCTTACCCGAAGTAGAGCGGCCAGGCGCGCGGAGAACTCCGCCGAGGCCCAACGAGGGAGACAAACATGCGCATCCGGCTCTTCGCTGCCGCGCTCGCGGCCTTCACGATGACGTTCCCCGCGCACGCGGAGGACTTCCGCGTCATCGCGACCGACGCGCTCGCCGCCAAGATGTCGGGCCCGCCGGCGAGCTGGGACTTCACGCTCGTCGACGCCCGTACGCAGGTCGAGTTCGCGGAGTCTCACATCCCGGGCGCGCTGCTCGTCCCGGCGCGCTCCGTGACGACGAAGCTGCCGGAGGTGGTGAAGGACAAGACCCGGCTCGTCATCTTCTACTGCAACGGCCCGAACTGCACGAAGACGGTGAAGGCCGCCAAGGCGGCGTCCGCGGCGGGCTACATGAACATCCTCGAGTACAAGGAAGGGCTCCCGGGCTGGGGCAAGTCCGGCCGCGCCACCGCGGGGAAGCCGATGGCTTCCGTCGAGGTGACGGCCCTCACCCCCGCGGCGCTGAAGGAAGCCGTCGCCTCGAAGAACCCTCCCTTCCTCATGGACATCCGTGACCCGGAGGAGTTCGCGAGCTTCCGGATCGAGGGCGCGGTGAGCATGCCGGTCGACGACATCCAGGCCCGCCTGAAGGAAGTCGCACCGGGACGTACGATCATCCTCCTCGATCACGCCGGTCACCAGGCGCCGGTCGCGGGCCGCCTGCTCGCTCACCTCGGCCGCAAGGACGTGAAGCGGCTCGACGGCGGCATCCTGCGCTGGCAGGCGGACGGCATGCAGGTCTCGAAGTAAGGGGGCCCCGATGCGGCTCACGGTCGGCAGGCGCGTCGGGCTCACCTTCGCGGGCATCCTGCTCGGCGTGGCGGCGCTCGGGGTGTACGGGTTCGTCTCGAACCAGCTCACCGCGACGCAGCTGGGGGAGAAGGTCCCGGCGGCGATGGATTGCGCCGTCGCGGCGGGGGAGATGGAGCTCTTCGCCCGCGGCGCGGCGCAAGTCTTCGCGGGCCAGGCCGCGGCCGGCACCTCCGACCTCGCCGCGGTCGCCGCATCGCGCGAGGGCTTCGCCCGCGCGGTGGTCCGGCTCGAGCGCGCCACGACGACGCCGGCGTCGGCCGCGCAGGCAAAGCAGCTCTTCGCCGAGGTGCTCGACAAGGGCGAGGGGATGGTGCGCGCCACCGCGAACCAGGAGTGGCTCGAGGCCGGTGAGCGGTCGAAGGCGTTCAAGTCCGCCACGGCGACGCTCGTCGAGACGCTCGAGCGCCTCCGCGTCGATCAGGCGTCCGCGGTCCAGGCGAGCCTCGCCACGACGAGCACGACGCTCGCGGCGCGCGGGGCCGTGTTCGCGGGCGGCTTCGTCGTGGCGCTGCTCCTCGGCGCGCTCCTCGCGTACCGCCTGCTCCAGCGGGTCGTGACGCCCATCGTGGATCTCTCGACCGTCGCGCGGCGAATCGCGGAGGGCGACCTCACTCAGGACGTCGAGGTGCGGGGCGGCGACGAGATCGCCGACCTGCAGGACGCGATGCGGGCCATGGGACGCAACCTCGCGCGCGTCCTCGGCGAGGTGCGGTCCGGTGCCGAGGCGCTCCTCTCCGCGGCGAGCCAGGTGTCCGCCACCTCCCAGAGCGTCTCCCAGGGCACCGGGGAGCAGGCCGCGTCGGTCGAGGAGACCACCGCGAGCCTCGAGGAGATGAGCGCGTCCATCAGCCAGAACGCGGAGAACAGCCGGGCCACCGAGCAGATCGCGACGGATGGGTCGCGCGACGCGGGGGCGAGCGGGACGGCGGTGCGCGAGACGCTCGACGCGATGCGCCTGATCGCCGAGCGGATCACGGTCATCGAGGAGATCGCCTATCAGACGAACCTGCTCGCGCTGAACGCCGCGATCGAGGCGGCACGCGCCGGGGAGCACGGCCGGGGATTCGCGGTGGTCGCGGCCGAGGTGCGGAAGCTCGCGGAGGGCGCGCAGAAGGCCGCGAAGGAGATCGGCGGGCTCGCAGGGTCGAGCCTCTCGGCGGCGGAGCGCTCGGGCGAGATGCTCGCCCGGCTCGTCCCCACGATCCAGAAGACCGCGGCGCTCGTGCAGGAGGTGGCGGCGGCCTCGCGCGAGCAGACCGCCGGGGTCGCCCAGATCAACCGTGCGATGTCCACGGTGGACCAGGTGACGCAGCGAAACGCCTCGGCGGCGGAGGAGCTCGCGGCGACGGCCGAGCAGATGGCGAGCCGGGCCGAGGCGCTTCGCGAGCTGATCGCGTTCTTCAGGACGGACGAGCAGCAGGGTTCCGCGCGCGACGGACGTGGCGCGTTCGCGCCGACGGCTCCGCGCGGGCCCGAGCCGCGCCCCCAGCTCCACGCAGGGCAGCCTGAGATGGGCCGTCGCGCTTCCGTTCGATCCTGAGCGCCGGACAGCGCGCGCCGGGCGAGGACCGTCGCGTCAGTCCCCCGGGTATTCTAGGGGGATGGACGGCATCACGGTGGTGGTGGCGGCGGTCGTGTTCCTCGTCGCGGGGCTCGGCGTCGGGCTCCTGCTCAGGCGCCAGGGCGTCGCGGCTGCGGTCGCGGCGGCGCGCGCCGAGGAGCAGGCCGCTGCGGCCGCCGCACGCGACGCGGATCGGTCGCGCGAGGTCGCGGTCGCGGCGGAGCTCGCGACGGCGCGCGCGGAGCTCGCGGCGGCTGAGCGGCGCCACGCGGATGCGAGAGGCGAGGTCGAGGCGCTCCGGCGACGCGCGGAGGAGCTGCAGGTGGAGGCGCAGCGGCTCGGCGAGGCGCGCGCGAAGGTCGCCGCGGAGCTCGAGGGCGAGCGCAAGGCGCAGGTCGAGCGCGCGGCGGAGGCCGACAAGACGAAGGAGGCCGTCCGCGCCGAGGTCGAGAAGCTCGCCGGGCGGCTCCTCGACGAGAAGGGGAAGGCGATCCTCGAGCGGAACCGCGAGGGGCTGCAGGCGCTGCTCGGCCCGCTCGGGGAGAAGCTCAAGGCGTTCGAGGAGAAGGTCCAGAAGACCTACGACCAGGAGAACCGCGATCGCGCGACGCTCCTCGGCTCGCTCGACGCGCTCCAAAAGACGCAGGCGAAGCTGCACGAGGACGCGGAGAGCCTCGCGCGCGCGCTCACCGGCGATACGAAGGCGCAGGGCGACTGGGGCGAGCTCGTGCTCGAGCGCGTGCTCGAGACCGCCGGGCTCACCGAGGGGCGCGAGTACGACCTGCAGGTCAGCCACACCGACGAGGAGGGCGGGCGGAAGCGGCCGGACGCGCTCGTCTACCTCCCCGGCGACCGCGCCATCGTGGTGGACGCGAAGTGCTCGCTCACCGCCTTCGTCGAGTCGATGCGGGCGATCGACCCCGCGGAGCGCGACGCGGCGCTCGACCGCCACGTGGCGTCGCTGCGGGCGCACGTGAAGGGGCTCGCGGGGAAGAGCTACACCGACGTGCTCGAGCAGCGGACGCTCGACATCGTGCTGCTCTTCGTGCCGAACGAGGCGGCGTTCCACGCCGGCATCGCGCGCGCCGCCGGACTCTATGAGGAGGCGTTCCGCCAGGGAGTCGTGCTCTGCAGCCCGACGACGCTTCTCGCCGCGCTGCAGCTCATCGGGCACGTGTGGCGCTCGGAGAAGCAGAACGCGAACGCGCAGCGGATCGCCGAGGAGGCGGGGAAGCTCCTCGACAAGCTCTCCGACTTTCTCGTGGACCTCGACGGCGTCGGGATGCGCCTCGACCAGGCGCAGCAGACCTTCGCCCTCGCGAAGGGAAAGCTCCGGACCGGCCGCGGCAACGTCATGAAGAAGGCCGAGGACCTCGTGAAGCTCGGCGCGCGGGTGAAGCCCGACAAGGCGCAGGCGCTCCTCGGCGGTGACGACGAGGGCGACGAGGAGAGGGCGACGCCGCTCCTGCCGGGGGTCGTGACGGCCGTGAAAAGCGGCGGCGCGCAGCCGGCCTAGCGGACGGCTGCGTCACCGCTTCAGGCGGTCCTCAGAACCGGCGAAAGCCGTGGTCGCGCGTCCCGTTCGTGCCGGAGGGGGATGCCGCGCGCGCGGCGGGCGGCACCTGCGCAGGATGCACCTGCGCCTGGAGGATCGGCGTCTGGAGGATCGGCGCCGCCGTCCTCGGGGCGAGCCGATGAAGTGGCATGTCGTGAGCTTCCTTGATCCGGAAGTACCCCATCACACCCTGCAGGGACTCCGCCTGGCTCGCCAGCTCCTGCGCGGTCGACGCCAGCTCCTCGGCCGCGGATGCGTTGCGCTGCGTGATCTGCTCCACCTGGCCCATCGCCTTGTTGATCTGCGACACGCCGCTTCCCTGCTCCTGCGACGCGGCCGCGACCTCCTGGACGAGCTCGGCCGTCTTGCGGATCGCCGGCACGAGCGAGGTGAGCAGCTTGCCCGACCGCTCCGCCACCTTCGTCGAGGAACCCGCGAGTGTTCCGATCTCCTTCGCGGCCTTCTGCGCGCGCTCCGCGAGCTTGCGGACCTCCGACGCCACGACGGCGAACCCTCGGCCGTGCTCGCCCGCGCGGGCCGCCTCGATGGCCGCGTTCAGCGCGAGGAGGTTCGTCTGGTACGCCATCTCCTCGATGATCGCGATCTGCTCGACGATGGAGCGCATCGCCTCGACGGTCTCGGCGACCGCCCTTCCGCTCTCCTCCGCGTCGATCGCACCCTTGAGCGCCATCTGCTCCGTCTGCCGCCCGTTCTGCGCGTTCTGCGTGATGGAGGTGCTCATCTCTTCGAGGGACGACGTCGTCTCCTCGACGGAAGCGGCCTGCTCGCCCGTACCGGACGACAGCGCCTGGGCGGTCGCGGCCACCTGTCCCGACGCGGTGCCGAGCGCGATCGCGCCGGAGCGCACCTGCCCGATGATCTCGGCGAGCTGCTCCGTCATCGCCTGCATCGCCGTCTGGAGCTGGGCGACCTCGTCGCGCCCTGCCACGGCGACCGCCTCGCTCAGGTCACCGCCCGCGATCCGCCGCGCCGTCTCGACGACGTCCAGCACCGGACGCGTGATGCTGCGGATGACGAGGAGAGACAGGACGAACATGATGATGACCGTCGCGAGGATGATCGAGGCCATCTGGGTGCGCGCCTTCAGGTACTCCTGGCGCGAGGCCTCGAGCGCTTCGTCGATGTGCGCGCGCTGATACTCGACCATCTCCGACCACGCGCGCTGGTAGTCCATCTGACGCGGGATCATCTCGTCGACGAGCAGCGTGGTCCCGGCGTCGCCCTGCCCGGCGGCGAAGGCCTGCTCCGTCCGCTTGCGAGCGTCGAAGTACGTCGCCCGCATCCGGCGGATCTCGTCGAGGAGGGCACGGCCGCGCGCGTCCTGCACCCGCTCCTCGTAGACCTTCAGCTGCTCGGTCATCTTCGCCGAGTTCTCACTCATCTTGCGGGCGCAGGCCTCGACCTGATCCGCGCGTCGCATGAACAGGAACATGAGCTTGGTGACGCTCACGCGCGTGCTCTCCCACTGGATGTCCATGAGCCCGTTCGCCATCCGCGTGAGGGTGAACGCGTTTCGCACGTCGCCTTCGACCATCTCCTCGATGCGGTGCAGGCGATACAGGCCGAGCCCGCCGAGCGCGAGGAGCGCCGTGAGGAGGAGCGAGAAGGCGATGATGAGCCTGGCGCCGATCGTCATGTTACGCATGGTGAGAGCTCCGCGAGTGAAGGGGCTCGCCCCACGGCTGCAACGGGCACGCCGTGCTCTACGGAGCCGCCAGATCGGGCCAGATGGGCCAACGCCGAGACTTCACTCGAAGAAAGGACGCACTCCCGCGAAGGGGGCACTTCGCAAGACGGGGGGTGCAACGTCACCCTCTGGGTGGCCATGACTGACAGTCTATGGAGAAGTTGCGACAATCCGTCGCACCGCGCCGCGGTCCGATCGATGGACGGACCTATCGACCGAACACGCCCGCGAACATCTTGGTTCCCATCACCATCAGGAGGAGCGCGAAGAACCTCTTGAGGTGGGCGACGGGCAGGCGGTGGGCGAGCCTCGCCCCGAAGGGCGCGGTGAGCACGCTCACGGCGGCGATGCCGACGAGGGCGGGGAGGTACACGAAGCCGAGGCTGTGGGGAGGAAGGGTCTTGATGGCGAGACCGTTCGCCACGTAGCCGACGGCG
>DASWEI010000017.1:0-12830 GCA_036394835.1 Anaeromyxobacter sp. | reverse complement strand
CGGCGACGCTTCGCCCGCAGCGCCCCTTCGATGCCCCGGAGAGACGACTTGCGCTCCGTCCGGCGCTCCTCCGCGAACGCGAGGTCCCGATCGCGCGACCGGAATGTGACGAATCATGAGCGCTTCGCGGGGGCGAGGGAGAAATGCTGCCCAGTCTCACGCCCTGAGCGCGACGCGACGTCTCCGGCCGGCGGCAGCGACTCGTTCGAGCGGCGCGACGCGGCGCGGCGCCATCAACCGGCGGCGACTCGTCAGAGCCGCTCTACTTTCCCGTGCACGAGCACGTCCCGCGCGACATCCCCTGCTCGATGACGCACGCCCAGGCGATCTCCCGGCCTCCGAGCGCGCTCGCGCACTCCGCCGACGTGAGGCAGCCGTTCGGCGGCACGAGCCCGAGGTAGTCGGCGGAGTAGGTCTGGCCGGGGTCCGCCTCGCACTGCCCGCTCGTGTGGTTGATCGCGATGCACTGCGAGGTCCCGGTCGCGAGGCACGAGCCGTTCGGGGCGGCGCAGTCCACGAAGCACCAGTCGGTGCCGGCCTGGCACGTCTTCAGATTTCCGCCGGTCCCGTCGACGATCCGCACGCTCGTCATCGTCCGCGCGGCCGGCAGCGTCGGGAGCTGCAGCATCGAGGGCGGCTTCGCGAGATCGGCGATCGCCGCGAGCACCGGGCCGAACGCCTCGCAGACCGACCCCTCGACGACACCGATGCCCGCGTTGCGGAGCTGGTCGGCGAGCGCGAGGAACCGCTCCCCCGCGGCGTACGCGCCGCCGCACACGCCCGCCGGCGGCGCGCAGCTCGCCGGCGGCGTCACCGGGCAGGTCGCTGGGCCGGAGCAGACGTCCGCGGGCGCGTAGGAGCCGTCGGTGCAGCGCGCGGCCGACACGATGAAGGCGGCGGCGACGTCGGCGACCTTCCCGATCTGCCGCAGGAGCGAGAGGAACGAGGCGTATGCCGAGACCGCGAACTCGCGCTGGCTCGAGGCGGGGAGGTGCTTGTCGAGCACGCAGCTGTCGGCGCCCGGCGAGAAGGCGCTGACGACGAGCGGCGCGGACGCCGACGTCGAGCAGTCGTCCTCGTCGCCGACCCATACGACGATGAGCTTCGCGTCGGAGCGCGGAAACGTGGCGCCGCCGGCGGGCTGGCCGCCGCCGAACGCGAGCAGGAGCGCGCGGCGGGCGGCCTCGAGGTGCTGCTCCTCGCCGGCGCCGCAGCTGCCCACCCGGATGTTCTGCTGGAACTGCCCGAGGAGCTGGACGAGGCGCGGATCGGGCGTCGCGGTGTTCCAGGACGCCCAGTCGAGCGCCTTCGGGAACGAGAGCACCTTCGGGTTCGACCCCGCGGAGACGAAGCGGCCCGCCGGATAAGGCGCGCCCGCCGTGGCGAGGCCGGGGGTGCACTGTGAGGTCGGGAGCGGGCTCGGGTACGTCGTCTGGAAGACCGGGCAGCGGTCGCCCGGCGAGCAGCCGGCGGACGGCGTGCAGGCCGAGATCGCGCAGCAGCGCGGCTGGATCCCGGCGACGAAGGTGAAGGTCGGGTCGAGCACCTGGTCGGTCACGCAGAGCTGTCCGGCGCCGCAGCCTTGCGAGGTGCCGCGCGTGCAGGCGGCGACGTCGGTGCAGGCAGAGGTCGCGCAGCAGGAGTTGCCGGCGGCGCAGGCGGTGGCCGCCGGGGTCGCGGTGAAGATCGACGAGGTCGTCACCGCGATCTGGAAGTCGATCGGCTGGAGCCCGCGCCCGGCCCGCGCGACGTTCGTGTCGACCATCCGCCGGATGAAGTCCTGGAAGCTCGCGGCGAGCGCCGCCTGCTTCGGGTCCATCGACGGGGAGTCGTCCACCACGAACAGGATGTCGGCGCTCGAGGTCTTCGGGAGGCTCACCCGGACGGACCCCGGCTGGATGACGCAGGTCCCCACCGGGCTGAACTGGTAGTCGTTGCAGGCGAGCAGCACCGGGAGGAGCGCGGCGAGCGCGCGAAGGCGTCGGGACATGCTCCGGGTTAGGGACCGGCGGCCGGACCGGCAACCTCCCGGCGTGTGCGCGCGCTACGCGCGGGGGCTGTTGAGGCGGTGCAGCACCCGTTTCAGGACCTCGCTCGCGGGGTGCGCCTTGAGCCCCGCGAGGACGAGGCGCCGCGCCTCGGCGACCTCTCCGAGCGCCTCCTCGGCGAGGGCGAGCACCGCGGTCGCGCGCGGGTGGTCCGCCGCGAGCGCGAGCGCCTTGCGCGCCTCGCGCCTCGCCTCCTGCGCCCGCGCGGGCCGGGGGAGGACCGGGTCGAACAGCTCCGCGAACGCGAGCATCGCGTGGTACTCGGGCTCCTTCGGGTTCCGGTCGACCGCCGCGTGGAGTGCCTGGACCGCCTCCGCGTTCCGGCGCGCGAGCAGCGCCCGCTCACCGCGCTTCAGCGCGATCTCCGCCTCGAGGTCGATGCCGGGCCGGCGCGTGCCGGTCAGCTCGAACTTGAGCATGAGGAAGGAGAGATACGCGCGCCGCTTCTCCTCGTTCGAGAGGACGCGATGCGCCGCGGTCACCTTGTCCTGCACCGCTGCGAGGAGGTCCTCGAGATCGCCCGGGTCGTACTCCGCGAACGTGTCCGGGTGGAACCGGCTCGCGACCTCCTGGTAGGCGCGCTCGACCTCGTCGCCCTCCGCGGCGATGTCGACGCCGAGCGCATGGAAGTAGGTGCCGGGCAGGATCTGGAGCGCCGCCTGGCGGAGCGCCTCGGCGCGGTCCGACGGGAGCGGTTTCCTGCGCCGTGGCGGCGCCCTGCCGTACGGGTCGGCGGGCGCCGCGTCGTCCAGGAATGCGACCGCCGAAACGAGCGACAGGAACCAGAGGAGCGACAGCGCCTCCTTGAACTCCTGCTGGCGCGCGTCGAGCCAGGCGCGGGTCGACTCCTGGCCGTCGAGCGAAAGCGCGAGCCGAACGTCGTGCGACGACAGCCCGCACGCCGGGAGGAGCTGCTGGAACTCCGCCGTCCGGACGGGGTGCGCGTCCATCATCGAGCGGAGCGCGTCGGCGAAGTGCCTCGCCGGGATTCCGGCGCGCCCGCCCTCGAGGATGGCCTGGAGCGGGAGCACCTCGACGGCGTGGACCTCGCTCGCGAACTCCGGGCCGGGGTGGAACCGCCAGCGCCCCTCCCTCGCCGCGACGGTGCGGACCACCATCGCCTTGAGGTGGGCGCGGAGCGCCGCCTGGAGCGGCTCGCCGGGCTCGAGCACACCCGCCGCGATGAGCGCCGCCCCCGGTGAGAGCCCGCTCGCCATCGCCTCGAGCGCGTGGGTCCGCTGCGTCCGGTCGAGTCGGCCGCTCGCGGCGAGCCAATCGACGAGCCCGTCGGCGGGGTCCTCGGACTCGAACGCGACCGGCACCCCGCGCAGGAAGTGGAGGCGGCGCTCGGCGCCGCCCTCGTCGAGCACGAGGATGCCCTCCGAGAGCGCCCGCCAGATCTGGTGGAGCATCCGCGCGACGGCGCCGGGCTTCAGCTCGCCGCGCGCGGCGGGCGCGCGCGAGAGCACGAGCTCGACGCCACGCAGGGCGCCCTGGGGTGGAGCGTGCTGCGCGACGAGGTGCTGGAGCTTGTCGAGGAGCTCTCGGCGGGTCGGGTTCGCGACGTAGGCGTTCGCCTTGAGGGGCAGGACCGCCTGGAGCCCGCGCGCCCTGCCGAGGTGCTCCTTGTCGATCACGACGAGGAGCACGCGCGGGTCCGCCTGCCGGAGCCGCTGCGCGAGCGGCCCCGCGGCGCCGTCTCCGAAGTCGGCGGCGAGGACGACGGCGAGCGGGTGCGAGGAGGCGTAGCGCTCGTACGCCTGCGCGGGTTCCTTCGCGACGAGCACCTCGAACCCAGCGCCGGCGAGGCTCTGGGCCACGAACTCGCGCGTGGGTCCGTGGCCCTCGGCGAGGAGGATGCGTCGCACGGCGGCGATTCTACGTTCGTTCGGCCGGAAAGACACGGGCGCGGCGTACGCCGCGCGGTGCTACAGTCCGTCGCCGCGCGCATGAAGGATCTGCTCCACCCTCGCCACCGAGGCGCGATCGCCCGCTTCGTCGGGACGGCCTCGGCCCCCCGCCGCGTCCTTCTCGCGTTCGACTACGACGGGGTGCTCGCGCCGCTCGTGAAGGACCCGTCGGGCGCTCGGATGCGGCCGGCGACGCGCGCGCTCCTCCACCGCGTCGCAACGCGCTACCCGGTCGCCGTCGTCTCGGGGCGGGCGTGGCGCGACTGCGCCCGCTTCATCGGGCGGCTCGACGCGACGCTCGTCGGCAATCACGGCTTCGAGCTCGGCCGACCGGTGAGGGTCCCGGCCGCCGTCTCGCGCAAGGTGCGCGGCTGGCGCCGCCGCCTCGAGCGGGAGCTCCATGGCGTCGACGGCATCCACTTCGAGGACAAGCGCTCGACGCTCGCGGTCCACTATGGGCTCGAGGGCGAGTGGAGGAGGGCGGAGCGCGCGGTGTACGAGGCGGCGAACCAGCTCGAGGGAACGCGGCTCATCGCCGGGAAGCGGGTGCTGAACGTGCTCCCGCACGACTTCCCGTCGAAGGGGGATGCCGTCCGCGCGCTCGTCGCGCGCCTCGGGTGCGACGGCGCGGTGGTGCTCGGGGACGACGTGACCGACGAGGACGCGTTCGCGGTCGGCGCGCCGCTCGTGTTCGGGGTCCACGTCGGCCCGGGGCCGTCGCTCGCGCCGTGGCGCCTCGCGACGCAGGCGGACGTCGACCGCCTCCTGCGCCTGCTCATCGGGCTCCGTTTACGCGGGGGCGCGAGGGCGAAGCCTGAGGGCCCCCCCGCCGGAAAGGCACGTCCGTGACGGACCGGCGTCCGCCCGCGACCGGCGGGACCGGCGATCTCTTCGAGCGCGCGGCGCCGCGGCCGTGGTCGGTCGCGGAGCTCACGCGGGCCCTGCGGAATGCGGTCGAGCCGAAGTTCCGCGACGTCTGGGTCGCGGGCGAGGTCGCGAACCTCCGTCGGCAGGCGAGCGGCCATCTTTATTTCTCGCTCAAGGACGAGGAGGCGGTGATCGGCGCGGTGCTGTGGGCCTCGCAGGCGCGCAGGCTCAAGTTCCGGCTCGATGAGGGGCAGGAGGTGCTCGCCCGCGGGTTCGTGGAGATCTACCCGCCCCACGGCAAGTACCAGCTCGTCGTCCAGGAGGTGGAGCCGCGCGGCGCCGGCGCGGCGGCGCTGCTGCTGCAGCAGGTGAAGGAGCGGCTGCAGGCGGACGGCCTGCTCGATCCCGCGCGCAAGCGCCGCCTCCCGTTCATCCCGCGCCGCGTCGGGGTGGCGACGAGCCCGACGGGCGCGGCGCTCCGCGACTTCCTGAGGGTCCTCCACGGCCGGTTCCCGTCGCTCCCGGTGCTCGTCGCGCCGTGCCGGGTCCAGGGGGAGGGCGCGGCCGCGACGGTGATCTCGGCCGTGCGCGCGCTCTGCCGCGCTCGGGTGGACGTCGTGGTCGTGACGCGCGGCGGCGGCTCGCAGGAGGACCTCGGCGCTTTCAACGACGAGCGGCTCGCGCGCGCGATCGCGGCCTGCCCGGTCCCGGTCGTCTCCGCGGTCGGGCACGAGGTGGACATCACCGTCGCCGATCTCGTGGCGGACCTGCGGGCCGCGACGCCGACCCACGCGGCTCAGCTCGTCGCGCCGGTACGCGACGAGCTCGCGGCCTCGCTCCGCTCGCTCGCCGCCCGGGCCGAGCGCGCGGTGCTCTCCGGTCTCGAGGGGCGCCGGCGCGAGGTCCGCGCCCTCCGGGCCGAGCTCGTCGATCCGAAGCACCTCATGTCCCGCGCGCGCCACCGCCTGGACGACCTCGTCCACCGCGCCACCGGGGCGGTCCGGGCGCCCTCACGAGCCGCGCGCCAGCGGCTCGACGCGCTGCGGGGGCGGCTCGGGCGGCAGGAGCCGCGTCGGCGCGTCCGGGAGGTGCTGCTCCGGATGGAGGCCGCCACGCGCCGGCTCGGCGCCTGGCAGGCCGCGTACTTCCGCCGCGAGACGCTCCGGCTCGAGAGGCTCGGCGCACGCCTCGAGCCGGCGAACGTCGCGAAGCTGCTCTCGCGCGGTTTCGCGCTCGTGCTGAGGGACGGGAAGCTCGTGACCCGCTCGGCGGACGCCGCGCCGGATGACGCAGTGCGCATCGCGCTCGCGAAGGGTTGGCTCGACGCGCGCGTCACGGGCCGGGACCTCGGGGACGACCCGCTGCCGGGCCGCTCGGGCACCGCCGGGGGGACGGTCGGCCCGCCCTCCGTCGGGTCGGGCGTTGACCCCCTTCGGCGGGGCGGTTAATGGGATTCTGGAGGACTCATTGAGCGACGCGAGCGAGCGAAGCGCCCAGGCGGCGCGCGACGAGTCCTACGACGCCATCGTGGTGCGGCTCGAGCGCGTGGTCGGCGAGCTCGAGTCGGGCCAGCTCTCGCTCGAGCAGTCCATCGAGAAGTTCGCGGAGGGCGTCCGGCTCGCGAAGGACGCGTCGCGGAAGCTCGACGAGGCGGAGCGCCGGGTCGAGCTGCTCGTCCGCAGCGCCGACGGGAGCGACGAAGCCGTGCCGTTCGCGCCGGAGAGCGCGGGGAAGGGCAGCTGATCCCGAATGCCCGGCGAGCCGCCCATGAAGAAGCCCAAGGTCATCATCGTCGACGACGACCGCGACACGCGCGAGATGCTGACGCTCGCGCTCGAGCTCGAGGGCTTCGACGTCGGGCAGGCGGCGAACGGGCTCAGGCTCATCTCGGCGATGCACGTGGACCGGCCCGACGTGATCCTCCTCGACGTGATGATGAGCTGGATCGACGGCTTCGAGCTCTGCCGCGCGATCAAGAAGAACCCGACGTTCGGGGACATCCCGGTGATCTTCATCTCCGCGCGCAAGAGCCTCGAGGACGAGCGGGCCGGGATCGAGGCAGGGGCGGTGGACTACTTCCCGAAGCCGCTCGACATGGACCGGCTCGTCGCGCGCATCCGGCAGATCCTCGACGAGCGCGCCGGCGCCGTTCCCGCCCCGGCGTGACGGCCCCCGCGGTGGGCCGGCGGTGCCCCATGTGCTAGAAGTTGGCCGCTTGAGCGCTGGCTTTCCAGTCGATCAGTACCTGCGCGGCGTCGCCGCGCGCGTCGAGCCCCGGCTCGACGCGCTCGCCGACGCGCGCGCGGGCAAGGGTCCTGCGCGCCTCATCGAGGCGATGCGCCACGCGCTCCTCGGCGGGGGCAAGCGGCTCAGACCGGCCCTGGTCCTCGCGTCCTGCGAGGCGCACGGCGGCGACGCGGCGGACGGCTCGCTCGCGATGCGCTTCGCGGTGGCGCTCGAGGCGATCCACACCTACTCCCTCGTCCATGACGATCTCCCCGCGATGGACGACGACGACCTGCGCCGCGGTCGGCCCACCGTCCACAAGGCCTTCGACGAGGCGACCGCGATCCTGGTCGGGGACGGCCTCCAGTCGCTCGCCTTCGAGCACCTGCTCTCCGGCCCCGAGCCGCGGGCCGCGGCGCTCGCCCACCTCCTCGCGGCGAACGCCTACCTCATGGTCGAGGGACAGGCGCGCGACATGGCAGGGGAGGGCGCCCGACTCGCCGAGCCCGAGGTGATGGAGCTCATGCGCACGAAGACGGGCGCGCTTCTCGCCGCGTCGGTCGCCGGCGGCGCGCTCGCGGCGGGCGCGTCCGCGGAGGCCGTCTATCCCTGGGGCCTGAAGCTCGGGCTCGCGTTCCAGATCGCAGACGACCTGCTCGACCTGACCGCCGACACGACCACGCTCGGCAAGCGCGCGGGCAAGGATTCCGCCGCCGGCAAGTCCACGCTCCCCGCCCTTCTGGGGCTCGGGGAGGCGCGCCGTCGCGCCGACGCGCTGCTCGGCGAGGTTCTCGCCGCGCTCGCTCCGCTCGGGCCCCGCGCCGACGCGCTCCGCGGCCTCGCGCGCTTCGTCGTGGCGCGCACGAAGTAGCACTGGAGGACCGCATGGCCCGGCTGCTCGACCGGATCGACTCGCCCTCGGATCTCAAGAAGCTCGCCGTCGACGAGCTCCCGGCGCTGTGCCAGGAGCTCCGGGACGAGATCATCCAGACCTGCGCGAGGAGCGGCGGCCACCTCGGCTCGTCGCTCGGTGCGGTCGAGATCAACGTCGCACTCCACTACGTCTACGACTCGCCCCGCGACAAGATCGTGTGGGACGTGGGGCACCAGGCCTACGCGCACAAGCTCCTCACCGGCCGGCGCGATCGCTTCAAGACGATCCGGCTCCCCGGCGGCCTCGCAGGTTTCCCCGAGCGGCACGAGTCCGAGCACGACGCGTTCGGCGTCGGCCACGCGTCCACGGCGGTCAGCGCGGCGCTCGGCATGATCGAGGCGATGCGGCTCACTCGCGACCCCGGCAAGGTGGTCGCGGTCCTCGGCGACGGCGCGCTCACCGGCGGCGTCGCGTTCGAGGGGCTGAACCAGGTCGGCTACCTCGGCCGCCAGATGCTCGTCGTCCTGAACGACAACGAGATGTCGATCTCGCCGAACGTCGGCGCGCTCTCCGAGTGGTTCTCGAAGAAGTTCGCCTCGCGCACCTACAACCGCTGGCGCCACTCGGTGAAGGACTTCCTCGCGAAGCTGCCGAAGGGCGCCGAGGCGATCGAGGTCATCCGGCACGGCATCAACGCGACGAAGGCGCTCGTCACCCCCGGCATCCTCTTCGAGGGGCTCGGGTTCCATTACGTCGGCCCGGTGGACGGTCACGACGTGAAAGGGCTCGTCGAGGCGCTCACGAAGCTCGCCACGTTCGACGCGCCGGTGCTGCTCCACGCCGTCACGCAGAAGGGCAAGGGGTACGAGCCCGCGGAGCAGGACGTCGCGACGCGCGGCCACGGTCTCTCCTTCTTCGACGTCGCGACGGGCAAGCCGACGAAGAAGTCGTCGTCGAAGGGCTACACCGACCTGTTCGCCGACGCGCTCTGCGAGGAGATGGAGCGGAACGGGAAGGTCGTCGCCATCACCGCCGCGATGCTCGAGGGGACCGGGCTCGTGAAGGCGAAGCGGCTCTTCCCGGCGCGCACCTACGACGTCGGGATCGCCGAGCAGCACGCGGTGACGTTCGCCGCCGGGCTCGCCTGCGAGGGGGTCCGACCGGTCGTCGCGATCTACTCGACGTTCCTGCAGCGCGCCTACGACCAGATCATCCACGACGTCGCGCTCCAGAAGCTCCCGGTCACGTTCGCGCTCGACCGCGGGGGGATCGTCGGCGCCGACGGCAAGACGCACCAGGGCGCGTTCGACCTCGCCTATCTGCGCTGCGTGCCGAACCTGGTCGTGATGGCGCCGTCCGACGAGAACGAGCTCCGCCACATGCTCCACACCGCGCTCGCGCACGACGGCGCCGCGGCGTTCCGGTTCCCGCGCGGCGCCGGCCTCGGCGTGCCGCTCGACCCGACGCCGAAGGTGCTCGAGATCGGCAAGGGGCGGATCGTCCGCGCCGTGCCGGGCCAGCCGGACGTCTGCGTCGTTGCGGTCGGCTCGACCGTGCGGCCCGCCGTCGCCGCCGCCGAGGCGCTCGCCGGGACCGGTCTCGCCGTCTCCGTCGTCGACGCCCGGTTCGTGAAGCCGCTCGACGAGGACCTCGTCGTCGCGGAGGGGCTGCGCTCCGGGCGGATCCTCACGGTCGAGGAGGGCTGCCTCCCCGGCGGGTTCGGCTCGGCGGTCCTCGAGGCGCTCGAGCGGCGCGGGCTCGTCGCGGACGGGGTCGTCGTCCGGCGGCTCGGCCTGCCCGACGAGTTCGTCACCCACGGCGACCAGGCGAAGCAGCGCGCCGAGCTCGGGCTCGACGCCGACGGCATCGCCCGCGCCTGCCGCGAGCTCGCGCAGGTGCGCGCGACGCGCGGCGCGGCGTGAGGAAGATCCGCCTCGATCTCTTGCTGGTGGAGCGCGGTCTCGCCGAGTCCCGCACGAAGGCGCAGGCGCTCGTCATGGCGGGCGCCGTGGTCGTCGGCGAGGCGCGGGTGGACAAGCCCGGCGCCCTCGTCGACCCCGCGCTCCCGATCCGGCTGAAGCCGGACGCGGCACCGGCGCGCTACGTCTCGCGCGGTGCCCTGAAGCTCGAGAAGGCGCTCGACACCTTCCCCGTCGATCCGCGCGGGAAGGTCTGCGCCGATCTCGGCGCCTCGACGGGCGGCTTCACGGACCTTCTCCTCCAGCGGGGCGCCGTGAAGGTGTTCGCGGTGGACGTCGGCTACGGGCAGCTCCACCCGAAGCTCCGAGGCGACCCGCGGGTCGTGGTGCGCGAGCGGGAGAACGCGCGCCTCCTCGACGCCCGAGCGCTCGGCGAGAAGGTGGACCTCGTCACCGGGGACCTCTCCTTCATCTCGCTCCGGCTCGTCCTCCCCGCCGTGAAGGCGATCTTGAGCCCGGGCGGCCACGCGGTCCTGCTCGTGAAGCCGCAGTTCGAGGTCGGCAAGGGGGAGGTCGGGAAGGGCGGAGTCGTGCGCGACGACGCCAAGCGGCGCGCCGCCCTCGACGCGGTCGCGACGGCGGCGCGCGACCTCGGCTTCGAGGTGCTCGGCGACGCCGAGTCGCCGATCGAGGGGCCGGCGGGCAACCGCGAGTGGCTGCTCGCGCTCCGCCTCCCCGCCTGATCGGCGCCCCGGGGGCCCCCCGGCCCCCCGTGCGGTGCCCTGCCGGACCGTCTTCCTTGACGCCCCCTTCGCCATTTGTTACCTACAGCGCACATTTTCGCGCCCGGATCCGCCGGGTTACGAAAGTGGGCCGCCGTTGCGCCCACTTTTTCCTTTTTTGGGGAAGACGATCTCGATGACGGGCATCGGACAGGACTCGGTGGTCGAGCGCGCGCGGCGCACGCTCGAGCCCGTCCTCGTCCGCGACGGCTACGAGCTCGTCGAGGTCGAGTGGGTCCGCGGCGCCGGGCGGTTCACGCTCCGCGTGTTCGTCGACAAGCCGGGCGGCGTCAACATCGACGACTGCCAGCTCGTCTCACGCACCATCGAGCCCATCCTCGACGTCGAGGACTTCATCGAGCCGGCCTACGATCTCGAGGTCTCCTCCCCGGGGCTCGACCGGCCGCTGCGGACGCCGGAGCACTTCGCCCGATACGCCGGCCAGCGCGTCCACGTGAAGGCCTACGGTCCGGTCGCCGGCACCGCCGAGGGGTCGTCGCCGCGCAAGGCCTGGACGGGCGCGCTCCGGGGGTTCGCGGACGGTGCGGTCCTCGTGGACGTCGACGGCGTCCTCCATCGCATCCCGCACGATCAGATCGCGAAGGCCCACCTCGAGTACGACGTCGAGGCGGACCTGCGCAGGAAGGACTGACCATGCAGCAGAACGTGAACCTGAACCTCATCCTCGACCAGGTGGCGAAGGACAAGGGAATCGACCGCCAGAGGCTCGTCGAGATCCTCGAGGAGGCCATCGCCAGCGCCGCCAAGCGCCACTTCGGGATGGAGCGCAACGTCAAGGCCCGCTACGACGAGGACAAGGGGCAGATCGATCTCTTCCAGGTCCTCACCATCGTCGCGGATGCCACGGAGGAGCTCCCGATCCCCGACCCGGTGAACATGGTCCCGGTCGCGGTCGCGCACGAGAAGGGCATCGAGGTGGAGCCCGGCGACGAGCTCGACTTCCCCATCTACTACCGGCCGGAGGACGAGGCGGAGGCGAAGGCACAGGACGAGCAGTGGGGAGATCTCTTGAAGCTCAAGACCTTCCGCCGCTCGTTCGGGCGCATCGCCGCGCAGACCGCGAAGCAGGTGATGATCCAGGGCACCCGCAATGCGGAACGCGAGAACGTCTTCAACGAGTACAAGGACCGCAAGGGCGAGGTCATCACCGGCATCGTCCGCCGCTTCGAGCGCGGCAACGTCATCGTGGACCTCGGGCGCGCCGAGGCCGTGCTCCCGGTCCGCGAGCAGGTCCCGCGCGAGAGCTACCGCGCCGGCGACCGGATCCAGGCGTACGTGCTGGACGTGCTCCGCGAGTCGAAGGGGCCGCAGATCATCCTGTCCCGCGCCTCGGTGGACCTCCTGAAGAAGCTCTTCGAGATGGAGGTCCCGGAGATCGCCGAGGGCGTCGTGGTCATCGAGGCGGCAGCCCGCGAGCCGGGCGGCCGCGCGAAGATCGCAGTGAGCTCGCGCGACTCCGACGTGGACCCGGTCGGCGCCTGCGTCGGCATGAAGGGGAGCCGCGTCCAGGCCGTCGTTCAGGAGTTGCGCGGCGAGAAGATCGACATCGTCCCCTGGGACGAGGATCCGGCGCGCTTCGTGTGCAACGCGCTCGCGCCCGCCGAGGTATCGCGTGTGCTGCTCGACGACCAGAACCGGGCGATGGAGATCATCGTCCCCGACGACCAGCTCTCGCTCGCGATCGGCCGGCGCGGCCAGAACGTCCGGCTCGCGTCGCAGCTCACCGGCTGGAAGCTCGACATCAACTCGGAGTCGCGCGTGAAGGAGATGCGCGAGTTCGCGACCGAGAGCTTCAACGCCATCGGCATCCCCGAGGCGACGCAGGAGATGCTCTACTCCCACGGGTTCCGCAAGGCGCAGGACCTCGCGAACGCGGCGGCGGAGATGCTGACCCAGTTCCCCGGCTTCAGCGTGGACATGATCCCCGACCTGCAGAAGCGGGCGCGCGACCAGTCCATCACCGACGCCGAGAAGGAGATGCGGCTCGAGCAGGAGCGCGAGGCGGCCCGGATCGCCGAGGCGCGGCGTCACCCCGACGACCTCTCGCAGGAGGAGCGGCTCGCGCGCGTCCGCGGCGTCGGCGAGAAGACGATCGAGCAGCTCAAGGTGGCGGGGTACCCCACCGTCGAGGCGATCCACGGCGAGGCCGACATGATGAAGCTCGCCGACTCGTCCGGGCTCGG
>DASWEI010000016.1:0-23457 GCA_036394835.1 Anaeromyxobacter sp. | reverse complement strand
TGGAGATGGTCTGCCGCGCCTCGATCGCCTCGACGAGCCGGCGCACGATCTCGCCGCGCGCATGGTAGTCGCGGCCGCCCTCCGGCGCGGTCACGAGGAGCCCCGAAGCCCGGAAGCGCTCGGCGAGCGCCTTGGGCAGCGTGGCCCGGATCTTCTCGAGGGCGCTCACGGCACCGTCGTGCAGCATGGTCCCGGCGAGCCCGGCCAGCATCTGCCGGGAGCTCATGAGCGCGACGAGCTCGTCCCAGCTCAGCGACAGCTGGAGGCGGTGCCGATACCCCGGCATGATGCGCCACCGCGCACGCCGGCCCTCCAGCGCAGACGTCAGCGGGACACCCGCATCCTCCAGGACGCGGAAGTCCCGGTAGACCGTCCGGCGCCGCGCTCCGAGCTCCGCCGCAGCCTCCTCGAGCTCGACGCCGTCCGAACGTGCCTCGAGCAGCGCGAGCAACTTGAGCTGCCGGGCCATGGCCTCGCCGCGCATGAGGCATACTCATACCGCAAGCGAACGCCGACGCGCGTGCCGTCCTCCTTGACGCGCGGGGACATGGCGGCGCCGCGAAACGCCACGGGCGTTCGTCCGTCGGGCGAGACCCCACATTGCGGCGGCGAAGAAGTAGCGGTCCTCAGTCGCGGTCGCCGTCGTCCGCCCGCAGCCCGAGGCTCTCGAGCCGCGAGTAGAGGCGGCGGCGGGTGATCCCGAGGAGGCGGGCGGCGGCGGCCTTGTTACCTCCGGCGCGCTCGAGCGCCGCGGCGACGAGGTCGCGCTCGAACGCGTCGAGGTCGAACCCCGGGACGAGCACGTCCCCCGCCCGCGGCCCACGCCCCGGCGCGGCCAAGGCGCCGTGCGCCGGCGCCGGCGCCGCGAGGTGCTCCTCCCGGACGTCGCCGTCGCCGGCGAGGATGAGCGCGCGCTCGAGCGCGTTCTCGAGCTCGCGGACGTTGCCCGGCCACGGGTGCGCGCGCAGGCGCGCGCGGGCCCCGGGGGTGAGCCGCCCCGCGGCGCCGCGCGCCTCGAGGAACCGCTCGGAGATGGGCAGCACGTCCTCGGGCCGCTCGCGCAGCGCCGGCACGCGGATCGCGAACACGTTGAGCCGGTAGTAGAAGTCCTCGCGAAACGCCCCCGCCCTCACCGCCGCCTCGAGGTCGCGGTTCGTCGCGGCGACGACGCGCGCGTCCACGCGGCGCTCCTCGGTGCTGCCGAGCGGCACGAACCGGCGCTCCTGAAGGAACCGGAGCAGCTTCACCTGCGTCGCGGGCGGGATCTCGCCGATCTCGTCGAGGAAGAGCGTCCCCTGGTCGGCGGCGGCGAGGTGGCCCCCGCTGCGTCGCGTGGCGCCGGTGAAGGCTCCCTTCTCGTACCCGAACAGCTCGCCCTCGAGCAGCGTATCCGGCAGCGCGGCGCAGTGCACCTCGACGAGCGGCCCCGCCGCGCGGCGCGAGTGATAGTGGACGAACCGGGCGACCTGCGACTTCCCGGTCCCGCTCTCGCCGAGCAGCAGCACCGTCGCGTCGGTGGGGCCGACCCGGCGCGCCGCCGCGAGGACCTCGCGCATCGCGGCGCTCTGCGCGACGAGCGCGGGGGTGAGCCGCGCGAGGAGGGCGTCGCTCCGGCGCTCCGCCTCGCGCTGGGCGGCGAGCCGGCGCACGCGGAGCCTCAGCTCGTCGTTCGCGAACGGCTTCGTGACGTAGTCGGCCGCCCCCGCCTTCATCGCCTCGACCGCGCTCTCTGCCGAGGCGTGCGCGGTCATGAGGACCACCTCGGGCGGCGCGGGGTGGGCGCGCGCCGCGCGGAGCACCGCGAGCCCGTCCACGTCCGGCATCCGGAGATCCGTGACGACCACCTCGAAGGGCTCCGCGCCGAGCCGGGCGATCGCCTCCCGCCCGCCCGTGGCGCGCGCCACCTCATGACCGTCGAGCTCGAGCGCCTCGGCGAGGAGCGCCCCGAGCTTCGGCTCGTCGTCGACGATGAGGACCCGGGCCATGCTCACCCCTCTCGGACCGCGCGCGGCAGCGTGATCTCGAACGCGGCGCCCGCGCCCGTGACGGATGCGAGCGCGAGGTTCGCGAGCACGCGCCGCAGGCGCGCCGCGTCGGCCCGCACCTCCGGGACGCCGTCCAGCTCGAGCGCGACCGACAGCTCGGGGTGGAGCGCGGCGCTCGCCCGCTCGGCGTCCGCCGCGAGCGCGGCGAGATCGGTCGGCGCCGGCGCGAGGGCCGGCTCGGCGCCGTGCGGCGCGCCCGTCCCTCCCCGTACGCTCGACCGTACGGGATGGTACAGGCGGGCTCCCGGGCGACGGCGCGCTCCGGCGGGGCACACCTTCGGCGCGGGTGTCGCCGACATCCCACATCGCGGCCTCGCGGAGCGGCGGGTAGGCTCCGCGCGTGTACGCACCGAAGTTCGTCCCCGTCCTCGCCGCGCTGCTGCTGTCCGTCCCCCCCGGGGCGAGCGCCGCGCCCGCCTCTTGCCCGTCTGGCATGAAGCGGCTCCCCGCCGGCTCGTACAGGATGGCGGACGGCACCCCCGCGGCGCTCGGCGCGTTCTGCATGGACGTGACGGAGGTGACGGTCGCCGCGTACGCGCGCTGCGTGGACGCGGGCGCCTGCCGGGCCGACGACCTCGAGTGCGGCAACGCCGCGACATGGGGCAAGCCCGGCGCCGCGTCGAACCCGGTGAACTGCGTGTCGTGGTTCGAGGCGGACGGGTTCTGCCGGGCCCACGGCAAGCGGCTCCCGAGCGAGGCCGAGTGGGAGTGGGCGGCGCGCGGCGGCCGTCGCGCGCAGAGCTTCCCCTGGGGCCAGGACCCGCCCGCCAACCGCGTCTGCTGGGACGGAGACGGGAACTCGAAGGGCAAGGGCGAGCGGAAGACGACGTGCCCGGTGGGCTCGAGCCCCCGCGGCACGAGCCCCGACGGTTTGCAGGACCTCGGCGGCAACGTCCGCGAGTGGACCGCGTCCGCGGCCGAGCGCTTCCGCGTGCTGCGGGGCGGCTCGTGGGGCGACAGCCTTCCCGAGTTCCTCTCCGCGGGGTTCCGCGGCTGGAACGCGCCGGACGAGCGGATGGAGCTCACAGGGTTCCGCTGCGTCGCCGCCGTCGGCGCGAAGCTCGTGACGCCGCACCGGCAGGTCGCGAAGGCGAAGGCGGAGCTGCGGGACGACGGCGTCCTCGTGATGCCGTTCGAGGTGAATCCCTCGCACCGGAAGAACTGACGCCCGCGTCGGTCGTCGCTCCGGCGCGCCGTCCTCTCCCCCATTCGGGCCATCCATCCGTGCGTGCGCGGATGGCACCGTGCGGGGCCCACCGGAAGGGGACCGCATGCCAGCGTGGCACCTCACTGTGATCGCGGCGGCCCTCATGGGCCACGCGGCGTCCGAGATCGTCGTGCCGTCCGCGAGCGCCGCGTGCGCGGAGTGCCACGCGCGCGTGTCCCCCGGGATCGTCCAGGACTGGCGCCTCTCGCGCCACGCGGGCGTCGAGGTCGCGTGCGTCGACTGTCACGGCCGCGAGCACACGAGCGCGAACGACGCGGCGCGCGCGTCCCTGCCGACGCCCGCGACCTGCGCCGGTTGCCACCCGACGCAGGTCGCGCAGTTCGAGCGCGGCAAGCACGCCCGCGCCTGGGCCGCCATCAAGGCCATCCCCACGTTCCACAACGTGCAAGGCGGCGCGACGAACGGCCCGACGGGCTGCCCCAGCTGTCACCGGATCGGGCTGAAGCCGCAGGCGGACACCGAGGCGCTCGGCAAGGCGGGCGCGATGCACGGGCAGGCCTCGTGCGATGCGTGCCACACGCGCCACCTGTTCTCGGTCGCGGAGGCGCAGCGGCCCGAAGCGTGCCGGAACTGTCACTCGGGCGGCGAACACATGCAGTGGGAGGCGTGGACCGGGTCGAAGCACGGGATCCGGAACCAGCTCGTCAGCTCCGGGGTGCTCCCCGCCGGTGCCGCCGCACCGAAGTGCCAGGGCTGCCACATGCCGCAAGGCGACCACGCCGTACGCGCGCCCTGGGGCAGCCTCGGGATGCGGCTGCCGCTCCCAGAGGAGCCCGAGTGGGCGAGGGATCGGGCGACGCTCTTCCGCGCGCTCGGGGTGCTCGACGCCAACCGCGGCCCAGGCCCGCGCCTGCGCGCCGTGATGGACGCCGAGATGGCCCAGATCGACAAGATCGACTACGACATCGAGCGGGGGCGGCTGGAGGCCGTCTGCCGGGGCTGCCACGCGCAGCCGTTCGTCCGCGAGCAGCTCGACCAGCGCGACGCGCTCCTGCGCGATGCGGACCACACGGTCGCCGAGGCAGTGCGGTTGGTGGCCCCGCTCTTCGAGCGGGGGACGCTTCCTCCGACCGCGAACGGCCGGTTCCCCGACCTCGTCGTGACGGGGAAGGCGAGCCCCATCGAGCGCGTGCTGGCGGAGATGTTCTTCGATCTGCGCGCGCGAGTCATCGCGAACGGATTCCACATGAGCCCGGCGTACGTCGAGGCGCGCGTCCAGCTCCGCCGGAGCCTCGAGGAGATCCGGAGCGCCGCGGAGCTCGCGCGCCGGGGCAGCCGCGCCGGCACTTCGGCCGCGAGCGACGCTCAGCGCAGCGCCGCGAGGAAGCTCGTCCCGACGTCCGGGCGCAGCCCGTAGAACTCGGAGACCGTCGCGCCGAGGTCCGCGAACGACGGCCGCGTCCCGAGCTTTCCGCCCCCTCGCCCCGCCGCGTGGACGAGGAGAGGCACGTACTCGCGCGAGTGGTCGGTGGACGGGGTCGTCGGATCGCACCCGTGGTCGGCGGTGATGGCGCAGATCTCGCCCGGCGCGAGCTTGCCGAGCACCCGCGGGAGCGCCCGGTCGAGCTCCTCGAGCGCGCGCGCGTACCCCTTCGCGTCGTTCCGGTGGCCGTAGAGCATGTCGAAGTCGACGAGGTTCACGAAGATGAGCCCGTGGTCCACGCGGTCGAGGAGCGCCTCGGTCTTCGCGAGGCCGTCCGCGTTTCCCTCGGTGTGCACCTCGTCGGTGATCCCGCGCCGATCGAACACGTCCGGGATCTTGCCGACCCCGAAGACCGGGACGCGGTGGTCGACGAGGCGCTCGAGCACGGTCCTGCCTGGCGTCGCTATGGAGAAGTCCTTGCGGTGATACGTGCGGACGTACGCGCCGGGGGGCCCGACGAACGGCCGCGCGATGACGCGCGCCACGCGGTGCGGATCGAGCTGCCGTCGCGCGATCGCGCACCAGCGATAGAGCTCCTCGAGCGGCACCGTCTCCTCGTGCGCCGCGATCTGGAAGACCGAGTCGGCCGACGTGTAGACGATCGGCCTGCCCGTGCGCTGGTGCTCCTCCCCGAGCTCCTCGATGATCACCGTCCCGCTCACGGCTCGGTTCCCGAGGATCCCGGGGACGCCGGTCTCCTTCACGAATGGCTCCACGATCTCGGGGGGGAAGCCGCGCGGAAAGGTCGCGAGCCCCTCCTTCAGGACGATGCCCATCATCTCCCAGTGGCCGGTGATCGTGTCCTTGCCGTGGGAGCGCTCGGCCATGCGGCCGTGGAACGCGGTCGGGAACGGCTCGGGCGGCACGCCCGCAACGGCGGTCAGGTGCCCGAGCCCCATCCGCCCGAGGACCGGGACCGAGAGGCCGCCGACGGCGCGGCTCGTGTTCCCGATGGTGTCGGAGCCCTCGTCGCCGTATTCGCGCGCGTCGGGAAGCGCACCGCAGCCCGCGCTGTCGGCGACCAGGATGACGAAGCGTCGGCGGTCCATGGCGCTATCCTAGCCGTGAGTCGCCGCGGCGACACGCCCCGCGTCCACGGGAGCGCACGCGCCCGCACCTCGCGTGAGGAGGCGCGCGGGCGTCGTCAGAAGGTCCCCGTCACGATCTGGACGGACGCGGAAGCGCCGAGGCGGCTCGCCCCCGCGCGGATCATCGCGAGCGCGTCCGCGGCGGTCCGGATCCCGCCCGACGCCTTGACGCCCATGTCGTCCCCGACCACCGCACGCAGGAGCGCCACGTCCTCCACGGTCGCGCCGCCGCCAGCGAACCCGGTGGAGGTCTTCACGAAGGCGGCGCCGGCGCACTTCGCGAGCGCCGCGGCGACGACCTTCTGCTCGCGGGAGAGGCGGGAGGTCTCGAGGATCACCTTCACCGGCACCGGGACGCCGCGCACGATCGCGCGCAGGTCGTCGAGCGCCGCCTCGAAGCGCCCGGCGAGCAACGACGGCAGCGGGGCGACGAGGTCGACCTCGTCGGCGCCGAGCCGGACCGCCTCGAAGGCCTCGAGGACGCGCGCGCCGGTCGCGCCCTCTCCCTTCGGGAAGTCCACGACGGCGATCGCCTTGACCGCGCTGCCGGCGAGGAGCCGCCGCGCGTCCGGGATCGCGTTCCGGTGCACGCAGACCGCGCCCATCGCGTGCTCCCGCGCCTCGGCGCACAGCCGCGCGACGTCGTCGCGCGTCGCTCCCGGCGCGAGGAGCGTGTGGTCGATGTACGGGGCGAGGTCACGCGGCGACCGGAGCAGCTCTTCCAGGAGGGGCGCGGGCATGGGCGAGCCTACGCTCAGAACACCGCGGAGAGCGAGAGTGGCATCGCGACGTCCACGGGCTCGCCCTCGAACGCGGGGAAGACCATCCGGCGTGCGGTGTCGGTGAGGCACGCGCCGAGGTCGGTCCGGTCCACATCCTCCTCGGCGAGGTAGGCCTTCGCGACCGTGCCGCTCGGCTGGATCGTGACGACGAGCGTCGTCCGCCTCACGAGCTTGAGCGATGGGTTGAGGCGGAGCGACCGCGAGATGCACGCGTCGAACGCCTTGCGATTCGAGGCCATCACCTTGCCCGCCGCGGCCGGGTCGAGGGTGCTCTTCTCGCTCTCCGCGCCGGCGTCCTCCTCGAGGGGGATCACCGCGACGTCCTGCTTCCTCGCGAGCAGGTCGAGCAGGCGGCGGTCGTCCTGCGCGAGGCGGGGCCTCTTGCGCTGCAGCGGGAGCGGCCCGGGCGCGGGCTCCGGCGCCTGGGGCGGCGGCTCGGGCTCGGCCCTCCACGCGAGCCCGCCGACGTCCTGCACCGGCGCGGCGCCGCCCTCGGCGAAGGTGCGCGTGCGCGTCCGGGCCGGCGCGTCGGGGAGCTTCGCCCGCACGGTCATCCAGATCGCGATGCCCGCGACCGCCGCGGCCACCACGGCGACGCCGGCGGCGAGCGCGAGGGCGCTGCCGCGGCGCGAGCGCCGCACGGTGAGGAGGACGATCTCGTCCGCGGCGGCCGCGTCGGCCTCCTTCGCAGCGTCCTCGAGCCAGCCGAGATCGGTGTCGGCGAGGTCGGCGGCGAGATCGGGGATGGCCGAGGCGGACGTCGCGCGGAGGTCGTCGGGGGGCGGCGCGTCCTTCTTCTTCCCGCGGGCGCGCGCCGGCACCTCCACCGAAAAGGCGTGGCCGCACCCGCTGCACTTCGCACGAAACGTGCGGGCCTGGGCGAGGTCGTCCGGGACGAAGTAGGAGCGGCGGCACCGCCCGCAGGTGATGTCCACGCGGGCGCATCCTACCGGCGCGGAGGGGCGAAGGGCCAGCGCCGGATTCCGCCGCGCGGCGGGTCAGCCGCGGGTGTCCAGCTTCACCACGTCTTCGGCGCCGCAGTCCTCGTCGCTCGCGTCGGCGTCGAGCCAGGGGTCCTCGCCGGTCGCCTGGGCGACGGCGCGCTGGAGCTCGCGGTCGAGCAGGTGCGACGGGACGACGTGGGCGAGGGCGTGGAGCAGGTTTCCCTTCACGGCGCGGTGCTCCGAGGTGAGCTCGGCGAGGAGCGCCTTCACGCGGCGGCGGCGCAGGTTCGGCTGCGACCCGCAGAGGTCGCACGGCACGATGGGGAAGCGCATCGCAGCCGAGAACGCGGCGATGTCCTCCTCGGCAGCGTAGCAGAGCGGCCGGACGACGACGTTCTTCCCGTCCTTCGCGAGGAGCTTCGCCGGCATGCTCTTCAGCCTGCCGGAGTAGAGCGCCGACAGGAGCAGCGTCTCGACGAGATCGTCGCGGTGGTGGCCGAGCGCGATCTTCGTGCAGCGCATCTCGATCGCGGCACGGTAGAGGACGCCGCGGCGGAGCCGCGAGCAGACCGCGCAGGTGGTCTTGCCCTCCGGCACGAGCCGGCGGACGACCGAGTAGGTGTCGCGCGCGATCATCCGGTACGGGACGCCGACCGCGCGGAGGTGCCCCTCGACGACCTCGGCCGGGTAGCCGGGCTGCCCCTGGTCGAGGTTCACGGCGACGAGGTCGAAGTCGATCGGCGCGCGCTCGCGCAGCCGCATGAGGACGTGGAGGAGGGTGTAGCTGTCCTTCCCACCCGAGACCGCGACCATGATCTTGTCGCCGTGCTCGACGAGCCCGAAGTCCGTTATCGCCTGCGCGGCGGCGCGGAGGATCCGTTTCTCGAGTCGGGCGACATCGTCCATGCGAGGGGCCCATTTACCAGAGCGCGGGCGGCGGCGCACGGGAGGGGCCACCGCCACGGTTTTCCTTTGACGCGCCCGCCCCCCCTGCCATAAATGGCGCCGTCTCGCTCGGGGACTCGAGGACGCGCATGCCTGCCACGAAGGAACTCGGGAACAAGCACGTCTGCTTCAAGTGCGGAACGCGCTTCTACGATCTCAAGAAGCCGGAGCCGATCTGCCCGAAGTGCGGCGCCGATCAGCGCCAGAGCCCCGTCACGAAGCCCGCCACCGAGAAGCGCGTCCGCGCGCCCGCCCGGCCGGTCGCCCCCGTGGAGCCCGCCGAGGCGGCGGACGCCCCGGAGGCCGACGCGGACGAGGACGGCGAGGACGACGACGACGACGAGGACGAGGCGGAGGAGGACGAGCCGTAGCCCCGCGGTCACGCGTGACGGCGGGGCCCCGAACGGCTCGTTGACCCCCGGGCGAGCCGCCGCTATCGAACCTGCACATGCGCGAGTACCGCCTGGCCGTCCTGACCGTAGCCTTCGCACTCGCACTCGCGGTGATTGGAGGGCTCGTCGACCCGGCGGGGGTCGCCTTCTTCGCGGTCGTGGTCCACCTCGCCGCGCGGCTGCTTCCCGCGACGGCGGCGTCTCCGGTGCCCGCGCATCCATGAACGTCGCGACCGCGCACCCCCGCGCCGAGACGTCGGCGCTCCAGTACGCGAAGGACCTCGTCCTCCTCGCGAAGCCGCGCCTGTCCGGGCTCGTCGTCCTCACCACCGCGGGCGGCGTCGCGCTCGCGCCGGGGCGGATCGGCGGCGCCCGTGCCGCGGTCGCGATCCTCGGGACCGCCGCGGTGGTCGGCGCGGCGAACGCCCTCAACTGCTGGCTCGAGCGGGACGTGGACGCGCGGATGCGACGCACGCGCGACCGCCCGCTGCCGGCGGGGCGGATCGAGCCGTTCGTCGCGCTCGCGCTCGGGGTGGTCGTCCCCGCGTTCGCCCTGCCCCTGCTCGCGTTCGTCGCGAATCCGCTCACCGCGCTGCTCGCCTTCGTCGCCCTCGCGGTCTACGTCGCCGTCTACACGCCGATGAAGAAGCGCTCGACGCTCGCGCTCTTCGTCGGCGCGGTGCCCGGGGCGATCCCGCCGCTCATGGGCTGGACGGCGGTGACCGGCCGGCTCGACACGGGCGGGCTCGCGCTGTTCGCGCTCCTCTTCGCGTGGCAGCTGCCGCACTTCCTCGCGATCTCGATCTACCTCGCCGAGGACTACGCCCGCGGCGGGCTGCGCGTGTTCGCGCTCGTCCATGGCGAGCGGGCGACGCGCGGGTGGATCGCCGCCGCGACGCTGCTCCTGCTCGTGGTGTCCCTCGCGCTCGTGCCGCTCCGCGTCGCGGGCCCCGCCTACGGCGTCGTCGCGGCGACGCTCGGGATCGCGCTCCTCGCGCTCGCGCTCTCCGGCCTCGGGCGGACGGGCGGGCGCTGGGCGAGGACCCTCTTCCTCGCGACGCTCGTCGACCTGACGCTGCTTTTCGCGGCGCTCGTCGCGCTGCCGAGGTAGGAGGCTTCCCGTGCCGTCTGCCGCCGCGGCGTCCGCTTCGGGCGACGCGCCCCGCCTCGTCGTCGAGGACGTCGCGCTCCGCCGCGGCGGGCGCGAGGTGCTGCGCGGGGTGTCGCTCGAGGTCCGGCGTGGCGAGATCTTCGGCCTCCTCGGACCGAATGGCGCGGGCAAGTCCACGCTCTTCGCGATCCTCGCAGGGCTCCTGCGCCCGGACGGCGGCCGCTTCCTCCTCGACGGCCGCGAGATCGCGCCGGGCGCGCGCGCCCTCCGCGCCCGCGCCGGCTTCGTGTTCCAGGAGCCGGGCCTCGACGGAAAGCTCTCCGCGGAGGAGAACCTCCGGCTCGCCGCCGCCCTCCACCGCGTCCGCCGCGCCGAGGCGCGCAGCCGCATCGCGCGGCTCCTCGAGAGCGCCGGGCTCGCGGCGCGCGCGCAGGAGCGGGTGGAGCGGCTCTCCGGCGGCATGCGCCGCCGGCTCGAGCTCGCGCGCTCGCTCGTGCACGCGCCGGAGCTGCTCGTGATGGACGAGCCGACGGTGGGGCTCGACGCGGCGGCGTTCCGTGCGTTCTGGGACGGGATCGAGACGCTCCGGCGCGCCGACGGCCTCACGGTCGTCCTCACGACGCACCGGCCCGACGAGGCGGAGCACTGCGATCGGCTCGCGGTGCTCGCGCGCGGCGCCGTCGTCGCCTGCGAGGAGCCCGACGCGCTGCGGGCGCGCGTCTCGGGCGACCTCCTCTTCGTGGAGGCGGACGAGCCGGAGGCGGTCGCGCGCGCTCTCTCCGAGAAGCTCGGGCTCGCGGCGCGGGTGCAGCCGGACGGCGTGACGGTGGAGCGCGAGGCGGGCCACACGCTCGTTCCACGCATCGTGGAGATCTTCCCCCCGGGGCGGCTCCGCGCCGTCTCGCTCCGCCGGCCGACGCTCGCGGACGCCTACCTCGCCGTCACGGGCGAGAGGCTCGAGGAGGAGGTGCGCCCGTGAACGTTCGGACGCCGACCGCGACCCCGGCCGCGACGTCCGCTCACCCTGAGCGTAGCGCCGGCGAAGGCGGCGCGAAGTCCAAGGCGACCGCTCCCCCGCGTCCCCTCCCGCATTCCGCGCTCGCGTACGACCTCGCGACCGCGGTCGTCCTCGCCCGGCGCGATCTCGTCCGCTTCTTCCGGCAGCCGTCGCGGCTCATCGGTGCGGTCGGGCAGCCGGTCATCTTCTGGCTCGTCATCGGCGGCGGGTTCGCGGGCACCTTCCGGATGCCGGGCTCGGACGTGCCCTACCTCTCGTTCTTCTACCCGGGTGTCGTCCTGATGGTCGTCCTGTTCGCCTCCATCTTCACGACGGCGTCGGTCATCGAGGACCGCCACCGCGGGTTCCTCCAGACGGTGCAGGCGGCGCCGGGCTCGCGGGTGGCGCTCGTCGTCGGCAAGTCCTTCGGATCCGCCGCGGTGGCGCTCACGCAGGCCGCGCTCTTCCTCGCGCTCGCGCCGGCGGCCGGGTTCTCCTTCGCTTCCATCGACTGGCCGCTCCTCGTCGGCGCGCTCGCGCTCGCCGCCTTCGCCCTCGCCGCGCTCGGCTTCGCCGTCGCATGGGGGCTCGATCACGTGGCGGGTTACCATGCGATCCAGATGACGGTGCTCGTACCGCTCTGGGTCATCTCGGGAGCGATGTTCCCCGCCCCCGACGGCCACCCCGCCCTCGCCGCCGCGCTGCGGGTGAACCCGCTCGCGCACGCGGTCTCGGCGGCGCGGCGCGCGCTCGCCGGCCCCTCGGCTCCAGGGGTCCTCCCCGGCTCCGCCGCGCGCGACCTCGCCTTCTGCGCGCTGTTCGCGGCCTCGGCGCTCGCCCTCGCCATCTTCGTCGCTCGGAGGCCCGCCCGCACATGACCGTCGCCGACGTCCTCCCCTCGGTGAACGCGACGCTCAACGGGACGAGCGCCGTCCTCCTCGTGCTCGGCTTCCGCGCCATCCGCGCCGGACGCCGCGAGCGCCACCGCGCGCTCATGCTCGCGGCGTTCGGGTCGTCGCTCCTGTTCCTCGCCGGCTACCTGACGCGGATCGCGCTCACAGGGACGCACGCGTTCCCGGGGAGCGGCGCGATGAGGGTGGTCTATCTCTCGATCCTCGCGAGCCACACCGTGCTTGCCGTCGTCGCCGCGCCCCTCATCCTGCGCACGCTCTTCCTCGCCTTCCGGGCTCGCTTCCCCGATCACCGGCGGCTCGCGCGCGCAACCCTTCCCGTCTGGCTCTACGTCTCCGTGACCGGCGTGGCGGTGTACGTGCTGCTGTACCGCATCCCGCACTGACGTGGACGTGGTCGTGGACCTCGACCTCGACCCCGACCTCGTGGCCCTGAATGGGCGCTCGCGCTCGACCGTCGCCCCGCACCCCGCGAGCGCAGTACCATGCGCCGCATGACCTCCCGCCCCTTCGCCCTCCTCGCCCTCCTCGCCCTCGTCGCCTGCGACAAAGCCGTCCGCGTCGACCTTCAGCCGACCTCGCTTCGCTTCGGGATCCGCGGCCAGACCGCGAAGGTGCACGCCGCGCCCATCGCGAGGAGCGGCAAGTCGGTCCCTGACCAGATCTGCAAGTGGTCGACCTCGGACGAGAAGGTCGCGACCGTCGCGGGTCCTGCGAACGACGTCGTCGTCACGGCGGTCGGACCGGGCAGCGCCCGCATCGCCTGCGCGGTGGGCGATCTCACGTCCGAGCTCTCCGTCCTCGTCCGCGTCGTCGCAAAGGTGACCGTCGCGCCGGAGAAGGTGGAGCTCAGGATGCTCGACGAGCCCGCGCCCCTCGCGCTGCAGGTCGCTGCCTTCGACGACACCGGGGCGCCGGTGCTCGGCCGCACGATGCTTTCCCGCTGCGCGAAGGAGGAGATCTGCCGCGGCGACGGGCGCGGGCAGCTCTGGGCTGCGGGGCCCGGCGACACGACAGCGGTCGTCGAGGTCGAGGGCGCGCGGAGCATCGAGGTCGCCGTGCACGTCGTGGATGCCCGGAGCGCCGAGGGGAAGCCCAAGGCGGTGAAGGGCAACCCCATGGAGGCGGTCGAGCGGGAGTACCTCAAGAAGCAGGCGGAGGAGCGGAAGAAGGCCGGCGCAAGGTAATCGCGGCGACGCCCCGCGACCGCGCCCGCCTACCTCGCCGCGAGCTTCGCCGCCTCGGGCGCCCGCGGGTCGCGCGGGCAGAGCTTCGTGAACGCCTCGAGCCGGCGCTTTCCGTCCTCGGAGAGCTTGCCCTGGTCGACCTCGATCTTCGAGGCGCCCCAGAGCGCGTCGCAGTTCACCGGATCGGCCTTGAGCGCCTCGAGGAAGAGGGCCTTCAGGTCGTCGGGCTTCGCGCCGCGCGCGCGGTTCGCCTCCGCCTTCTCGACGAAGGCGGTGGCCGCGCCGCCGCCGCTCGCCTGGCCGTACTCGCTGATGGCCTGTTCGAGCTCGGTGAGCGCGCCGGGGATGTTGTTCCTCGCGCGGAAGAGCCTCGCGAGCGCGACGCGCGCGTCGGGGAACGGGTGGCCGAGCTGGATGGCCTTCTCGTACTGCCCCTGCGCGAGATCGGCGTCGCCGGCGGCGCGGTAGGCGTCGCCGAGCATGAGCGCGAGGCGCGGGTGCTCCCCGAGCCGGGTGATGGTCCGCTTCACCGTCTCGATCGCGAGCTTCGCGCCGCCCTCCTTCGCGAGCATCGCGCGGACGAGGTCGGCGTAGAGCGAGACGCGCTTCGAGTCGATCGCGACCGCCCGCTGAAGGGCGTCGACCGCGCCCGCGGCGTCGCCGCCGCGCAGCCTGCGCAGGCCGACGAGGGCCGGGATGTCCGCGCTCGCCGGGTCGAGCTTCGCCGCATCCTGCTCCGCCGCCGCCGCCTCGTCGCGCTTGCCCTGCACCGCGAGGACGCCGCCGCGGATCGCGTACGCGAGCGCCTGCTGAGGCTTCGAGGCCCCCGCCTGAGGCGCGAGCGCGAACTGCGCGCCCTTGCCGGCCTCGTCCACCTGCCCGCGTGCGAGCAGCACGAGCGACTTGCCGAGGATCGAGCCGAGGTGGTCCTTGTTGATGCGGAGCGCGTAATCGTAGAAGGCCATCGCCTGCGACTCGTACCCCTCGCCGCGGCGCCGGAACTGCTCGGCGAGGAGCCAGGCAATCCGCACGTCGCCGGCGCTCGCCTTCTGCGCCTTGCCGAGCACGTCGCGGGCGCCGTCGAGATCGCCCTCGCGCAGGAGGACCGCCCCGAGCGCGCCCTGCAGGAACGGGCTCTGCGCCGCGTCGTCCCCCTCGAGGACCGCCTTGAGCGTCTCCCTCGCGCCGGCGGGATCTCCGCCGTGCAGCTTGAGGTACGCCTCGGCGGCGACGAGGTGCGAGTGGCGCTGCACGAGCTTGCGCGCCTCCTCGACGTGCTTCACCGCCTCCGCCTTCACCGCGTCCCCATCGCCGTGCTCGCCGGCGCGGATCGCGTCCACGTAGGCGAGGAACGCGTGGCCCGCGATGGAGGCGTCGTCGAGGTCCAGGATCTCCTTCGTCTTGCCCGCGGCGGCGACGTAGGAGGCGTAGGTGTCCTTCTCGACGAGCGGCACCGTCTCCTTGAGGAGCCGGTCGATCCCCTCGATCGTCGCCTTGCGCGACTTGTTGAAGAGGAACCAGCCGCCGAGCGCCGCGACGAGCACGGCCGCGAGCCCGATGGTGAAGAGAAGCTTGTGACCCTTGCCGGGCCGCTTGCCGCGCTTGCCCGCGGGGGTGGAGAGCGTGAACTCGCGCGTCGCGTACTTCTCGGCGAGCTCCTCCGAGTAGGCGACGTTCTTGCCCGGGACGGGCGTCGGGATTGGCGCGTCCTCGGTGATCCGGATCTCGCCGGTGATGCCGGTCGGGTCGACGGGGGCAGCCGCGACGGCCCGGGCCGCGCCCGGCCTCGGGGGGACGCGCTGCGCGACCGGGATGGCGGGCGGCGTGGCCTTCGGGGCGGGGCCGACGCCGTACTTCGCGAGCGCGGCGCGCACCTCGGGATCGTCGGGCGCGGCGTCGGCGGCGCGGCGCAGCGCCGCCTCGCCCTGCTCCCTCTCCCCGATGCGCATGTGCAGCACGCCCGCCATCCGGTTCGCCGCGGCGAAGGTCGGGTACGCGGCGAGGATCGCCTGAAGCTCGTCGAGCGCCTTCCGGTCCTTCCCCTGGTCCGCGTAGACGCGAGCGAGGAGGACGCGCGCGGACGGGTCGTCGGGGTGCGCCTTCACCCCCTTCTTGCAGACGACCATCGCCTCCATGTAGCGGCCCATCGCGAGGTACGCCTCGGTCAGCGGGCGGTACGCCTCCGACACGGGATCGGCCGCGAAGGCGTGCTCGAGGGCGGACAGTTCGGCGGCGCTGAGCGGTCTCGCGGGAGTCGGCATGGGGGAAGGTCCGGTCTAGCAAGGGGTCCGGGGCGAGTCAAACGGCTCTTGACACGTCGTGGCTCAAACCGTTAAGGAAGCGTCCCTCAGCGTTTCCATCTGGACCTCGTGGGGCTGTAGCTCAGCTGGGAGAGCGCTAGAATCGCACTCTAGAGGTCATCGGTTCGATCCCGATCAGCTCCACCAGTTCGACGGGCCCGGTTCGCCGGGCCCGTCTTTTTTTGTCAGCGCCGCTCAGGCTCGCTCACCACGTGCACGGTCCGCGTCGGGAAGGCGAACGACGTCCCCGCCTCCTCGACGATCCCGATGAAGCGCAGGAACAGCTCCTGCCGCTCGCGCGTGAACTCGCCCCAGTCGGTGTATTGGAACCAGGCCATCACCTCGATGTTGAGCGCCGACTCCTTGAGCTCCGTGAGCCGGACGCTGACGCCGTCCGGCCAGATCCGCGGGTGGGCGCGCAGCGCCGCCTCGACGTTCGCGAGGACGCTCCGCACCTGAGCCGACGTCGTCCCGTAGGAGAGCGCGAGGTTCACGCCGAGGCGGAGCCGGTCGCGCGCGGCGAACGTCTCGGCCTTCGTGTCGGCGAGCTTGCCGTTCGGGAACGTGACGATCGTCCGGTCGAGCGTCCGGATCCGGGTGGACCGCATCCCGATGGTCTCGACCGTGCCGAGCACGTCCTCGATCCTGACGAAGTCGCCGACGCGGAACGGCTGATCCACCCCGAGCGCGACCGAGCCGAACAGGTTCTCGACGGTCTTCTGCGCCGCGAGCGCGAGCGCGATGCCGCCGATCCCGAGCCCCGCGACGAGGCTCGCGACCTGGAACCCGAGCTCGTTCAGGACGGACACGAGCCCGAGCGCGAGCAGGGCGATCTTCGCCATCTTCCGGCCGAGCGGCAGGAGCCCGGCGAGGCTCGCGTTCACCTTCGTCCACGGCGCCGCGCCCGCGACGTCGAACGCCACGTCGAGGGAGCGGAAGCCGGCCCAGAAGAAGACGAGGTAGGTCGAGGCGCGCAGGACGTGGTGCAGGACGAGCGCGGAGCCGGAGTCGAGGTCGAGCCACGGCTCGAGTCCCGTGAAGACCGCGATGGCCCAGAGCGCCCCGAGCGGGCGCGCGATCCGCGCGAGGAGCGCGTCGTCCCAGGTCGCCTCGGTCCGAGCGGCGAGGTGGCCGAGGGCGCGGCGGGTCAGCCACCCGAGGGCGGCGCCCGCGACGAGCGCCACCGCGAGGAAGACCGGGATGGCGAGCCACTGCCACCAGTGGAGCCCGCGCGGCCCCTCGGCGAGCAGCGGCGCGGGCAGGTGCCGCTCGAAAAGCGGGTGCGCGGCGGCGGCGAGGGCGGGGCCGACGGCGAGGGTCGCTGGGAACGTCATCGCGCGACGAGGATAGCGCAGCGGCGCCGTCCGGCGGGTTAGATTGAGCGCGGAGGCACCCGTGGCCCAGGTCGGGATGGAGTCTTTCGAGGAGGGGACCGAGATCGTCCGCGTCTACCTCGCCGCGGCGCTCGCCGAGGCGGAGGCGATCGAGGACGCGCTCACGGCGGAGGGGGTGGACTTCGCCGTCGAGGTGGAGGAACTCTGGGCGCGAACGGCGCTCGGCTCGGCGCGACGCGCCGCGGGGTTCTGGGTGCGCGAGGCCGACGTCGAACGCGCGGCCGGCGCCCTCGAGCGCGGCGGCCACCTCGCCGGGCTCGTCGATCGCTCCTGAGCGCTAGCCCTTCGTCTTGGGCGGCGGCTTGCCCATCTCGAAGGCCGCGTTCGGCCCGTACTTCGCGACGATCTTCTTCTTCGTGTCGAGGCCGGTGGACTCGATGACGAAGTTCGGGACGCGGCGCGCGCGGACGTCGGCGACCCAGCGCGTGATCGCGCCGCGCGGACGGCGGCGGCGCCCGGGCGAGGCGCGGCGCGGGCCCGCGCCGTTGGCGAGCTCGGCCTGGAGCCGCGCCTGCACCATCTCCCCGACCTGCCGCGCGATTGCGGCGGAGACGCGGGAGGCGACCTTGTGCGCGGCTTCGCGGAGGATGTCGTCGATCGAGGCGGTACGGGCGGGACGGGGCATCGGATTGCTCCTTGTCGGGTTTGCGAAGCATAGTGAATCCTGGCCCATTGTCCACGCGTTTCTCGTGTCGAGCGCGAGATTGGCAATCCCGGTCGCCGGCCCTGCTAGCGGCCGCGCGCGTCCGGCGGGGCGCCGGTCCGGAGCAGCCCGCGCAGCCGCTCGAGCGCGGCGAGCAGGTCCGGGGCCTCGGACAGCACCGGGAGCAGTGGATCGCTCCGCAGGCGCCGCGCGCGCGCCGGCACCGTCCGGATCGTGAAGCGCGCCGGATCGAGTCGGCGGTCCACCTCGCTCCAGCGCAGCGGCGTCGAGACGGGCGCCCCGGCGCGCGGCCGCACCGCGTACGGCGCGGCGATCGTCTTCCCGGCGCCGTTCTGCATGAAGTCGAGGTAGACGCGGCCGCCCCGTGCGCCGATCGCGCGCGCGGTCGTCGCGATCCGCGGGTGCTCCCGCTCGACGGCGCGCGCGAGGAGCTCCCCGAGCGTCCGCGCCTGGGCGTGGGTGAGCTGCCTCCCGAGCGGGACGAGCACGTGCAGCCCCTGCTGCCCCGTCGTCTTCGGATGGCTCGGCAGCCCGACGGCGTCGCAGAGATCGTGGAGCGCCCGCGCGAGCCGCACCACGTCGCCGAACGGCGCTTCCTTCGGGTCGAGATCCACGACGCACCAGTCCGGCCGGTCGAGCGCCCCCGCCCTGCTCGCGTGCACGTGGATCGGGATGACCCCGAGGTTCGCGATCCACGCGAGCCCGTCCGCGTCGTCCACGAGGAAGTGGTCGAGGTCGCGACCGTCTTCGTTCCGGAGCCTCACGGTGCGGAGCCACTCCGGGCGCCAGTCGGGCGCGTCCTTCTGGAAGAAGCTCTTCCCCTCGATCCCGTCGGGGAAGCGCGTCAGCACGATCGGCCGGTCCTTCAGCCACGGCAGCATGAACGGCGCGATCTCCCGGTAGTACGCGACGACCTCGCCCTTCGTGATCCCCTCGGCGGGGAAGAAGACCTTCTCCGCGTTCGTCACCTGGACCCGCGGCGGCTCGCGGCGCGCGGCCGGCGCCTCCGGCGGCGGCGCCGCGACGCGGGTGCGAGGCGCGCCGGCGGCGCGGACCGCCTGCCACGACGGCGAGCGCCCGGGGCGGTACGGCGCGTCGGCCCGCTTCGCGACGACGCCCGGGAGCCCTCGCGACTCCACCTCGCGGAGCAGCGCCTCCCCGTGCCCCTCGACGTGGTCCGCGAACCGCAGCGCGCCGAGCCGCGGCACGATCGCGGCGAGGAGCCGCTTGCGATCGCGGAGCGGGAGCGGGCGCAGGTCGAGCCCGCCGAGCGCGAGGAGATCGAACGCGAAGAAGGTCGCGGGCCGCTCGAGCGACGCGCGCGCGACGTCGGCGCGCCGCGCGAGCGCCGCCCGCTCGCGGAGCGCCGCCGCGGAGGGGCGGCCGTCCGGGTCGAGGACGACGAGCTCGCCGTCCAGGAGCGCGCCCTCGCCGAGCTTCTCGACCGCGCGGATGACCTCCGGGAAGAGGCCCGTCGCGTCGCCGCCGCCCGCGTAGCGCAGCTCCGCGCTCCCTGCGCTCCCTGCGCTCCGCCGCGCGAGCGCGCGGTACCCGTCGTAGCGCGGCTCGAAGAGCCACCCCGCGCCTGCGGGCGGCGCGCCGGCGTCGGTCGCGAGACTCGTGCGGCCCCACCCGCCGCGCCCGGCGCGCGCGCCGAGGCGCCGCGCCTCCGCGACGGCGCCCGCCGCCCGCTCGACCCCCGCCGCGAGCTCCTCGAGGAGCAGGCCCGAGAGGACCGACTCCTGCAGCACCTCCCGCCCCGGCCCGGCGAGCGCGTCCCGGTGCTTCATGAGGAGCCACTGCTGCTTGCCTCCGTCGCGGCGGGTCCGGACGAGCGTCCACTCGCCGCGGAGCTTGTACCCGGCGAGCTCGAACACGAGCTTCCCCTTCTCGAGCCCCGCCCGGGGATCCGACAGCGGTCGCCAGGTGCCGCGGTCCCAGACGATCACCGCACCCGCGCCGTAGTTCCCGGCCGGGATCGTCCCCTCGAAGTCGGCGTACTCGATCGGGTGGTCCTCCACCTCGACCGCCATCCGCTTGTCCTTCGGGTCGTACGACGGCCCCTTCGGAACGGCCCAGCTCCGGAGCGTGCCGTCGAGCTCCAGGCGGAAATCCCAGTGGAGCCGGCGGGCTGCGTGCTTCTGCACGACGAACAGGCGCGGCGCGAGCAGGTCGCGCCGCGAGGGTCCTTCGCCCCCGAACGGTTCGGGGGTGCGGTCGGGGTCGCGCTTCTCGCGATAGCGGTCGAGCCGATCGGGCACGGGCGGATCCGCAGGCCACGGGGCCTCCCGCGCTTATAACGGCGGGATGGCGCCTCGCTCCATCGCCACCGGGACGATCTCGTTCGGGCTCGTGACGATCCCCGTCCGCCTCTACCCCGCGGCGCAGACCGCGGCGACGGTGTCGTTCAACCTCCTCCACGCGAAGGACGGCTCGCGCCTGAAGCAGCACTACGTCTGCGCGAAGGACGGCGAGAAGGTCGAGCGCGAGGACATGGTGAAGGGATACGAGGTCTCCAAGGACCGGTACGTCACCTTCACGCCGGCTGAGCTGAAGGCGCTCGACGAGATCGCCACCCAGACCATCGACATCGCCGAGTTCGTCTCCGCCTCCGAGGTGGACCCGATCTACTTCGACGGCGCGTACCACCTCGGCCCGGACAAGGGCGGCGCGAAGGCGTACCGGCTCCTCGCGCTCGCGCTCGAGCGCGCCGGGAAGGCCGCCCTCGCCCGCTACGCCGCGCGAGGCAAGCAGTACCTCGTGCTCATCCGCGCGCGCGCCGGGCGGCTCGTCCTGCAGCAGCTCCACTACGCCGACGAGGTCCGGTCCCCGGACGAGATCCCGCTCGACGAGATCGAGCTGAAGGAGCCCGAGGTGCAGCTCGCGCTCCGGCTCATCGAGCAGACGAGCACGGAGGGGTTCCATCCGGAGCGCTACGAGGACTCGGTGAAGCAGCGGGTCCTCGAAGCGATCGAGCGGAAGGTGCAGGGCGAGCAGATCCAGGCCGTCGCGCCCGCCGAGCCGCAGGGGCAGGTGATCGACCTCATGGAGGCGCTGAAGGCGAGCCTCGCGGCGTCGGAGCGGGCCGGGTCGAACGCGCCTGCGGGTGCCGCGCGCGCCCCCGTAGCGCCCGCGAACGACCGCAAGCCCCCGAAGCCTGCGCGGCCGGCCGAGCGGACGAAGGCGACCGGGAGGAAGTAGCCGCGGGGGTCCACTGACGGACCCCCGAGGTAAGCTCCGCGGGCCGTGTGGGGCTACCGGTCGCGCGACGTCTCGAGGGTGCTCGATCTCCCGCTCGCGGAGGTGCGCCGCCTCGCGCGCGCGGGGTTCGTCGCGCCGCGCAGAGGGCCGCGGAACGAGCTTCGCTTCTCGTTCCAGGATCTCGTGCTGCTCCGCGCGGCCGCCGGCCTCGTCCACGCGCGCGTCCCGAAGGCGCGCGTCCGGCGCGCGCTCCAGTCGCTGCGGCGACAGCTTCCCGACGGGCGACCGCTCGCGGCGGTCCGGGTCTCGGCGGACGGCGAACAGGTCGTCGTGCAGGACGGCGGCGCGCGCTGGCACCCGGAGACCGGCCAGGTGCTGCTCGACTTCGACCTCGGCGACCTCGCCCGGCGCGTCACGCCCGTCGTGCACGCCGCCGTTCGCGCCGGCGCGCCGCTCGACTCCGACGCGTGGTACCGCTGGGGCTGCGACCTCGAGAACGCGGCGCCGCGCGAGGCCGAGGACGCGTACCGGCGCGCGCTCGAGATCGACCCCGGCCACGCCGGCGCGCACCTGAACCTCGGGCGGCTGCTGCACGAGCGCGGCGATCGGCGCGGCGCCGAGGTCCACTACCGGCTCGCAGCGGCATCGCCCGACCACCGCTCCGTCGCGGCCTTCAACCTCGGCGTCGCGCTCGAGGACGAGGGGCTGCTCGACGAGGCGCTCTTCGCCTACGCCCGCGCGCTCGAGGCGGACCCCGCCCTCGCGGACGCGCACTTCAACGCGTCCCGGATCCTCGCGCGCATCGGGCGCGAGGCCGAGGCCCGACGCCACCGCGCGGAGTTCGAGCGGCTCTCGCGGTCGAGCTAGGTCTCGAGCGGCCGCACCGGCGGGCGCGGCGGCGCGACGACGGGCCGGCCCGGCGCCGGGACGATCGTGTTTCGGACCGGCTCGGAGTCCTTCCCGGCGCGCAGCACGCTCGTCGCGAGCGCGATCATGGAACCGATGTCCGACGCGCCGGATGCGAGCACGCACCCCCCGCTTCTAGAGCTTGACCTGCACCTCGTACCGCCGGTTCTTCGCCTTCTTCGCGGGCGTGTCGTCCGGCTTCTCGAGCGGCTGCTCCGACCCCATCCCCACCGACTCGATGTCGCCCGGCGGGATGCCCTTCGCGACGAGCTGCTTCACCATGACCGCGGCCCGGTCGGCCGAGAGCGCCTTGTTCTTCTCGGCGGACCCGGTCGAGTCGGTGTGCCCCGAGACGACGAACTTGAAGTTCTGGACCCCCGAGGCGTTCAGCTTCTTCTTCGCGTCGATGAGCGACTTCGCGAGCCGCTGGGCCTTCGCGTCGCAGCCCTTCTCGAGCTCGGCCGTCCCGCTCTTGAACGAGCACTGGTTCTTGCGCCCTTCCTCGAGGAGCCGCTTGTTCACCTCCTTCTCGAGCTTCCCCGTGGTGGAGCTGCCTGCGGCCCTCTTGGCGATGTCCCAGGGGTTCTCGGCAGCGCGGCCGAGGACCGGGACGAACGCGGCGAGCGCGACGGCGAGCAGGATGCGGCGCATGAGGTGACCTCCCGTGGAAAGGTCCGCGGATATTCGGTCACCCCCGCGTCGGGGGCAAGCGTTCCGATGCGGCCGCGGTGCGGGCGAGCCGAGCGCGGCCGATCGGGCGGGCGCAGCGCACGTCCAACCGCGGCTCCGCCCGGCCGCGGGCCCCCCGCAGCGACGCCGGACCAGGCGGCCTCCCGCAGGGCGCGGGGCATGTACACCATTCACGCGTCCAGGAGGACGACCACATGGCGCAGCAGGTGTCGAAGACGACGACGGATCACGAGACGATCCGCAGGTGGGCAGAGGAGCGCGGGGGCTGGCCCGCCGAGGTGGAAGCGACCGCCCGCGAGGGGCAGACGGGCATCATCCGGATCGACTTCCCGGGGTACTCGGGCGAGGGCTCGCTGCGGCGGATCTCGTGGGACGAGTGGTTCCAGAAGTTCGACGACGCCGGACTCGCGCTCGTCTACGAGGACGAGACCGCGGGCGGACAGCGCTCGAACTTCAACAAGCTCGTCGCCCGCGAGACCGCGGCGGCGCGCGCCCAGGGACGCCGGACCTCGCGGCGGCAGGAGCAAGGGGGCCGCGCGTCGGCGCGAGGCGGATCCCGCGGAGCGCGCGCGGGCGCGAGCGCCCGGTCCCGGAGCGGCGCCGGTGCGGCGCGCGGTGGCGCGGGCGCGAAGTCCCGCACCTCGCGCACGACCGGCACCTCACGCGGCACCGCACGCTCGGCGGCGAAGGCGTCGCGGGGGACCTCTCGCGGCGGCGGGCGGCGGCAGACGGCGCCGCCCCAGGCCGCGCGCACGACCGGAGGCCGGACGGGCGGGCGGGGCGCACGCGGCACCTCCTCGCGCGGCGCCTCGTCGCGCGGGGGCCGGAAGTCGAGCACGAAGGGCCGCTCGGGCGGGTCGTCGCGGGGCGGCCGCGGCTCGCGGTAGCGGCCGAACCGCACGGTTCGAGTCAGCTCGCGGGCGCGGCCGCAGAGCCGCAGCGAAGCCGGCCGGGGCGCCGCTGGCGCCGCATCGCGGAGGCGCAACTTTCCTACGATCGTGCGCGCGCGGCTTGGGCAGCCGTTCTGCGCCGTGAGGACTGTCTGAGCCTCGTGATTCGGCACATCTCGACGAAGTGGGGCGCCGGTACGAAGAGCGCGTATGCGCGAGGGAGACGAGCCCGAGGGTGAACGGGATTGGGCAACGAGGAGTGCGGCGGCCGAGGCGTGTCCTCGAAGAGGAAGCGCCGTGACGAGATCGGCTTCCGGCCACCCGCGAGCTCTCGTTCGACGACGGGCCCCAATTTCCCG
>DASWEI010000015.1:0-1897 GCA_036394835.1 Anaeromyxobacter sp. | reverse complement strand
GTGTCGGGATCGATCTGGTGGATCTTCCGGTCGCGGTATTGCCCGACCCACAGCGTACCCTCGCCCCAGGCCAGCCCCGAGTCACGCCCGCCGCCGGGGGCCGGGATCGTCGACAGGACCTCGCCGGTCGCGGGATCGATCTTGTGGATGCGGTCGCCCGCGATCTGGAAGAGGTGCCGGCCGTCGAAGGCCGTCCCGGCATCGCAGGCGACGTCCAGGGCGCGCACGATCCTGCCGCTCGCCGGCTCGAAGGCCTGCAGCTTCTCGCCGCTGGCGAACCAGACCAGGCTGCCGTCGAAGCTGACGCCGTGCACCTGCGGTGCGCCGGAGAAGGGCCCGTACTCGCGCACGATCTCGGCCGGCTGAGCTGTGTCGCTCTCCTTGCCCATCGCCTGCTCCTTTCTCTTTGCTTACCCGAATCTGTCGGAGACCGGGAGCAACAAGGTCGTCGCGAATCCGGCCACTGGCGCGGAGAGCCAGCGCTGGGAGCGGCCGCGGCCCAGCGCGCGCACCTGGCCGGCCTCCTCGAGGGCGACCAGGGCCCGCTGCACCGTCCGCTGGCTGGACCCCAGGGCCAGCGCCAGCGCCGAGGTCGACCAGGCCTCGCCATCGGCGAGCAGCGCCAGGACGGCGGCGTCGGGGCTCTCGATCGGGGGCGCCAGCAGCCGTACCGTGCCCGCCTCTCGCGCCACGAGGCTGAAGCCACCGGCGGTGGCCCGGACCTCGGCGAGCGGCCGCAACTCGTGGCGCAGGCGTCCCATCCCGACCCGCAGGCGCGCGCGGTGGGACGGGTTCGTCCGGCGCGCGCCGAACGCGCGCTCGATCAGGTCCTCGCGCGCCGCCTCGCTGGGCCACGCCTCCGCCAGACCGCACAGCAGCGCGAACAGCACGGGCCGGCGCGAGAGCCGCACGACCCGCTCTCCGCGGCGTGCCGCCCGCCGGCAGCCGTCGACGACCAGGTCCGGTGAGGCGAGCAGCGCCTCTACCTCGGCCAGGGTCAGGGACCGCGCCTCGCCCGCGGCGACGAGACGCGCCGCCGGCAGGACGAGGGTCCGTCCCGCCTGTTCGACCTCCGCGCACAGCGCCCCGATGCCCGACCGCGCCGCCGCCTCTCGCGCGCCGGCAAGGGCCTCGCGCGCCTGCTCGGCTCGCCCCCGGCGGAGCGCGATCTCGAAGGTGACCAGGGCGGCGACGGCCGCGAGCCTCGCGGGCCCGGCGCCGAGCTCGAGCGTAGCGGACGCGCCGTCCGCCTCGTCGACCCGGCCGAGCAGCAAGAGGCGCCGGATCTGCAGCAGCCGGGCGTGGGCCGCGTTCTCCTGATCGCCGTGAGCGGCGAACGTGCGCAGGGCTTCGGTCAGCGCCCGCGGCGGCCAGGCGAGATCGCGCGCCGCCAGCGCCACCTCCGCCTCTGCCGTCAGGCAGCGCGCCCGCCCTACCGTCTCCCGCGGCCCGAAGCCCCGCGCCGCCCGTCGCAGCAGCTCCCGCGCCCGCCCCAGGTCCCCGAGCTGGGCCATCGCGATCCCACGCAGCGCGAGGGCCGCCGGGTCGTCCCGCAGGGCGACGCGCTTCAGCGCGCCGAGCGGATCCCCCGCGCGCAGCGCGCTCCCTGCCGCCGTGATCGAGGAATCCATCGTCTGATCCTAACCCCGTCGCCGTTGTTACTCCCGCCCCGCTTCGGCGGTCGCTATTTCTGGTCCTGCGCAGGGGCTGAGCCCTGCCGACAAGGGAGCAGGCTGACGCTCCCGATGTAACGACAGGAAGGAGACAAGGGCGATGACGAAGCACATGACCGGGACACGGAAGGAGTGGCTCGCAGCGCGGCTCGAGCTGCTCGAGGCGGAGAAGGAGCTCACGCGGCGCAGCGACGAGCTGGCGCGGCGGCGGCAGGAGCTGCCGT
>DASWEI010000014.1:0-22540 GCA_036394835.1 Anaeromyxobacter sp. | reverse complement strand
GTGCTGGGCGATCGCCGGCTTCCCGTGGATGAACGGCTTCTACTCGAAGGACGAGATCCTCTGGAAGGCGTTCACCTCCGAGCACCTCGCGCTCTTCGGCCACCCGACGCCGTGGCTCGGCGGGCTCATCTACCTCATCGGCATCGTCACGGCGACCGGGACGAGCTTCTACATGTTCCGCTCGTACTACATGACCTTCACCGGCGCGTACCGCGGCGGCGAGGGCCACCACGACGAGCACAACGAGGACCCGCACGCGGCGACGGCGACGGCCATGTCGGCGACCTCGGTCGCGGTTCACGCCTCCGACGGCGCCGTCCACGCGGACGGCCACGCGCACGGCCACCCCGCGCCCGCGCCCGCCCACGGCTCTCACGCCGCCCCGGCACACGCCGCGGCCTCGCACGCGGGCCACGGGCACGGCCACGACGATCACGCGGCCGCGCAGGACGACGGCGCGCACGCCCACGGCGGGCACCACGGCGGCACGCCGCACGAGTCGCCCTGGACCATCACGCTCGTCCTCTCGCTCCTCGCGCTCGGCTCCTTCCTCACCCTGTTCCTCGGCATCCCGACGGCGTGGACGCACCGGGCCCCGCTCCTCGAGCACTGGCTCGCGCCCGCGCTCGCGGAGGGGATCGCGTTCGCCGAGAAGCCGCCCTGGATGGAGTTCGCGTTCCAGGGCATCGGCGTGCTCGCCGGCACGGTGGGCTGGTTCTTCGCGATGGTCCTCTACAAGGACGCGCGCAGCACCGTCCCCGCCTCGCTGAAGGAGCGCTTCGCCGGGATCTGGACGGTCGTCTACGACAAGTACTACGTGGACGAGCTCTACGCGGCCACCGTTCTCAAGCCGGCGGTCTGGGTCGCGCGCGCGTTCAGCCGGTTCGACGGCACCATCCTCGACGGGCTCGTGAACTTCGCCGGCGCGGTCGGCCGGTCCCTCGGCCGGTTCGACGCCGCGATCGACAGGTACCTCGTGGACGGCGCGGTGAATGCGTTCGCGGCCGGAACCCTCGGCTTCGGCAGGTCGCTGCGCGGAATCCAGACCGGCCGGATCCAGACCTACCTCTACGGCGCGCTTGGCGGCGCGCTCGTGGTGGTCCTGCTCAACTTCCTCATCCAGTAACCGAAGGAGCGACGCATGTTCACCGCAGGGAACGTCCTCAGCTGGGCCACCTTCTTCCCGCTCATCGGCGCGGCGGCGATCGCCGCGCTGCTGGTCGTGAAGTTCCTCGCCAAGCTGCCGAAGAAGACGGTCGACCAGGCGGCGCGCTGGATCGCGCTCGTCACGAGCGGCCTGTCGTTCGTCGCGGCGATCTACGCCTGGAGCATGTTCGACGGCTCGAAGGCCGGCGCGCAGCTCCAGCAGCACTTCGTCTGGATCCGCTCCTTCAACGTCGAGTACTTCGTCGGCGTCGACGGGCTCTCGATCTCGATGGTGCTGCTCTCCGGGCTCGTCTCCTTCATCGCGACCATCGCCTCGATGCCCTGGTGGTCGGGCGCGAAGGCGGGCGAGATGGCGGGGATGGTCGACGACGGCCATGACGACCCGCACCACCCGAAGCACTTCTCCGTGCGGATGGTCCCCGGCTACATGGTCATGCTGCTGCTCCTGCAGACCGGCATGATGGGGACCTTCGTCTCCCTCGACATGTTCCTCTTCTACGTGTTCTGGGAGGTCATGCTCCTGCCGATGTACTTCCTCATCGGCATCTGGGGCGGGCCGCGCAAGGAATACGCGGCCATCAAGTTCTTCCTCTACACCCTCGCCGGCTCCGTGCTGATGCTCCTCGCGATCATCGGCATCTACTACAACTCGCAGGCCGCGCTGCTCGCCGACGGGAGCATGTCGACCGGCCACACCTTCAACCTCGTCGAGCTCGCGCGGCAGGGCCAGGCCGGGGTCTTCCGGAACCTCTCGCTCCTCGGGATGGACTTCTCGAAGGTGGCCTTCATCGGCCTCTTCATCGGGTTCGCCATCAAGATCCCGATGTTCCCGTTCCACACCTGGTTGCCCGACGCCCACGTCGAGGCCCCGACCCCGGTCTCCGTCATCCTGGCCGGCGTCCTCCTGAAGATGGGCATCTATGGCATCCTCCGCTTCAACTACCCGATCCTGCCGGACGCGACGATGTGGGCCGCGAACGCCATCGCGATCTTCGGCGTCATCAACATCGTCTATGCCGCGTTCGTCTGCCTCGGCCAGACCGACCTCAAGAAGCTCATCGCGTACTCCTCCGTCTCGCACATGGGCTTCTCGCTCCTCGGGATGGCGGCCTTCACCCCGGCGGCCATCTCCGGCGCGGTGCTGAACCTATTCACCCACGGCATCATCAGCCCGATGCTGTTCCTCATCGTGGGCGTGATCTACGACCGCGCCCACCACCGCGAGATCGCCAAGTTCGGCGGCCTGGCGCAGGAGCTGCCTGAGTACTCCGCGATCATGGGGCTCGCCTTCTTCGCCTCGCTCGGCCTGCCGGGGCTCGCGGGCTTCATCTCCGAGTTCATGGTGTTCTCGGGCTCGTTCCCGGTCTTCACCGTCTACACGATCATCTCGGCGACGAGCGTCATCATCACGGCGGCCTACTACCTGTGGGCCATCCACCGGATGTTCCTCGGCAAGCTCAATCCCGCGTACAAGGGCTTCCCGGACCTGAACTGGCGCGAGCGGCTCACGTTGTACCCGCTCGGCGCCATCGCGATCGTCCTCGGCTTCTACCCGCAGGCGATCCTCGGGCCGATCAACTTGACCCTGCACGCGCTCATCCAGAACCTCCGGCCGCTGTAAGGCCGGGACCGAGCCCACGAGATGGAATCCCTCCTCCCCCTCGTAACGGAAAACCTGCGCTCCGCGCTCTGGTTCCAGCCGGAGATGGCGCTCACGTTCGGGACGCTCGTCCTGTTCGTGATCGACCTCTTCTGGAAGAAGAGCGCGGCCCGCGTCGCCTACCTGACCGCGGGCGCGCTTGCGGTGCTCGGCGTCACCGCCGTGCTCCTCGCGCGGCAGCCCGCCGACGGCCAGGCGCTGTTCAACGGGATGCTCGCGAACGACGCGTTCGCGATCTTCTTCAAGTGGCTCTTCCTCGGCGCGGGCGCGCTCACCGTGTTCGTCGCCTCCCAGGGGAAGGACTTCCCCTCCCGCCGCATCGGCGAGTTCTACGCGCTGCTCGTCGCCATCATCCTCGGCATGTTCATGATGGCGAGCGCGACCGACCTCCTCATGGTCTACCTCTCCATCGAGCTCGTCTCGATGGTGAGCTACGTGCTCGCCGGCTTCCGCAAGGGCGATCGCAAGGCCGCGGAGGGCTCGCTGAAGTACGTCATCTACGGCGGCGTCGCCTCGGGCGTCATGCTCTTCGGCATGAGCTACCTGTACGGCCTCACCGGGACGACGAGCCTCTTCGAGCTCGCGTCGCGGATCCAGGCGGTCCAGGCGGTCGGCGCGTCGCTCGCGGGGACGAAGATCGCGCTCGTCGTCGCGATCGTCTTCGTCACCGCCGGCATCGGCTACAAGGTCGCGGCGGTGCCCTGGCACATGTGGTGCCCGGACGTGTACGAGGGCGCTCCGACGCCGTTCACCGCGTTCCTCTCGGTGGGCCCGAAGGCCGCCGGGTTCGCGCTCGCCCTGCGCTTCTTCCACTCCGCCCTCGCCGGCCCGGCGGGCAGCGGGCCCGCCGCGTTCTCCGATGCGCTCGCGGGCATCCCGTGGCCCGCGGTCGTCGGGATCGTCGCGGCGGTCACGATGACGCTCGGCAACTTCACCGCGCTCGCGCAAACGAACCTAAAGCGCCTGCTCGCGTACTCATCCATCGCGCACGCGGGCTACACGCTCATGGGCCTCTCCGCGGTCTCCGGCCGCGGGATCCAGGCCGTCATGATCTACATGCTCGTGTACCTCGTGATGAACGTCGGCGCCTTCGTCGTCGTCATCATCGTCGCGGAGGCGACCGGCTCGGAGTCGATCCTCGACTACAAGGGGCTCGCGAAGCGCCACCCGCTCGCTGCGGTGTCGTTCGCGATCTTCCTGTTTTCGCTCACGGGCCTGCCGCCGTTCGCCGGGTTCGCCGGCAAGTGGTACCTGTTCTACGCGGTCTTCGAGCGGATCGGCGGCCCGGGCGGCGTGTGGTACGGGATGCTCGCGCTCGTCGGCGCGCTCAACACGGCGGTGTCGCTCTACTACTACATGCGGATCGTCCGGGCGATGTTCATCGACCCGCCGTACGTGGTGGACGCCCCGCCGATGCGCTCGCGGGTGGGCTATCAGGTCCTCATCGGTGCGGCCTCCGCCTTCGTCCTCGTCTTCGGGATCTGGTGGACGCCGCTCATCGAGTGGACGGAGTCGTCGCTGCACCTGTTCCGCGGTTAGCGGCAGAGGCCTTCTCGACGCGGCCCGGTCGGCGATCGCCGGCCGGGCCGTTCTTCTTGGCGGGGGGACACTCGATCCGGGGAGCCTGACGGCCCCCGGACCTCGTGCCCCCCCGAGCCCCCCTCTCGCTCGAGATCCGCACCCGCGGCGAAGCCGCGCTCATCATTGGGGCCCCCTGGGGGCCGGGGCAGCCTCATTCGGCTGCCCCTGCGCTCGCCGCGCTCACCGCCCCGAGATCCCGTCCATCAGCTCGCGCGCGTCCGCGTTGCCCGGGTCGATGCGCAGCGCGCGCGCGACCGCCTCGCGTGCCTCCACGCGGCGTCCCGCGGCGAGGTGCACCTGGGCGAGCACGATCCACGGGACGGGCCGCTCCCCGCCGAGCCGCACCGCCTGCCGCGCGTCGTCGAGCGCCTCCGCGCCGCGCCGCGCGACCACCCGGAGCACTGCCCGGTTCGCGAGCGCCGAGACCGAGCCCGCGTCGAGCCGCAGCGCCTCGTCGAGCGTCGCGAGCGCGCCCGCGCGATCGCCGGTCCGGTGCTGGAGGAGCGCGAGGTTCACGCGCGCGCTCGTGTAGGTCGCGTCCGCGGCGAGGGCCTGGCGGTACGCGTCCATCGCCTCGGCGAGCTGGACCTTGCGCGTGAGCAGGATCCCGAGGTCGTACCAGGCGTCCGGGAGGCGCCGCTCGCGCGCGAGCGCCTCGCGGTACCAGCCCTCCGCCTCCGCGAGCCGTCCGCGATCGAGCTCGACGTTCCCGAGGTTCACGTACGCGCCCGCGTCGTCCGGCGCGAGGGCGACGGCGCGCCGGAGCACCCGCTCGGCCTCGTCGAGCTGGCCGCGCGCTCGGTAGGTCGCGCCGACGTTCAGGAGGCCGCGCGCGGCGCGGGGCCTGTTCCCCGCCTCGTCGCCGTACAGGAGCGCGGGATCCTGCCAGCGCGCGTTCCGCGCCCAGGTCCCGGCGACGAGCAGCGCCGCGAGCGGCGCCGCGACGACCCACGCGCCCGCGTGCGGCACGCGGACGAGGCGGACGAGCGCCGCCGCGGCGAGGAGCAGGAGCCCGATCCCCGCGAAGTAGATCCGATGCTCGAAGACGAGGTCGATCGGGAGGACCGACTGCTCGATCGAGAGCGCGACGAGGAACCACCCGATCGCGAGCGCGACGAGCGGCGCGCGGCGGCGCGACCAGACCGCGAGCCCGACGAGCCCGGCGACGGCGAGGAGCGCGGGCAGCGTCGTCACGGGGGTGAACGGCCCGGTGGAGGGCGGATAGGCGTAGTCCACGTGAAGCCGCCCCGGGAGCGGCAGCGCGAGCAAGGACAGGTAGTGGAGCAGGATCCTCCCCTGCGACAGCAGCCTGACGCCGGGCGAGAGCGCGAACCGCGCCGCCTCGTGGCGGAGGACCGGCGCGTACGCCCAGACGAGCGCGCCGGCCGCGGCCGCGAGGGCGGCGCCCGCCGCGGTCCACGCCCGCCACGAGGCGCGGAGCCGGGCCCCGAGCGCCGGATCGAGCACCCACTCGAGCAGGAGGACGAGGGCGGGGACGACGGCGTAGTTCTCCTTGCAGGAGACCGCGAGCCAGGTCGAGACCCCGGCGCCGGCGGCGCGCCACGCGCGGGCGCCGCCGCGCCGGACGCGCGCCCCGAGCCACAGCCACAGCGCGAGGAGCGCGAACAGCGCGCCCATCACGGTCATCCGCTGGACGACGTACGTCACCGCCTGCGTGTGGACGGGGTGGACCGCGAAGAGGACCGCCGCGATCGCCGCGGCGCGCCGGCGGTCGGCGCCGTCGAGCCGGAGCGCCGCCCCGCCCGCGCCCTCCTGCGCGCCCGCGAGCGCGTCGAGGATGCGCCGCGCGACCGCGAGGACGAGGAGCGCGGCCGCGAGGTGTAGGGCGACGTTCACGACGTGGTAGCCGGCGGGGCGCAGCCCGTGCATCGCGTGGTTCACCGCGAACGAGCCGCGCGCGAGCCACCTCCCGAGCGGGAAGCCCCCCGCGGCGCGCGCGAGCTGGCCCGGGGAGAGATCGGTCGCGTGGACGGCCGGCTCGTCGACGATGTTCGGGACGTCATCGAACTGGAGCGGGACGTCGAGCGAGGTCGCGTGCGCGAGCGCGCCGAGCGCGACGACGGCGAGCGCGGGCGCGGCGGCGGCGAGGGCGCGGCGAACGGAGCGGGAGGGCGCGGGATCGACCACCGCGGGCGCGGTCCCCGTCGTCATGCTACGGGCGACGGGCCTCGAGCCGCGCGAGGTCCTCCGGCGGCATCGTCACGTCGCCGAGCTTCCGATCGGGCGAGACGGAGACGCCGTGGTAGTCCGAGCCGGCCGTGGGGACGAGGCCGAGCTCGTCCGCGATCCGGAGGTACTTCTCGCGCTGGGAGGGGACGTGGTCGACGTGGAGGACCTCGAGCCCGTCCGCGCCCGCCGCGCGGAGCCGGACGAGCTCGTGGCGCTCGAGCTTCGAGACGCCGGGGTGCGCGATCGTCGTCGTCCCGCCCGCGCCGCGCACGAGCCGGACCGCCTCGTCCGCCTCGAGGCGGTAGCGCTGCACGTACGCGGGCCGCCCCTCGCCGAGGTAGCGGTCGAACGCCTCCTTCACGCTGCCGACGACGCCGGTCTCCACGATCGCGCGCGCGACGTGCGGGCGCCCGATCGTCTTCCCGCCACTCCACTTCTCGATGTTCTCGACCCGCAGGCGCACGCCGAGCGCCGCGAGCTTCTCGACGATCTGCTGCATGCGGACGCGGCGGCGTACGGCGAGGAAATCCTCGAAGCTCTTCATCGACGGGTGGACGGGATCGATGAAGTGGCCGAGGAGGTGGATCTCCTTCGAGTCGAGGAAGGCGGAGAGCTCGATGCCCGGGACGAGCCGGACGCCCACCCGGTCGGCTGCCGCGCGCGCCTCCTCGAGCCCGGCGACGGTGTCGTGATCGCAAAGGCCCCACACGCCGAGCCCGGCCGCCCGCGCGCGCTCGGCGACCTCGGCGGCGGGGAACTCGCCGTCCGAGGCGCGGCTGTGCGTGTGGAGATCGATTCTCGCGTCGGTCGTACCGGGGTCATCCATGAACTGTTCACCTCGACGTGATAGGATACCCGCGCTTCTCAGGCGGCGCGCTCCACGGGTGGGTTGCGGGCGCGAGGGAAGGACCGATGCAGCACGTACTGCGGATCTCTCGGAAGATCGACTACGGCCTTCGGGCCATGATTTACCTCTCCTCGATCGCCCAGGACTCGGTCGTACCATTCCGGGAGATCGCCCGGCAGATGGACGTGCCCGAGGACTTCCTCGCGAAGATCCTGAAGACCCTCGTGGACCAGGGTCTCGTCCGGTCGACGCGCGGACCGCACGGCGGCTACGCGCTCGCCCGTGCGCCCATCTCGATCAGCTTCCTCGACGTCATCGAGGCGGTCGAGGGTCCCGTCGCCCTGAACGTCTGCCTCGACGGCGAGGACGCCTGCGGCCACTCCACCTCGTGCACGATGGTCTCGGTGTGGCGGCTCGGGCAGGAGCGGATGCTCGACGTCTATCGCCAGGCGAAGCTCTCCGAGCTCGCGTTCAAGCCGGCCGACGACGGCCAGATCGGCCTCGTCCAGCTGTCGCTCCAGGCGGCGGCGCGGACCCCGAGCATCTAGCGGGTCCAGCAGAGTCCAGGTTCGCGCTCGTTGACTGGGCCCCGCGCGGCGACTAACGTCCGCCGCCGCCATGGCCCAGTCCCCGAAAGCCCTCCGCAAGCGCTACCTCTCGCGTCCCCCCGTGGAGCCGATGCGGCTCCGCCCCGGTATGAGCGTCGAGGACCTCGTCGACGTCTACCGGCGCGCCGGGGCGTTCAACGGCGGCCGTCTCGCCGAGGGCTGCGACCTCTTCGGCCGGATGATCGACTCGGGCGCGACGATTGCCCTCACCGTCACCGGCGCGATGGCCCCCGCTGGGATGGGAGGCGCCATCCAGGCGATGATCGAGGCGGGGTTCGTGGACCTCGTCATCTCGACCGGCGCGAACATCTATCACGACCTCCACTTCGCCCTGAAGCTGCCGGTCGTGCAGGGCCACTTCCACGTGGACGACAAGGAGCTGTACCGGGCGGGGATCGAGCGGATCTACGACGTCTTCATCACCGAGGACTCGCTGCTCGACACGGACGCCTTCGTCCGCGAGGCGCTCGAGAAGGCGCCCGCGTCGCTGCGCCGCAACATCTCCACGCCGGAGCTCCACCACTACCTCGGCCACCTCGTGCTGCAGCACTCGCCGCTCCCGGAGAAGAGCTGGGTCGCGACCGCGGCGAAGTACGACGTGCCGATCTTCACCTCGTCGCCCGGCGACTCGTCGATCGGGATGAACGTCGCGGCGATGAAGCTCCGCGGCGGCGAGACGACGATCGATCCCGACCTCGACGTCCTCCACTCGACGGCGATCGTCTACGACGCGGACGTGAACGGCGTCATCATCCTCGGGGGCGGGTCGCCGAAGAACTTCTATCTCCAGACGCAGCCGACGCTCTGGCAGATCCTCGACCTGAACCGCGGCGGCCACGAGTACGTCCTGCAGATCTCGACCGACTCCCCGCAGTGGGGCGGCCTCTCCGGCGCGACGCCCTCCGAGGCGATCAGCTGGGGCAAGGTCCAGGCGAACATGATGAAGAACCACGTCGTCGTCTACTCGGACGCGACGGTGGCCGCGCCGCTCGTCTTCGCCCACGCCCTATCCACCCGCAAGAAGCGGAAGGCGAAGCGGCTGTACCGCCGCATGCCCGACCTCTTCGAGGCGCTGCGCCGCGCGCACGTGAAGCGCCACCCTGGCTCGGGCGCGATGCCCGAGCTGAAGCAGGAGGCGAAGACGAAGAAGGTCGGCCCCGGCCGAGCCCTTCCGAGACGTTAGCGCGGGGGGGACGCTCGCCTCGCGGCGCTCGCCCGCCCGGCGGGCGGCGCCGGGACGCCGCGCCCGGGTTGCCGCGCGTCCCCTGCGGGGCGACCGTTCATGGGTGAAGACGCCTCCGCGCCTCGACGAAGGCCCCCCTCCGATCCTCACCCCGCGGCAGATCGCCGAGCGCCTCTCCCGGCACGTCGTCGGGCAGGACCGCGCGAAGCGAGCCCTCGCGGTGGCCGCCTACAACCACCTCAAGCGGACGGCGCTCCGCCGGGGGCGCCGCGCTGCCCCGAACGTCCGCAAGTCGAACGTCCTCCTCGTCGGACCGACCGGCTGCGGAAAGACCCACCTCGCGCGGACGCTCGCGCAGATCCTGGACGTGCCGTTCCACGTCGCCGACGCGACCGAGTTCACCGAGGCGGGCTACTACGGCAAGGACGTCGAGGTGATGATCGCCGAGCTCCTCTCGCACGCCGGCCACTCGGTCGAGCAGGCGCAGCGCGGAGTGGTCTTCATCGACGAGGTGGACAAGATCGCCCGCCGCTCGCAGGGCCACCGCGCGGGGGTCGGCGCGCGCGACATCGGCGGCGAGGGGGTGCAGCAGGCGCTCCTCAAGATCCTCGAGGGACGGGAGATCCTCGTGCCGCTGAACCTCGCGCAGCACTGGCAGCGGAACGACGCCGTCACCGTGGACACGACCGACATCCTCTTCGTCTGCGCGGGCACGTTCACCGACGTGTTCGCCTACGCCGCCGAGGGCCGCTCGCTCGGCTTCGGCGCGCGCGACGGAGGCCGGCGCGCGGGGGCGCGCCGCATCCGGCAGAAGGACCTGCTCGAGTACGGCATGCTCGCCGAGTTCCTCGGGCGGCTCCCGGTCGTGGTGCAGCTCGAGGAGCTCGGCCCGGACGAGCTCCTCGAGGTGCTGACCGGCCCGCCGGACGCGGTGGTGCGCGAGGTGAAGGAGCTCCTCGGCGCGGATGGCGTGGAGGTCGCGTTCAGCGACGGCGGGCTGCGCGAGATCGTGCGGTTCGCGACAGAGCGCGGCGCCGGGGCGCGCGGCCTCCGGGCGATCGTGGAGGAGACGGTCGCGGACCTGCTCTTCGAGGCGCCGGAGCGGCGCGGCACGCGGGTGGTCGTGGACGCGGGCTACGTGCGCCGGCGCGTCGACCGGATCGACCCCGCCGCGCTGCGCGAGTGAGGAGCGCTCAGCGGTGCGCGGCGGGGGCGCGGCCGGCGAGCCGCTCCACGAGCGCCCGGACCTCGGGATCCTCGAGCACCTTCGCCGCGCGCGCGGGGTCGATCCCCGCGCCGGGCGCCGCCTCGAGGGAGCCGACGCGGTCGAGGAGCCGCGCGCTGTCGGGATCGGAGGCGAGCGCGCCCGCCGCGCGCGCCCGCCGGGCCGCCTCGAGCGCGCGCTCGAGCCGGCGGGCTGCGTCCGGATCGAGCTGTGCGACGAGGTTGTGCGCGCGGGCGAGCGCGGCGAAGTCGCTCCGCTTCGCGCGGGAGGTCACCGCATGCGGCGCGAGATCCCCGGCGAGGGCGAGCGCGGAGAGGAGCGCCCAGACCGCGACCGCCGCCTTCGCGCCGCCGAGGAGCGCGCCCGCCCCCCGGTCCATCGGCCCGCGCACGACGCGGGCGAGCCCCGTCGCGCGCAGGATCGCGAGCCCGACGAGCGACGCGAGCGCGAACGCTCCGACGAAGAGGAGCAGGGGCGCGACCCCGCGCGCCAGCGGCGAGACGGAGCGCGCGAGGCCGTCTCCGACGTCGCGGGCGAACGCGCGCGCGGCGACGACGCCGACGAGCGCCGCGGCGAGCGAGACGAGCTGCCGGAGCGCGCCCGACGCCGCGCCGAGGAGCGCCGCGACGGCGAGGACGACGAGGACGGAGAGGTCGAGGCTCAAGTGTCGTTCGCGGTCACTTGATGCGGAACTGGTCGCCCTTCGGCCGGCTCTGATCGAGGTCCTTCTCGACGGAGGCGAGCTGCTCCTTGAAGCGAGCGTTCGCCGGCTCGTACATGAGGGCGCTCCGGAGCGAGCGCGCCGCGGCCTCCCATTTCTGCGCCTGGACCTCGAGGAGCGCGGCCGCGTAGAACTTCCGCCCGTTCGGCGTCGTGCCGAGCTGCTCCTCGATCCTCTTCTTCTGGTCCTCCTTCACCTGCGCCTCGTCGGCCTCGGTGAAGCGGAGCTTCTGGGAGCGCTCCGGCCCGTTCACGTCGACGAGGTACTTCGCGCGCTTCTTGTCGTCGCGGAGCACCGTGTACGCCTCGTTCACGCGCCGGTAGACGCGGCCGACGAGAGCGCGGAACGCGGCGTCCGGGTAGGCGGCGAACCGGTCGGGGTGGTAGGCGCGCGACTCGCGGTAGTACGCCGCCTTGATGTCGGGTGGCGTCGCGCTCTGCGGGATCTTCAGCACCCCGAAGTAGTCGAGCTGGTCGAGCGCCGCAGCAAGCGTCTCGACCTCGATCGCGAACTGCTCTTCCATGAGGTCACGCCGCGCGCGGCCCGCGCGCGAGCTCCATGTCCGCGTTGTGGTCGATGGCCGTCCGGATGTCGGCCTCGCTGAGGCCCGAGGACAGGCCGATGGTGGTCGAGGTCTTCTGGCCCGTCTCGAGGTCGGTCGCCGAGACGTTCACGATGCCGTTCGAGTCGATCTCGAACGTCACCTGGATCTGCACCTCGCCGCGATACCCGATCCGGAAGCCGGTGAACTCGAACTCGCCGAGCAGCTCGCAGCCGTCCGACCGGTTCGACTCGCCCTGGTAGACCCGGATCTTCACGCGGTCCTGGCCGTCGCGGCTCGTCGTGAAGGTCTTCGACTTCTCGATCGGGATGGGCGTGTTCTTCTCGATGATCTTCTCGGTGAAGCCGCCCACCGTCCCGACGCGCAGCGAGAGGGGCGTCACGTCGAGCAGGTAGCTCGCCTGCCCGTACTCGGCCGCTTGCGTGTTGAGCAGCGCGTTCGCCTGGATGGCGGCCCCGAGCGCCACGACCTCGTCCGGGTCGACGCCGGTCATCGCCTCCTTCTGGAAGTAGTGGCGGACCGAGTTGCGGATGATCGGCAGGCGCGTCGGGCCGCCGACGAGGATCACCGCGTCCACGTCCCCGGCGGTGAGCCGCGCCGACTGGAGCGCCTCGTCGCAGACCTTGAAGGTCCGCTGCACGAGATCCATCACCATCCGGTTGAACTGGTCCTGCGTGAGCTTCTGCGCGAGGTTGATGACGTCGCCCTCGGGCGACTGGCAGATGCCCGGCACGAGGATGTCGGCCACCGCGTCTCGCCCCACCTCGATCTTCGCGCGCTCGCCCGCCTCCTTGAGCATCTGCAGGCAGAACTTGTTCTGGCGCAGGTCGAGGCCGTGCTTCGCGAGGAAGTCGTCCGCGAGCCACGTCATGATCCGGTCGTCGAAGTCGTCGCCCCCGAGGTAGGTGTCGCCGGCCGTGGACAGCACCTCGAAGACGTCCTTCCCGATCTCCAGGATCGAGACGTCGAAGGTGCCGCCGCCGAGGTCGTAGACGCAGATCTTCTGCGAGATGTCCTTGCCGAACCCGTAGGCGAGCGCCGCGGCGGTGGGCTCGTTGATGATCCGGAGCACCTCGAGCCCGGCGATCCGGCCCGCGTCCTTCGTCGCCTGGCGCTGGTTGTCGTTGAAGTAGGCGGGGCAGGTGACGACCGCCTTGTTCACCGCGCGGCCGAGCGCCGTCTCGGCGATCGCCTTCATCTCCTTGAGGACGAGGGCGGAGATCTCCGGGATCGCGAAGGTCTTCTCCCTCACCTGGAGGCGGACCGAGTTGTTCGGCCCCTCGAGGATCCGGTAGGGCATCACCGCCTGGGCCTTCTTCACCTCGTCGGAGAAGTAGAACCGGCCGATGAGCCGCTTCGCCGAGTACACGGTGTTCTCGGCGTTCGTGATGATGTTGCGCTTCGCGTCGTTGCCGACGAGCACGCTCTCGTCGTCGAGGAAGGACACGACCGAGGCGTGGGTGCGGTCGCCCCATTCGTTCGCGAGCACGCGCGGGGCGCCGCCCGCCTCCGTGACCGCGGCGACCGCGCTGTAGCTCGTCCCGAGGTCGATTCCGACGGCGATTTCGTCGCTCATGCGGGGGGTTCACCGAGCCGTTTCGCCGGGTTACGGCATCCTAGCGGCGGTGCGGAGAGGCTGTCAAACGGCGGCTCGGGCGCACGGCCGTTCGGGGACAGGATGCTGTCGCGCGCTCGCGCGTTATTACTCTTGGGGTGGCGCGTCCTCGCCACCACCTGACCAGAGAGAGGGAACCGGAAAATCATGGGTGCGCTCGTCGCGATCCTTCAGACCGATCCGAACCTGCTCCGATGCCAGGTGGCGCGGCTCGACGCGCACGTCTCGCTCCGGGACGGCGAGCGGCTGCCGGACGCGTACGGCTTCGGCCACTACGGCGGAGGGAGCGTCCTCCTCGGCAAGCGGCCCACCGGCGCGAGCCACGCGCTCGCGCTCGGAGAGCTCGTCGGCCAGCTCGACGCCGAGGCGCTGCTCGTGCACGCACGGTACGCCTCGGTCGGGAAGGCGAAGGACGAGAACACCCACCCGTTTCGGTTCCGCCGCTGGCTGTTCGCCCACGACGGTACGATCGAGGCATTCGATCTCGTGCGGCCGAAGCTCGAGCAGGGAGTGCCCGACTTCCTGCGGCGCAACGTCATGGGCGACACCGACTCCGAGCACGCCTTCATGTGGTTCCTGAAGCTGCTGAAGGACGAGAACCGGATCGACGAGCTCGACCTCGACGCCGCGGTCGCGGCACGCGCGCTCGCGGGCACGGTGAAGCAGCTCGAGGCGTGGTGCCGCGAGGCGGGCGCGCCGAGACCGAGCCGGCTCAACTTCGTCGCCACGAACGGCCGGATCATGGTGGCGACCCGGCGGAACGGGCCGCTCCATTACGCGCTGCTCGAGGGAATCCTCCCGTGCGCGGTGCACGGGATCGATCTCCAGACCCCGGAGAGCGATCCCCGGGTGAGGCCGCACCGCCGCGCGAAGGCGGTCGCGTTCGCGAACCGTCTCCGGTCCCAGAACGGGTTCATCGAGGTCCCGGAGGGGAGCGTCGTGGCGGTGAGCCGGAGCCTTCAGGTCTCGATCTCGCCGCTCGCCGCTGCGTAGGGGCAACGGCGAGCGGCTCAAACTGCATCCCATGGGCGCGGCACGAACAGCGCCTCCCACGTCCCGAGCGCGAACCGGTCCGTCATCCCGGAGAGCCAGTCGGTGACCGCGCGCTCGACGGTCTCGCCGTCCCGCGGGGCGACCCCGAACCGCAGCGCGAGCCGCGCGGGGTCCTCGAGGCACCAGGTCCACAGGTCGCGCAGGATCCGCTGCGCCTTCACGAACTCGTCGTGGACGATCGGGTTCTCGTAGACGCGCATGTAGAGGAAGTCGCGCAGCGCGAGCAGGCCTCCGTGCACGTCGGGCGACATGGTGATGTGCCCGCCGCCGTCCACGTCCGAGCCGCGGATGACGTCGTGGACGAGGGTGCGGAACCGCAGGCCGCGCGCGTCTCCGAGGACACGCCGGATGTCCGCGGGCACGTCCGCCTCCGAGAAGAGCCCCGCCCGCACTGCGTCGTCGAGGTCGTGGTTCACGTACGCGACGATGTCGGCGATCCGCACGATCTCCGCCTCGAGCGTCAGCGACTTCTGGGCGGTGCCGGAGAGGAGCACGTTCCCGCGCCCCTTCGAGTGGCGCAGGATGCCATCCCGCACCTCGGCGGTGAGGTTGAGCCCGTTCCCGTCGTTCTCGAGCACGTCCACCACGCGGACAGACTGCACGACGTGGTGGAAGCCGCCCGGGACGACCTCCGACAGGAGCCGCTCCCCTGCGTGGCCGAACGGCGTGTGGCCGAGGTCGTGCCCCATCACCATCGCCTCGACGAGCATCTCGTTCAGCCGCAGCGCGCGCGCAATCGAGCGGGCCACCTGCGCCACCTCGAGCGTGTGGGTGAGCCGCGTGCGGTAGTGGTCGCCCTTCGGCGCGAGGAAGACCTGGGTCTTGCCGGCGAGCCGCCGGAACGCCTTCGCGTGGACGAGCCGGTCGCGGTCGCGCTGGAACGCCGGCCGCTCCTCGTCGAGGTCCTCGGGCCGGGCGCGGCCGCGCGACCGCGCCGAGCGGGCCGCGCGCGGGTGGAGCGTCCGGTCCTCGAGCTCCTCCAGCATCTCGCGGATGGTCCCGGCCATGCGTCCTTCCTAGCGCGGCCCCGCGCCTGGCGCGAGCCCGCGGCGGCGTCACGATCCGGTCACGGTGAGCCCACCGGACCGTAGAAGCTCGCCTCGAGCGTGGCGATGAAGAGGTTCGAGAGCGCGTGCAGGACGACCGGCGCGGCGAGCCCCCCGGTCCGCTCGCGCAGCCAGCCGAAGAGGAGGCCGGGAAAGAAGGTCCCGAGCCGCCACGGCTGGAGGATGACGAGGTGGCCCGCCGCGAACAGGAGCTGCGTCCAGACGAAGCCGGCGCCGAGCCGCGCGCCGAGCACGGTGACCCCCCGCTCCGGCGCAGTGCGCGCCCAGCCGGTCTGCATGAACCCGCGGTAGAAGAGCTCCTCGGGCAGCGCGACGACGAGGAGCTGCACGGGCACGAGGACCGCGAGCCCGCCCGGGAGCCGGAGATGGAAGCGCGGCGCGCCGACGTACGGCGCGAGCATCGACGCGAGCGCGCGAGGCAAACCCGGCAGGAGCCGCGCGTAGAGCGCGAAGCCGGCCGTGAAGAGCGGGAACACGACCGCCGCGACGAGGAGCGCGACGGCCGCGCCGCGGCCCCACGCGCGCCAGGTGCGTGGATCGCTCACGCCCTCCCAAGGAAGCCCGTAGACGTCCCACCCCTCGCCGCGCGCGCGCAGGCGCGCATCGGAAAGGGCGATGAAGAGGAACGCGGCGACGCCGGCGAGGTTCGCTCCCAGTAAACCCGTTGGATCCGCGAGGGAGAGAAGCTTCGCGAGCGCGAGCCCGCCGATCGCGAGCGCCCAGGTCCGGACGATCTCCCGGCGCCGGAGCGGAGGTCGGGAGATGTGGGATTCGGCGGACACGTCCACCGCATCTCACGCAGACGTGGGGTCGTCAACGTTCGGCGAGCCGATGTGTGCGATAAGCGCGCCTGCGAACGCAGATGTCCACTTGCAGGAAGGAGCGATCATGGCGGAACATCCCGGCATGCTGACTCGGTTCCGTACCCTGGCCTCGGGGCTTGCCTTCGCGCTCGCCGCGCTCGCGTCGTCCGGTTGCAGCCCCGCCTCGAAATCGGATCCCGTCTGCAAGTCGAACGGGGCGTCGTGTGTCGCCGCCGGTGAGTGCTGCTCCAACTCCTGCCCGAGCGGCGTATGCGCGGCGCAGCAGCTCTGCAAGAGCGACGGCGTGCCCTGCACGACCCCGGGGGAGTGCTGCATCGGAGAGTGCAACTCCGCGGGGACCTGCGGCCCGCTCGGCAGCTGCAAGGCGGACACTGAACCCTGCGCGCTCCCCTCGGAGTGCTGCAGCGGCGCGTGCAACGGCGCCTGCGTCCAGCCGAACAAGTGCAAGCTCGTGGATCAGGCCTGCGGCTCGGACTCGAACTGCTGCACGAACTCGTGCGTGAACGGGATCTGCACCGACCCTCCGCCCCTGTGCCTCGCCACGAGCGCCGCGTGCAGCCCGTCGAGTCCCGGCCACTGCTGCTCCGGCTCCTGCCCGAGCGGCACGTGCGCTCCGCCTCCGGTGGAGGCGTGCCGAGTCGGCGGAGACAACTGCGGGACGGGCTCGCAGTGCTGCTCGACGGTCTGCGCCTCCGGGAAGTGCACGTCCGACGCGTTCTGCAAGATCGCGAGCGAGACGTGCGCGTCGTCGTCCGAGTGCTGCGCGCTCACGTGCACCTCCGGCGCCTGCGCGTCGGGTGCCTGCTCTGACGTCGGCGCGAGCTGCTCGTCGGCGAGCCAGTGCTGCTCCGGCGTCTGCACCTCCGGCGCGTGCGCGACGGTGTCCACGGCCGTCTCGAGCTGCACGACGCTCGGGAACTCCTGCACGGCCGGGTTCGAGTGCTGCTCAACGAACTGCCAGGGCGGCGTCTGCATCCAGGCGTACTCGTGCAACGCGGGCGGAGACATCTGCTACCGGAACCAGGACTGCTGCTCCGGCGGCTGCTCCACCGGGACTACGACCCCCGCCGCGACGCCGGGCCGCTGCCTCACGCCGTCTGGCGGCTGCGGCCAGGGCGGGACCCCGTGCGACGGCGCGTCGAACTGCTGCACGCGCTCCTGCACCGACCCGGGCACGGGCGTCACCGTGTGCGAGCCGGCGGGCGGCTGCCGCATGACGGGTGACTACTGCGACTCGGTGAGCGCCTGCTGCGGCGGCACGAACGCGAGCTACGGCGGCGCCACCACTGCCTACGGCGTCACGTGCGACAAGAAGAACGGCTCGTCTCCCGCGACCTGCGACTCCGGCCAGGGCTGCAACCCGCCGGGCAACATCTGCGGCGGCGGCGGCACGGTGAACGCCTCCCAGAACTGCTGCTATCTCGACGCCAGCGGAAACCCCGTCAGCGGAGGCGTCCTCGGGCACTCTGCGTGCAAGCCGGACTCGGGCGGCATCATGCGCTGCTTCGGTGGCCCGGTGACCACGCTGTGCCCCGACGGTTGGGACGCGGATCGCCCCGGCTGCTGCATCGAGGCTGGCGTCGTCTGCCAGTTCAGCGACCAGTGCTGCAACTCCGTGCCCTGCGTCCCGGACGCGGCCGGCGTGCTCCGCTGCGCGGAGACGAACCCGCCCATCGGGCCGACCTGCACCCCGCGCGGCGCGACCTGCGCGGTCGACGGCGACTGCTGCAGTGGCCTCGCCTGCTACACGGTCCCCGGCACGTCCGCGAAGGAGTGCCTCGAGAGCGTGCCCGGCGGGTCGTGCAAGGCCGTGGGCGCGGGGTGCACGACGGGCACGCAGTGCTGCACCGGGTACTGCTTCGAGGGGACCGTCTGCGGCGGATGCGTGCCGAACGGCGACACGTGCTCGTCGAGCTCGAGCTGCTGCTCCGCATTCTGCGACGGCGGCACGTGCAAGACGCAGACGACGACCGCCTGCATGCCGGCCGGAGGGAGCTGCACGGTGAGCGGCGACTGCTGCTCGCCGAACACCTGCGAGATCCCCGCCGGCTGGACCCACGGGACGTGTACCGCCCCGATCGTCGTGCCCACCTGCGCGCAGACGGCCGAGTCCTGCTCGACGCTGCCGTGCTGCAGCGCCACGGATGTCTGCAACACCGGCGTCTGCGGCCCGCCGCCGCCCCCGTGCTCGGGCGTGTCGCAGTCCTGCACCTCCGACGCGAGCTGCTGCACCGGGATGCAGTGCTTCTCGGTGAACCAGTACGAGCAGATCGTGCCGTGCGCCGGGACCGCGTGCTTCTGTGACGTCCCGGCACCGGTCTGCAGGAACACCGGCCAGTCGTGCACCCCCGACCAGGCGTGCTGCACGGGGTATTGCGCGGAGAACACCCTCGCCCAGCCGCTGTGCACGACGTCGTCCACGAATCCCTGCGTCTGCGCCGGGCCGCTCTAGGCTCGCGGAGGATCGATGCGCCGCTCTGTTCGCCACGCCGCGCTCGCGGTCGCCCTCGTTTCGTGGGCGTCCGGGTGCCAGGACTACAAGTTCAACCCGGTGCACCCCTGCATCATCCAGCCGGGCTCCGAGCGCGTGCAGCTCTCGAGCGTCTCGTCCGCCGACGTGCTGTTCGTCGTGGACGACTCGGGATCGATGGCGGGTGAGCAGGCGAAGCTCGCGCTCGCGTTCGACCGGTTCGTCGGCTCGCTCCACGGGTACAACGACCTGCGGGTGGCGAACCACCTCGAGCCGTTCGACTTCCACCTCGCGATGACGACGACGTCGGTGTTCTACAACCAGCTGTCCTCGGCGACGTGCCAGGCGACGTGCGGGTCGTCGAGCGACGTGTGCGGCGTCGTCGCCGGCGGCGGCACGACGTGCACGCCGACGCGCGTGCCGAAGGCCTGCCCGGCGGGGACCGGCTGCGACTCGGGGGGCGGCTTCGCCTGCAAGACCACCTGCGCCGGCCACGCGGGAGAGGCGATCTGCTGCGACGCGACCGGCGGGACGCTCGAGACGACCACCGTCGCGTGCACGTCGCCCGGCACGCCGTGCGGCGAGATCCACAACCGGTACGCCTTCAACCGCGAGCCGCAGACGTGCACGTCCTCGCCCCAGTGCACGTCCGCCCCGTTCGACACGTGCACGACGAGCGCGTGCGGCGACTACCTCGGCCAGATCTGCTGCGCGGTCAAGAGCTGCACCAACAGCACCGACTGCGATGCCGGGTTCGGGTGCGGAAGCTGCGACGGGCGCACGAACGTGTGCTGCTCGGTCTCGTCCCCGGTCCACCCGCAGGGCCAGCCGGAGCTCGGCCTCGCCTGCGCGCCGGGCATCGCCGTGGAGGGCGCGCTCTACCCGCAGGGCGCGTTCGTGGGGCTCGGCTCGAACCCGCGCGTCCTGCACTTCGACAAGAGCCTGTACGGAACGGATGCGAACGGCGACGGCTCGTGGGATCCGATCGCGAACCCCTCGACGGCGACGAACCACCAGGGCTTCACGCGCAAGCAGCTCAAGGACTTCTTCGCCGCGAACGTGAACGTCGGCACGTGCGGCTCGGGCCAGGAGCAGGGCCTCCAGGCGGCGCGGCTCGCCATCAGCAAGGCGCTCGAGGGAAAGCAGCGCGACATGCGCAACGCCGCGGGGACGATCGTCGCCGCGCCGGGCGTCACCGCGGACTGGCCTCACGCGGCGGCCAAGCTCGTCGTCGTCTACGTCGGGGACGAGGATGACTGCAGCACCCCGCAGGATCCCGTCCGCGGCGTCATCCTGAGCGGAAAGCCGCCGCACGACTCCTGCTGGGCGGACGCGCAGCTCGTGGAGAGCCAGCAGAAGGAGTTCCGGATCGCGGACCTCGTGAGCGACCTCCAGGCGCTCCACCGACCGCTCGGCGCCGCGTTCGTCGTCTCCACCGAGGACACGACCTGCACTGACGAGTCTTGCACGCCGGGCCAATGCCGCGACTGCACGTGCAATTACGGGTCGAGCGGGACGATCGGGTCGCCGCCCAACCAGTGCTCCCCTACGAGCACGTGCGGGGGGCAGGCGGCCGGCAATCGGTTCCTCGTCGCCGCGAACGCGCTGCGCGCGGGGGGGGCGGACGTCGTCGAGGCCTCGATCTGCGACCCCGGCGCGATCGCGTGCGCCTCGAGCGCGCAGTGCCCGGCGGGATCCACGTGCAGCAGCACCTGCATCGGCGCCGCTGGAGCCTCCTACTGCTGCTACTCGAGCGGCCCGCTCGCGGGCACGCTCTGGGGGACGGCCGGGTTCGGCGAGATCCTGGCGCGCATCGCGGAGATCGTGAAGCCGCCCTCGGCGCTGACGCTGCCGACCACGCCGGCGAGCGCGGCGCTCACGTTGCTGCGGATCACGGATCCCTCCGGCGACACCCGCAAGATCTGCCGCGGTCCGGCGCTGCCGCCCCTCACGTTCCAGGACGCGCTCGATCAGCGCTACGACTGGTGGTTCACGGCGACCGCCGATCAGACCTTCGACAAGGCCCCCTCGGCCGCGAGCCGCTACGTCTACGTCAACCACGACACGCAGCAGTGCGAGCCGAACCCGGGCGAGGGCTACTCCGCGGACTACCTCGGCGTCCTCCCCGCCGGCGGGTGCACCTCGCAGCAGGAATGCGCGGACGTGCTCGGCACGGGCACCGACTGGACCTGCTTCGCCGGGACGAACCCCGACGGGACCTGCATCCCCCCGTCCGCGGTGGCGGTCGGCACGTGCCTCTGCGGCAAGTACTCGGCGATCTGCCCCCAGGGGCCGTGAGGCGCTGCTGCCGGGGGCCGTGAGGTGGGCCCGCCTGTGGGCCCCTACCCGCGCTTCGCGCCGAGCGCCTTCTCGACGAGGGCGACGGCGTGGGCGGGGTCGAACGGCTTCTTCAGGATCTCGTCCGCGCCGAGCCGCCGGTACATGTCCACCTCGCGGTCGCTGACCCGGGACGACATGAGGAGCAGGTACGTCTTCTTCCAGTGCGGGTGAGCCTTCACGAGCCGGCAGACGTCGGCGCCGTTGAGCTTCGGCATGTAGAGGTCGAGCAGGAGCGCGTCGGGATCCGCCGCGGACATCTTGCGGAAGACCTCCTCGCCGTCGTTCGCGGAGCTCACCGCGAACCCGGCCTCCTCGAAGGCCCCCTCGAGGACGTCGAGGATCGCCTGGGAGTCGTCCACGATGAGGACCGACTTCGGCTTGCCCATTCCGCGACGGTTATACTCCAGCGAGACCATGGACCGTGAGCCTGCGGTCGCGGGACGCTTTTACGAGGACGGGCCCTCGGCGCTCGCCCGCGAGGTCGACGCCTTCCTCGCCGACCGGGGCGAGAGGCTCGAGGCGAAGGGCGTCGTCACTCCGCACGCGGGCTACGTCTTCTCGGGCGCGATCGCCGGCGCGGTCTACGCGCGCGTCGTCGTGCCGCCGCGCGTGATCGTTCTCGGCCCGAATCACACCGGCCTCGGCCGCCCCGCCGCGCTCTGGCCTGCCGGCGGAGGGTGGCGGACACCGCTCGGAACCGTTCCGGTCGCGGCGGCGCTCACCGAGGCGCTCCTCGCGGGCGAGCTCGTGGTGCCCGATCACGCCGCCCACCTGCGCGAGCACTCGCTCGAGGTCCAGATCCCGTTCCTGCAGCGCGCGAGGCCGGACGTCGAGATCGCCGCGCTCTGCCTCGGGCCGCTCGACCTCGAGGAGTGCGAGCTCGTCGGCCGGACCGTCGCGGCCGCGGCGCGCGACTTTGGCGCGCTCGTCGTCGCGTCGTCGGACATGAGCCACTACATCCCGGCGGCGAAGGCGCGGGCGAAGGACCAGCTCGCCATCGACCGGATCCTCGCGCTCGATCCCGAGGGGCTCCACGAGACCGTGCGGCGCGAGGGGATCACGATGTGCGGCGTCGTCCCGACGACCGCGATGCTCTTCGCCGCGCGCGCGCTCGGGGCGAGACGCGCGGAGCTCGTGCGCTACGGGAGCTCGGGCGACGTGACCGGCGACACGCGCCAGGTCGTCGGCTACGCCGGGCTCGTCGTCGTCTGAGCAGGCGCACGGCGCCGCCGCCGCAGGGCGAGGCTCGCGACGAGGAGCGACGCCGCCCCGGCCCCCTCGCCGCGGCCGCAGCCGCAGCCGCCCGACGGGTCCGGGTAGATGGCGCAGACGCCCGCCACGTCGTCGGCGGAGAGCGAGCGCTTCTCGAGCTCGCCGGGTGACGTCGTCGCGAACATCGTCACCGTCGAGCTCGGCGCGTGCGCGAG
>DASWEI010000013.1:0-13777 GCA_036394835.1 Anaeromyxobacter sp. | reverse complement strand
GGGTCCACGGGCGGCACCGGGTCCACGGGCGGCACCGGGTCCACGAGCGGCACCGGGTCCACGGGCGGCACCGGGTCCACGGCCCCTGGCCTCGAGCTGCGCTGAAGCGGAGCGCTGCGTCCCGCGCGGGCGAGCGGATGGCGCGACGCGCACCGGCGTCGTCGCCCCTTCGCGTGTCCCCGCCGGCGCGGCCCGATCGAGCCCGAACCGCTCCACGAGGCTGCGGGCGTCGTCCGGGGTGAGCGTCAGGCTTCGGGTGAGGGCCACCACGAGCGCGGTCCCGCCGGACCGCAGCGCACGCACGTGCTCGGGCAGGCGCTGCCGCAGGTCGTCCTCGAACTCCGCGAGGAGCCCGAGGTCCTCGAGCCGGGCCGCCTCGACGAAGATCAGCCCGACCCGCTCCGAGAGCGTCGCCCGCGCGCGGAGCTCCGCGCGGCGCTCGTCACGGATCCGCTCCGCGTCGGCGGTGGCCCCGAGCCGGCCGAGCGCGGCCTCGAGCGCCGCCGCATCAATCCCGAGCCGCTGCGCAGCTGCGGTCCGGACGCCACCTGCCGCGCGCAGCGCGTGGAGGAGCTCGTCGCGCTCGCGGCGCTCGAACGCGCGCGCGAGCCCGTGATGGTCGAGGAGTCGCGCGAGGTCCGCGTCGCCGGGAGCACCGCCGTCGGGCTTCGTCCAGCTCGCGGCGAGCGCGGCGAGCAGCGCGGGACGGCGCGCGCCGTGACGGCGGAGGAGCCTCTCCAGCACGGCGCGCCCCTCGGGCAGGAGGAGCTCGTCGAGCGCCGGCACCGCGGGCGCCGGCGGCGGCGACGAGGGCGGGGCGACGTCCCGGGCGCGACGGATCACGATCCCGCGGCCCTTCTTCGCGTTCACGCGCCGCCTCGGCGCCGGCCCCGCAGGGACCGCGACCGCGGGTGGCTCGACCGCCGCCGCCCCGTCGTCGTATGTCGACGGGTAGCGGCCACCGCGCTCGCGCTCCGCGGCCACGTCCGCCGGGCTCCCGCGCGCGAGATCGGCGAGCGCGTAGGGGCCGAGGGGACGGGTGGGCGGCGGATCGGCGAGCAGCGCGCGGACGGCGAGGAGCTCGTCCCACGAGAGCGGCGCGAGGGCGCGCCGGATCCCGGCGATCGCGACCTGGCGACCGGCCTCGGCGCACCACTGCGCCACCCGCTCGAGGAGCTCCGGATCGAGGTCGGCCATCGGGCGCAACCTGCGCCGAGGGGCGGCGCGCCGTCAAGGCGCGAGTGAGCGGCCGGCTCTCGCCATCACTTCGGTTGCCGGCGCGGGGGCGCGCGTGCTTCACTCGCGCGCATGGCGCTCGGAGGGATGGAGACGGTGAAGACGCGGACGCCGCGCGTGGTGCGGGTCGCACGCTGGGTGCTGTTCGTGCTGCTCCTCGTATCCGCGGCGCTCACCCTGTTCGGCCTCCCCGAGCTCCGCCGCGCCGTCGATGCCGGACGGTGGCCGCCCGCTACGCTCGCCCTCCCGCCGGCGCTGCTCGGCGTCTTCATCGTCGGCTACGCCGCCTACAGGCTCGTGCTCGTCCGCGCCGGCCGTTACACGGCCGGAAAGGCGCTCGTCCAGGTCGCGGTGATGTTCCTCGTGCTCGGAGTCGTGGCCGGCATCGCGCTGCGCCCCCCCGATCCGGGGGCGCCCGGCCAGGCCGAGGTCTCTCTCGCGCGGGCGCTCGCCTCGGCGGATCCGGACGTGCGCGCGCTCGGCGCCGAGGTCGCGCGCCACCGGACGCGCGAGCAGGCGCTCGAGGTCGCGCCCCGACTGTCGGATCTCCTCGACGACCCCGCGCCCGAGGTCCGGCGCCAGGCGCACGCTGCGCTCGTCGCGCTCGCGGGCGGCGACGTGGGTGGGGAAGGTCCCGGGGCCGCCGCGCGTTGGCGCGCGTGGATCCGGCAAGCTCCGGCCTCGCGCTGACGCCCCACCGCGATGCACGCCCACCGGCGGCTCCGGTGGGGGGTTGCCATTGCGCGACACCGCGTGATACCGATAATCGTTATCAGGATGCCCACGCCCGATCACGACCAGCCGAGCGGTGCCCACCGCGCGGGCGCACCCGGGACCGCCTTCGATGCGCTCGGCGAGTACATCTCGGAGCACGGCCTCAAGCACTCGCGCCAGCGTGAGCGGATCGCGGAGACGTTCCTCGCGATGGGCGGGCACGTCAGTGTCGAGGAGCTCGTCGCGCGCGTCCGGCGACTCGACCCGCGCATCTCGGTCGCCACGGTCTACCGCACGATGAAGCTGCTCGCCGACTGCGGCGTCGCGATCCCGAGGCAGTTCGGGGGCGGGCAGACCCGCTACGAGGCCGCGACCGGGCGGCCGCACCACGACCACCTCATCTGCACGACCTGCGGCGAGATCGTGGAGTTCGCGAACGAACGGATCGAGTCGCTGCAGGAGCTCGTGGCGCGCCGGCACGGGTTCGAGGTCGAGAGCCACAAGCTCGAGCTCTACGGGCGCTGCGCGCGATGCCGCCGCGGCGCCGAGGAGACACCGTGACGCCTCCGCGCCCCACCGCCGCGCGCCCCGCGGCCGATCTCGACGCGAAGGAGGTCGTCGCCGCAGCCCGCACCGTGATCCTCGTCGGCAACCCGAACGTCGGGAAGAGCGTCCTGTTCGGCGCGCTCACCGGCAAGTACGTCACCGTCTCGAACTACCCGGGTACGACCGTCGAGGTGACCCGCGGCTCCGCGACCATCGACGGCCACCCGTGGCACGTGATGGACACGCCGGGGACGAACAACCTGCTCCCGATGTCCGAGGACGAGCAGGTGACGCGCGACATCCTGCTCGTGGAGCGCGGCTACGTCGCGCTCCAGGTCTGCGACGCGAAGAACCTTCGGCGCGGCCTCCTCATGGCGCTCCAGCTCGCGGAGGCGGAGGTCCCGTTCGCGCTCGCGCTCAACATGGCGGACGAGGCGGCGAGCCGGGGCATCGCCATCGACGCCGAACGGCTCTCGCGCGAGCTCGGCGTGGACGTCGTCCCGACGGTGGCGGTGCAGCGCCAGGGCGTCGCGACGCTCCAGTCGCGGCTCGCGTCCGCGCGCAGCTCGCCGCTCCGGCCGCGCTACGACGCCGCCATCGAGGCCGCGATCGCGGAGGTCGAGTCCGCCATGCCGCCGGGAGGGATCGGCCGGCGCGCCCTCGCCGTGATGGCGCTCGCGGGCGACGAGTCGCTCCGCCCCCGCCTCGCCGCGCACCTCGCCGAGCCGGAGCTCGCGCGCATCGACCGGGTCCGCAGGGCGCTCGCAGCCCGCTACCCCGAGTCGCTCCGCTACGTCGTCGCGCGCCAGCGGCTCGCCGCGGCGGACCGGCTCCACGACGCGGTCGTCACGCGCGGCGGCGCCTCGGTCGCGAGCGGGCTCGGCCGCAAGATCGCCGGCTGGTCGACGCACCCGCTCTGGGGCATCCCCGTCCTCGGTGTCGTGCTCTGGGTCGCCTACCAGTTCGTGGGGGTCCTCGGCGCGAAGACACTCGTGGACTTCATGGAGAACACCGTCTTCGCGGAGTGGCTCGTCCCCTTCGCGGAGCGCGCGGTGCGCTGGGCGGTCCCGTGGGACGGACTCGAGCGGTTCCTCGTCGGCCCCGCTGGCGTGGCGTACCGGGAGCACGGCGGCTTCCTCATCGGGAAGTACGGCCTGCTCTCGATGGGGCTCGCCTACGGCGTCGCGATCGTGCTGCCGATCGTGACGACGTTCTTCATCGCGTTCAGCGTCCTAGAGGACTCGGGGTACCTGCCGCGCCTCGCGGTGATGGTGAACAAGCTCTTCAAGCGGATGGGGCTGAACGGCAAGGCCGTCCTCCCCATGGTGCTCGGGCTCGGCTGCGACACGATGGCCACCATGACCGCCCGGATCATGGAGACGCGCAAGGAGCGGGTGATCGTGACGCTCCTGCTCGCCCTCGCGGTCCCGTGCAGCGCCCAGATCGCGGTCATCCTCGCGATGACGGCGGGCCTGACGCGCGCCGCGATGTTCTGGTTCTCGGGGACGATCGTCCTCGTCATGTTCCTCGTCGGGTGGCTCGCGGCGAAGGTGCTCCCGGGGCGCGGCTCCGATTTTATGCTGGAGCTGCCGCCGCTGCGCATCCCGCAGGCGTCGAACATCGCGGTGAAGACGCTCGCCCGCATCGAGTGGTACCTGCGCGAGGCCCTGCCGCTGTTCGTGGTCGGCACGCTCATCCTCTGGACCCTCGACCGGTTCGGCGGGCTCGCCGTGCTCGAGCGCGCCGCCGCGCCGGTGGTGGTCGGCCTGCTCGGGCTGCCGAAGGACGCCGCCGCCGCGTTCATCCTGGGGTTCCTCCGGCGCGACTACGCGGCCGCCGGGCTGTTCCAGCACTTCAAGCCCTTCATGGACGCCGGGATGATGACCTGGGACATGGAGATCCAGGTCACCGTCGCGCTCGTCACGATCACGCTGTTCATCCCCTGCATCGCGAACTTCTTCATGATCCTGAAGGAGCGGGGGTGGAAGACCGGGTTCGGCATGGTGGCGTTCATCCTGCCGTTCTCGTTCGGCGTGGGCGCGGGCGTGAACCAGCTCATGCGGTTCTTCCACCACTAGGTCCCCGCGTGCCCGCCGCCGCCCCGCGCCAGGAGAGCTGCCCGCTGTGCGGGACCGCGTTCGACGCGGAGGGCCAGGGCTGTCGCCCGAGCTGCCCCATGTCGAAGGGCTGCAGCGTCGTGTGCTGCCCGTCGTGCGGGTATTCGTTTCCGCAGGAGACCGGGCTCGCCGGCGGCCTGCGCAGGCTGCTCGATCGCTGGAAGAAGGAAGGGAAGGGGAGCACGACGTGAACGGACCCGACGCCCGGCGCCTGGAGGAGATCCTCGAGCACGTGTTCACGGAGCGCGAGGAGGGGAGGGACGCCGCGACCGGCATCCTCGCCGCCGCCGCCTCGGAGCACGCGCCGGACGCGCGCGCCGCAGACCTCGCAGAGCTCGCGGCGATGGGGCTCCTCCGCCTCGACGGCGACCACGTGAGCCTCACCCCCGACGGCGACACCCGCGCGCGAGACGTCGTGCGGCGTCACCGGCTGACCGAACGGCTCTTCCGCGACCTCCTCGATCTCGGTGAGCGAACGATGGAGGCGCAGGCCTGCGAGTTCGAGCACATCCTCTCCCGCGAGGCGACCGACTCCGTGTGCACGCTGCTCGGCCATCCGCCGACCTGCCCGCACGGGAAGCCGATCCCGCCCGGCGAGTGCTGCGGCGCGTTCCAGCGGACGGTCCGGTCGCTCGTCACCGGCCTCCGCACGTTCGAGGTGGGCGCGACCGGACGGATCGTCTTCATCGCCCCCAAGTTCCATGACCGCATGGACCGGCTCGCCGCGCTCGGGGTGATCCCCGGGAGCACGCTCCGGCTCCACCAGCGCTCGCCCTCGTACGTCATCGAGGTGGGCGAGACCACGATCGCCCTCGATTCCGAGATCGCGGGCGAGATCTACGTGAAGCCCGTCGACGCTCGCTCCCGCTAGTCCCCCTCGCGACCGTGCATTTCCACGACTCCATGGACGACACAGCCCCGCGCCGGTCTGAAATGAGAATGACTCGCATCCTCGGCGGCGCCCTGCTCGCGTGGCTCCTTTCGGGCGCGAGCGACGCCCCCACCACGAAGGAAGTCCTCCGATGATCGTCTGCCTCTGCCGTAGCGTCTCGGATCGGGCCCTCGCGGGCGCGCTCGAAGCGGGCGCGCGCAGCGTCGAGGAGGTCGCCCAAGCGACCGGGGCGGGTTCCTCCTGCGGGTGTTGCCTGGACGCTGTCGAGGCGCTCGTACGCGAGCGCACCCCGTGCGCGAGCCCGCCGTGCCCGGGGTGCCCGCGCGCACAGGCGGCCTAGGACGTGACCCTCGTGGGCCGGGGCGAGCCTGCCGGTTGCGCACCGGCCGCCCCGCTCCCTACCGATGGAGGCCACCCCTGCCACGAGGTGCGAATGAAGGGCGATGCCGCGATCCTGGATCTCCTGAACGAGGTCCTGACGAACGAGCTGACCGCCGTGAACCAGTATTTTCTCCACGCGCGAATGGTCGAGAACTGGGGATACGAGCGGCTCTACCGGAAGTTCCGCGAGGAGTCCGTCGGCGAGATGAAGGACGCCGACGAGCTCATCGAGCGGATCCTCTTCCTTGAAGGGCTCCCGAACCTCCAGCGGCTCGGGAAGGTGAACGTGGGCGAGAACGTGCCCGAGATGTTCCGGCTCGATCTCGAGCTCGAGCGCAACGCCATCGCGGTCCTGAACCGCGGGATCGAGCAGTGCCGGCGCGCCGGCGACAATGGCTCCGCGGACCTGCTCGAGGACATCCTCGAAGGCGAGGAGGAGCACGCGAACTGGATCGAGGCCCAGCTCACCCTCATCGAGCAGGTCGGCATCGCGCCTTACCTGTCCGAGCAGATCAAGGGAGAGAAGTAGCCCGCAATCGGCCGATTTCTGGACGCCTCGACCGCCGCTGCTAGGGTGGGGCGCAGGCGGAAAGATGCCGGGCACGGGCGGGCGGAGGGCGGGGTGGTGGGTCGTCGGGGCCGTGGCGCTCGCCGCGGCAGCCGCGGCTTACGATCCCGACGGCGTCCGCAAGTTCGCGCGCCTCCGCGTCGAGGTCAGGCGGATGGAGGCGGAGAACGCCCGCCTCGCGACCGAGAACGGTGCGCTCGCCCGCGAGGCAAAGGCGCTGCGCGGGGACCCGGCCGCGCTCGAGCGCGCCGCGCGAGAGGAGCTCCGGTTCGTCCGCCCGGGCGAGCGCGTCTACTGGCTCGGCGGCGACGGAGGCGCGCCGTGACGCCGGCCGTTCCGATCCCGCGTCGCGCCGCCATCGGATCCGTCCCGGACGTCCACGGCCGGCTCGCGCTGCAGCGGCCGCGGCCGCTCCTCGTCCGGCTGTATGCCGGCCTCTTCTCGGAGGCGGGGCTCGCCGGCCGGATCGCGCGCCGGCGGGCGCGGCGGTTCGTGCTGCGCAGCCTGCCACCCGCGGCGGCGGTCGCCATGGGAACGCTCGTCGTGCTCGGCGTCTTCGACGAGCTCGCCGTCGGCTGGGGCCAGGCGGCTGCGCTGCTCGGCCTCGTCGCGGCGCTCGGCGGGACGATCGCGCGCCGGCTGCTCCGCGCCGGCGCCGGCGAGCCGGCGACATGGCGCGAGCAGCTCGAGATCGGCGCCCTCATGGTGGTGGCGGCGTACGCCGTCGCCCGCACCGGCGTCGCGGGCGAGGCGGAGTCGCCGTTTCAGCCCTTCGTCTACCTCGTGATGGCGTTCCTCGTGGCGTTCCTCGCGCGCGGGGTGGGGTTCGCGCTCGTCGGGGTCGCCGTCGCGCTCGAGCTGCTCGTGTGGGTCGCCCGGGGCGCGGCACCGTGGGCGCTTCCGCCCGTCGCCGTCCACGCCGCCTTCGTCACGCTCTTCGCGGTGCTCTATCACGCGGTGCTCGCCGCGCGGATGGCCGCCGCCCGCCAGGCGGAGAGCGCCGCGGTCCGGCGCCGGCTGCGCGACATCGCCGAGCGGGCCCGCGAGCTGCGCCTGCTCGCGCCGGGCGCGGCCGCGGAGCCGGATCCCGCGGAGCGCGAGCGCGGCTGGACCGAGTCCGCCGTGGTCGAGGTCGAGGGGGCGGTGCGCGGGGCGCTCGAGATCGCCGAGGTCGCGCTCCGCGCCCACACGGTCGCGGTCTTCACCCTCTCGGACGACGATCGCGAGCTGCGGCTGCGCGAGTGCCGCTCGGCGAGCGACGCGGTCGTCCGAGAGCCGATCCCCGCGGGCGAGGGCGCGCTCGGAGGCGCCGTGCGCCGCCGCGCCCCGGTGCGGCTGCATGGCGACCTCAAGGCGGCGAGCTACTACCACGACGCGACGGCAGCGAAGGCGCTCCTCGCCGTGCCGCTCGTGGAGCGGCGGGGCGGCCACGTCCGCGGTGTGCTCGTCGCGGATCGCGTCGCGCCGGTTCCGTTCACCGAAGATGACGAGCGGCTCCTCGTGGCGCTCTCGGCGGAGATCCTGCGCGCGATGGACGCCGAGCGGCTCATGATCGCGATGAGGCGAGCGCGCGACGAGAAGGAGCGCTTCTACGACTCCATCGAGCGGCTCAACCGCACGACCAAGCCGCTCGAGGTGTTCGACGCCACCCTCGAGGTGGCCCGCGGCATGGTCGACGTCGACTTCGGCGCGGTGACGCTCGCCGACGAGGTGGATGGGCGGATCGTCCACCGCGTCACGCGGGTGCTCGCGGGGGAGGACGGGCGCGCCGGCGCGCGGCTCGAGGGCCTCGAGTTCTCCGACGACACGGGGCTCGTCGCGTCGGCGGTGCGACTCGGATCGTCCTTGCCCGGGAAGGAGCTCGACATCTCGCGCGCCCCCGTCTTCGACGCGGCGACGCGGCTCAAGGGGCTCGCCTCGCTGAAGGTCATCCCGCTGCGCACGGCGCAGAAGGTGCTCGGTACCGTGGTGCTCGGGTCGAAGCGGCCCAACGCGTACGGCGCCGAGGCGGTCCGGCAGCTGGAGGTGGTCGCGATGCAGGCCGCGGAGTCCATCTACCGCGCCCGCCTCTTCGAGCAGACGGAGCGGCTCGCGACCACCGACGGGCTCACCGGCCTCACGAACCACCGGACGTTTCAGGTCCGGCTGGACGAGCAGCTCGCGCAGGCCCAGCGCTACGGAAAGAAGCTCTCGCTCATCCTTTGCGACATCGATCACTTCAAGGCCGTGAACGACACCTACGGTCACCCCGTGGGCGACGTCGTCCTCCGCGGCGTCGCGAAGACGCTCCTCAAGGACGCCCGCGCGACCGACATCGTCGCCCGCTACGGCGGCGAGGAGTTCGCCGTCGTCATGCCGGAGACCGACGCCGCCGGCGCGCTCGTCATCGCGGAGCGGATCCGAGAGCGCGTGAAGGCGCTCGCCTTCGAGACGGGGCAGGGGACGCTCAAGGTGACGCTCTCGCTCGGCGTCGCCGCGGTCCCGGACGACGCGGCACGCAAGCCGGAGCTCGTCCAGCGGGCAGACGCCTGCCTCTACCACGCCAAGCGCCACGGCCGGGATCGCTGCGTGTCGGCGTCCTCGCTGCGCGCGCCGCCCCCTGCTAGACTCGGCCGCGCCGCGGCCGGCGCGGCCACCTCTCCGGAGCCCGACGGGCCTTGAAAAAGAACTTCGTCCTCGACACGAACGTCCTGCTCCACGACCCGCGCAGCCTCTTCGGGTTCGACGACAACGACGTCGTCATCCCGATCTACGTGATCGAGGAGATCGACAACTTCAAGCGCGATCTCTCGACCCTCGGGCGGAACGCGCGCCAGGTCGCGCGGTACCTCGACGAGTTCCGCGTGCAGGGAAAGCTCGGCGAGGGCGTCCCGATCGCCCCCGACAAGGGGAAGATCCGGGTCCTGCTCGCCACCCGCACGCTGCCGCACGGCACGGGCGACGGGCACTCCACCGACGACAAGATCCTCGCGGTCGCCCTCGACCTGCTCGAGAAGGACAAGGCGACCCCGACCGTCTTCGTCACGAAGGACACGAACCTCCGCATCCGGGCCGACGCGCTCGGCCTGCACGCGGAGGACTACGACGTAGAGGGCCTCGCCGCGATCGACGAGCTCTGGAGCGGCGTCTCCGAGCTCGACGTCGCCGCGGAGCAGGTGAACGACTTCTACGCGAGCGGCAGCATCCCGTACGCGCCCGAGCGCGGCGATCCGCCGCCGCCGAACGCCTTCGTCGTGCTGCGCGACCGCACGAACCCGCAGCACTCAGCGGTCGGCAAGTACAGCGCGGCGAAGCAGGCGTTCGTGCAGCTCATCAAGACGCCGAAGGAGGGGGTCTGGGGGATCCGGCCCCGCAACAAGGAGCAGTCCTTCGCGCTCGACCTCCTGCTGAATGACGAGGTCCGCCTCGTCACCATCGTCGGCAAGGCGGGGACGGGCAAGACGCTGCTCGCGATCGCCGCGGGGCTGCAGAAGACGATGGAGGACGGCGTCTACCAGAAGCTGCTCGTCTCCCGGCCGATCTTCCCGCTCGGCCGCGACATCGGCTACCTGCCAGGGAGCGTCGAGGAGAAGCTCAACCCCTGGATGCAGCCGATCTTCGACAACGTCGAGTACCTCATGAACCTCTCGCGCTCGGAGAAGAAGGCGGGCCGCGGCTACCACGAGCTCCTCGACCTCGGGATCCTCGAGATCGAGCCGCTCACCTACATCCGCGGCCGCTCCATCCCGAACCAGTTCATGATCGTGGACGAGGCGCAGAACCTGACGCCGCACGAGGTGAAGACGATCATCACGCGCGTCGGCGACGGGACGAAGATCGTGCTCACCGGCGACCCTTACCAGATCGACAACCCGTACGTCGACCAGACGAACAACGGCCTCATCCACGTCGTGAACCGCTTCAAGAGCGAGCGGCTCGCCGGGCACGTCACGATGTCGAAGGGGGAGCGCTCGCCGCTCGCGGAGCTTGCGGCAAATCTGCTGTAGGCGGTTGGCCGGAGCCCCGGCCCGACGTTAGGGTGAGCTCGTGATCGGATCATCCGACGGCAAGGGCCTCCCGCTCGTCCCGGTGCTCGAGTACCCGCTCGACTACACGTTCAAGGTGATGGGGCTCGCTACGGACGACTTCCCGGAGCATGCCCGCCGGCTCGTCGCGGCGATAGTCGGAGAGGCGCCGCCGGAGCGGGTGACCGTCCGGACGAGCGCGCAGGGCAAGTACCACTCGGTGTCGGTGGGCGTGACGCTCGGGTCCGAGGCACAGCGGCGCGCGGTCTATCAGGCGCTGCACGACGACGCGCGCGTCGTCTACTACCTGTGATCCCCCGCTAAGCCGCGGCGCGTCCGAAGTCGACGATCTCGACCGGGTTCGCCGCCATCCCGAAGGTCACCTCGTCGCGCCAGCCCTCGGCGTCGCCGCCGACCTGCAGCGGCATCGGTCGCTCGAACCGGAGCGCGACGCGATCGACGTGGAAGTCGAGGAGCCCCTCGTGCGCGAAGGACCCCGCCCAGATCTTCTGGATGTTGAGGAGGAGCGTCGGGAGGCCGATGGACGTGGCGACGCGCAGCTGCATGACGCCGTGCTCGGACCCGGCGAAGGGAAACGCCCGCAGCCCGAGGCCGTAGTAGGGGACCGTGCTCGCCGCGGCGAGCATGCACGGGCCGGCGTACAGGAGCTCGCCGTGCGCGATGGGCCGGCCGATGCGCTCACCGTTCCCGTCGAGGCGCCACGCGGGCCGGCCGACGTTCACGATCTCGCAGTAGCTCGAGCGCCGCTCCATGATCACGCGCGGCGCCGACCGGAGCGCGACCGCGAGGCCGTAGCCCGCCGCGCCGAGCCCGAGGCGCGCGAGGGGCGTTCCGGCGAGCTGCTCCTTCAGCCAGACGTAGTCGTTCACGACGGCGGCGTCGATCCCGACCCCGGCGAACGGGGTCCGGCGACCTGCGCACGTGAGGAGGTCGAGGCGGCGGACCTTCTCCACCTCACCGCGAACGTATCGCGCGAGGTCCTGCGCGTGCCGGCGCGGGCTCGCGCCCACCATCTCCGCGACCGCGTTGCCGGTGCCGAGCGCGAGGACACCGAAGCGGGGCGGACGGGCAGCACGCCGCTCCGCGCTCTCGAGGATGCGGTTCACCCAGCCGACGAAGGTGCCGTCGCCGCCGCCGGTGAAGACGGTGCCGTATCCGCGGGCGACCACCTCCTCGGCGATGACCGCCGCCTCCTCATGGCTGCTCGACAGGAAGAGGTGCTCGTCGGCGAGGACGTCGGAGAGGGCGCGCCGGACCGAGGGGTTCACGGCCTTGGCGTTCGCGTTGAGGAGCACGGCGACATCGGGCCCCGGGCAGGCGAGCGCCTCCTCGAACCGAGTCGGGTGCTTCGCGCTGGCGACCGTCTGGAGCATCCTGTCCCCTATCGAGGCTGTGACGCGCGTGCCCTGGTTTTGAGCAAGCGAGGTGCCACGGCGCGTCACCGACACGAAAGCGAAACAATTCGAGCGGTTGAATCCATGTCCCCCGGGCGGGGGCGAGGCGAATAGACGCGTCGTGGAGGTGGCGGCGCGTAGTCCCCTTCGCACCCGGGCAGGGGGCGGGACCTCGGAGGACCAGGGGACCTGGCGAACGACGCCCCGCCGCGTTTGACAGGCGGAGACGCGGACTTACGTTGGGCCCCGTCCAGGAGGAACACGAAACCATGGCGAAGATCATCGGCATCGACCTCGGCACCACGAACTCCGTGGTCGCGGTGATGGAGGGGAAGGACGCGGTCGTCATCACGAACGAGGAGGGCTCGCGCCTGACCCCGAGCGTCGTCGCGTACACGAAGGACGGCGAGCGGCTCGTCGGGCAGGTCGCGAAGCGGCAGGCGATCACGAACCCCGAGAAGACCGTCTACTCCATCAAGCGGTTCATGGGCCGGCGCTTCGGCGAGGTCGTGGACGAGATGAAGCGCGTCCCGTACCTCGTCGCCGAGGGGCCTCACGGCGACGCGCGCGTCGACGTCGACGGCAAGAAGTACAGCGCGCCCGAGATCAGCGCCCAGATCCTCTTGAAGCTCAAGCGGGCCGCCGAGAACTACCTCGGCGAGAAGGTGACGGACGCCGTCATCACGGTGCCCGCCTACTTCAACGACGCCCAGCGCCAGGCCACGAAGGACGCCGGCGAGATCGCCGGCCTCAACGTGCGGCGCATCGTGAACGAGCCCACCGCGGCGGCGCTCGCCTACGGGCTCGACAAGAAGAAGAACGAGAAGATCGCCGTCTACGACTTCGGCGGCGGCACGTTCGACATCTCGATCCTCGAGGTCGGCGAGAACGTCGTCGAGGTGCTCGCGACGAACGGCGACACGCACCTCGGCGGCGACAACATCGACCAGCGGATCATCGACTGGCTCATCGCCGAGTTCAAGAAGGACACCGGGATCGACGTCTCGAAGGACAAGATGGTGCTCCAGCGCCTCAAGGAGGCGGCGGAGAAGGCGAAGATCGAGCTGTCGTCGATCGCGGAGACGGAGATCAATCTCCCGTTCCTCACGGCGGATCAGACCGGCCCGAAGCACCTCTCGATCAAGCTCTCTCGCGCGAAGCTCGAGCAGCTCGTCGAGGAGCTCATCGAGCGTTCGATCGAGCCGACCCGCAAGTGCCTCGCCGACGCGAAGCTCCAGCCGTCGCAGATCGACGAGATCGTCCTCGTCGGCGGCCAGACCCGCATGCCGCGGATCATCGAGACGGTGAAGAAGTTCTTCGGGAAGGACCCGAACCGCACCGTGAACCCGGACGAGGTCGTCGCGGTCGGCGCCGCGGTCCAGGCGGGCGTGCTCTCCGGGGAGGTGAAGGACATCCTCCTCCTCGACGTGACGCCGCTGTCGCTCGGCGTCGAGACGCTCGGGGGAGTGATGACGAAGCTCATCGAGCGGAACACCACGATCCCGGCCAAGCGGTCGGAGGTCTTCTCGACGGCGTCCGACAGCCAGACCTCGGTCGAGATCCACGTGCTCCAGGGCGAGCGCGAGATGGCGCGAGACAACCGGACGCTCGGGCGGTTCCACCTCGAGGGGATCCCGCCCGCGCCGCGCGGCGTCCCGCAGGTCGAGGTCACCTTCGACATCGACGCGAACGGGATCCTGAACGTGTTCGCGAAGGACAAGGGCACGGGCAAGGAGACGAGGATCACCATCAGCCACTCGTCGGGCCTCTCGAAGGCCGAGGTCGAGAAGATGGTGACCGACGCGAGCGCGCACGAGGCGGAGGACAAGGCGCGCCGCGAGGAGATCGAGCTGCGGAACCGGGCCGAGAACCTCGCGTACCAGATGGAGAAGCTCCTCAAGGAG
>DASWEI010000012.1:0-41180 GCA_036394835.1 Anaeromyxobacter sp. | reverse complement strand
AAGACGTCGATGTACTTGCGCGCGAGCATCACGCGCACCTCGTCGGTGAGCGGGGGCGGCTTCCCGTGCCCGGAGAACCCGTGCTCCTTGATGAGCCACTGCCGGATGTTCTCCTTGTCGAGCATCTCCTGGTCCTCGCCCTTCGCGAAGCGCTCCTCGTACCCCTTCGCGACCCAGTAACGTGAGCTGTCGGGCGTGTGGATCTCGTCGATGACGACGAGCTTTCCACGGGGCGGCTCGGCTTTCGCCTCGCCCCGTCCGCCGGAGCCGTCCTCCTCGGCGACGATCCCCATCTCGTACTTCGTGTCGACGAGGATGAGGCCGCGGCTGCGGGCCCACTCCTGGCCGCGCGCGAAGAGCCGGTGCGCGATCGTCGTCGCCTCCCGCCAGACCTCGGGCGCGACGAGCTTCTGCGCGAGGATCTCCTGCTCGCTGATCGGCTCGTCGTGCTTGCCGTACTCGGCCTTGGTGGACGGGGTGATGACGGGCGGGTCGAGCCGCTGGTCCTTCCGGAGCCCCTTCGGCCAGTCGATGCCGTACGCGCCGGCCTTCCCAGCCTCGTAGTCGCGCCAGAGCGAGCCCGTGACGTAGCCGCGGATGACGATCTCGATCGGCAGCGCCTTCGCCCGCTTCACGACCATGACGGACGGGTCGGGGACCGCCACGAGGTGCGTCGGCGCGATGTCCTTCACCTTCTCGAACCAGAAGGCGGTGAGGCGCGAGAGCACCTCGCCCTTGAACGGGATCGTCCCGAGGACGTGATCGAACGCCGAGACGCGGTCCGTCGTGATCATCACGATCCGGTCGCTGCGGGAGTAGTTGTCGCGGACCTTCCCGCGGTAGAGCTCGCCCAGGGCGGGGAGATCCAGCTGGCGAAGGGTGTGCGGGAGCTGCGCATGCAGCTTCTCGTCGGGGATCATGGGCGGCGATGTTATACGGTTCGGCGGGCGATGGGGCAGCGGGATCGCGCCCCGAAACGCCCTGAAACCCCCCTGAATGGACCCCGCGAACGTCCTCGTCGTGCTCCACCGACCGCAGAGCGCCGACAACCTCGGCGCGGTCGCGCGGGTGCTCAAGAACTTCGGGCTCTCGAGGCTCGCGGTGGTGGCGCCGCCCTCATGGGCGGGCCCGCCGCGCGGCGGGGGGCCGGGCACCGCCCGGGAAGACATCCTGCGGCGGGCCCGGCGGCTCGCCCGGAAGGCGAGCGACGTGCTCGACCGGATCGACGTCCAGGGCGACCTGCGCGGCGCGCTCCGTGGCGCGACGTGGACGTGCGGCACGAGCTCGCGCGACGTCGAGGGAAGGCCGAGGCTCGATCCCGCCGCGCTCGGCCGCGAGGTCGCCCGCCGGAGCGACGCCGGCCCGGTTGCGATCGTCTTCGGGCAGGAGCGGCGGGGGCTCTCGGACGCGGAGCTCGACCTCTGCCAGGCGGTGTGCGCCATTCCGACGGCGCCGGCGTACGACTCGATGAACCTCGCGCAGGCGGCGGCGGTGATCGCCTGGGAGGTCGCCGCGGCGGCGGGCGCGCGGCTCGAGCCCGCAGCGCCTGCAGACCCGGCGCGGCACGAGACGCTCGAGGCGCTGTGGGACCGCGTGCGGACGCTCCTCGGCCACGCGGGCTACCTGAACCCGCAGAATCCGGAGCACATCCTCGCGGAGCTCCGCCGCCTGCTCGCGCGGGCGGAGCCCACGCAGCGCGAGGCCGAGCTGTGTGTGGCCGCGGTGCGCGCGCTCGAGCGGGCTGTCCGTTCGTAGCGGGGGCACTCGCCTTCGGCTCGCGCCCCCCCAAGGCTCCCCACTCGCTCTGGCGCAGCCTCTTCCGGCTGCGCCTGCGCTCGCCCGCGGTGGGGACGAGCGGCTACGCCGCCGGAGCGGCGGGCGCTGCCGGCGCCTCGGCGACGGCGGCCTGGTTCTTCTTCCGCGACTTCGTCCAGGCGTCGTAGTGCTCCTGGCAGAGGCCGTGCCCGACGACCTTCTTCTTGCAGTCGGGCTTGCCGCAGGTGTCGTAGCGGCCGGGGCGCGCCTCGAGCTCACCGCGCCGCCACTTCTTGTAGTGGAAGAAGCAGAGCCCCTTCGCGCGGTAAGCGCGCTTGCAGCCCGGGGCGGTGCAGGTCTTCTTCCCGGCGCCCTTCGGAGCAGGCGCCTTCGCCTTCGTCGTCGTCTTCGCCTTCGTCTTCGTCTCGGCCATGGAGCGGGCTAGATAGCAGGGCGCTTTTCGGCGGTCAATCGTCGCCGAGCATCGCCCGGGCATGGGCGCGCGCCTGCTCCGCAGCCGGCACCTCTGCGAGCGAGACCCGGACCGCCTGCTCCGGGCCCGCGCCCCTCTTCAGCCGCACCTCCACCGAGCGCCCGACCCCCGCGGTGGAGACGTACCAGCGGAGCCGGGCGGGGGTGCGGATGGCGTGCCCCTCGAAGCCGGTGATGACGTCTCCGACCTTCATCCCTGCGCCCGCCGCCGGCCCGCCCGCCGCGACCTCCGTCACGACGACGCCGGACGGCGCCGTGTCCTGCGTCGCGGGCTCGCGCACCGCGACGCCGAGCCAGCTCCGGACGACCTTCCCGGTCTGCCGGAGCTGACCGATGACCTCCTTCACCATGTTGATCGGGATGGCGAAGCCGATCCCCTGCCCCGTCGCGTTCACGGCCGTCGCGATGCCGATCACCTCGCCGCGCAGGTTCAGCACCGGCCCCCCCGAGTTGCCGGGGTTGATCGAGGCGTCCGTCTGGATGAAGTCATAGGTCCCCGGCCGCCCCACGGGCGAGATGTCGGCCCGCCCGGTGTGGCTCACGATCCCGAGGGTGACCGAGTGGTCGAGGCCGAACGGGCTCCCGATGACGAGCACCCACTCCGCGATGAGCACACGGTCCGAGTCGCCGAGCGGGATGGTCGAGAGCGGCCGGTCGGCCTCCACCTTGAGCAGCGCGACGTCGGACTCGGCGTCGGCCCCGATCACCTTCGCGGCGAGGCGCCTTCCGCCACCGAGGTCCACCTCGATCGAGGCCGCCCCTTCCACGACGTGGGCGTTCGTCACGACCCAGCCGTCGCGCTGGATCACGAACCCCGAACCGATCCCCCGGCGCGGGCCGTCATTGAGCTTATCGAAGAGATCGCGGAGCGCCTCGTCCTTCGCGCCGGGCGGCGCCGCGGCGGTGGTGATGACGCCGACCACGGCGGGGAGCGCGCTCTCGGCGAGGTGGGAGAGATCCGGGAGTCCGGAGACCGTGGGCGGCGGGAGCGGGGCACGCGATTCCGAGTAGAGGGGCTTCAGCCCGGCGGCCTGCGCGTCGGGCCCGGCGAGGGACAGCGTCGCCACGATGAGGGCACCCCATCCCGCCATGTCGGCCTCCGCGCCCGCCGCGCGCGGGCTCCCGAACAAGGTGGGGCCTCCGGGGAAGCAGGCGCAAGAAGGCAAACGTGGGGACCCGCTCACAGCGGGAGACCGGGGCGGCGATCACTGCCCCCCGCGCGCGACACTCGAGAGCGGAAGAGCGCTAGCGCTTCTCGTCGATCCGTTCGGCGAGGATGCGCTCGACCGCTCGCCGGTCCGCGTCGGTATGGGCCTCGGTCGGGCGTGCCGAGCCCGGGGCCTTCTGGTGCGCCTGCGGCTTCTGCCCGGGCTTCGCGCCCGGCGCGCCGATGGCCTCGGACCAGCCGCGCTCGAGGAAGTCCGCGGGGCCGGCTGCGGCGTGCCAGCGCTCCGCGAGCGTGCGGCCGCGAACCGGGACGAACGTCCATACGGCCCAGAGCGCCGCCGCGGCGAACGCGAGCTTCAGCGCGAGGCGGATCATGGAGCCCGGGGTAGCACGGGGGTGGGCGGGCGGCGAGTTTTCGGGCGGGGAGCCGTCGGGGTAGGGGTCGGGGTCGAGGTGGGGTCGCTACGCGACCCACCGCGCGAGCTCCGCCGGGCTGTCCGCGATCACCTTCACCCCGGCCCTGACGAGCTCGGCCCGCGTGGAGAGCCCCCAGGAGACCGCGACCATCTCGACCCCCGCCGCCCGCGCGGTCTCGACGTCATGTCGGCTGTCGCCGACGAACACCGTCTCCGCGGCCGTCGCGCCGACACGCGCCATGATGTCGAGCAGCCCGGCCGGATCCGGCTTCCGCGGCGCGTCGTCGCCGCCGACGACCGCGGCGAAGCGGGGGAGGAGGTCGAGCCCGGCGAGGATCTTCCGCGCCATCACGCCCGGCTTGTTCGTGTGGACGGCGAGGACCCGGCTCGCGCCCGCGAGGAGCGCCGTGATCCCTGGGTAGGACCGCGTGCGATCGAGGCAGTGCGCCTCGTAGTACGGCCGCCACGCAGCGAGCGCCGGCTCGAGCAGGTCGTCGCGTGGGGCGACCGCCTTCGCGAGCAGGACGCGCGCGCCCTCGCCGACGAACCCGTGGACCTCCTCGCGCGTGCGCGCCGGGAGCCCCACCGCCGCGAGCGCATGGTTCACCGACGCGTGCAGATCGTCGATCGAGTCGACGAGCGTGCCGTCGAGGTCGAAGACCGCGAGCCGGGCCACCGCTACTCCGCGAGGATGGTGAACTCGACGCGGCGGTTCTTGGAGCGGCCCACCGCGGTCGCGTTCGAGGCGACGGGCCGCTCGAACCCGTAGCCCACCGGGTCGAGCCGCTTGCGGTCGACGCTGCCCTTCTCCGACAGGTAGCGGACGACCGACCGCGCGCGGCGCTCCGAGAGATCCTTGTTGTAGGGCCCCGAGCCGACGTTGTCGGTGTGCCCCTCGACCCGCACCCTCTTCAGCTCCGCGTGCTGGTTCAGGAGCTTCGCGATCTCGTCGAGGATCCGGAAGGACTCCTTCTGGATCGTGTCCCTGCCGGTGTCGAAGTGGATCGCGTCCTTGAGCGAGAGCCGCTCGGTCTCGATCTGGACGAGCGGCTCGTCCTCGGCGACCGGGCAGCCGTCGTTCTGAACCGGACCGGGCTTGTCGGGGCACTTGTCGTCGCGGTCCGGGATCTCGTCGCCGTCGCGGTCCGGGCACCCGTCGAGCGCGGCCGGGCCGGCGTCGCGCGGGCACTGGTCCTTCGCGTTCGGCACGCCGTCGTGATCGTAGTCGTCGTCCGGCGCGCCGAGGGGCGCGAGGCCCCAGCGGATGCCGGTGAAGACGCGCCACGCCTCGCGGCCGAACCCGGCATCGCCGAGGCCGGCGCCGCCGCCCACCTCCACCGAGAGGGCCCGCCAGGCGTACCAGCGGAGCCCGCCGCGCGCGGAGAGCGGGGCGCGGTACCGCTCGCCGGAGAGGTCGTAGCCGCGGGGCCAGCCGCCCGTGAGCTCTGCGATGGCGCGCCAGCGCCGGAGGGGGCCCGCGGGCGGGAGGTCCCCGGACGCGCCGACCGCGTAGGTGAGGCCGTCGTGGACGACGAGCTGGGCGTACTGACCCGCGCTCCGGACGACGTAGCCGAGCTGCGCGTCGAGGCGGACGGGCCCGAAGGCGCGCGTGGCGATCGCCGAGGGGACCACCGCGAGGCCGTCGGAGTAGAACGCGTCGCCGTTGCCGGTCGGGACCCGGACGTCGAGGAGCGCGGCGAGGCCGAGGGGAAACCGCGTGGCGTCGAGCAGGGGGACCTTCGCGCCGATCCGGACGTCGCCGAGCGTGGTCCGCGAGATCGGCGCGACGAGCGGCCCGGTCACGCCCCGCTGCTCGAGGAGCGAGAAGTCCGAGTCCTGCCAGAGCGCCACCGGAACGTCGACGCCGACCTCGACGCGCCCGAACGACCAGCCGCCGAGGAGGTGGAGCGAGAGCCGGTGCTCGAGGAGGCGGTCGCGCTCGCCGCCGAGCTCGAGCGCGAGGAGCCCCGCCGCGAGGTCGAGCACGGCGGCGACGCCCCGCGTCCCGGCGGGCGCGGCCGCGGCGGTCTCGACCGCGAAGCCGCCGTCGAGGGACAGCGCGAGCCGCGCCGGGTCGGGATCGAAGCCGCGCTTCGTCGGGTCCTCGGCGCGGACCGGGAGCGCCGCGAGCGCGGCCGCGACCGTGAGGCCAGCCAGCAGGCGCGTTGTCATGGCGCGACTTTAGGCGAACCGCGCCGAGACGCAAGGACGCTTCGCGTCCCGCGTGCTCACGGCGCCGGCGCGGCCGGCGCGTCGACGAGCGCGCGGCGGCGGCGCAGCACGCGCAGGAGCGCCGCGTGCACCCCGGGATCCGTCTGCGCGCCCCGGAGGCCCTCCAGGATCGCGACGACGACGTCGGCGGGGATCGCCTGCTGATACGGCCGGCGCGAGGTGCAGGCGTCCCAGGTGTCGGCGATGTTCACGATGCGCGCGACGAGCGGGATCGCCTCGCCCGCGAGCCGGTCGGGGTAGCCGGTCCCGTCCCAGCGCTCGTGGTGGCTCCGGATCGCGGGGAGGGCGGCTCTCAGGAAGTCGACCCCGGCCACGATGTCCGCGCCGATGCGCGGGTGGTCGCGCACGAGCGCGACCTCGTCGGGCACGAGGGTGCCCGCCTTTGCGAGGATCGCGTCCGGGATCCCGATCTTCCCGATGTCGTGCAGGATCCCGCCGTACTCGAGCGCCTGGAGCGCCTCGGCCCCGAGCGCGAGCTCGCGGCCGATCTCGATCGCGAGCGCGGCGACCCGCTCGGCGTGGCCGCGCGTGTATGGGTCCTTCGCGTCGACCGCCGCGGCGAGGCTCCGGATCGTGTCGAGATAGCCCCGCTCGAGCGCCGCGATGAGCCGCCGGTTCTCGGCGTCGTAGCTCGCGAGCTCGCGGGACATGTGGTTGAAGCCGTACGCGAGGTCCCCGAGCTCGTTGTGCCCCCGGACCGTCACCTCGCGGCCGAACCGGCCGCGGGCGATGTCGAGCGCGCCGCGAACGACGTCCGCGAGCGGCCGGGTCACGCTCCGCACGACGACCACGGAGAGCACGATCGAGAGCGCGAGCGAGGCGACGATCGACGCAGCGGCCGGCGCGTCGAGACCGCCGTGTTCGCGCGCGAGCAGCACGACCGCGAGCGCGGTCGGGACCGCGCTCGCGAGCAGGACGAGGAAGAGGAGCGACCGGAAGAGCCGCACGTCTCACACCGTCCGCGTCGCGCGGGCGAGCGCGCGCACGAGGCTGCGGCGCGTGACCGGCTTCTCGAGGAGCACGTCGATCGCGTCGGCGCCCTCCATCGCGCGGAAGCTGCCGTCGGTGATGGCGGTGAGCAGGACCACCGGCGCGCGGACGCCCTGCTTCCGGAGCGCCTGCAGCGCGTCGAGCCCGGAGAGCTTCGGCATGAGGAAGTCGAGGATGAGGAGGTCGGGCGCCTCCCGCGCGCAGAGCGCGACCGCCTCCGCGCCGTTCGTCGCCTCCACCACCGCGTGGCCGAGGTCCGCGAGCAGATCGGTGAGCATCGTCCGGACGAGCCGGTCGTCGTCTGCGATGAGGACCTTCACGCGACCCCCGGGAAGCGGAGCGAGGATAGCACGGCCCGTCTAGGGACCGAGGCCGACCCACTCCGACCCGTCCTCGTACACCTCGCGCTTCCAGATCGGGACGTCGCGCTTCAGCGCCTCGATGCAGGCCTCGCACGCGCGAAACGCGGGGGTCCGGTGCGGCGCGGCGCAGGCGATCACCACCGCCGCGTCTCCCGGCAGGAGCACCCCGACGCGGTGGACGATCGCGACCTCCGCGCCGTGGACGCGCGCCACCTCGGCGCCGATCTCGGCGAGCTTCCGCTCCGCCATCGGGGCGTAGGCCTCGTACTCGAGCCGCACGACGCGCCGGCCCCGCGTCGCGTCGCGGACGGTGCCGGTGAACGTGACGATCCCGCCCCGGCCGGCGCCGGAGACGGCGTCCACCACCTCGGCGAGCGCGAGCGGCCGGTCCACCACCCGGAACAGCGGCCCGCCGCCCGAGACCGGCGGGACGACCGCGACCTCCGCGCCGTCGCGCAAGGGGACGTCATCGTCCGCGAACTCCTGTTCCACCGCGATGCGGCTGCGCGCGAGCACCGGCGCGAGGCGGGGGTGGGTCGCCGCGAGCACGCGCCGGAGCGCGCCCACCGTCGCCGGTGGATCGGCGAGCGTCTCCCGCGCGGCGCCCGCCGCGTCCCGTGCGCCCGCGAAGTAGAGGACGTGGACGGGCACGGCACGCTACCGGAGCAGGCGCAGGATGTCGCCGTAGCTCACCGCGAGGATGAGCGCGACGAGCACGACGAACCCGCCGGTGTGGATGAGCCCCTCCACCCGCTCGTTCACGCGGCGGCGCGTGACGAGCTCGTACCCGAGGAACAGCAGCCGGCTCCCGTCGAGCGCGGGAAAGGGGAGGAGGTTCAGGACGGCGAGGCCGACCGAGATCGCCCAGACGAGCTCGAGGAAGCGCTCGATCCCGGCGCGGGCCCCGCGCACGAGCTCCTGCGCGATCCCGATCGGGCCCGACAGCTCCGCCCGCTGCTTGCGCGCGAAGATCGAGGCGAAGCCGCCGAGCTGCGCGCCGAGGTTCGCGTTCGTCGCGCGGATCGCCGCGGGGATGGCCTCTAGCGCGCCGGCGCGGTGGGTGAGCTTCGCCGGGTTGAACCCCACCTTGCCGTCCTTCTGCTGCGGGGTGACGAGGAGCTTCTCGCGCTGGGCGGCGGCGCCTTCGCTGCGCACGATCTCGAAGGCGACCGTCTCGCCGCGGTGGCGCTGGATCTGCTCCACGAGATCGTCCCAGGTCTCGACGCGCGTCCCGGCGACCGCCTCGATCCGGTCGCCCGGCCGCAGCCCGGCCGCCTCGGCGGGCATCCCGGGAACGAGCGGGCCGACCCGGGCGCTCGGGTCGGGGAAGCCGAGCCCGAAGGTCGCGAGCAGCGCCCACGCGACGAGGACCGCGGTGAGGTAGTTCATGACCGGGCCCGCGAGGACGAAGACGAACCGCCGCCACGCGGACTTGTTCGCGTAGGAGCCGCGGTCCTCCGGGTCCACCTCCGCCGTAGTGGTGCCGGCGACCGAGACGTACCCGCCGATGGGGATGGCGGACAGAGCGAAGAGCGTGTCGCCGCGCCGGAACGAGAGGAGCACCGGGCCGAACCCGAAGCTGAATCGCTCGACACGCATGCCGACCGCGCGGGCCGCGAAGTAGTGCCCGCACTCGTGGACGATGATGAGCAGCGACACCGCGAGCACCGCGGCGACGATAGACAGGATCCCGGTCACGCCTCCGACCCCTCCCCGAACTCGTCCGCCTCGAAGACCTCGAGCTCGCAATCGGGCTCGCGCCAGGCCGTCGGCGGCAGGCCGGCCTTGAGGCAGGTGTGGCGCAGGAACGCCTCGGCGTCCCAGCCGTTCTCGATCGCGACCTTGGGGAGCAACGCGCCCCGGTTCCAGCCCTTCTTCACGACGAGCCCATGGCGGCCGATCTCGACGTTCCGCGGATCCTCGAGCCGCCGCGGCGGCTCGAGCGCGGAGACCGCGACGCGCAGCTCGGCGACGTCCTCCGCCGCGATCGGGCGGAAGCGGGGGTCCTCCGAGGCGGCCGCGACGGCCATGCGCTCGACCGTCTCGGCGAGGGAGCCCACCGGCCGGAAGCTGCCGATGCAGCCGCGCAGGTCGCCGCCGACGTGAAGCGTCACGAACGCGCCGCGGGGCGACGCGAGCGGGCCCGCGCCCGACAGCCCGGGCGGCGGCGGCGCGAGCCGCAGGTGCGCGAGCACCGCGGCGCGCGCGACGCCGAGGAGCGCGGCGCGCTCGGCCGGCGAGAGCGGCGTCACGGCCGGCGCCTGGTGCCGGTGAGGAGGTAGCGGCGCGCGTCGGCGAGGATCTCGCCGTGGTCGAACGCGACCGGGGCCGGTAGCTCCGTCCATGCGAACGCGCGGGCCTCCGCCGCGTCGTCGCCGCCGGCGGGCTCTCCGGCGGCGCGGCCGACGAAGACCGTGGAGACCGTGTGGCGCCGCGGATCCCGGCGGGGGTCGGAGTAGACGTAGAGGAGATCGACGAGCGTCACGTCGAGCCCGGTCTCCTCCTTCGCCTCGCGGACGGCGGCGGCCTCGAGTGTCTCGCCGACATCGACGAACCCGCCCGGCAGCGCCCAGCCGGGCGGCGGGTGCCCGCGCCGGACGAGGACGACGCGGTCGCCGGGCAGGGCGATCACGACGTCGACCGTCGGCGACGGCCCGGGCGGAGTGCCGGCGGCGCCGGCTCCGGACGCGCTCGACGCGGACGAGGACGCGGACATGGGCGGAGACCTATCGGATGTGCCCGCGCGGGTCAACGCGTGGACGAGGTGGGCTCACCGCGGAGCGACGACGAGCGGCGACCCCGGCGAGGGCGCCTCCGGGGACGCGTCGGGCGGCGCGGCGACGCCTGGGAAGGCCTTCTCGACGAGGAGCCGCGCGAAAGGGACGGTGCGCGCGGGGGCCCCCGCCGCGAGGCCCCGTGCCGCCGCCGCGGCCGCGCGCGCGTGGGCCGCGTCCCCGCGCTCCGTGAGGTGAGCCGCGATGGCGAGGAGCCGGCGAGAGAGCGCCGCGCGCCGCGTCTCGTCGAAGTAGCGCTCGACGGCGTCCGCGACGGTGCGGACGAGCTGCTCCGCCCTCTGGAGCTCGTCCACGTAGAGCGGCGAGACCGTCACCTCGTCGAGCTTCGCCGCCACCTCGCGGAGGAACGGCTCCTCTGCGAGCCAGGTCGCGAAGAGCGGCAGGTCGTGGAGCGCGCCCGACGCGGCGAGCGCCTCGCGCTCCTCCTCGTCCTGAAGCGCGGGGGGCGCGGCGGGCTCGGCGAGCGGCGCGACAGGGCCGAGCTGCGCGAGCCAGAGGTCGGCGCCCTCCGGCACGCGTCGCCCGGAGCGGTCGTTCTCGGCGCGCGCCGCGGCGACGAGCGAGGCGGCGCGGGCGCGGTCGATCTCTCCGACCCCCATGGCGGCGCCTTTCTCGACGAGCCCCTTCACGAGCGCGCGCCATTCCTTGCGACCGATGACCCCCACCTGCAGCTCGAGGAGCCCGTGCACGTCGGAGAGGACCGCCTGCGCGATCTCGACCCCCTTCCCCGGGATGACGCGCGGCAGCCAGACGGCGCGCTCGCCCTGGCCGTCGATCGCGGTGGCGTAGGCGGGGAGCGGCGCCTCCGGCGCAACCGCGTGCGCGGGCGCGGCGGCGCGCGGCGGCTCGGGGACGGCGACGCCGCGCGACCTCATGAGGTGCAGCCCTCGCTTCGCCTCCTTAGCGACGTCCTTTGCGGAGTGGCCGGCGAGCGCGGCGAGGAGGTCCGCGCGGCCGGCGGCGAACGCCGCGCGGGCAGCGGCGAGCGCGAGCGGCGCGGGGAGCGTCGTCGCCTCCTCCGGCTTCGCCTTGGCGATCCCGAGGACGAGGCGGGCGGCGCGGGCGGCCTCCTCGCGGGAGACCCCCGCGGCGACGGCGACGTCGCGGCTCTCGACGTTCGGGTCCCGGAGCATCTCGAGCACTCGGTCGGTGTGGAGCTCGGTCATGTGGCCGGCAATCTAGTGGAGCGTCCGGCCCGCCGCTTGACACTGCTCAAGGGAACTCCCTAGGCTCCCTGGCTGCATTTCATCCCCGTGGCCGCACGCCGGCCGTCATAGAAGGAGAGCCTCATGATCCGGATGATCATCGCCGCGGCCGCGGCCTTCGCGCTCGTCTCCGCCAGCCCTGCGTTCGCCTGCCCGGACTGCAAGGACTGCCCGGGGCACAAGGACAAGGTCGCGTCGGCGGACAAGGCCGAGAAGAAGGACGGCGACAAGAAGGCGTCCTGCGACTGCGCGGGCGAGGGCAAGGAGTGCAAGTGCGGCGCGCAGTGTCAGTGCGCGCACTGCACGGCGAAGAAGGCGGCACCCGAGAAGAAGGCCGAGAAGAAGTCCTAGGCGTCGGACTCGCTCAGAAACCCGACGGCCGCTCCGCGAGGGGCGGCCGTCTCGTCTGTCGCGCCCCTTGTCGGGACCGCACCGGGGCGTCTAGCCTGCGGTCCTTCGATGCCCCTGCTCGACGAGATCCTCGACGCGAACCGGACCGCCGCGCGCCCGAGCGCGGATCCCGGCTCGTTCATCGCCAACCGCCACCTCTGCATCGTCACGTGCGTGGATCCGCGCCTCACGCGGTTCTTCCCGGACGTGCTGGGCCTCGATCGCGGTCACGCCGTCGCGATCCGCGTCCCCGGGGCGCACCTCAAGCCCGGCTCGGAGGGGCTCCGCGCGCTCGCGACCGCGATCTACGTGAACGACTGCCAGGAGGTCATCGTCGTCGCGCACACCGACTGCGGCGTCGCGCGGGTCACCGAGGCGGAGCTGCGGCGGGTGATGCGCGCGCGCGGCGTCGCGGAGCCGTCGATCCCCGAGGACCTGGCGGGCTTCTTCGGCCTCGTGAAGGACGTCGAGGCGGCGGCGCGCGAGAGCGTCGAGGCGATCCGCGGCGCACCCTTCCTCCCCCGGCACCTGCCGGTGCACGCGGTGCTGATGGACATCCGGACCGGGGCGCTGAAGCTCGTCGAGCGCGGGTACGACGCGGTCTTTCGTTAGAGCGGGAGGACACTCGCTCCGCCTCCGCGGAGCTCGCGCCCCCCCGATCCCCCCGCGCGCTCGAGATCCGTACCCACGGCGAAGCCGCGCTCATCCTTGGGGGCCCCCTGGGGGGCCGGGGCAGCCTCACCCGGCTGCCCCTGCGCTCGCCGACCTTACTTCCCGCCGAACCTCTTGAAGAGGCCCTCGGCCGCCTTCTTGCCTTCCTTCTCGGCCTTGCCGCGGAGGTCCTCGACGGCCCGCTTCGCCTCGCCCTTCACGAGCGACGCGACCGCCTGATCGGCGCGGACCGAGACGGACGGCGACGTGAGCGTCCCGCCGATCGCGAGCGGCACCTCGAGCTTGTCCGGGAGCGCGATCCCGGAGACGACCTCGGCGAGCGTCTTCTTCGGGACGATGGCCTTCCCCTCGAGGCCGAGCCGGCCGTCGAGCCCGATCTTCCCGCCGAGGGCGACCTCGCCGGCGGAGGAGCCGAACTGAACGGGCGACTGCGCGGTGAGCGCGCCGCCCTTCACCGTGAACTTTCCGGCGAGGTCCCTGAACGTCGTCTTGCCGCCCGCCGCGCCGCCCACCTTCTTCGCGGCGCCGCCCTTCCCCGCGACGTCGAGCCCCTTCGCGAGGCCGCCGAGGACCGAGTCCCCGAGGTCGGTGGTCGTGAGGGCGCCTTCCTTCACGGCGAGCGCCGCGAGGCCGGTCAGCCCGTCGCGGAGCTTCTCCCACTCGGTCCCCTTCCCGTCGATCTCGAGCCGGCCGTCGAGCTTGCCGAGGAGCGGCGAGCGCCCCTCGAACGCGGTCAGCGTCTTCTCGAGGTCGAGGCCGGAGAGGTCCGCGGCGAGCGTCCACGACGGGACCTTCTCCGAGAGCGCGACCTTCGTCCCCGCCGCGGACACGCGGCCCCCGAAGACGGCGGCGGTCAGCTCGTCGAGCGTCAGGGTCCCGCGCGAGAGCGTCGCGCGCGCCCTCACGTCGGTCGCCTCGACGCGGCCGCCCTTCAGCTTCTCGATCGCGATCGTCCCGTGCGCCGCCGCGCCGTGGATCTCGCGGCGCGTCCCCTCCGGGACGAGGTCGCCGGCGGGCGCGCCGGGCGCCGCCTGCGACGGGGCGGACGCCTCGGGCAGGATCCCCATCACCGCGTCGAGGTCGAGGAGGGGACCGGTGAGGACGAACCAGGCGCGCACCGGTGCGGTCTCGACCGACAGGTTCCCGCCGAGGTCGATGCCGGGGCCGCGCAGCGCGAGGTCGGTGAGGTCGAGGCGGGCGGCGGCGGGCTTCGCCGGCGACCAGCTCGCGGCGGCGCGGAAGCGGCCCGAGGAGGCCTGACCCCGGAGCCGCACGTCCTTCAGCTCGCCCGCGCCGTCCACGCGATAGCCGTGCGTGCCCGTCGTCGAGAGCTTTGCCTCGAGCGAGGCGACTCCGCCGCGCACGATCGCGCCGACGTCGCCGGGGAGGAGCGCGTGGATCCGGTCGAGCGCGAGCGGGCCGACCTGCACCGATCCCTGCACCTGCGGCCAGTCCTCGGGCCGCTTCGGGACGCCGGCCGGGAGCTCGGCGACCGAGAGCTGCGCGTGCACGTTCTGCTTCAAGTCGGCGAAGGCGGCCGCGAGCCGCGCGTCGAGCGGGAGCCCCGGGCCGACGCCGCGCGCCTCGAGGTCGAGGTGCGTGAGGGCGAGCGCCGTCCCCTCCTTCCCGCCGCTCCGATCGACGACCCGGATCGCCGCGCCCGCGATCTTCACGAGCGACACGGCGACGCGCGCGCCGCCGCCCTCCGCCGCTCCGGGCCGGGCCGCCTCCGCGGACCGCCCCTTCGCGCCGGGCTCGCCCCCGAGCCCCTCGAAGTTCCAGGTCCCGTCCTTCGCCTTCACGAGGTTCACGGACGGCTTCACGAGCGTGAAGGCGCTCACCTCGACGTCCTTCCCGAGCGAGCGGAGGAGCGGCCAGAGCGCCACCTCGACGTCGAGCGCCTCCGCCTCGACGAGCGCCGGCTCCCCGGGGCGGCCGGCGACCGTGAGCCCGGCGAGCGCGACGTGCGCGTTCGGGAAGAGCTTCAGCTTCGCGCCCGCGAGCGTGACCTCGCGCCCGAGCGCCTTCGAGACGCTCGGCAGGACGAGATCGACCGCGCGCTTCGTCGCGACGCCGGAGTTCACGATGGCGAGGAGCACCGCGACGAGCAGGACGACGAGCGCGACGACGGCGGCGAGGGCGACGAGGACCTTCCGCCCGAGGGAACGGGGGGTGGACATGGGCCTCATATACCGCGGAGGATCGGCGCCGTCCCGCGCTCTCGCAGCTCACTCCGTCCTTCTCGACGTCGTCGTCCCGGACGCGGACCGTCGCTGCTCGCGGTGGTGTAGACCCGCCCGGTCAGGGCTTGCGCTTCTTCGCCGCGGGCTTCGCGCTCGCCTTCTTCGTCGCCACCGCGGCGGTCTTCACGGGGGCCTTCGCCGCCGCCGCGGGCTCCTTAGAAGAGGCCACCTTGGCTCCGTCGATCGGCGCCGGCGCGAGCTGCGGCGTGAGCACGATCTCGATCCGCCGGTTGCGCGCGCGCCCGGTCGCGCCTCGGTTCGACGAGATCGGCTCCCACGGCCCGTAGGCGGCCGCGACGAGGCGGCGCCCGGGCACGTTCGCCTTCTCCTCGAGGAAGCGGACGACGTTCGAGGCGCGGGCGGCCGCGAGCTCCCAGTTCGTCGGGTAGCGGTCGCGGAGGCGCTCGGAGATGGGCTGGTCGTCGGTGTGGCCGGAGACCTGGATCTTCTTGTCCTCGACGTTCGCGAGGATCGCGCCGACGCGCGAGAGCACCCCGGCGCCGCGCTCGGTCACCGACGCGTCGCCGACGTCGAAGAGGATCTTGTCGACGAGGTCGACCTTGATGCGTCCGCCCGTCTGCGAGAGGCGGATGTCGCCCTTCGCGATCTCCTCCTTCATCTTCGACTCGAGCTCCTGGTAGGTGCCCTGGAGCTTCTGGAGCTCCTCCTGCTTCGCGGCGACCTGCACCGACAGCTCGTTCCGCAGCGCGAGGAGGTCGGACTTCTCCGCCTCGATCTTCTCGAGCCGCTGCGAGAGCTGCGCCTGCTCCGAGCTCACGAGCTCGAGCGCGGCCTTCGCGCGCGCCGTCTCACCCTCGGCGACGGCGAGGCGCGACCAGAGCATGACCGCGCCGGCGCCGCCGGCGAGGACCGCGAGCCCCGCGACCACCCATGGGATCGGGCTCGGCCGCCGCGGGAGCACGTCGTCGTCGTAGACCTCGGTCTTGTTGGGATCCATCCGGTCCTCCTCCGATGCGAGGGCCGGATCCTTTCACCGGACAGGGAAGCGAGCAAGGGGCGAGCGCGGCGTCGGCCAGGACGGCGGCTCACGCGGTCGCCGTCGCGGCGGGCCGGAGCGCCAGATCCGGGTCCGCCTTCAGGGCGCGGAGCGCCAGCGCGGCGGCGGTGGCGCGCTCCCCCAGATCCTCGAGCTGCCGGGTCGCCGTGTGGAGGAACCGCGCCAGCTGCCCCCGGAGCTGCCCCCGCGCGCTCTCCGCCCAGGCGCCCTCGGCCGCGGGCAGGAGCGGCCCGCGGTACAGCTCGAGCACCCGCTCGACCACGCCGCGGATCGCGCGCGCGTGCGCGTGCGGGTGGACGTGATGGGCGCTCCCGGCGCGATCGTGCAGGGCGCCAACGGCTCGAACACGAACGGGCTGTTCCAGTTCGCGTCCGGCTGCAACTTCCGCGTCGGCTACACGTGCCTCATGAACACCTCCGGCGATGACTGGGCCGACGCCTGGTGCAGCTTCAGCGACCCGGGCGGAAACTACGTCTGGGTGCGACACCTGCCGTGATCGGAATCGGCCGCGGCGCTCTGGCGAGGGGGGCGCCGCGGCCGAGCAGTACTACGCCCCGACGGTCGTCCGCTCCGCGCGCTCCGCCGACTTGCCGCCGCGGCGGGCGCGGCCGGCCGCGAGGTGCGTCGCGAGGAACTGCCCGGTGTAGCTCCCCTTCACCCGCGCGACCTCCTCCGGCGTCCCCTCGGCGATGATCCGGCCACCCTCCTCGCCGCCCTCGGGCCCGAGGTCGACGACCCAATCGGCGCACTTGATGACGTCGAGGTTGTGCTCGATGACGACGACGGTGTTGCCCGCGTCCACGAGCCGGTCGAGCACGGAGAGGAGCTTCTTCACGTCCTCGAAGTGCAGGCCGGTCGTCGGCTCGTCGAGGATGTAGAGGGTCTTTCCGGTGCCGACGCGCGCGAGCTCGCGCGAGAGCTTGATGCGCTGCGCCTCGCCGCCAGAGAGGGTGGGGGAGGGCTGGCCGAGCTTGATGTAGCCGAGCCCCACGTCCTCGAGCGTCGTGAGGATGCGCGCGATCTCGCGGTGGTTCTGGAAGAGCGCCTTCGCGTCGACGACGGACAGGTCGAGCACCTCGGCGACATTCTTTCCCTTGAACTGCACCCGCAGCGTCGCCTCGTTGAAGCGCTTGCCGCCGCAGACCTCGCAGGGCACGAGCACGTCCGCGAGGAAGTGCATCTCGACGAGCTTCATCCCGTCGCCCTGGCACGCCTCGCAGCGGCCGCCCTTCACGTTGAAGCTGAAGCGGCCCGGGAGGTAGCCGAACGCGCGCGCCTCGGGGGTCTGCGCGAACACGTCGCGGATCGCGTCGAAGAGCTTCGTGTAGGTCGCCGGGTTCGAGCGCGGCGTGCGCCCGATGGGCTGCTGGTTGATGTCGATGACCTTGTCGACGAGCTCGTGGCCGGAGAGCGCCTGGTGCTTCCCCGGGACCTCGCGCGTCCCGTACATGAGCCGCATGAGCGCGGGACGGAGGATCGCGTTCACGAGGGTGGACTTGCCCGCGCCCGACACGCCCGTCACGGCGATCATCCGGCCGAGCGGGAGCGACACCGTCACGTCCTTCAGGTTGTTCTCGCGCGCGCCCGCGATCGTGATCGCGCCGTGGTCCGCCGAGCGCCGCCGCGCCGGCAGCTCGATCTCGCGGCGGCCGGAGAGGTACGCGCCCGTGAGCGAGGCCGGGTCGCGCTTCACCACCTCGGGCGTCCCCTCCGCGACGACCTCGCCGCCGTGGGAGCCCGCGCCAGGGCCGAAGTCCACGATCCAGTCGGCCTCCGCCATCGTCTCCTCGTCGTGCTCCACGACGATGACCGAGTTCCCGACGTCGCGCAGCCGCTTCAGCGTCGCGAGGAGCTTGCCGTTGTCGCGCTGGTGCAGGCCGATCGACGGCTCGTCGAGGATGTAGATGACGCCGGTGAGCTCGGAGCCCATCTGCGAGGCGAGCCGGATCCGCTGGCTCTCGCCGCCCGAGAGCGACGGCCCCGGACGCTCGAGCGTCAGGTAGCTGAGGCCCACGTCGAGGAGGAACTTCAGCCGGTTGCGGATCTCCTTCAGGAGCTCGTCCGCGATCTTCGCCTCGTTGCCGCGCAGGTCGAGCGACGAGAGCCAGGCGTGCGCCTCCTGGATGGTGAGCCGCGAGAGGTCCACGATGCCGCGGCCGTGGATCCTGACGGTGCGGCTCTCGGGCTTGAGCCGCTCGCCGCCGCACGTCTGGCACGGCTTGTCCGAGAAGTAGCGCATGTAGTAGCGGCGCATCGCCTCGGAGCCGGTGGACTTGAACCGGCGGTAGAGCTGGTTCACGACCCCCTCGAACTCGATCCGCCACGAGCGGCCACCCCCTGCGGCCTCCGTGCCGAGCATGACGACGTCGCGGTCCCGCTTCGGGAGCTTCGCCCAAGGCGTGTCGAGGTCGATCTTGAGCCCGCGGGAGAGGTGCTCCACGAACTCGAACGTCCAGCCCTCGCCGCGCTCCATCCCGCTCGCCCACGGCTCGACCGCGCCCGCGCGGATCGTGAGCGACGGGTCCGGGATGATGAGATCGGGGTCCATCTCGGCGCGCGTCCCGAGCCCCTGGCAGTCTGGGCAGGAGCCGACGGGCGAGTTGAACGAGAAGGCCTGTGGCGCGAGCTCGCCGAAGCTGAGCCCGCACGCATGGCAGGCGTTCAGCTCCGAGTAGAAGCGATCGTGCTTCTTGTACTCCTCGGGGTCGATCCCCGGACCCACCTTCTGCTCGCGATCCACGTCGGCGACGACGAGCGTGCCCTTCCCCTCGCGGAGCGCCGTCTCGATCGAGTCGGTGAGGCGCGAGCGGATCCCGTCCTTCACGACGAGTCGGTCCACCACGAGCTCGATGTCGTGCTTCAGCTTCTTGTCCAGGTGGAGGCGCTCGGTGAGCTGGTGGATCATGCCGTCCACCCGCACGCGCGCGAAGCCGCGCTTCTGCACGTCGTCGAGAAGGTCGCGGTACTCGCCCTTGCGGTTCTGGACGAGCGGCGCGAGCACGAGGATGCGTGCCCCCTCCGGCAGCGCGATGATCGACTCGACGATCTGCTGGGCCGTCTGCTTGCCTACCGGCCGGCCGCACGAGGGGCAGTGCTGGACGCCGATCGACGCGTAGAGGACGCGCAGGTAGTCGTGGACCTCGGTGATGGTCCCCACCGTCGAGCGCGGGTTGTTCGACGCCGCCTTCTGCTCGATCGAGATGGTCGGGGACAGCCCGCGGATCGTGTCGTATTTCGGCTTCTCCATCTGCCCGAGGAACTGGCGGGCGTAGGAGGAGAGCGACTCGACGTAGCGCCGCTGCCCCTCCGCGTAGAGGGTGTCGAAGGCGAGCGAGGACTTCCCGGATCCGGAGACCCCCGTGAAGACGACGAGCTTCTTCTTCGGGATCTCGAGGTGGACGGACTTGAGGTTGTGCTCGCGCGCCCCCTTGACGGTGATGAAGTCGGGCTCGCTCATGAATCGCTCTACTTAACCGAGAGCACCCCCGTTGGCTACCCGCGTCACGCCGTGATACGACCGCGGAACTCATGGCGAATCCGGTGGAGCCCTCGCCGTTGCCGTCTGCGCCGACGGCGGCGCCCCTCGGGGAGCGCGGGCACCGATCGGGCGCCCCCACGCTCGCGCTTCACGCGGTCGCCTTCGAGGCGCAGCGCGCCCGGTCCCGCGGGCTCCTCTTCGGCTCGAGCCTCTTCTTCGGCCTCTCCGCGGTCCTCGTCCGGCTCGCGACCCGCTCCGGCATGAACGGCGGGCAGGTGACGCTCGTCCGGTTCTCCTTCGGCCTCGCGGCGATCGTCGCGCTCTTCGTCGCGCGGCCCGGGACGTTCCGGCCGGTGCGCAGGTGGCTCCTCGTCTCTCGCGGCCTGTTCGGCGCGATCGCGGCCCTCCTCTACTTCCTCGCCATCGAGCGGATCCCGGCGGGCGAGGCGACGCTCCTCAACAACACCTTCCCGATCTGGGCGGTGCTCCTGTCCTTCGTGCTCCTCGACGAGCGCCCGACCGTCCATCTCGGGATCGCGCTCACCATCGCGACCGCGGGCGTGTTCCTCGTGCTCGGCGGGGGGAAGGTCCGGCTCGGGCTCGGCACGGGCGAGCTCCTCGCGGTCGTCTCGGCGATCACGGGGGGCGCGGCGGTCACGTCGATGCGCGCGCTCCGCGCGACCGACAACGCGCCGACCATCTTCTTCGCGTTCACGGTGGGCGGCGTCCTCGTGGCGGCGCCGTACGCCGCCGGCGCGTGGCCGTCCTCGCCCGTCGCGTGGGCCGCCGCGCTCGGCGTCGGCGTCGCCGCGTTCGCCGCGCAGCTCCTCATGACCGAGGCGTACGGCGCGCTGTCCGTCCCGGAGGCGGCGCTCTGGCAGCAGCTCACGCCGATCGCGAGCTACCTCTGGGCGCTCACGCTCGGCGAGCCGATCGGCTGGCTGACGGTCGTCGGCGTCCTGCTCGGCGTCGCGGGGGTCGTGTACGGGAGCGTCCTCGGCCACCGCCCCGGTCAGCCGCACTCGCGGCACGCGGAGATGGCGGAGGGGATCCCGCTCGAGGAGCCGTGACCGGCGCGCGCTCGAAGCTCCGCGCCCGGCTCCTGCTCCTCGGCTCCGCCGCCTCGTTCGGCCTCATGGCGGTGCTCGCGCGCCGCCTCTCGCGCGGCGACGGGGCGTTCTCGGCCGGGCAGCTCACGGTCATCCGCTTCATCGTCGGGGCGGCCGTCTCGGTCGTCGCCTTCCGCCTGAGCCCGGGGCTCTACGCGCCGCACAACCGGCGCCTCCTCTGGACCCGCGGCGTCTCCGGCGGGATCGTCGTCGTCCTCTACTTCCTCGCGCTGCAGCGCATCCCCGCCGGCGAGGCGGGCATGCTCTACAACCTGTTCCCCGTGGTCGCGACGGGGATGAGCGCGCTCGCCTTCCGCGAGCGCCCGACCGTCCACCTCCTGCTCGCGCTCGCGGTCGCGACGGCCGGGGTCGTGCTCGTCCTCGGCGGAGGGACGCTCCAGCTCGGACTCGGCGCGGGGGAGGCGCTCGCCGTCGCGGCGGCGGTATTCGCTGCGTTCTCTTCCGTCACCATCCGCGCGATGCGCGCGACGGACAACGCCGCGACGATCTTCTTCTACTTCTGCCTCGGCGGGCTCCCGGTCGCGCTGCCCTTCGCGCTCGGCGCCTGGCCGACCGCGCCGGGGCCGTGGGGGGTCGCGGTCGTGATGGCGCTCGCCGCGTTCGCGGCGCAGGTGCTCATGGCCGAGGCGTACGGCGCCCTCGCCATCCCGGAGGCGGCGATCTGGCTGCAGCTCACGCCGCTCGCGCAGTACGTCCTCGCGGCGATCCTCCTCGGCGAGCGGATCACGGCCGCGGGCGCGCTCGGCGTCCTCATCGGGATCGCCGGCGTCACCTACGGCACCTTGCTCGGCCAGCGGCCGAAGCCCGCGACGGCGCCCCCGGCCGAGCCCGCCTCGCCGTGAGGGGGCGCGCAGCAGGGCGCCGGCCCGCACCGCCCCGAAGGCCCCGACGGGGTCCCGCGCCGCAGCTCGCCGCGCGGTAGAGTGGCGCTCCGGATCCATCACGGAGAGTGCTCATGAAGAAGCTCCTCGCCGCCGCGCTCGCGCTCGCCGTCGCCACGCCCGCCCTCGCCCGGAAGGTCGCCGGCGTGGAGTTCCCCGACTCCGTCGAGGTCGGGGGCCAGAGGCTCGTCCTGAATGGCGCCGGGCTCCGCAAGAAGTTCATCATCAAGGTCTACGCGGGCGGCCTGTACGTCCCGCAGCGGGCGAAGGACCCCGCCACGATCGTGGCCGTGGACGCGCCGAAGCGGGTGCGGATGGTGTTCCTGCGCACCGTCTCGAAGACGCAGATCATGAATGCGTACCGCGAGGGCTTCGAGAAGAACTCGGACGGCCCGGGCTTGCGGGACCTCCTCCTGAAGCTCGACCAGATCGCGCCGACGATCCCGGCGGAGCTGAAGGAGGGCGCGGAGATGTCCGTCACCTACGTGCCTGGGGAGGGGACCACCGTCGCCGCGTCCGAGGGCGGCCGACAGGCGATCGTCGCGGGCAAGGAGTTCGCCGACGCCCTCTTCAAGAACTGGCTCGGGAGCGCGCCCGCGGACGAGGACCTCAAGGCGGCGCTGCTCGGGAAGTGACGGTGTCACTCGAGCGGGAGCCACGACCATGACGGACGCATTCGTCGTACTCGTCACCACCCCCACCCCGGAGCGGGCGGCGGAGATCGCCCGCGCGGTCGTCGAGGAGCGGCTCGCCGCCTGTGGCAACGTCGTCCCGGGCCTCCGCTCGATCTACCGCTGGAAGGGGAAGATCGAGGACGAGCCGGAGGCGCTGCTCGTCCTCAAGACGACGCGGGCCCGCTTCGAGGCGCTCCGCGCCCGCGTCCTCGCCCTCCACCCGTACGAGGTGCCGGAGGTCATCGGGCTGCACGTCGAGGCCGGGAGCGCGGCGTACCTCGCCTGGATCGCGGCGGAGACGACGTAGAGTCCCGCCACGGCGCTCTTCGCGGCGGGAGCTGTCAGCGCTCGACATCGTCCACACGACCGGTCGCGGCCGACCCGCGGGTGAGTCGCGACCCCGGTGTCGCGTCGGGAACTCCTGGCGGCATGCGGTGATCCGCCGCTCGATTCGCGGCGGAAGAATTGCACGGGTGGTGACCCTACGCGGGGCGCTGGCTGCCCGGCGGACCGCCTCACGCCACGAGGGGAGTCACGCATGCGCCGTTTCCGGATCGGGCCTCGGCTCGTCGCGAGCTTCGGGTTGTACATCGTGATCGCCGGCGTCGTGGCAGGCATGCTGCTCCACGCCATCGGGACGCTCACCGAGACGGTCTCGAAGCTGGCGGGGCGCCACCTCGCGCTGAACGAGATCGTCAACCGCGCGGCGCTCCGCTCGGGGGACAACGCCACGCTGCTCGCGCGGGCGTTCGCCGTCTCCGCGCCGGAGGAGCGCGAGCGCATCTTCGACACGATCGACCGGCAGCGGGGGGCGAGCAGCGAGGACGCCCGCAAGATCGAGGCGATGCTCGAGACGGATCGGGAGAAGGCGCTGTACGCGAAGGTCGCCGAGGCGCGCGGCGTGTTCGGCAAGGCCTACCAGCACTCGAAGCAGGTCGCCCGCGGGGAGCCGCCCGGGGCCGCGCGGGACGCCGAGCTCGCCTCGGCGCTCGCGTCTCGCACGCGGATCCAGGAGACGTGGGAGGAGTTCGCGGCACACGAGGCGACGCAGGTCACCGAGGCCGCATCGGCGGGCGAGCAGCAGTTCCGGGTGCTGCGCGGCTGGATCTTCACGGCCATCGGGCTCGCCGGCGTCCTCGTCGTCCTCGCCGGCCTCGTCCTCACCCGCAGCATCGTGCAGCCGCTCGGGGCCGTCCTCGCCGCGGCGGAGCGGATCGCGCAGGGCGATCTCAGCGACGCCCTCGAGGTGGGAGGAAGGGACGAGCTCGCCCAGCTCCAGGCCTCCATGAACACGATGGCCGGGAACCTCGCGCGCGTTCTCGGCGAGGTCCGTGCGGGCGCGGAGGCGCTCTCGTCGGCGGCGGGCCAGGTCTCCTCGACCTCACAGTCCCTCTCGCAGGGAACCGGCGAGCAGGCCGCGTCCGTCCAGGAGACCTCCGCATCGCTCGAGGCGATGACGACCTCCATCGCGCGGAACGCGGACGCCGGGCGCGAGACCGAGGCGGTCGCCTCGCGAGGCTCGGCCGAGGCCGAGGAGGGCGGGCGGTCTCGGAGACGGTGTCGGAGATGCGCGCGATCGCCGAGCACATCAACATCGTCCAGGAGATCGCCTACCAGACGAACCTGCTCGCCCTGAACGCCGCGATCGAGGCGGCGCGCGCGGGCGACAACGGCCGCGGCTTCGCCGTCGTAGCGAGCGAGGTCCGCAAGCTCGCCGAGCGCGCGCAGCAGTCGGCGGGCGCCATCGAGGAGCGCGCGAACCGGAGCGTCGCGGTCGCCGACCGGTCGGGCCAGATCATCGCGGCGCTCGTCCCCGCCATCCAGCGCACCGCGGCGCTCGTGCAGGAGGTCTCGGCGACGTCGCGCGAGCAGGCGGTCGGGGTCACCGAGGTGAGCCGGGCGATGTCGCGGATCGACCAGGTCACCCAGCGCAATGCGTCCGCCGCCGAGGAGCTCGCGGCGACGGCGCAGGAGATGGCGACCCGCGCGAAGATGCTCGAGCAGACCGTCGCCTTCTTCCGCGTCAGGGCCTGAGCGTGCCGTGGCGAAGGTAGAGTGGGGACGGCGTCGCCCTTCCGCTCGAGATCGCTCCGCTGGGGCCGCGAGGCGCGAAGGAACGGACGACGGTCATCCTCCGCGGGGGCGGCGCATTGTGGCGGGAGCTGCGCGAGGATGGAGCTCGTCGTCCTCGCGCTTCGTGACGGCGCGCTCGTTCCCCTGCTCGATCTCGAGGACATGCTCATGGGCGACGTAGTCGCCACCCGTGGCGGAGCGCTGGAGACCCGCGGTCCCGCTCGTACGTTCGTCCTGCGGTCGCGGTCGAAGCAGACCGCGTCGGATCACCGCGGGTGAGCGACGACTCCCGCGGGGGGCACGCGGGATGGATCCCCCGACGGCGCCGGCGTGGCGGCAGGGCCGAAGCGGAAGCGGCGTGCTCCGCCGGAGCATTGGCCGACAGGTATTCGTGGATGAGCTGGACCGCGATCGCGCCCTCGCCGACGGCCGAGGCGACGCGCTTCACGGACCCGTGCCTCACGTCTCCCGCCGCGAAGACACCTGGCATGCTGGTCTCGAGGCGGAGCGGCCGGCGATCGACGTCGCGCGTCACGTCGGCGCCGGTGACGACGAACCCCTGCGCATCGCATTCGACGGCTTTCGCCAGCCACTCGGTCTGCGGGAGTACACCGATCAACACCAGCAGCAACCGGGTGGGGACGTCCTCCACCACGCCGCGCAACCGGTCGCGGACCGTGAGTCGCTCGAGGTGGTGGCGCCCATGCACTTCCACGATGTCCGTCGCGAGGCGCACCTCGACGTTCTCCGTGCGGCGGATGGCCTGGATCAGGTAGTCGGACATGTGCTGCTCGAGGTCGTCACCCCGGACGAGGAGCAGGACCCGGCGCGCGTATCGCGCGGCGTGCAGCACCGCCTGTCCGGCGGAGTTCCCGCCGCCGGCGATCACCACTTCGCGGCCCGAGAGGAGGCCGGGGTCGCCGGGCGTGGTGTAGAAGACGCCGGAGCCGACGAATGACTCGACGCGGGGCGCGGCCAGGCGGCGGTAGCGTGCGCCGGTCGCGACCAGAACCGCACGCGCGGCGATCTCGCGGCCGTCGGAGAGGGAGACGAATCGGCTCCCGCCGGAGCGAGACAGGCGGGTGACCTCGCGGGCGAACACGTACTTGGCGCCGAAGAGCCACGCCTGCTGGTAGGCGCGCTGCGTGAGCTCGGCACCGGAGATGCCTCGCGGGAACCCGAGGTAGTTCCGGATGAGCACGCTGGAGCCCGCCTGACCGCCGACGACCTCGCGCTCGACGACGATGGTCCGCAGGCCCTCGGACGCCGCGTACACCGCCGCGGCGAGCCCAGCAGGTCCGGCACCCACGATCCCCACGTCGCACTCCAGCTCCTCCGGACTCTCCCCGACGGCGTCCATCAGCTCCGCGTTGCTCGGATCGACGAGCACGGTGCCGTCGAGGAGGACGACCATCGGAGCGCCGCGATCGGCAGCGCCGGCCTCCGCCAGGACCTGCGACGCTCCGCTCGTCCCCGAGGCGTAGAATCCGTGAGGCACGCCATTGCGCGCCAGAAGCTCGCGCAGCTCGTGGGCCCGATGCGATGGGTCCCGCGCGATCACCTTCACGAGCTCGAGGCCCGGGCGAAACGCCCGCGTCCACTCGGCGAGGAACTCGCTGACGAGCGGATAGAGGTGGACCTCCGCAGGGCTCCAGGGCTTGTAGAGGTAGTTGTCGATCTCGCCGAAGGCGCAGCTCTGGAGGATCGTGGGCGCCGCGGTCCGATCTCCCCAGGCGACGAGCAGCGCGCGCTTCGCGGCGGGGAAGATCCGGTGGGCTCGAGCCAGCAGCTCACTGCCGGTCATCCCGGGCATCCACTGATCCGCGACGATGAGCGCGACCTCCTCCGAGGCGGACTTCATCGCGGCGAGGGCCGCGAGGCATGCATCGGCAGTGAGGTGCGAGACGACCCGGTAGTCGCTTCCGAATCGCCGCGCGAGCGCGTCGAGGAGCGCGCTCAGGGCCACGGGCTCGTCGTCGAGGATCACGATTGCCGGTCTCTCCGCCATCCGCCTCTCCGCTCCAGGCTCGAACGCGCCGATCACTGCCCGTCGCAGGCCCTCGTGTAGCCGGCGACGGCGTCCGCCGCTTCGCTGGTTGGCGCCGCCCGACAACTCGGCCGGCATGCGCTCGCCCTGGCGCTCGTCGCCGACGGGAGCCGCGGCTGACACGTACGTTGGTCTCCCTGAGGGGCTTGAACGGGTGGGGCGCCCGATATAGCCCGCAGCATGCAACCCGGGCACGCGCCGATCCTCGTCGAGCACCCTCGCGCCTTGAAAGGGAGAGAACCCATGTCGCTCCGCCGTGGCGTTGCCGCTGCCTTCGGCCTTTTCGCCGCCGCACTTCCCGCCGAGCGCGCTACGGCGGCCGAGACGCGCGCGTCCACTGCGCATGTGGACATGCCCGCGGCGCTCGCGCTGCCACCGGACGAAGCGGTCGTCCTCGAGCTCTCCGCCAAAGGCACGCAGAACTACGAGTGCCGCTCGAAGCAGGACGCGCCCGAACAATACGAGTGGGTGTTCGTCGCGCCGGAAGCGGACTTGTTCGACGGAAGAGGCAAGAAGATCGGCAAGCACTACGCCGGCCCGACCTGGGAGAGCACGACGGACGGCAGCAAGGTGGTCGGGGCCGTGAAGGCTCGCGCCGAGTCCCCCGAGGCCGATGCGATTCCCTGGCTGCTGCTGGTGGTCAAGGAACCGCCGGGTACGGGCACCTTCGCGCGGATCACGAGCGTGCAGCGCGCCGAAACGCATGGCGGCAAGCCGCCTGCGGGCGGCTGCCAGCGTGGCGAGGCGCGGAAGGTTCCCTACCGCGCGGTCTACTACTTCTCGCGCCCGAGGTCGTAGCCCGAAACACGAAGGACCCGACCGCTTTAGCGATCGGGGCGTGTGCGCTCTCCTGCTAGCGTGTCGTGTCGGTCACCAGGAGGCGTCATGTCGGCAGTCGCTCGTTCACTCGTCGTGTTCGGCTGGTATCTCGCCGGTTTCGGAGCGCTCCTCGTCTTCGTACCGAACCTCCTGCTCGAGGTCTTCGGCCTGCCGCCGACCGAGGAGGTCTGGATCCGCGTCGTCGGTGTGCTGGTGCTCGTCATCGCCTACTTCAACGTCCGGCTCGGGCGCGAGGAGTTCCTTCCACACGCTCGGCTCACCGTTCACGCGCGCGTGGCGGTGCTCGTCTTCCTCGTCGCATTCGTGCTCGCCGGGCTCGTGAAGCCGATCGTGATCCTGGTCGGCGTCATCGACTTCGCCGGCGCGCTCTGGACCGCCGCGGCGCTCCGGAGAGATCGGCGGGGGCGGACCCAGCCGCTGCCCGGATGACCCGCGAGGGCACGCACGCGGGTCTCGTCGTCCTCGGGGGCGAGACGCGCTCCACCCTCACGGCGTCTCGCGAACGTCGGCGCGCCAGGCCATGACGGCGAGCGCGACCAAGACGATTGGGAACACGATCGGCAGGACGAGCGCCGCCACGATGGGGGTCCCGATCCCGATCGCGGCGAGCGTTCCGGCCGCCGACGTGCATGTTTCCAGGGTGCGCATGTGCGCCTCGAGCGCTCCCTCTCGCCGCGTACACCGCGGGAGCCGGCTGGAGCGCGAGGTGCCGGCCCGACTGCGTGAGCTTCACGGTGGCCCAGCGTGCCCGACTGGACGCGCGGGCGCCTCACGCGAGATCGGATGCGCCATCAGGTTCGCTGATGGCTGGCGCGCGTCGCTGCGACTCGCCTGAAGGACGTCGGGACGACTGGGCGCGCGCGGGTCACGCGCGGGAAGCCGTCTGCCTCGCGACCCAAGCAGCCATCCCGCCGGCGAGGTCCGCGACGGCGCCGAACCCCTCGCACTCGAGGAGGCTCGCCGCGATGCACGAGCGGAAGCCGCTCGCGCAGACCATCACCAGGTCCGCGCCGGGTGGCAGCTCGCCCGTGCGCCGCTTCAGCTGCTGGAGGGGCACGTGTGCGCTGCCCGCGATCGCCGCGCCCATCCGCTCGGCCGGCGTGCGCACGTCCACGACGGCCGGCGGGCGCGCCGAGTCGAGCCGCTCCGCGAGCTCGTCCGCCGATAACCGGATCGTGCTGGCGATCAGCTCGGGGCGACCCCGCAGCGCGATGGCGCCGCCGTCCAGGTGGCCCACCACCTGGTCGAACCCGATGCGGCCGAGGCGCAGGGCCGTCTCGGCCTCGCGCCCCGGGTCGGCGACGACCACGATCGCCCGGTCCCGCTCGAGCAGCGTCCCGGCCCAGGTCGCGAATTTGCCCGAGAGCCCGATGTTCACGCTGCGCGACAGGTGTGCCGCCGCGAAGACGGGCGGCTCCCGCGAATCGAGCACCTGCGCACCAGCTTCGCGCAGCCCCACCACCTCGTCCACGGAGAGCGGCCGGCGCTCCCGCTCCATCACCTCCGCGAGCGTCGGGCGCTCCGCTCGGTTGAAGGCGGAGTCGTGCGCGAAGTACGCGGGCGCCTCCGGCTGGTCCACGGTCACGAGCGCGACGAACTCGTCCTCGCTCATCGGCTGGAGCGCGTAGTTGTCCCGCCGCTGCCGGCCGATGGTGGACACGTTCTCCGGCCCGAGACTCCGGCCACACATCGAGCCGGCCCCGTGGCCCGGGTAGACCAGCGTCTCGTCGGGGAGCGCCAGCAGCTTGCGCCGGAGCGAGCGGTACAGCTCCCGGGCCATTTCCTCCGCGGTGGCGCCGAGGGAAGCAAGGAGGTCCGGCCGGCCCACATCGCCCACGAAGAGCGCGTCGCCCGTGAGAACCGCCTGCGGCCGGGCGGGGTCCTTCGCGAGATCGAAGACGGTGATCGAGATCGCCTCGGGCGTGTGGCCAGGCGTCTCCAGGATGCCGAGCCGCACCGTGCCAAGCTCCACGGTGTCGCCCTCGCGCAGCGCGGTGTACGGGTAGTCGACCTTCGCCCGTGCGCCGAGCCGGATCCGGCAGCCGTTTCGGTCGCGCAGCTCCAGGTGGCCGGACACGAAGTCGGCATGGATGTGCGTGAGGATGACCTCCTCGATCCTGAGCCCCATCCGCTCCGCGTCCGCGAGGTAGTCCTCCACGTCGCGCCGTGGATCCACGACGACCGCACGGCCGCTCCGCTCGTCCGCGACGAGGTACGACGCCTGGGCGAGACACCCGAGGTAATACTGGCGAAGCACCATCGCGTCGTCCCATACCCGGCGGACTGCGTCGCGCGCCCGAAGTGCGAAGGCCTACGACGGGTGCTCGGCCGTGGTGAGGACCGCCCGGCTCGCCGGGAGCCCGCCGGGCACGAACCACGTCACTTCGGCTTCTTGAAGAGGGCCTCGAGCGCGTCGCGCGGGTCCTCCTCGCGCACGGGACCCTCGCCGAACAGCGCGTGGAGCCGGTCGCGCGCCGCTTTCGAGCTCCCGCGCCGGCGCGCCGCGCCGTCGCCGAGCTGGAACAGATCGCAGGCGTTCGACTGGTCCTTCTCCACGATCTGATCCGCGTGCGGCTCGCGACACTGGTGCGCGGCCGACTCGTCGTAGTGCCTGCAGTTGAGGCAGGTGTGGAGATCCGCGTCGCACTGTGGGCAGGCCGTCCGCCGCCCGATCGGCCCGTCGATGCGCAGAGTCGTCCCGCACCCGTGACAGGTGGTCGCCATGCGGGGGTATCATAGCTGCCTTGGGGGGAGGGGCCATCCTGATGACGCCCATCCCATTCGGTCGTTTTCTCCTCGTGGAGCGGGTCGCCATCGGCGGCATGGCCGAGGTGTTCGCGGCGATCGTTCGCGGCGACCCCGCCGGCCGGCTCTATGCCGTGAAGCGGATCCTCCCGACGCTCGCCGAGGACCGAGACCTCGTCCGCATGTTCCTCGACGAGGCGCGGCTCGTCGTGCAGCTCGACCACCCCGGCATCGTGCCGGTCCACGAGCTCGGCAGGCAGGCGGGCGGCTACTTCATCGCGATGGACTACGTCGCGGGGCGCGACCTGCGCGCGCTCGCCGACCGGTTCCGGCGCCGCGGCGAGCGGCTGCCGATCGAGGTCGCCGCGCACGTCGTGGCCCGCGTCGCGGACGCGCTCGACCACGCCCACCGCAGCCGAGGAGCCGGCGGCGGCGAGCTGCGGGTCGTCCACCGCGACGTCTCTCCCGCGAACGTCCTCGTCGGCTTCGACGGAGCGGTCCGGATCATCGACTTCGGCATCGCGCAGGCGGCCCACCGGCCGCCGCCCGGCGGCGCGGTCGCCGTCCTGCGCGGCAAGTTCGGCTACATGAGCCCGGAGATGGTCCGGGGCCTGCCGGTCGACCGCCGCTCGGACGTGTTCGCCCTCGGGATCATCCTGCACGAGCTGCTCACCGGCGAGCGGCTCTTCCACGCTCCGACGGAGCTCGCCGTCATGGAGAAGGTCCGCGCCGCGCAGGCGTCCCCGCCGTCGGCGGCGAACCCGGAGGTCCCGCGCGAGCTCGACCGCGTCGTCCTGCGCGCGCTGTCCCGCGAGCCGGAGGAGCGCCACGCCTGGGCGAGCGAGCTGCGCGATGCGCTCGTCCCGTTCGCGCGCCGCGCCGGAGCCGTGGCGCTCGCGCGTCACATGGCGGAGTGGTTTCCGGACGAGCTGCGTCTCGAGTCCGAGCGGCGGTCGCGGGCGCTCGCGTCGGTCGCGGCCGGCGTGGCGTAGTACGACGCGGTCACCCGCGCGAGGAGCGCGGCCGCTCAGGCCCGGAGCGCCGTCTCGATCGCGCCGAGCAGCTCGTCCTGCGAGCGCGGGCTCTCGGCGAGATCCGCGGAGAGGACCGCGACCGTCTCGACGTCGAGCCGGATGCGCTCCCACTCCTCGCCCGGCACGGAGACGAACGCCTCGACGATGCGGGGGTCGAACTGCGTTCCCGCGCAGCGCACGATCTCCTCGCGCGCTTGGTCGAAGGGCCGGGACTTCCGGTACGGACGGTCGCTCGTGATCGCGTCGAGCGTGTCGACCACGTGGAAGATGCGGGCGCCGACGACGATCTCCTCCGTCTTGAGGCCGGCCGGGTAGCCGGTACCGTCCCACTTCTCCTGGTGCTGCAGCACGATGGCGGAGGCGGGGCGCAGGTAGTCCACCCGCTGGAGCAGCGCCCACCCGAGCTCCGGGTGGCGCTTCATCTCCGTCCACTCGTCCGTCGTGAGGGGCCCGGGCTTCAGCAGCACACGGTCGCGAACGCCGATCTTGCCGATGTCGTGAAGGAGCGCGCCGTGCTCGATGACGATCAGCTCCGGCTCCGCGATGCCGAGCTGCTGCGCGAGCCGCCGCGCGTAGAGCGAGACCCGGCGCGAGTGCCACTGGGTCTCCGCGTCGCGGTAGTCGAGCGCGGCGATGAGCCCCTCGAGCAGCGCCTGCGTGCGGGCGCGGACCATCTCCTCGAGCCGCAGGTTGATCTCGCGGAGCTGGCCGTTCTGCCGCTGGACCTCTTGCGTCAGCCGCTCGTTCTCGCGGCGGAGCCGCGCCGCCTCCGCCGCCTGGTTCACGGTCGCGAGCAGCTCCTGCTGATGCCAGGGCTTCGCGATGATGCGGAAGACCTCGCCGGAGTTGACCGCCTGGAGGGCGATGCGGAAGTCCTCCGCCGCGGTGCAGAGGATCCGGACCGCTCCGGGGAAGCGGACGCGGGCGTGCTTGAGGAACGTGACGCCGTCCATCCCCGGCATCATGTAGTCGGAGATGATGACGACCGGCGCGTCCTTCTCGATCGCGTCGAGCGCCTCCTCCGGACCGAGGTAGCAGCACGCCTCGAAGCCCGCGGACTCGAGGATGCGCGCGAGCGCCTTCAGGATGAGCTCGTCGTCGTCGACGATCAGCACCCGATCCGTGCGGGCAGCCGGGTCACGGACGGGGTCGGACGAAGCAAGCCGCAGGTCCATCGTGCGGCCGATCATATCCGCTCGCGCGGACGAGTGCACCCGGGGTCTGACTCCCAGGGACGGGGGACGGGACGCGCCGACCCGAAGGGGCGGGTCTCAGGCCCGGATCGCTCGGACGGCCTAGAAGCTCCCGAGGAATTCCTCGTTCGTGTCGAATTCGCCGAGCTTCTTGAGGAGCCGCTCCATCGCCTCGACGGGCTTCAGTGAGGCGAGGGCGCCGCGGAGGCGGCGGACCTTCTCGATCTCCTTCGTGGAGAAGAGCTTCTCCTCTTTCCGGGTGCCCGTCGCGCCGATGTCGATGGCGGGGAAGATGCGGCGCTCGGCGAGCTGGCGCGAGAGCACGATCTCCATGTTCCCCGTGCCCTTGAACTCCTCGAAGATCACCTCGTCCATGCGCGACCCGGTGTCGATGAGGGCCGTCGCGATGATCGTGAGGGAGCCGCCCTCCTCGGCCTTGCGAGCGGAGCCGAAGAGCCGCTTCGGCCGCTCGAGCGCGCGGGAGTCGACGCCGCCCGTGAGGGTGCGTCCGGAGGACTCGATCTCCTTGTTGTACGCGCGCGAGAGGCGGGTGATCGAGTCGAGGAGGATGACGACGTCCTTGCCCGCCTCGACGAGCCGCTTCGAGCGCTCGAGCACCATCTCGGCGACGTGGATGTGCTCCTCCGTCGGCCGGTCGTTCGACGAGCCGACCACCTCGCCGTTGATGTTCCGCTTCATGTCGGTGACCTCCTCGGGGCGCTCGTCCACGAGGAGGACCGTGAGGTGCACGTCCGGCCGGTTCGTCGTGATCGCCTGGGCGATCCGCTGCAGCATGATCGTCTTGCCGGCTTTGGGCGGCGAGGTGATGAGGCCGCGGGCGCCGAGGCCGATCGGCGAGATGAGGTCGAGGACGCGGCCGATCATCTCGTCCGAGCGCGTCTCCATGACGAGCCGCTCGGTCGGATCGGTCGCGGTGAGGTTCTGGAAGTGGGTGCGGCGCGCGACGGCGATCGGGTCCGCGCCCTCGAGCGTGTCGATCTTCGCGAGGACCCGCTTCATGTTCCGGACCGACGCGTGGCCCTTCACCGTGAGGCCCGGCTGCAGGTGCATCCGGTCGATGAGCCAGCGAGGGACCTCGACGTCGAAGGGCTGCGGGAGGTAGCTGCGCTTCGGCTCGCGCAGGTAGCCGTTCCCCTTCCCCTCGAACTGCAGGACGCCCTCGACCTCCTCGGTGACCTCGCTCTGGGCCTGTACGGCCGGCGGTGGCGCGCCGCCCGGAACGACGCCGTTCGGCGCCGGCGGGGCGCCCTGCGGCTGCCCGTTCGGGCCGAGGATCTGGGGGCCACCAGCCTGCGGCTGACCGCCACGCCCGCCGCGGCGTCCGCGGCGACGGCGACGGCGTCGGCCCTGGCCGGGCGCTCCCGGCTGACCGGGTTGTCCGCCCTGCTGGCCGGTGTCGCCATCGGCGGCGGGTGCCGCCTGCGACTGCGACTGGGGGTTCTGCGGGGCCCCGCTCACGACCTGAGTCGGGCTCTGCTCGTTTTCGCTCATGCTGTGCCTGCTCCGGGCCCGGGAGACCTGAGTCCCCGCGGCACGACCTGCATCGCGTCTGGGACGGCGTTCGTTCGCGGCCTGCGTGGATGTCGGTGGCCCGCGAACCGCCTCCCCCGATCCCGTCGCTGGCGCGCCGCGCCTTCGTGGCGTCGAAGCTCAGCCAGCAGCCGCTCGATCGGGGGTCCGTCGCCTCGCCGCGTGAAACCTACGTCGCTAGCGGCTTGGAGACAACTCGACCTTAACAGAAAAGGTTTACGGGTGCGAGCCCGAGTTTCGAAATTTCCCACAAGGGGGCGGGCGCGCGGGGAACGTGCCCGCGCTCACCGGGCCGGGTGAACCCACTCGACGGGCAGGGCGAGCACCGGCCCCATCTCCGAGAGGACGAAGAGGGCGCGGAGCTCGGGCACCGCCGCGATCGCGCGCACGAGCGGCCCCTCCGTCGCCCGGGCGAGCGCGCCGCCGAGAAGCGCCCCGCCGCCACTGCCGTCCGAGCGGCGGACCTCCGCCTCGCCCGGCGCGAGCCGCGCGCGCTCCGCCGAGAGCGCGATGGCGTCATCGAGGGAGCCGAGCCGGTCGACGAGGCCGCGCTCCATCGCCTGGTGGCCCGTCCAGACGCGACCGCCCGCCGCGGCCTCGACGCGATCCCGCGGCAGCTTCCGCCCCTCGACGACGCGGTCGACGAAGATCCGATAGAAGGCCTCGATCTGCTTCTCGACCGCGCGCCGCTCCTTCTCGTTCCAGGGTTTCCCGACCGCCTCCACCTGCGCGAGGTCGCCGCGCGCCCACGCGACGCGGGCGACGCCGAGCTTCGCGAGCAACCCGGAGAGCTCCGGCTTCAGCACGAACACGCCGATCGACCCGGTCAGCGTGGAGGGCTCCGCCACGATGGCGTCGGCGCCGACGGCGGCGAGATAGCCGCCGCTCGCGGCGAAGTCGCCCATCGAGGCGATGACGGGCTTCCGCGCGCGTGCGCGGACGACCGCGCGCCAGATGAGGTCCGACGCGAGGCCGTCGCCGCCGGGCGACTCGATGCGCAGGACGATCGCCTTCACCGCGTCATCCGCCGCCGCGCGCCGGATCTGGGTCACGATCGTCTCGGCGCCGGCGAGCGCCGAGATGCCCCGGCGGCTGCGCCCGGAGACGATGGCGCCCTCGATCCGGATCACCTCGACGACGGGCGGGTTCCCCCACCGCCGCGCCGCACGCGTCGGCTCCGGCCGGTACGGGCCGGCGAGGCGGACCCGCCGCCCCGCCGCCCGCCCGAGCCACTCTCCGACCTCGTCCGGCCAGAGCACCTCGTCCACGAGGCCCGCGGCCTTCGCGTCCGCCGAGCCGAAGAGCCCCTCGTCGACGAGGGCACGAACCCGGGCCGGCTCGAGCCGCCGCGCGGCGGCGACGTCCGCGATGAGCCGACCGTAGAGATCGTCGAGCAGGGCGTCGTTCGCCTCGCGCGCCGAGGCGGACGGCCCCTCGCGCACGAGCGGCTCGGGCGCGCTCTTGTACGCGCCCGCGGCGACGACCTCGAACGCGATGCCGGCGCGCGCGAGCGCGTCGCGCAGATAGATGCTCGACGTCGCGATCCCGTTCACCTCGATCGCGCTCCCGGGCGGCACGGCGATCGCGCTCGCCGCCGTCGCGAGCCAGTACTCGCGCGTCCCGCCACCGGTGAGATACGCGAGGACCGGCTTGCGCGCGCGGATCCGCCCGAGCGCGGCGCGCAGCTCCTCGATGCGCCCGGCGCCGAGCGACAGATCGCCGATGCGGACCGCCACCGCCGCGGCATCGCCGTCGCCCGCGAGCGCGTCGAGGCGCTCGAGGAGGAGCCCGTACGGATCGGGCTCGCCGAGGTCGAGGAACGGGATCCGATCGGGCTCGAGCTCGCGCCCGACGTCGATGGTGGGCGCGCGCCGGCCGCTCGCGGGCGCGGGGTAGCCTTCCCGCGAGGCGCGCAGCCCGTACAGCCAGCCGGTCCGCTCGGGTGTCGCGGCGCCGCCTCCCGTGAAGCCGGCGTGGCGCGCGTTCCAGGCGAGCCCCACCACCGCGGACGGATCGCGCGAAACGCCGGGCTCGTCCCGCACCGGGACGAGGAGCTGGAGCGCGAGCGCGATCCCGCTGCGGAGCTCGACGCCGGCGCCGAACGCGAGGTGGGTCGCGTGGAAGTCGTCGCGCGCGCGATCGTCGGCGAGCAGGTCGGCGGAGAGCGTGAACGAGTCGCCGAGGAAGCGCGTCGCGACGCCGAGGTCATAGCGCAGCGGCACGCGCACGCCGCCGAGGTGGGCGTCGCGGCCGAGCATCGCCGCGGCGACCGAGAGGTGGCGCGAGGGGCGGAGCGTCAGCCCCACGTCCCACGTCGCGAGCGGCTCGATGACCGGGTCGGGGGACGAGAAGCGGTTCCAGCCGACTCCGAACGACCACGAGCGTCGATCGCCGATCGAGAGGGCGAGGGTGTTCTTCCGGTAGCGCCGCAGCTCCTCCTCGCCCGGCCGGACCCACTCGATCGAGTAGCCGACGCCGATGGGCCCGAGCCCCGTCGCGCCGTAGAGGCCGTCCGCCTTCGAGGCGCGGGTGACGTCGCCCTCGCGGAACCACTGGAGCGCCGGCGCGCCGATGAACCCCACCGCCGCCGGCGTCGCCCCGAGCGCCGCCGGCTCCTCCGCCGCCGCGAGACCCGGGACGGGCAGGGCGAGGCCGGCCGGGAGACCCGACTGGCGGTCGAGGGCATTTCGAACCTGCGCACCTGCGGGGGCGGCGGAGAGAAGGGCGGCGAGGGCGAGCGCGAGGCGGTTCACGCAGGGTGGCATGCGGGCCGATCCTACGCCGCATATCGGGGGAACAGGCGGACCGAAGGGGTTCAGGGCGGTGGGGGCCGAAATGGGTCACCGGCCCCCTACCACCGAGAAACGGGTCACGGTCGACCGTGACCCGTGACCGGTCTTAAAAGCACGGCGCGAAATGCTTCCTCGCTCCCGCGTCTACTCGTTCCCCGCGTCCTCGACGGCCCGGAGGTGCTCCTCGCCGAGCGGCACGAGGTTGCCGGAGCGGTACTGCCGGAAGACGTCGAGGATCTGCTCCTTGTGCGGCCGGACCTTGCCGAGCGGGCAGAGCTCCCACTCCTTCACGGGCTCGTCGCAGTAGCCCATCCGCTTGTCGCCGCACTTCGGCTGCAGGTATCCGCCGAGCTCGGGCACGGCCTTCATCACCTCGCGCCGCATGAGCGCGACCATGTGCCGGATCTCCCACTGGGCCCGCCAGCACAGGCGCAGATCGGCGATGTGCAGGAGCTCGGTGAAGTTGACCATCACCTGGAAGTTCGTGGGCGTCGCGTTCGGCAGGACGAAGCGCGCGTCCTCCGCCGGGATCCCCTTCGCGAGGGCGTCCTCGTACACGCGGGTGATCTCGCGCATCAGGCGATCGTACTCGTCCGCCATCCCCGCGACCTTCTCCCACGTCTTCGGCATCACGTAGTCGAGGCGCTCCTCCTTGTACCTGACGTAGCGCTGCGACTGCTGCTCGAAGCTGATGCCGATCCGGTGCCGGACGAACTGGTGGCTGAGCGCGCGGGAGACGCCGGAGATCCCGAACCAGAAGACCACCTGCTCGAGCGGGGAGGCGTGCCCGGTCTTCAGCCGCTCCTGGACGAAGTCGCGGATCTTCTCGGAGGAGATCCGGCCGTCGCCGATCTCGCCCCAGACCTCGCCCGGCGTCTTGGGCGTGTAGCAGGTGCGGTACGCCCCGTAGAGCTTCTGGAGCGGATCGCGGGCGTAGTCGATGAGCGTGACCTCGAGCGGCATTTTCGGGCTCCCGTGGGGGGCAAGCATCATATTCGCGCGGTCCGACGCGCGCGAGGCGCGTGCGAGGAGGGGCCGGCCGCCCGCGCGGCCGCGTGTTAGATCCGGCGCATGGCGACCCCGAAGCCCGCGTCCCTCTCGCGCGTCGAGCACACCCACCTCGTCATGCCCGGCGAGGCGAACAACCTCGGCACCGCGTTCGGCGGGATGATCATGGAGTGGACCGACGTGGCGGGCGCGATGGCCGCCATGCGCCACGCGCGCGGGCCGGTCGTCACGGTCTCGATCGACCAGCTCACCTTCCTCGCGCCGATCCGGATCGGGGACATGGCGCTCCTCTCGGCGCAGGTGAACGCGGTCTTCTCGACGTCGATGGAGGTCGGGGTCGAGGTCTCGTCCGAGAACCCGATGACGGGCGAGCGGCGGAAGTGCTGCGACGCGTTCCTCACCTTCGTCGCGCTCGGACCGGACAGGCGCCCGATCGCCGTGCCGCCGCTCCTCGCCGAGACGGAGGAGGAGAAGCGGCGGGAGCGCGACGCTCGGGTCCGCCGCGAGGCGCGGCTTCACCTGCGCACCGCGCTGAAGCGCGGGTAGCGGTCGCCGTCACGCGCGCAGGCCGAGCGCGACGATGGCGGGCAGCTCGGTCCAGCGACGCTCCGCCTCGAGCGCGACCAGCCGCGGTCCGAGCCGGTGGAGCGTCCGGTGCGACGGGAAGTACACCGGCTTCAACGGCTGGATCGGGCGGCCCCACACGACCGACTTCTCCACGCCCTCGAGCATGCGCGTGTTGTGGACGAAGCCGCGGCCGCTGCGGATGTCCGTGAGCGGTCGGCCGGGGTATCCGCCCCACGGCGTCGTGCCGAAGGCGAAGGCGTAACCCGCGAAGCAGTTCACCCCCACGCTGCCGTACTCGAGCCGCCGGACGGCTCGGCGCAGCGCCGGTCCCAGCGCCGGGTCCGAGATCGACGCCGCCGGTGCGAGGATCTGGGCGGAGAGCGTGCCCCGGAGCCGGTCGTTCGCGAACGCCACCGCGCGATCGAGGAACTCGAGGGGTTCCTCCGACCCGATCGACGCCTCGAGGATCGCCGGGCAGAACGCCTCCGTCGTGTACGCCGGGTCGTCCCGGTCGGCGTCGAGGCCGGTGACGAGCGTCCACGGGAGCGTCCCCTCCGCGCCCGTGACGGCGCGGACCGAGGTCCGGCCCGCGACGAGCGCGGCGAGCCGCTCGCGGGCGCCGGGGTACCAGTCCCGGCGCGGCGGCGTCGCGCGGAGGAACCGCTCGACGAGGGCGAGGAAGCGCTCGCGGTGGCGCCAGCCGCGAGGCAGGACCACGATCCGCGCCGCGAGGCAGTTGAACGAGCCGTTCTGGGTCATCATCCCCGCGACGCTCTCGGCCTGGAACGCGAGCGTCCGGTCGTCCCACTCCCCCGGCACGACGAGCACCGGCGAGATGTCGCCGAGCTCGCTCGTGATCTCCTTCGCGAGCAGCGGGTCGTTCCTCGCGATGCGCGCGGCGCGCTCGGGACCGGGCGGTCCCCACACGAGCGCATCGTGCGTCGCGTTCGAGCCGGTGAGGTGCACCTCGTCGACCCCGGGGTGGCGCGCGAGGTAGCCGCCCTCGTCCTTGCCACCGTACACGACGGCGAGGGTGCCCCGCGCGACCAGGTCGCCGAAGGCCTCCTCGAGGATCGGCCCGAGGTACGCGTTCACCGGGTTCATCTTGAGGAGGCAGGCCTTCCCCTCGTTGAAGAGCTTCGTCGCGACGTCGAGGATCGGGATCGAGTTCACGTTCCCGGCGCCGAGGACGAGGCAGACCCGTCCCGCGTGTCCCCCGCGCTTGTGGAAGCTGGCGCGCCGCTCGCGCGCCTCGACTGGCCCGACGCCCGCGAGGTAGTGCACCTCGGCCCCGACCGTCGGGAAGAGGACGGCGTCGAGCGGTGTCGCCGGAAAGACGCGCTCCGTCGTGCGGCCGTCCTCCGTCGCACCCAGCCGGCCGACGGGAGTGTTGCCGGTCCGCGCGAGGTCTTCGAGCGATCGCACGAGCTGCCGGAGGGCCCGGAGCGCGATGTAGATGCCGGCGATCCACTCGTCCCCGGCCGCCGGCGCGTCGAGGGGCAGGCCCTTCGCGGCGCACGCCTCGCGGACCATTCGCGGCGCCACCCGCTGGAGCCCGGCCAGCATCGCGCGGGCGACGGCGGCGCGCTCGGCGGGCGAGACGCGCGCCCAGCGAGGCGCGGCCTCGCGGACGCGGGCGACCGCCTCGTCGAGGCGGCGGGGCTCGGTCGCGAGGGGAGCGGCGGCGGGTGTCACGCCCTCGAATCTACCCGGGGCAGAGGCGGCGCGCTCGCCTCCGCGCGGGTCAGGCGATCCGGTCCGGCTCGGCGCGCCGGAGCGTCGCGAGCGTCACCTCGGCGGGGGAGTTGAGCCGCACGGCGATGCCCGACATGCCTACGCCGCGGTTCACGTAGAGCTGAACGCGGCCGATCGCGTACCGACCGCGCACGTACGGCTCGCGCAGCGTGGCGAGGAGGAGCGGCGTCAGGATCGGCAGGTTGATCTGCCCGCCGTGCGTGTGGCCCGAGAAGCACACGAGCGGGCGGTCGAGCCCGGCGAGCCGGTCGGCGGTTCGCGGGCCGTGCGCGAGGACGAGCGGAGGCGCGCCCGTGCGAAGGCCGCGCACGGCCGCGGCGACGTCGGCGCGCCCGGTGAGCTGGTCGCCGACCCCGACGACGGTGAGCGGCGCGCCGCGGAGCCGGATGCGGGTCCAGGCGTTCTCGAGCACCTCGTACCCGTGGCCGCGGAGCGCCGCCGCGGCGCCTCGCGGATCCACCCAGACATCGTGGTTTCCCAGCACCGCGACGGTGGGGGCGGCGAGGCCGCCGAGCTGCTCGCGCATCCCCCCCACCTCGGAGCGGCGGCGCGAGAGGTAGTCGCCGGTCAGCACGACGAGGTCGGGCGCGAACGCGTTCGCCTCCGCGATCGCGCCGCGGATGACCTCGGGCGAGGTGCGTGGCCCGACGTGGAGATCGGACAGCTGCGCGACGCGCAGGCCATCGTGCGCCGGGTCGAGGCCGGGGATGTGGAACGTGACGTGCTCGGCGCGCGCCACCGCCTCCTCGGCCGCGGCGAGCACGGGGAGCGACCCGGCCGCGCCGGCCGCGCCGAAGATCGCCGCACCCCTGAGGAACCGCCTCCGACCGAAGCTCTGCATCCGCCTCCCGCCCGCGCCGCGCGGGCGCCGCGCCAGATCGGCGCCGACCGTAGCCTGGAACATGCGACCCCGGTCGGCGATTCCACGCGCGGGGGCTGCCCCGCACGCCATCCACCCGGACGGGAGGACGAGCGTGCTCGCGGACCGCGAGCCGGCGCTGCGCGGGTGAGGCCCGCGGCGCTCCGCTACCGCCCGAGGAGGGCGGCGGGCGGTACGCCGAGCGCCTTCGCCATTTTCTCGATGGTCTCGAGCGGCGGCGACCGCTGTCCGCGCTCGAGCATCGAGACGTACGAGACGGAGATCCCGATCCGATCTGCGAGCGCCTTCTGGGAGAGCTTCTTCTTGGAGCGCAGGCGCCGGACGTTACCCGCGAACCTGGTCAGGAGATCCATGGCGATCGCTTAGCAAACGAGGGGGGAAGCGACAGCGTCCTTTTCGGGTCGCACCCTCGGCGACATCGACTGTGGGTGAGGCTGCCCGTTATACGGGCGGGCACTAGCTTTGGGGTTTTGGAGGTGTGTGATGGCTACGAAGAAGAAACCGGTCTGGCGCATGGAGGCCGGGGACGAGGCGCCGGACTTCGAGCTCCCTGCGACGGGGGACACCGCGGGCAAGGGCGGCCCCGCGAGGCGGATCCGGCTGTCCGAGTTCCGCGGGAAGAAGAACGTCGTGCTCGCGTTCTTCCCGGCGGCGTTCACGCCGGTCTGAACCGTGCAGATGCCCTCGTACGAGGAGGATCTCTCCGAGTTCGAGCGGCGTGACGCCCAGGTCCTGGGCATCAGCACGGATCAGGTCCCGACGAACGAGGCGTGGGCGAAGTCGATGGGCGGGCTG
>DASWEI010000011.1:0-3082 GCA_036394835.1 Anaeromyxobacter sp. | reverse complement strand
CCCCGTGTCGAAGCCGGCGAGCTGGACGATCGGCGTATTGCCGATGAGGTCGATCACGTTCGTGGCGGGCATGTGCGCTCCTCGATCCCGGCCGGCCCGCGGGCCGGCGCGCCGAGTGTAATCCGATCGCGAACGGTCGGCTCGCCACCGCGTCCTGATGAAGTTCAGGCGGTACCGCTGCGTCGGATCTCTCGACGCTCGGCGTTGCCGAGCGCCCCCTCGATCCGCTGCACCACACGGGCGAGATCGGCGACGGCGAGCGGCGTCTCGAGGTACGCGGCCGCGCCGAGAGCCTGGCCGCGACGGCGCCCGTGCTCGTCGGTACCCGGGCCGGCGAGCACGAACGCGGTTCGAGGTAGGCATCCGCTCGCACGGAGTGTGGATAGGAGCGAAAGGCCATCCATCCGCTCGAGCCTGATGGGCGCGAGCACGACGTCGGGGCGCCAGGCGCGCGCCTTGCGGAGCGCGGCAGGTCCATCCGGCACGACCTCCACTTCGTGTCCCCAGTACGCCAGGAAGATGATGCAGGTGGGCGCGAGCGCTCCGGTGTGATCTGCGACCAGGATCTTCACGGTCGATCTCCTCTCTCGCCCACCGAAGTCGTAGGCGCAGCGCTCAGCGCAGGAAGACGCCGATCGCCTCCGCTCGTGGAGGCGGCGACATGCTGCTCGGAGGCGCCGTCGCGCGAGGAGGCGCGGCGGAGCGGCTGCGTCACAGCACGCTGCAGGTGCCGAAGCAGCGCCTCGCCCTCCGGCCAGGGGCCGTGGCCCGAGGCAACGTTGATGTGGCCGCACCGACCCGCTTCGAGGAAGCGCGCGCCCCATGCGCGCGCGAAGCCGCGGGCCCGGTCGAGCGTCACGAATGGATCGTTCTCGCTCGCAACCAACCACGATGGAAATGGGAGCGGCTCGAGCGGCATCGGCGCGAAGCTCCGGACCTCGACCCGCTCCAGCGCATCCACGTCCGCGGGCGCTACGAGCAGCGCGGCGGAGACGCGCTCCGTCGCGCCGACGCGCGCCCAGTGCGCGACGAGCGCGCACGCGAGGCTGTGCGCCACCAGGATGACCGGCGCCGGAGCGGTTCGGACCGCCCTCTCCAGCGTCGCGGCCCAGTCGCCGAGCCGAGGCTCGGACCAGCTCGCCTGCTCCACGCGCTGGAACTCGCGATGACGCCGCTCCCAGATCGATTGCCAGTGGCCCGGACCGGAGCCGTTCAAGCCGGGCAGGACGAGCACCGCTGGGCGATGCGGAAGGGAGCCGGCATGGTCCGGTGCGACAGACATGCATCCGTTATAACGGATGCACTCCATCCGCACAAGTTCCGTCTACGATTCACCTCGAGGAGATCAAAGCGATCATGAACTTGGGGGTCATCTGGCGGGTACTGCGCATTCGTCGCCAGTTGCGCGCGCGAGAGCGCGCTCGTCGAATCGCTGAACGCGCTCTGCCCGGATGTGCTCGTCGCCTATTCGTCCATGGTCCGCGTGCTCGCGGAGGAGCAGTTGCGCGGGCGCCTCCGCATCCGCCCCCGCGCCGTGAACTGTTCTTCCGAGGTGCTCACCGCCGAAGCGCGGGCGCTCGCGACGCGCGCGTGGGGCGGCGCGCCGTTCGAGGTGTACGCGGCGACGGAGACCGGGGGCATCGCGGCGGAGTGCTCCGCGCACGCCGGAATGCACCTGTTCGAGGACCTCGTCATTCCGGAGGTCGTCGACGCGGAGAATCGCCCCGTTCCGGACGGCGTCGCCGGGGACAAGCTCCTCGTGACGGTCCTCTTCGCGCGCACGCTCCCGCTCATCCGGTACGAGCTGACGGACCGGGTCCGCATCTCGACCCGGAGCTGCCCGTGCGGGCGCCCGTTCCGCCTCGTCGAGGCCGTCGAAGGCCGGACCGACGATGTGCTACGCCTCCAGGGCGTCCGCGGGGAGCTCGTGGCCGTTCATCCCATCGTCCTCGCGCGCGCGCTCGACCGTGTTCCGGCCGAAGGCTGGCAGGTCCGAGAGACGGAGTATGGACTGAGCGTCCTCGTCGCGAAGCCGGGAAGCGGGTTCGACGCATCGAGAGCGAGGGAGGCGGTGCTCCGCGCGCTCGAGCAGCTGGGGGTCCAGCTCCCTGCAGTCGAGGTCTCGACGGTGGACGCGATTCCCGCGGGAGCTACCGGGAAGCGGCCTCTGGTCGTGGCGCGGCGACGGGATTAGGCGCAGAGGTCTCGTTACGGAACTCACCGACACGAGTTGCCCTGGGGTACCGTTGGGCATGCGCACGGACCAGACGCGGGAGCTCATCGAACGCTGGCGAGCCGACGCGGGCGGCACGTACCAGACATGGTTCCTCTGGGCCGAACGCCTCAAGAACTTTCGGTCCATCCGACGTGGCATCTCCGCGGTCGTCGCACAGATCGAGGCGGGCACCTTCGGCGTCGTCTACAAGGGTTCGTCGCTCGAGACCGTCGTCGGCTCGATCGCGGAGCAGCGCCAGATCTTCAAGGGCGCAGACCACGCGTTCCTGTGGAAACCCAAGCTACGCATCCCCGACATCTACGAGAACCGGGACAACCAAGTCGCCTTCGCCCGGTTCCTCGACACCTGCGCGTGCTGCAACGGCGAGGAGCGGCTCCTCTCGGCGATCCGGCGGCTCGATGAGCGCCGGATCAAGGGTCTCGGACCTGCGGCTGCGAACCTCCTGTACTTCCTCCACCCGACCCTCGCGCTCCCGTTCAACACCGCGATCGTGGAGGGGTTCAACGCGCTCACCGGGTCGAAGGTGAAGCTCGGTCGGTGGGACGAGTACCTGGCCATGCGCACCAGCGCCCTGCGGCTCAACGCCGAGCATCCGGGCCTGCTCTCGAACGACCTCGGCGCCGTCGCAGGTTTCCTCTTCGACGTGGGAACGGAACGCTACCCGCTGCCACCGCGGGAAGGCGACGCCGCGGCAGGGGAGGCATTGCGAGCCGACCTCGCGCGCGTGCGCGAGGAATCCGTTCAGCAGCGGAAGGCGCTGGAATCCGGGCGCGAGGGAGACCGGACGCACACCGAGGTCCAGGGCTGGCTGCGTGACCTCGGCCTCGCGCTCGGGTTCGCCGTCTG
>DASWEI010000010.1:0-21477 GCA_036394835.1 Anaeromyxobacter sp. | reverse complement strand
CAGGTTCTTCAGGGTCTCCTTCTTCAGCTCCTCGCGCTCCTTCTCGAGGAGGACCCGGCGCGACAGGACGATGTTGCCCCGCTTCTTGTTGAACTTGATGACCTTGAACTTGAACTTCTCGCCGATGAGCTTGTCGAGGTTGCGGACCGGCCGGATGTCCACCTGCGACCCAGGGAGGAACGCCTTCACGCCGATGTCGACGGAGAGGCCGCCCTTCACGCGCCCGACGATGACGCCCTCGACGAGCTCGTCGCGCTCACACGCGGCGGAGATCTCGTCCCAGATGCGCATCTTGTCGGCCTTCTCCTTGGAGAGGACGACCATGCCCGTGTCGTTCTCACGGGACTCGACGAGCACCTCGACCTTGTCGCCCACCTTCACCCCGGGCTCGCCGCCCGGCGCCGAGACGAACTCGGAGATGGCGACCTGGCCCTCGGACTTGTAGCCGATGTCGACGACTGCGTAGTCCTTCGTCAGCTGGATGACGGTGCCGCTGACGACCTTCCCTTCCTCGATCGGGCCGCCGGTCTTCTGGCTCAGCTCGAACAGGGTCGCGAAGTCTTCGATCTCGGGCTCGGGCGTACGGGGAGTCTGATTCTCCATGAGTTTTAGGTACCGACCTTCGTTGGGATGCGCCGGCAGGCGGGACGTCACGTCGGTCGCCGGCGAAACCGCGAACTGCCCCCTGGTTGTGCTCGCGTCCGGCCCGGGGAAAGAGGCGGACGGCGCATCCCGGGAAGACCCCGGTCTGCAAGCTGGCGGAACCTACACGGCCGAGATCACACCGTCAAGGCATCCGGGCCAGCCGTGACGGGGGTCGCCCCCACCCCCTCGGGCGAACGCTCCCCACGCCCGGACGGCCGTTCACCGAGCGACAGCCGATCGGGTTCGAGCACGCCAGCGAGCGGGCCGACCCGCGGGCGGCTCCCCTGCGCTCGCTCGCATGCCTATTCAGCGGAGCGCGCGGAGCCAGCCGGCGACCCCGTCGACGACCCAGTCCGGCGTCGACGCGCCGGCGGAGATCCCGACGGTGCGGCAGGATTCGAACCACTCCGGCCGGAGCTCGGCCTCGGTCTCGACGTGCCAGGTGCGCGGCTGGATGGCGCGGCAGATCTCGGCGAGGTGGCGGGTATTGGCGCTGTTCTTCCCGCCCACGACGACGACCGCGTCGACCTCGCGCGAGAGCGCGCGGGCGTCCGCCTGGCGCTCCTCGGTGTCGTTGCAGATCGTGTTGACCGCCCGGACCTCCTTGTGACGGAGGGCGAGCGCGCCGACGACCCGCTCGAACTCGGCGCCGATGCAGGTGGTCTGGGCGATGACCGCCACCTTCTTCGCGGGGATGGCCGGGATCGGGCCGCCCGGCTTCACGATCGTGCAGGGCCCCTCGGCGTACGAGACGACGCCCTTGATCTCTGCGTGGTCCGCGTCGCCGACGATGACGACGTGGTAGCCCTCGCGGGAGAGGCGCTGCGCCATGCCCTGCGGGTACTTCACGTACGGGCAGGTCCCGTCCACGACCTCGAGCCCGCGGTGCTCGGCGCGCTCGAACTCGTCGCGGACGGCGCCGTGGGTGCGGACGACGATGGTGGTGCCGTCCCCCACGTCGCCCACCGCGTTCACGGTCCCGACCCCCTTCTCGCGGAAGCGCGCGACCGCCTGCGGGTTGTGGATGATGGGGCCGAGCGTGACGACGGGGCCGCGCCGCTGGTCGGCGACCTCCGTCACCTTGTCGACGGTCCGGCGAACGCCCCAGCAGAACCCGGCCGTCCTCGCGATCTTCACGTCCACGCGGCGCTCTATATAACGGCGCGGGGCCCCGGGGCCAACCTCTGACCCCGCAAGGCCGTCAGGTCTTCTCGCCGACGAACCGGTCCCGCTCCTCGCGGAAGAGCACGTTGAACGTGGTGAGCGAGCCGTAGCAGCGGGTCACGTACTGCTGCATGTCGACCTTCTCGGCGTCGGAGAGCTTCTCGTGCGCGTTGATCTTCTGCTCGAGGACCCGGAGCCGGTCGCGGATCATGACGACCTTGTGGAGGAGGGCGTCGAGCGGGATCTCCTTCGGCTGCGTCTGCCCGTCGCCGGGCTTCAGCACGATCGTGCCGCCCTCCCACTTCGGCGCGAGCCGGACCTCCGCGGTCTCCTCCTGCAGCGCTTCACGGATCGCCTGGGCGAACTCCTCGCGGGTCATGTCGGTCAGCTCCTCGGGAAGCGGGGGCAGCGGGTTCTGAGCAGCGGCGCCCGCGCGGTGGACGATCGGCGCGGAGGGCCGCGGCGCGCGGTGACGGACGGGCTCGGGCGGGGGTGCGGTCGGGACCGCCGCTTCGCGCGACAGGTGGCGCTCGCAGGCGGGCGCCGAGCCGGGGAAGTCGCCGGTCCGGACCTTGAGCAGGCAGGGCCCGATCGGCCCGCGCGCGTCCTCCAGGATCGGGCGCCAGAGCCGGCAGCTCCCGCACTCCTTCGGCCCGTACCTGCGCGCCCCGTCCATGCGGGTCAGTCCCTCCGGCCGCCTCGCGCCGCGCGCGCCGACAGCCGCGTCCGAACCTCGCGGACGAGGCCGTCGACCACCGCCTCGAGCGGGATGCCGCTCGTGTCCACCACGACGGCATCCGACGCCGGGCGCAGCGGCGCCACCGCCCGCTCGGAGTCGTCGCGATCCCGCCGCAGCTGGTCCGCCAGAACGTCGTCGAACGAGGACGGATCCCCCTTCGCGCGGAGCTCGGCGTGGCGGCGGTGCGCGCGCTCCTCCGGAGGGGCGGTGAGGAAGAACTTCGCGTCCGCGTCGGGGAACACGACCGTGCCGATGTCGCGCCCCTCGAGCACGGCGCCGGCGTTCGCCTCCGCGAGCGCGAGCCGGCGCTGCAGCTCGAGCAGCCCCGCGCGCACGACCTGCCGCGCCGAGACCTTGCTCGCGCCGAGCGACATCGGAGGGGTGCGGATCTCCTGCGAGACGTCCTCGCCCCCGAGCAGGACGCGCTGGCCGTCGCCCGCCGCCGGAGGCGGCGCGAAGCGGATCTCGATGCGCGGGAGGAGCTCGCCGAGGCGAGGATCGTCGTCGAGCGCGACCCCGGCGCGGGTCGCGGCGAGCGCGACGGCCCGGTAGATCGCGCCCGTGTCGACCATCGCGAACCCGAGCCGCGCCGCGACGAGGCGCGACGCGGTGGACTTCCCCGCGCCGGCGGGACCGTCGATCGCGACGATGAACGGGCGGTTCGACGCGGGGGTTCCGATGGGACCGCCTCCCCCGGCTCCCCCGCTCGCTCCGGTCATCGGCCGAGCACCTTCGCGAGCGCCGCGAGGCAGCGCTGGTTCTCGCCGCGCAGGCCGACGGTGATCCGCTGGGCCATCGGAAAGCCGTAGCCGCCCATAGGCCGGACGACGACGCCCTCGCGCAGCAGCGCCTCGAAGAGATCCTTGCCGGGGCGGCCCGGAAACTCCGCGAACACGAAGTTACCCTGCGACGGGACCACCGTCGCGCCGAGCCCCTTCAGCCCATCCGCGAGGAAGGGCCGCTCCTCGCGCACGAGCGCGCGGCTCCGCTCGACGTGCTCCGCATCGTCGAGGGCGGCGACGCCGGCCGCCTGGGCGACGAGGTTCACGTTGAAGGGCGCGCGGACGCGGTCGACGTACTCGACCACCTCCGGCCGCGCGACGCCGTATCCGAGGCGCAGCCCGGCGAGCCCGTAGATCTTCGAGAACGTGCGGAGCACGACGAGGTTCGGGTACTTGCGGCGGAGCGCGAGGGCGTCCTGAAAGCCCGGCGCGTCCACGAACTCCACGTACGCCTCGTCGAGCACGACGAGCGTGTCCTTCGGGACCGCGTCGAGGAACGGGAGCAGCTCTTGCTCGGAGAACCAGGTGCCGGTCGGGTTGTCCGGGTTCGCGAGGAACACGAGCTTCGTCCGCCGGGAGAGGAGCTTCTTGATCGCATCGAGATCGTAGTGGAAGCGCGCCTTCATCGGCGCCTCGACGAGCGTCCGGCCGTGCGCCTGGGCGGCGAGCTTGTAAGCGATGAAGCTCTGCGCGCTCGTCAGGACCTCCTCGCCCTCGAGGACGAACGTGCGGACGAGGAGCTCGATGAGCTCGTTCGAGCCGTTTCCGACGAAGACCTCGCGCGGCTCGACCCCGAGCTTCGCGGCGAGTGCGTTGCGCAGGTAGAACGCCGCACCGTCGGGGTAAAGGCTGACCTTCGCGGCCGCCTCGCGGGCGGCGTCGACGGCCCGCGGCGAGGGACCGAGGGCGTTCTCGTTGGAGGCGAGCTTCGCGACGTTCGTCACGCCGTACTCGCGCTCCACCTCCTCGGTGGGCTTCCCGGGGACGTAGGGCGTGAGCGAGGCGACGTAGGGGGGGACGAGAGGCATAAGGGGCCGCCGTTATAGCACGGGCCCGTGACCCTTCCGGCGCCGCGCCGGGACCCGCGCCGGCGCCCGGCCGCCTGCCCGTCACTCCTCGGTGAAGACGCCCATCACCCGGTACTTCTTGTAGCGATCGACGACGAGCTGCTCGGGCGTGAGCTTCTTCAGATCGATGAGGTGGCGCCGGATCCCGTCAGCGACCGTCTTCGCGATCGCGTCGGGGTCGCGGTGCGCGCCGCCGGCCGGCTCGGGGAGGATCTCGTCGACGATGCCGAAGCCGGAGAGGTCCTTCGCCGTGAGCTTCAGCGCCTCCGCGGACTTCTTCCCCTGGCTGGGGTCGCGGTAGAGGATCGAGCTGCAGCTCTCGGGTGAGATGACGTTGTACCAGGCGTACTGGAGCATCAGGATGCGGCTCGTCACGCCGAGCCCGAGCGCGCCGCCGGAGGCGCCCTCGCCGATCACGACCGAGATCGACGGGACGCGGAGCGAGGACATGACCTCGAGGTTCACCGCGATCGCCTCGGCCTGGCCGCGCTCCTCCGCGCCGATGCCGGGGTAGGCGCCGGGCGTGTCGATGAGGATCAGCACCGGGATCCGGAACCGGTCGGCGAGGTCGAAGAGCCGCCGCGCCTTGCGGTAGCCCTCCGGCCGCGGCATCCCGAAGTTGCGGATCATGTTCTCCTTCGTGCCCCGGCCCTTCTGGTGCCCCATCACGACCACCGGCTCGCCGTCGAAGCGGGCGAAGCCGCCGACGATGGCGCGGTCGGCCGCGAAGCGCCGATCGCCCTCGATCTCGAAGAAGTCGGTGAAGATCCGGCCCATGTAGTCGAGCGTGTACGGACGGCTCGGGTGTCGCGCGAGCTGGACGGTCTGCCACGGCGTGAGGTCGCTGAAGATCTCCGCCTGCAGCTTCTTCGCCTTCTTCTCGAGCTTCAGGATCTCGTCCGAGAAGTCGACGCGCGCGCCGCCGGAGAGGTCCTTCAGCTCGGCGATCTTGGACTCGAGCGCGATGAGCGGGCGCTCGAACTCGAGTGCGAATGGTTGCTTGGCCACGGTCGGGCTTATAGCACGGCGCAGTGCAAACGCACGTTCCGAGGCCCGCCCTGCGCGCCCCGCGATCAGCGCGTCTCGACGCGCCGCGCCAAGGCCGCGAGGTCGAACGGCGGCCGGATCCACTCGACGCCCCGCTCCTTCCGGAGCCAGACGATCTGGCGCCGCGCGTAACGCCGGTGCGCCACCTGCACCCGGCGGATCGCCTCCTCGACCGGGAGCTCTCCGCGCGCAGCCGCGACCGCCTCGGCGTAGCCGATCGGCAGCTTCGCAGGGAGGGCGCCTCCGAACCGCGCCGCGAGCGCGCGCGCCTCGTCGAGGAGCCCGCCCCCGAACATCTCGCGCACCCGCGCGTCGATCCGCACGTGCAGCTCGGCCCGCGGCGGATCGAGCGCGAGGAGGACGGCGTCGTAGCGGTCCTCGCCGAACGCGTGCTCCGCGTGGAGGTCCGACGGGAGGCGCCCGCCCGCGGCGATCTCGAGCGCGCGCACGACCCGGACGAGATCGTTCGGGCGGATGCGGGCTGCTGCGGCGGCGTCGATCTCCGCGAGCCGCGCGTGGAGGGCGGGGCGCCCGAGCCGGTCCGCCTCCTCCTCGAGCCGCGCGCGCAGCGCCGGATCGCGGCCCGGCGCGGCAACGACCCCGTGCAGGAGCGCCCGCACGTAGAGCCCCGTGCCGCCGGCGACGATCGGGAGGCGCCCGCGACGCGCCACGTCGGCGATGGCGGCGTCGGCGAGCGCGGCGAACCGGGCGGCGTCCATCCCCTCCCCCGGCTCGGCGACGTCGACGAGGTGGTGCGGCGCGGCCGCGCGCTCCTCGATGGTCGGCTTCGCCGTCCCGACGTCGAGCCCGCGGTAGACCTGCTGCGAATCGGCGTTCACGATCTCGCCGCCGAGGCGGCGCGCGAGCGCGACCGCGAGCGCGGTCTTCCCGGACGCCGTGGGTCCCGCGACGACGCAGATGCGGATCACCGGTTCGTCCTAGCGGGGGGATACTCGCGCCGCTCTCGCGGAGCTCGCGCCCGACCCCGCTCTCAAGGAAAGAGCGTCTTCACGGCGGCGGGTAGGCGCGCGATGATCGCGTCGAGATCGTCGGGGAGCCGCTCCACGACGCGCGCTCCGGAGCCGTCCGGCGCCGTGAGCTGCAGCGAGAGCACGAGCCCCTTCTCGCCCCGCTCGATCGCGCCGCTCACCCTGCGGTCGGCGCTGCGCACCTCGTCGACGCGCCGCAGGCACTCGTCCGACTGGCACTCGCCGAACACCATCGCGCTCTTCGCGAGGGTCGCGGCCGCCGAAACGTCGGCCGGGCAGACGACGTCGGCCCGGGAGACTTCGGCGAGCGCGGCGCAGACGCGCTCCTCGACGGCCTCGGCGAGCGCGGCGGCGACCCCGACGGCGCGGAGCCTGTCGAGCGCGATCCGGAGCTTCTTCGGCGCCGGGCGCGCCTCCTCCGCCCGCGCGCCGCTCGAGGCGCAGAGCGCCGCGCAGAGGGCCGCCGCGACCGCGCCCCGGCCGATCACCTCGAGACCGCCGCCGACTTCGTCGGCTTCTCTCCGTGGTCCGCTCCGGCCTTCGGGGCGGCGGCCTGCTTCGTCACCTTTCGCTCGAGCCCGAGCGCGTCCTGCACGTCGCCGAGGAGGAAGTTCGACGCGTCCTTCGCGTACCCGCGCTCGATCTTCGCAACCGTCCCGTCGCGCCTCACGATGAACACGGACGGCAGCGGCGCCTGCTCGCCGAGATAGCGGCGCGCGAGGAAGTTGAACCGGTCGCTCAGGACCGGGTACGCAACCTTGGCGTTCTCGACGAGCCGCTTCGCCGTCTCGATCCCCTGCTCCTCCTTGTCGATGCAGACGCCGATGACGCGGAGCCCCTGGTCCCGGTACATCCGGTCGAGCTGGACGAGGAAAGGCATCTCGCGCTTGCAGGGCTCGCACCACGACGCGAAGAAGCTGAGGAGCACCGCCTTCGACGCGGGGTCCTCGGGCTCCTCCCCGACGAACTTGTCGAGCGCGACCCAGCTCGTCCCCGAGACCTCGGGGTTCAGAGTGCGGAGCGAGAAGGATGGCGCCGGGAGCCCCTCGCCGATCTCGTCGTCGGCGAAGCCCGGGAGGGCGGCGAGCAGGGCGAGAGCGGCGACGACGCGGAGGCGCATGGCCTCCATATTGACACGGCGAGTGGCGGGCGGGGAACGGCCACCGTCGCGCCCATCAAGGCGCGCGCAGCCGCTCCGTCAGCTCCGCGAGGGCGACCGGAGTCTCCTCGCGGGAGCGGACGTCCTTGAGCTTCGCCTGCCCGGTGCGGACCTCGTTGCCGCCGAGGACGAGCGCGTACCGCGCCCCCACCCGCTCGGCCTGCTTGAACTGCGCCTTCATCTTGCCGCCGCGGGGATCGAGGTCGCAGGCGATGCCGGCGCGGCGGAGCTCGGCGGCGCGGCGGAGCGCCTCGATCGCGCCCTCGGCATCGGCGGTCACGAAGAACACGACCGGCCCCTGCGCCGGCGGCGCCTTGCCCGCCTTCTCGAGGATCATCGCGAGCCGCTCCTCGCCGAGCGCGAAGCCGATCCCCGGCGTGGGCGGGCCGCCGAGCGTCTCGACGAGCCGATCGTAGCGGCCGCCGCCGGCGACCGCGGACTGCGAGCCGAGCGCGTCGCTCGTGAGCTCGTAGGCGGTGCGGACGTAGTAGTCGAGCCCGCGCACGAGCCGGCCGTCCACCACGTACGAGACGCCGAGCGCGTCGAGCGCGCCCTTCACCTGGTCGAAGTGGCTGCGGCACGGCTCGCACAGGTGGTCGAGCAGCCGCGGTGCGTCATTCAGCACCGGCTGGCAGCTCTCGACCTTGCAGTCGAGGACGCGCAGCGGGTTCCGCACGAGCCGGTCGTTGCAGTCGGCGCAGAGCTCGCCCTTCCGCCCGGACAGGTATTCCTGGAGCCGGACGAGGTAGGCGGGCCTGCACGCGGCGTCCCCCACCGTGTTGAGCTTCAGCTTCGCGCTGACGCCGAGCCGCGCGAAGTAGTCCGCGACGAGCGCGATCTGCTCGGCGTCGATGAACGGCTCGGCGATGCCGAACGCCTCGCAGCCGATCTGGTGGAACTGCCGGTAGCGCCCCTTCTGCGGCCGCTCGCGACGGAACATCGGGCCCATGTAGAACCACTTCTGCGGCCCCTCGACGAACGCGCCATGCTCGATGAAGGCGCGGACCGTCCCGGCGGTCCCCTCCGGCCGAAGAGCGAGCAGCTCCTCGCCCTTGTCCTCGAAGACGTACATCTCCTTGTTGACGATGTCGGTCGCCTCGCCGACGCCGCGCGCGAAGAGCTGCGCGTGCTCCACGGCGGGGGTGCGAACCTCGCGATAGCCGTAGAGCGCGAAGACCTCGCGCGCGACCCGCTCCATCTCCTGCCAGCGCGCGACCTCCGCCGGCAGGACGTCGTTCATCCCCTTGACGCCCGAGATCTTCATCGCGGCGGGGTTCTACCAGAGGACCCGCCACAGCGCACGATCAGGGGCCCTGCGCCTTGACGAGGAACTCGACACCGCGACCTCGGCACCCGCCGGCGACGGGGCGCGCGACTACGACGCGGGAGCGCCGATCGGCTCGCCCACCCGCACGCGCGCGCCCGGGACGAGCCGCGGGTCGAGCCGGATGCGCCCGGGCTCGAAGAGCAGGATGACGGTCGAGCCCATCTCGAAGGCGCCGAGCTCCTGACCCTTGTCGACCGGGAGGGGCGTCTCGTAGTCGCGCGCGCGCGGCGCCGCGCCGGGCTGGTTCGTGTGCGGCACGGTCGGGTCGTAGAAGGCGCGCACGCGGCCGACCACCGTCGCCCCGACCGCCACGACCGCGCAGCACCCGAGCGGCGTGTCCATCACCGTGACGAGCCGCTCGTTCACCGCGAACAGCCCGGGCACGGTCCGGACCGAGGCGGCGTTCACGGGCCACAGGCGCCCCGGAACGTACCGCCAGCCGGCGACGAGCCCGCCGAGCGGGAAGTGGATGCGGTGGTAGTCCTTCGGGGAGAGGTAGAGCGTCGCGTAGGCGCCGCCCTCGAGCCGCCGTGCGAGCGCGTCGTCGGCGAGCAGCGCCGCCGCGGTGTAGTCGATCCCCTTCGCCTGCACGAGCCGCCCGCCCGTCATGAGACCGACCTCCGAGACGGCGCCGTCGACCGGGGAGATGGGCGTCGTCTCCCCGGGCGCGATCGGGCGCAGGCCGGGCCGGAGCGGGCGCGCGAAGAACTCGCCGAAGGTCCGGTAGACCTCGAGGTCCGGGCACTCGGAGAGATCGATGCCGTAGCGGCGCGCGAACGCCTTCATCGCGGCGAGCCGCACGCCCGGGGGGGCCTGCCAGCGGGTGAGCCCGCCGACGAGACGCGACAGCGCGTTCTTCGGGAGCAGGCGCAGGGCGGAGATGAAGACCCGGTCGTTCATGAGCGCGCGGAGTGTACACGCGCCCCTCGGGTGCGACGCGACTTTCCGGCGCGCCGCCCGGGAACGAGGTATCTAGGGGCCAGGTCGGTTCACCTCGGATGCCCGCGCCCAAGTCCCTCCGGCCCAAGGCCACCCTCGCCGTCCGCAACGGCGTGCTCGCCACCTGCGACCGCGGGCTCGGCGACACCGGCCCGATCTCCGGCGGCGCGGTCGCGATCGACGAGCGGCGGATCGTCTGGGTCGGGCGCGACCGCGACCTCGACGCGGCGGTGGACCTCTCCGAGGCCCGGGTGCTCGACGCCCGGTGCGGCCTCGTCACGCCCGGCCTCGTGGACTCGCACACGCACCTCGTCTTCGCGGGCGAGCGGGCGGGCGAGTTCGCGCTCCGCTGCGCGGGCCGGCGCTATCTCGACACCGCCCTCTCGGGCGGCGGAATCGCCGTGACGACGCGCGAGACCCAGGCGGCACCGGACGCCGCCCTCCTCGAGGCGGCGATGGCGCGCGCGCGGCGGCTCCTCGCGCAGGGCGTGACGACGGTCGAGGTGAAGAGCGGCTACGGCCTCACCGCCGCGACGGAGCTCCGCCTCCTGCGCGTCATCCACGAGCTCGGGCACGCGCTCTGGCGGGAGGTCACGATCGTTCCGACCTTCCTCGCGCACGCGGTCCCGCCCGAGCGCCAGGAGGATCGGGCGGCGTTCGTCCGGGAGCTGTGCGACGACCTCCTGCCGGTGATCGCAAAGGAGAAGCTCGCGGTCTCCTGCGACGTCTTCCTCGAGGAGGGCGCCTTCGGCGCGGACGAGGCGCGCCGGATCCTCGCTGCCGCGGCTCGCCGCGGGCTCATCCCCCGCCTGCACGCGGATCACCTCACCGCGGCGGGTGGGGCCCGCGTCGCCGCTGAGACCGGCTGCGCCTCCGCCGACCACCTCGAGCTCGTGGACGACGCGGGGATCGAGGCGATGGCCCGCGCCGGAGTCGTCGCCGGCCTCCTGCCACTCACGACGCTGTTCCTCGGCTCGGAGCGGTACGCGCCGGCCCGCCGGCTCGTCGCCGCCGGGGTCCCCATCGCGCTCGGGTCGAACGTCAACCCGGGCAGCGCGATGAGCGAGAACGTAGGGCTCGTCCTCTCGCTCGGCTGCCTGAAGCTCGGGCTCTCCCCCGCCGAGGCGCTCGTCGCCTTCACCGCGGGTGGCGCCCGCTCGCTCCGGCGGGCGGACCTCGGGCGGCTCGCGCTCGGCTGCGAGGCGGACCTGGTCGTGTGGGGCTGCGGGTCCGTCGAGCACCTCGCGTGGCACATGGCGGTGAACCACGCGCTCACCGTCGTGAAGCGCGGGAGGGTCGTCCACGAGGCGCTGCCCGGCGCGGCCGTCGACTGCAGGTGACGCCATGCGGGTCGGGCTCGTCTCGGACACGCACGGCCACCTCGACCCGCTCCTTCATACGCTGTTCGCGCGGTGCGCGCTCATCCTGCACGCCGGCGACGTCGTGAGGGAGGCGGTCCTCGCGGCCCTCGAGCGGATCGCGCCGGTGACCGCGATCCGGGGCAACAACGACGAGGGGACCTCGCTCGCCCGGCTGCCGGAGACCGCGCTCGTTCGACTCGGCGATCTGACCGCCCTCGTCGTCCACGACCTCGGCCCGCGCGAGCGGCCGAAGCCGCCGGCGCGCGGCCTCATCGAGCGGGAGCGGCCGGCCATCGTCGTGCACGGCCACTCGCACCGCCCGGACGTCGCGCTCGTTTGCGGGACGCTCTTCGTGAACCCCGGCAGCGCAGGACCGCGGCGCTTCTCGCTCCCGCGCGCGGCGGCGATCCTGACCGTGCGCGGCCGCACCGCGCGCGTCGAGCTCTTCGATCTCGCAGGCACGCGCCTCGCGATCCTCGGCGAGCCCGTCGAGGCGACGCTGTGACCACGAGGCGCCGCCCGCTCCCGCCGGAGGGACGGACGCTCCGCGCCGTCGGGTTCGACGACGCGCCGTTCGCGCGCGGGCGCCGGGGCGACGTCGGCGTCGCGGGGGTCGTCTGCGCCGGGACCCGATTCGAGGGGCTCGTCTGGGGAAGACTCCGCCAGGACGGCTGGAACGCCACGGACGTGATCGCCGCGCTCCTCCTGGATGGGAAGTTCCTCCCGCAGCTGCACCTCGTCCTGCTCGACGGCCTCTCCTTCGGCGGCCTCAACCTCGTCGACCTCCCCGCCCTCGCCGCCCGCCTCGGCCGGCCTTGCGTGGCGGTGATGCGGCGGCCGCCCGACCTCGCCGCCATGGAGCGGGCCGTCCGGAGCCTGCCGCACCCCGAGCGCCGGCTCGCGCTGCTCCGCGCCGCTGGGCCGGTCCGCTGCGAGGGACGGTTCACGTTCCAGGTCGCCGGCGCCGCCCCGGAGGAGATCGGCCGGGCGCTCCCCCGGCTCACCGACCGCGGGGCCGTTCCCGAGGCGCTCCGGCTCGCCCACCTCGTCGGCGCGGCGGTGCGCCTTGGCGAGAGCGGCCGGCGCGCCTGACCCTCCCGGGCGGTCCCGTGGAACCGGAGCGGCCCGGCTGCTACATTCCCCTCGCCGATGTGCCGCCTGTTCGGCCAGCACGCTCACCCCGGACTCGACCTGTCCGCGCCGCTCTGCTCCGCGGAGAACGCGCTGCGTTTCCAGTCGCACAAGCACCCGCACGGCTGGGGCATCGGCTGGTACGAGGACGGCGTCCCGGTGCTCCGCCGCGGCGTCCTCCCGGCCCACGCCGACGACGCGTTCCTTCACGCTGCGGCGGCGGCGCGCTCCGCCGTCGTGCTCGCCCACGTCCGCGACGCGTCGATCGGGCCGGTCTCGAAGGAGAACACCCACCCGTTCCAGCACGGGCGCTGGCTGTTCGCCCACAACGGGACCGTCGCCCGCTACAAGAAGTCGCGGAAGGTGCGCGAGGCGATCCTCGCCGAGATCGACGTCGACCTGCGCGCGGCGCTCCGGGGCGAGACCGACAGCGAGCGGTGCTTCCTCGTCTTCCTCACGCGCCTCCGCGTGATCGGAACGCTCGACGGCGCGACGCTCGAGCACGTCCGGCGGGCCCTCGCCGAGACGACCGCCGCCGTCACGGCGTTCGCAGACCCGAGCGCGGACAGCCCGTCGACGCTCAACTTCCTCGTCTCCGACGGGCGGCTCCTCGCCGCCTCCCGCCACGGCAAGACGCTTCACCTCGCGGCCGACGCCGGACCCCGCCACGTGTTCGCCCTCGCGAGCGAGCGGATCGGGGCCGGCGCCTGGGAGGACGTCGCGGAGGGCGGCTTCGTCGGGACGGAGGACGGGCTCCACGCCGTCCGTTGCGCGCTCCGCCCGCCGCCCCACGCCGCCTGAGCTACTCGAGCCCGGCGACGGGGAAGCCGCGCGGGTAGCGGACCTCGTAGCGGAGCTCGACCACCCTCTCCTCGCGCGACGCGAGAGAGAGCTCCCACACCTTCACGCCGGGCCGCTCGGGGTCCTCGCGCGTCGCCGCGGTCGTGCCATCGAGCACCTTCACCTCGATCTTCTCGTCGCGAGACACCGGCACGAGATCGAGCAGCTTCACCGCGACCGGCGCCGCGTAGCGGTTCTTCACGCCGATGCGGACGCGGTACCGGTAGACCTCGTCCTTGGAGATGATCCCGGCCGACTCGCGGCGGCGCTCGAGCACCTTGCGATCGATCTCGACCCGATCGTCGGCGCCGAACGCGAGCTGGAGCTCGCCGCCCGGCGGCGTCGCCGGGATCGCCGTGCGCCCGACGAACTCGTCGCCGACGTAGACGCCCGCGGTGCCCGCGAGGAGCGGGAACCCGGTCTCGTTGACCGCCTTCGCGGTGAGGAACGCGGCCGCCTCGAGGCGCGGCGCGGCGGTGCGGACGATTTCGGCCTTGAGCGGGAACCGCGCGAGGGAGACCTTCCGCGCCTGGCCCGAGCCGTCCACCGTCTCGCGGCGAGGCGTCGTGAACGACGCGGAGAGGAGCCCCTCCTCGACCGTCGCCTGCGGGACCTCGATCGCGGACTTCGCTTCGTCGAGCTGGTAGGCCTCGACCTCGGGCGCCGCCGACCGCGCCATCGCGGGCGCCGAGGCCATCGGCATCCCGCGCTCCTTGCGCTGCAGCACCGGTCGCGGCGGCTCGGCCCGAACGAGGTAGTGCGGATCGAGCTGCGGCACGAAGAGGCCGCGCGCCGGCTGTGCGGTCGAGACCTGAAGGCTCACGTCGCTCCAGTCCTCGCCGGTGCGCTGCCAGACCGAGCCGAGGAAGGCGAGCTCCATCGTGCCGGAGTCGGGGACGAGACGCGCGTCCCACACCGGCTGCCAGCCGGCCGCGCCGACGGCGTAGGAGAGCGCGAGCTCGAGCGCGCCGGCCTTCTCCGAGTCCACCTCCACGACGACCCGCTTGCTCGTCTTGCCCCGCTTCGCCTGGACCTTGTCGAGATCGGCGCGCGCCTGGGCGACGCGGCGCGCGAGCTCGCGCCGCGCAACCTCCGCGCGGCGGACCTGCTGCGTACCCTCCTGCAGCTCGCCGGTCACGAACGCGGCGAGCTCCGACCACTCCCGGGCGGAGACGCCGCGGACCGCGAGGTTCTTCGCCCGTTCCTCGGAGTAGGTCGAGCGCAGCGAGCGGATGAACTCGAGGCGCGCCTGCGCGGCCTTGATCCCGTCGTCGAGTCCGCGATCCTCGTCCTGGAGCCGCTCGAGCCGCTCCTCCGCCGCCCGCGCCTCGCCCGCGACGGCCTCCTCCGAGGTGATCCGCTCGACCGTGACGCCGAAGACCCGCGCCTTCGCGGTCCCCTTCCCCTCGATCCGGATGGAGTCGTCGTCGAGCTGGTCCGGGAGGCCGTCGAACACGAGCCGTGCCGGGCCGCCGAGCAGCTCGACGCGAGAGACGCGCGAGACGCGCGCACCCGACCGGTAGACGGTCACCGCGTCGATGCGGGATGGGGCCTTCACCGCGGGCGACCCGAGGGAGAAGGCCGGAAGCACGAGCAGAACGAGGGCAGCAAGGCGCATTGGGAGAATCTCCTTGCTCCCCATGACGCACGAGCGAAGAGAAAGATCTACCGACGCCGACGCCGACGCGTGGTCGTGGTCGTGGTCGTGGACTTCGACCTCGACCCCGACTTCGGCCCCGACCTCGACCTCGACCCCGACCCCGTCCCCGCCGCGAGCTCCCTCGCGAGCGCCGCATGCCGCTTTCCGACGCCCTCCACGACGACATGGCGGACGTCGGGCGCACGCGCGTCGTGCGCGAGCTTCAGCGTCAGCTTCTCGTCCGGGAGCGCACGGGGGATCTGGTCCGCCCACTCGACGAGCAGCGCGCCCTCGCCACCGACGAGGTCGCCGAAGCCGGTGCCGTACAGCTCGTCCTCGTCCGCGATTCGGTACAGGTCCGCGTGGTGAACCGGGATCCGGCCCGCGTAGGTCGCGACGATGGCGAAGCTCGGCGACGAGACCTCCGCCGGCGGGACGCCGGCGCCCGCGCACGCGCCTCGGACGAGCTGCGTCTTCCCCGCCCCGAGCTCGCCCACGAGGGCGACGACGTCGCCCGGCGCGAGCAGGCGCCCGAGCCGTGCGCCGAGCGCGTGCGTCGCGCGCGCCGAGCGCGTCACGAGCCGCGACGACGACCGCTCCCTCACCTCCGCCACTCCGCCCAGACCTCGCCGATCGCCTCGCCGAGGTCGCCGGCGACGAGCCCGCGCTCGCCGAAGCGCGCCGCGGCGAGATCCCCCGCGCGGCCGTGGACGAAGGCGCCGACGCGACCCGCCGCGGCGGGGGAGAGGCCGCCCGCGAGGAGCGCGCCGCAGAGGCCGGCGAGAACGTCGCCCGTGCCGCCGGTCGCGAGGCCCGGATTCCCGACCGGCACGATCGCCGGCGGCGCGGCCGGATCCGCGACCACCGTCCGGGCACCCTTCAGCACGACGGTGGCGTTCCAGGCGCGCGCCTTCGCGACCGCGATCCCGAGCCGATCGGCCTGGACGTCCGCGGTCGTCGTCCCGCACAGCCGCGCCATCTCGCCCGGGTGCGGCGTAACGAGGAGCGGAACGCCGAGCCCGGCGAGGAGCGCGGGGTCGTCGGCGAGGGCGTTCAGGCCGTCGGCGTCCACGATCGCCGGCTTCCCGGCGCGTTCGAGGAGCGCGCGCAACAGCTCGCCCGTCTGCGGACCGCGCGGAATGCCTGGTCCGATCGCGAGCGCGTCGACCTCGCGCGCCGCGGCGAGGAGCGGCTGGAGATCGGCGCGACCGAGCGCGCCTTCGCCGGGGAGCGCGAGGCTCATCGCCTCGGGCCGCCCGGCGAGCGCGAGCGGCAGGACCTCGGCGCGCGCCGCGAGCGTCACGAGGCCCGCGCCGCCGCGCAGGGCGCCGGTGAGCGCGAGGTGCGCCGCGCCGCTCTTTCCGGGCGAGCCGGCGATGACGAGGAGGCGCCCCGCGTCCCCCTTGTGCGCGTCGGCGGGCCGCGGCGGCACGAGCATCCGCACCTCGACGTCGGTGAGGAGCTCGCAGGTGACGGGCACCCGCCGCGCGGCCTCCGCCGGGATCCCGATGTCGTCCACCGAGACCTCGCCGGCGAGCGACAGGCCCGGGTGGAGCGCGAGGCCGCGCTTCGGGAACCCGAACGTCACGGTCCGATCGGCGCGGACGCACGCGCCGAGGGGCCGGCCGGTGTCGGCGGAGAGGCCCGAAGGGACGTCGACGGCGAGCACGCGCGCCCCGGCGCCGCGGGCGTCCTCGATCGCCGAGATGGCGCTCGCGAAGGCGCCCTCCGGCGCGCGCGCGAGCCCGGTCCCGAAGATCGCGTCCACGACGACGTCGCCGACCCCGGCGGCGAGCGGCGCGAGGACGCCCTCGTCGATCGGGACGCCGGCGCGGTCGGCCTGGTCGCGCACGGCGCGCGCGTCGGCCGAGAGGCGCTCGGGGGGGACGAGCGACATGACGCGCGCGTCGCGCCCCGCGGCCCGCAGGAGCCGGGCGGCGACGTAGCCGTCGCCGCCGTTGTTCCCTCCGCCGCACACGACGACGAAGCGGCCGCGCGGCGCCGCGAGCGCGACGGCGGCGTCGGCGACCGACCGCCCCGCGCGATCCATGAGCGTGAGCGAAGGGATACCGAAGTCCTCGATCGTGGTCCGATCGATCTCCCGCATCTCGGCGGAGCCCACGAGCCTCACGGCTGCCCTCCTTCGAGGACGACCACCGCCGCCGCGACGCCGGCGTCATGGGTCAGGGAGAGGAGCGCGCGCCTCGCTCCGAGGCGAGCCTGCGCCGCCGCGGCCTCACCGCGCAGGGCGAGCGACGGCGCGCCCTCTTCCCGGAGGACCTCGACGTCGTGCCAGCCGATGCCGGCGGGCGCGCCGAGCGCCTTGGATGCTGCCTCTTTCGCCGCGAAGCGGGCCGCGTAGCGCGCCGCCCGATCGCGCACGGCGTCGCAGAACGTCCGCTCGGGCGCCGTGAAGCAGCGCCCGAGGAACCGCTCGGCGCGCCCGGGCGGACCGTCGAGGATCCGCTGGAAGCGCGCGATCTCGACCACGTCGATGCCGAGCCCGACGATCACGTCATCCCCCTCGAGGGCGCGCCCGCTCGATGAGCTCCTTCATCTCGCGGACGGCGCGCTCGAAGCCGACGAGGACCGCCCGCGCGACGATGGCGTGGCCGATGTTCAGCTCCTCGATCTCCGCGATCTGCGCGATGGGGCCGACGTTCTGGTAGTTGAGCCCGTGCCCCGCGGCGACCTCGAGGCCGAGCTTCGACGCGGACTTGCACGCGTCCACGATCCGGGACAGCTCGCGGCCGCGGTCCGACGCGAGCCGCGCGTCGCAGTAGCGGCCGGTGTGGAGCTCGATGACGTCCGCCTCGGCGCGGTGCGCGGCCTTCACGTGGTCGAGGTCGGGGTCGATGAAGAGCGACACCTTGATCTCGGCGTCGTGGAGCGTCTTGACGACGCGGCGGATCGTGTCGCGCCCGGCGACGACGTCGAGCCCGCCCTCGGTGGTGAGCTCCTCGCGCCGCTCCGGGACGAGGGTCGCGACGTCCGGCTTCGCCTCGTAGGCGATCTTCACCATGTCCTGGGTCGCGGCCATCTCGAGGTTGAGCCGGGTCGAGACGGTCTTCCGCATGATCTGGAGGTCGCGCTCCTGGATGTGGCGGCGATCCTCGCGGAGGTGGATCGTGATCTGGTCGGCGCCGCCCAGCTCCGCGAGCATCGCGGCGGCGACCGGGTCCGGGTACTGCGTGCGGCGGGACTGGCGGAGCGTCGCGACGTGATCGACGTTGACGCCGAGGCGGGCGGGCATGAGGGGAATCTAACCCGGCGGACCGGTGGCGACTAAAAAAGACGGTAGCGGTCACGGTCACGTTCACGGTCACGGGGAAAACCGGGAAGGGCCCACGCAAAACGCGAAACGCGCGATCCGTGCTCCGGTTCCCGGGCTTCTTTCGTCTTCGGTAGTTCCCGTGAACGTGCCCGTGACCGTGACCGTGACCGGTCTCTCATCGGGCGGGGCGGGCTAGCCGATGGCCTTGCGCAGCTCGTCCGCTATCGCCTCGGCGTGGCTGCGAATTCTCTTCGCGTCCGGCCCCTCTACGAGGACCCGGACCTTGTTCTCGGTCCCCGAGAACCGGACGAGGACGCGGCCGTCGGCGCCGAGCGCCTTCTCGACCGCGGCGACCGCGCGGGTGACGCCGGGGAGCTCGGAGAGTGGCCGCTTCTCGCGGACGACGACGTTCACGAGCGCCTGGGGCACCGGCTGGAAGCAGCGCGCCAGCTCGGAGAGCGGCCTTCCCTCGCGCTGCATCACCGCGAGGACGTTCAGGGCCGCGGCGACCCCGTCGCCGGTCGTCACGTGGTCGAGGAAGATGAGATGGCCGGACTGCTCGCCGCCGAAGTTGTAGCCGCTCCGGCGCATCTCCTCGACGACATAACGATCGCCGACGGAGGTGCGGACGACGCGCCCCTTCGCCGGGGCGAGGGCGCGCTCGAGCCCGATGTTCGACATGACCGTCGCGACCACGGTCCGCTTCGCGAGCGTGCCCTGTCGGATGAGATCGCGGCCGAGGAGCGCCATGATGGCGTCGCCGTCCACCACCCGCCCCTTCTCGTCCGCGAGGATCACCCGGTCCGCGTCGCCGTCGAGCGCGAGCCCGAGATCGGCGCCGTGCCGCTGGATGGCGCGCGCCATGCCCTCGGGGTGGACCGCGCCGCAGGCATCGTTGATGTTGGTGCCGTCCGGCTTCACGCCGAGCGGGATCACCTTCGCCCCGAGCTCCTCGAAGACCGCGGGCGCGACGTGGTAGGCGGCGCCGTGCGCGCAGTCCACGACGACGGTGAGCCCGTCGAGCGTCAGGTCCTTCGGGAAGAGCGACTTGAGGAACACGACGTACCGGCCGATCGCGTCGTCGAGCCGCTTCGCCTTGCCGATCCTCGTGGCGGTCGGACGCAGGGCGCGGAAGTCCACGGTCCCGGCGTCGTCCTCGGCGCCGTCGAGGACGAGCCGCTCGATCTGCAGCTCCATCTCGTCCGGCAGCTTGAACCCGTCGCGCGAGAAGAACTTGATGCCGTTATCCTGGTACGGATTATGGCTCGCGCTGATCACGACGCCCGCGTCGGCGCGCATCGACTCGGTGAGGAACGCGATCCCCGGCGTCGGCAGGGGTCCCGACAGCATCACGTCGACGCCCATGGAGCAGATCCCTGACGCGATCGCCTGCTCGAGCATGTAGCCGGAGAGCCGCGTGTCCTTGCCGACCACGATCCGGTGCCGGTGCGGCCCGCTGCGGACGAGGTAGGCGAGCGCACGGCCGAGCTGGAGCGCCATCTCGGCCGTCATCGGGTGGACGTTCGCAACCCCGCGGACGCCGTCGGTGCCGAACAGGCGACGCGGCGTCGGCGCGGGGGCGGCGCGCGCCTCGTTCCTCGCCGCGCGCGTGCGCGCGGCGCCGTTCACGGGGGCGGATCGGGGGAGCTTCATCGTGTTCTCGCGGAGGGCCATCGGTTCGAACCTAGGTAGCGGGCCGCACTCTAGCGCGGTCCCGGGCGGGCGGCTCCTGCATCCCGCAGCGCGGCGGCGACGATCGCGGCCTGGCGGCACGCGGCGACGTCGTGCACGCGGAGCAGCTCCACCCCCGCGAGCACGCACGCGGTCACCGCGGCGAGCGTGCCCGGCACCCGGTCGCCCACGGGCGCGCCGGTCAGCTTCCCGATGAAGCTCTTCCGCGAGGGGCCCACGAGAAGCGGCCGCCCCAGCGCGCGCAGCTCGCCGACCCGTGCGAGCAGCTCGACCCCCTGCTCGGCGGTCTTCGCGAAGCCGATGCCCGGATCGAGGATGGTCGACTCGGCGGCGACGCCCGCGTCCGCGGCGCGCTCGAGCGCCGCGCGGAGCTCGGCCGCGACCTCGGCCGCGACGTCGCCGTACACCGCCCGGGCCGCCATGTCCGCCGGCGTGCCGCGCAGGTGCATGAGCACGATTGGCACCCTGGCCCGCGCGACCGCGCGCCCGAGCTCCGGATCCCGCAGCCCCGTCACGTCGTTCACGAGGTCCGCGCCGGCGGCGAGCGCCGCGCGCGCGACCTCGCCCTTCCACGTGTCCACCGAGATCGGCAGGGGAAAGCCACGCGCCCGCAGCCGCTCGATGATCGGGACGACGCGGCGAATCTCCTCCTCGGCCGGAACGGGCGGCGCGCCCGGGCGCGTGGACTCGCCGCCCACGTCGACGAGATCGGCACCCTCGTCGGCGTGGCGGAGCGCCTGGGCGACCGCGGCGTCGGGCTCGAGGAAGCGGCCCCCGTCGGAGAACGAGTCGGGGGTCGCGTTCACGATCCCCATGAGAAAGGGGCCAGGCCCATCGAAGAGCCTGGCCCCGATCGACATCCGCATCGAGATGCCCCGCCGCCCGAGGAGCCGGGCCGCTACGCCTTGCCGACGGCCGGGACGATCCCGCCCGCCTCCGCGAGGACGCTCTTCTTCTTCTCGGCGACCGCGGTCGCGAGCGCCTTCGGCGGGGGCGGCCGCGCGATGACGCCGCCCGCGACGATGACGTCGACGTCCGCCGCGTCGAGCGTCTCGTACTCGATGAGCGCGTCGGCGATCTTGTCGAGCAGCGGCCGCTGCTCGAGGAGCACCTTCTTCGCCCGGCCGTACTGCTCGAAGATGATCCGGTGGACCTCGGCGTCGATCTCACGCGCGGTGTCCTCGGAGAAGGACTGCACGGCGGACATCTCGCGGCCGAGGAAGACCTCGCCCTCCTTCTTGCCGAAGGCGAGCGGTCCGAGGTTCGACATGCCCCACTCGCACACCATCGAGCGCGCGAGGTTGGTCGCGACCTCGATGTCGTTGCCGGCGCCGGTGGTCTTCTGGTCGAAGACGATCTCCTCGGCGATCCGGCCGCCCATGAGGATGGCGACCTGGTTGAGCGCGAACTCCTGGTTGATGTTGAGGCGGTCCTCCTGCGGCAGCTGCTGCGTGAGGCCGAGCGCGCGGCCGCGGGGGATGATCGTCACCTTGTGGAGCGGGTCGGTGCCCGGGAGCGTCTTCGCGACGAGCGCGTGGCCCGCCTCGTGGACGGCGGTCGTCCGCTTCTCCTTCTCGGAGATGAACATCGAGCGCCGCTCGGTGCCCATGATGACCTTGTCCTTCGCGAACTCGAAGTCGTCGATCGCGAGCTTCTCCTTGTTGCGGCGCGCCGCGTAGAGC
>DASWEI010000009.1:0-12907 GCA_036394835.1 Anaeromyxobacter sp. | reverse complement strand
CCACGTCGTGCCGCGCGGGCAAGGCGGCCCATCGACGGTCGAGAACACGAGATGCCTCTGCAGGTTCCACAACCAGCTTGCCGCGCGCGAGGTCTACGGCGACGCGTGGATGGACAGGTTCACGCGGGGAGGAACCGCAGGGGAATCGGTCTCGGTGTGGTCGGTTTCGCGGCCCACCCGTGAGCGCATGCCGCTCGAGGCCGGGCGTGCTCGCCTGCATGGGTGAGCCGATCTTGCCAGGACAGTTCGGTCCCGCGGCGACGCTTCGCCCGCAGCGCCCCTTCGATGCCCCGGAGAGACGACTAGCGATCCGTCCGGCGCGCTCCGCGAGCGCGAGGTCCCGATCGCGCAACCGGAATGCGACGAATCATGAGGGCGCCAGCCGGGGGAGAGGGAGGATCCTGCGAGCCGAGGTTGCCGGGGGTTTCTGAAAGCCTGCTAGCCGCGCGCGAGGACGAGCCTCGAGCGCGCCGTCAGCTCCGCCGTGCGCGCGAGCAGCGCCTGCGCCTCGTCGTAGAGCGCGTTCGGCTCGCCGTCCGTCGGCGCCGCGGGCAGCTCCGCGATCTGCGCGAGCAGGTCGGAGACGCGGAGCAGGTGCTGGTGAGCGAGGAGCAGGTCGCGCCCGAGCCGCGCGCCCTGGCGCGTGTAGACGAGGCCGCTCTGGAACAGGCTCCCGAGCGACTTGCGGTTCACCTCGTCGACGGACCGGCAGCGCGCGATGAGCTCGCGGAGCTTCTTCGCGTCGCGCGCGCGGGCGAGGTCCACCACCGGTGGAGCGACGCGCGCCTTCCGCGCACGGGGGGCCGAGTGGGGCATCGACGCGGAGGATGGTAGGCACCCCCCTCCGCGCCGGTCAACGGCTCGCAGCGCTTGACAGGCGCGCGCGCCGACCCTCCCGGGAGCAGCGACCCTTCGAACTTCGCCGCCGCTTCGCGGCGGTACGCTCACGGCGAACGGTCCGCCTACGCGAGCGACTTCGTCGCGAGCTCCTCGATGCGCGCGAGCGCCTTCTCGATGCCGGCCGCGTCGGGCCCGCCCGCCTGCGCGAGCTCGGGCTTCCCGCCGCCGGACCCGCCGACGAGCTTCGCGGCGTCCTTCACGAGGTCGCCCGCCTTCACCTTGGCGGTGAGGTCCTTCGTCACCGCGACGAGGAGGATCGCCTTGCCGTCCACCTCCGCGCCGAGCGCGACGACGCCCCTGCCGAGCTTGTCGCGGAGCTTGTCCGCGAGCTCGCGCAGGCTCTTGCCGTCGCCCTGCACGCGGACGGCGAGCACCTTCGCGCCCGCGACCTCCTTCGCCTTCGCGGCGAGATCGCCCGACTGCGCGGAGGCGATCTTCGACGTGGCCTCCTCGAGCGCGCGCTCGAGCTCCTTCACGCGCTTCTGCGCCGCCTCGACCTTCTGCGCGACCTCGAAGGCGCCGGCGCGGAGCAGGCCCGCGGCGCGCCGCAGCTCGTCCGCCTCGTGCTGCGACAGCTCCACCGCCTTCGGGCCGGTGTGGGCGACGATGCGGCGGACCCCGGCGGCGATCGACTCCTCGCTCGCGAGCTTGAAGAAGGAGATGTCACCGGTGCGCCGCACGTGCGTTCCGCCGCACAGCTCCTTCGACGGGCCGATGCGGACGACGCGCACGACGTCGCCGTACTTCTCCCCGAAGATCATCATCGCGCCGGCCTGGCGCGCCTTCTCGAGCTCGAGCACCGCCGTGTCCGTCTCGACGTTCTCGCGCACGAGCTCGTTCACCCGCCGCTCGATCCCGGCGAGCTCGTCCTCGGTGAGCGGCTGGAAGTGCGAGAAGTCGAAGCGCAGGTAGTCCGGCGCGACGATCGAGCCCGCCTGCTTCACGTGGTCGCCGAGGCGCTCGCGCAGCGCGAAGTGCAGGAGGTGGGTCGCGGAGTGGTTCGCGCGGATGAGATCGCGGCGCCGGTCGTCCACCGACAGCTCGACCACGTCGCCGACCGCGATCTCGCCGGATTCGACGACGCCGACGTGGGTCGTGAGCCCGGGCACCGGCCGGTGCGCGTCGCGCACCTCGACCGCGCCGCGCGGGCCCTTGATCGCGCCGACGTCGCCGACCTGGCCGCCCGACTCGCCGTAGAAGGGGGTCGCCGCGGTGACGAGCTCGACCTTCTCGCCCTTGCCGGCCTTCGCGGCGCGGGCGCCGTTTGCGATGATCGCCTTCACCTCGGCCTTCGCGACGGTGGTCTCGTACCCGAGGAAGTGGATCTCTCCGAGCTCGGCCGCGATCTGCTTGTGGAGATCCCCCACCGCCTGCTCGCCGGAGCCCTTCCACTCGGAGCGGGCGCGCTGCTCGGCCATGTGGCGGTCGAACCCGCCCTCGTCGACGCCGAGGCCGCGCTCGCCCACGATGACCCGGGTGAGGTCCATCGGGAAGCCGAAGGTGTCGTAGAGCTGGAAGGCGACCTTGCCCGGGACCACCTTCTCCTTCGCCTTCTCGAGGCGGGCCATCTCCTCCTCGAGGATCCGCAGGCCGTTGTCGAGCGTCCGGCGGAAGGACTCCTCCTCCTGCGCCGCCACCTTCGCGATGAACGCGCGGTTCTCGCGCGTCTCGGGATAGGCCGCGCCCATCTCGTCGATGACGGCGCCGCACACGTCGGCGAGGAAGGCCTTCTCGAGGCCGAGCCGCTTCCCGTGCCGGATCGCCCGCCGCATGATGCGACGCAGGACGTAGCCGCGCCCCTCGTTCGACGGCAGCACGCCGTCGCCGACGAGGAAGGTCGTGGCCCGGGCGTGGTCGGCGATGACGCGCATCGAGACGGAGTCGTCCTCGTTCGCGCCGTACCGCTTGCCGGCGAGCTTCTCGATCGCGCGGATGATGCTCTGGAACAGATCGGTGTCGTAGTTCGAGCGCTTGCCCTGCGCGACCGACGCCATGCGCTCGAGCCCGGCGCCCGTGTCGATCGAGGGCTTCGGCAGCGGCGTGAGGTTCCCGCCGGCGCTCCGCTCGAACTGCATGAAGACGAGGTTCCAGATCTCGAGCCAGCGGTCGCAGTCGCAGGCAACGCCCGCGCAGCTCCGCCCCGCCTTCTCCTCGGCGCAGGGGATGTCGTTCCCCTGGAAGTAGTGGAGCTCGGAGCACGGGCCGCACGGGCCGGTGTCGCCCATCGCCCAGAAGTTGTCCTTCGCGCCGAGCTTGTAGATCCGGTCGGGGGGCACGCCCTGCGCCTTCCAGAGCGCGTACGCCTCCTCGTCCCACGGGAGGCCGCCCTCGCCGTCGAAGACGGTCGCGGCGAGGCGGTCCTTCGCGAGGCCGAGCCACTTCGGGCTCGTCACGAACTCCCAGCCCCACGCGACGGCGTCCTTCTTGAAGTAGTCGCCGAACGAGAAGTTCCCCAGCATCTCGAAGAACGTGTGATGACGGGCGGTGAACCCGACGTTCTCGAGGTCGTTGTGCTTGCCGCCGGCGCGCACGCACTTCTGCGCGCTGGTCGCGCGGGTGTAGTCCCGCTTCTCGCGGCCGGTGAAGACGTCCTTGAACTGGACCATCCCGGCGTTCGTGAAGAGCAGCGTGGGATCGTCGTGCGGCACGAGCGAGGAGCTCGGCACGCGGCGGTGGCCCTTCTCCTCGAAGAAGCGGAGGAAGGCCTCGCGGATCTCGGCGGCGGTCGGGGTCTTCATGGGCAGGGGGGACTAGTTATCAAAGGGGAGCACGACGCGCCACACGCCGCCCTCGCGGACGAGCGACACCTCCCGCGCGCCCGTCCGGCCCTCCTCCTCGACCGACACGACGGCGGCGTCGCGCGACTCGCGGAGCACCGTGACCGCGCGGATCCGGGCCGACGCCGCGGCGAGATCCCCGAGCACGAGCTCCTTGCCGGACGGCGGGACGACGCCCGCCGCGCGCGCCGCGACGTCCTTCGCGCGCGCGTCGAGCACCGCGCGCGAGCGGGTGGCGACGTGTGCCCAGACTGCGTCGGCGTCGCCCGCGCGGGCGGCGGCGGCGAACGCGCGGTAGCTCTCGGCGGGGCCCGCCGGACGGCGGCACCCGGCGGTGGAGAGGGAGAGCGCGGCGGCGACGAGGAAGAGGGTGCGACGCAGGCGGGCCATGCGCGCAGTGTATCCAGCCGCGCGCTCGCTCGCCCGCTCGTGCCTCCAGCGCGGGAATGGCAGGCCGGGAGGCGAGCGCCCAGCTTCCGGCTCCAAGGAGGAATCCATGTCCATTCGTATGATCGCCCTCGCGGTCCCGCTCGTGCTCGGGACCGCCTGCAGCACTTCCAGCACGCAGGCCTCGAAGGACCACACCGGCGCCATGTGGACCGAGCAGAGCTCCTCGAACGGCGGCGCCTCGAGCCAGCAGGAAGCCCTCGTGGTGCAGCCGACGTCGATGCAGGGCACCGGCTCGCAGGCCGGCTCGACGGGCGGCTCGCAGCCGGACTCGGCGCAGGGTGGCCAAGGCCAAGGCCAGGGCGGCTCCGGCTCGCCGTCGGGCTCGGACTCGGGCGCGATGGGGTCCGGCGGCTCGTCCGAGACGATGGGCTCGAGCCAGCAGGGTCAGGGCGCGTCGCCGGACTCCGGCCAGGGTTCGTCCGGCACGGGCGCGAGCGGCTCGTCCGACACGACGGGGTCGAGCGCAGCGGCCGGCGGGCGCGAGCTCGGCGGCCACTCCGACGACCAGACCGTGACGGGCAAGGTCGCGAAGCTCGGGAAGCGGTCGATCTCGATCGAGGCGTCCGGCGGCGAGGCGAAGACGCTCAAGATCGTCCCGCAGACGGTCGTCACGATGAACGGCAAGACCGCGAAGACCTCGCAGATCAAGCCGGGCCAGCAGGTCCGCGCGAGCTTCAACCAGCAGGGCGGGCAGGACGTCGCGGTGACGATCGACGTGAGCGGTGCCGGGGCCGGCGCGGGCCAGCACAAGATGAAGGGCGGCCACCACGGCGACACGTCCGGCTCGTCGGGCTCAGGCTCGTCCGGCGCGGGCTCGGGCTCGTCCGGGTCGGGCGGGTCCGACTCGCCGGGCTCCGCCCCCCGCCGCTACTAGCGGTCCGCCCTCGCCGGCCGGCGCATGCGGAGCCTCCACACGCGCTGGCCGGTCTCGAGGTAGCGCTTCTCCCGCGTGGACGGGATCTCGTCGGGCGGGGCGTCGGAGAAGGCGCCCCGCCCGAGCTCGTTCTCGAACCCGATCTCCTCGAGGCGCGCGACCGCCTCGATCGCGTAGCGCTCGACGTCGGTGCGGAAGTCGAGGAGTCCGCCCGGCCGCAGGAGCCGCAGCAGCAAGAGCGACATGCGGTCGTCCACGAGCCGGCGGCGGTGGTGCCGCCGCTTCCACCAGGGGTCGGGGAAGTGCACGTGGATCGCCGCGAGCGACCCCTCGCGGAAGAGCCGCGGCGCGAGCACCCGCCCGTCGCCGTGGATGACGACGAGGTTCCGGTGGCCGCGCTGCTCCGCCTTCCCGCGCACCGCCTCCGCGAAGGCGCGGCGCTGCTCGATCGCGACGAGCGCGCGGTCCGGGTGCGCGCGCGCGAACGCGAGCGCGAACCCGCCGTGCCCCGCGCCGATCTCGAGCTCGAGCGCGTCCGCGAGCGGCCCGAGCCGCGCCCGCCAGTCGGGGGCGAGGTCGAGCGCGATCGGAGCGTCGTCCTCGTGGGAGAAGATCATGAGCGCGCACTCTCTACCATGGTAAGGAAAGGGCGTGCTCCGGCGCCCGACACACGGCGCGCTGCTCGCCGCCGCGCTCGTGTTCCTCTCCTGCCACGGCGGTCGTCGCGGGCCTCCGCCGGAGCGCTTCGTCCCCGCCGGCGTGCGCGCCGCGGTGGTGGTCCCCGAGGCGGGGCGCGCCGCGGAGGAGCTCGCCGCCCTCCACTCCTCGATCTCCGGCTTCCCCGGCGTAGGCGAGCTCGCTGGCGCGCGCGGCGCGCTCGCGGCGCAGCTCGGGTTCGACCCGCTCGACCCGGAGGCGCTCGCCGACGCCGGCGTGGACCCGGGGCGCGGGGCGGCGATCGCGCTCCTCGACCGGCCGGGCCCGCGCGGCGAGCCAGCGGGTGCGACCCTCGTCGTCCTGCCCGCCGCCGACGCGCCAAAGCTCGAGCGGCTGCTCGCGCGGCTCGCGCGAGATCGGCTCGGCGCGACGGAGCGCCGGGCCGAGACCCACCACGGGATCGCCGCGGTGGTGTTCCACCGGCCCGGCGTCACCGCGCCCGCCCTCTCCTACGCGGTCGTCGAGCGGACTGCGCTCCTCACGACACACCCGTCCGGCCCGGCGCTCGTCGCGGAGGCGGCGACCCTCGCCCCCGCGGCGTCGCTCGCCGGAGATCCCGGGTTCCTGAAGTCGCGCGCCGCGCTCGGCGAGCGGGTCGCCGCCATCGCGTTCGTCCCAGCGGGCTCGCGGATCCTGCAGGGGACCTGGGCGCTCGGGGACGGCTTCGCCATCGGCGTCTCGGCCGGGCCGGGCCGGCTCGGCGCGCGCGTCGCGGTGCTGCTCGGCGCGCGCGAGCCCTCGTTCCGCGCCCTCGCCGCCGACGGGCACGCCGCCGCGCTCGTCGCGCGGCTCGACCCGTCGGCGCCGCTCGCGGCCCGCTGGGACGGCGACTTCGCCGCGCTCGGGAAGAAGCTCGTGCCCATGATCGGCGCGCGCGACCGCGCCTGGCTCGTGCGGCGCGGCATCGACCTCGACCGCGATCTGTTCGCCGTGCTCGCGCCGGGCGGCGCGCTCGCGCTCTCCCTCCCCGCCCGCCTCGCCCTCGGCGGGCTCACCGCCGAGGCCACGCGGGCGGACCCGCTGCGCGCCGCCGAGTTCGAGGCGATCCTCCCGTTCCGGCCGGGTACGGACGTCGGCGCGGCGGCGGAGCGCCTCGCGCGCGCGGTCGGCGCAGCGCGGCGCGGGCGCGGCTCGGAGGACGGCGTCGCGCGGCTGCAGACCGCGTCCGGCGAGATCGCGTGGAAGGTGGACGCCGCGCGCGCACACCTCGTCGCCGCCGGCGGCCGCCCGGGCCGGATCGACGCGCTCCTCGCGCGGCTCGGCGACGGGGCGGCGGGCTGGAAGGCGCCGACGCCCTCCGCGGAGGCCGCGCTCTCGGGCGGGCTCGGCGGCGCCGCGCTCGACGCGCCGCGGCTCGTCGCGGCGGTGCGCGCGCTGCCGGACGAGGCGTTCGGGAGCGGCCCTTCGGGCTTCGTCCTGCGCGCGCTCGTCGAGCGGGTCGTCGACCCCGCCGAGCGCCTCGCCGCGATCTCGCTCCGCGCCGAGCTCGCGGAGGGTGCGCTCCTCCTCGCGCTCGACGTCGAGGCGCGCGCCGGCTCGGGGGATGAGCGGTGATCCGGCTGCGGGGGGTGACGAAGGTCTTCCGGGACGCGGAGCGCGAGGTGCCGATCCTCCGCGGCGTGGACCTCGACGTCGCCGCGGGCGAGCTCGTCGCCATCGTCGGCCCCTCCGGCTCCGGGAAGTCGACGCTCCTCTACGTCGCGGGTGCGCTCGACCGGGACTTCGGCGGCGAGGCGACGATCGGCGGCGTCCCGCTCGCCGGGCTCTCGGTCGAGGCGCGCGCTGCGCTGCGGAACCAGGCCGTCGGCTTCGTCTTCCAGTCGTTCAACCTGCTGCAGGGGCTCTCCGCCGTGGAGAACGTGATGCTCCCGGGCCTCCTCCGCCGCGACGGCGCCGAGCCGGCCGCCGCGATCCGCGCGCACGCGGAGCGGGCGCTCGCGGACGTCGGGCTCGCCGACAAGGCGCGCCAGCCCCCGGCGCGGCTGTCGGGCGGCGAGCGGCAGCGCGTCGCGATCGCGCGCGCCCTCATCGGCCGGCCGAAGGTGCTCCTCGCGGACGAGCCGACCGGCAACCTCGACGCCGTGACGGGCGAGGGGATCATCCGCCAGTTCGGCGACCTCGCGCGCGCCGGCCTCACCGTGCTCGTCGTGACGCACGAGGAGCGCGTGTCGCGCGCCGCGTCCCGTGTCCTCCACCTCACCGAGGGGCGCCTGTGGTCCTGACCCGCGCCCGCGCCCTCCTCTGGATCGCGGTGGCGGCGCTCCGCGCGGACCGGCGCGGCGCGCTGGTGAACGCCGCGGCGGCCTGCGTCGGGGCGGCGGCGCTCGTCTTCTTCCTCGCCCTCGGGCTCGGGATCTCGCGCGCGGCGCAGCGGATGTTCCCGGCCGACGCGCGGCTCGTCGAGGTCGTCCCCGGAGCGGTCGCGCTCGGGGGGGTGCTCGGCGGCGGCAAGCTCGACGAGGACGCCGCGGCGCGGCTGGCGGCGCTCCCCGGCGTGGCCGCGGTCTGGCCGCGCCTCTCCTTGCGCGTGCCGCTGGCGGCGCCCGGCCCGCCGCGCGGGCTCGACTACAACTGGCCGCCCGGGATGACGCTCCAGATTCCGGTCGTGGGGGTCGCGCCGGAGCTCGTGAAGGGCGAGGTGGGCGCGGGGCTCGTCTTCGAGGACCCCGGCCCCGGCTCCGACCGGCCGATCCCCGTGCTGCTCTCGCGCCGCCTGCTCGAGATCTACAACAAGACCATCGCGCCGGCCTGGAGCGTGCGGCGGCTCCCCGCCGGCCTCTCGATCGTGGGGCTCGAGCTGCCCGTGAAGATCGGCCACTCGATCGTCCCGCGGAAGACGGAGGACCGCGTCTACGAGGCGCGGCTCAAGCTCGTCGGCCTGTCGAACCGCGTGCCGATCTACCTCCTCGCGATGCCGCTCGCGACGGTGCGCCGCCTGCACGTGGAGTATGGGAAGGAAGACCAGGGCTACACGCAGCTGACGATCCTCGCGCGCCGCCCGGAGGACGTGCCGGCCCTCACCGCGGCGGTGCGGCGGATGGGGCTCTCGGTGGACGAGGGCGAGCGCGCGACCGCCGAGCGGGTCGGGACCGTCGTGCTCGTCACGACCGGCGCGCTCGTGTTCCTCGCCACGATCATGTGCGCGCTCGCCGCGCTCGCCATCGCGCAGTCGCTCTCGGCGAGCGTCCGCGGGCGCGCCAAGGAGATCGCGGTGCTCCAGGCGCTCGGCGCGGCGCCGTCCGACGTGCGCCGGATCGTGCTCGCGGAGGGCGCGATCGTCGGGCTCGCCGGCGGCCTCGTCGGGGCCGCGCTCGCCTTCGGCGCGGCGCTCCTCGCGGACCGGGGGGCGATCGCGCTCCTCCCCGACTTCCCGTTCCGGCCGGACACGTTCTTCGCGTTCCCGCCGTGGCTGCCCGCGCTCGGGCTCCTCGTCCCGGCGCTCGCCGCCATCCTCGGCGCGCTCGCGCCTGCGGCGGCCGCCGCGCGGGTCGATCCCGCGCGGGCGCTGTCTTAACGGGGGGACACTCGCTCCCGCGCGCCTCCGGCCGCGGGAGCTCGCGCCCTTTGGACGCCGAGGAGAGGGGGTGAAGCCGAACCGCGTGGACGAGATCCGCGCGGAGCTCTCCGCCCTCGGCGTGAAGGGCATGACCATCAGCGAGGTGAAGGGATACGGCCGGCAGAAGGGCCACACCGAGATCTACCGGGGAGCCGAGTACCAGATCGACTTCGCGCCGAAGGCCAAGATCGAGGTCGCGGTGGACGACATCGAGGTGCAGCGCGTGACCGAGGCGATCCAGCGGGCCGCGAAGAGCGGCCGGATCGGCGACGGCAAGATCTTCGTCCTCGAGCTCGTCGAGACCATCCGCATCCGGACCGGCGAGACCGGCTCCGCCGCGCTGTAGTCGGGGGACCCCATGACCGCCGCCCTCGACACCGGCAACACCGCCTGGATCCTCACCTCCACGGCGCTCGTCCTCTTCATGACGCTGCCCGGCCTCGCGCTCTTCTACGGCGGGCTCGTCCGGACGAAGAACGTCCTGTCCGTCCTCATGCAGTGCTTCTCGATCGCGTCGGTCGTGACCGTCCTGTGGGTCGCGTTCGGCTACTCGCTCGCGTTCACGCCCGCGACCAACCCGGCGCTGAACGGGTTCATCGGGGGGCTCGACAAGGTCTTCTTCGCGAACGTCCCACGCGACGCGCTCACCGGCTCGATCCCCGAGACGGTGTTCGCGATGTTCCAGCTCACCTTCGCGATCATCACCCCCGCGCTCATCATCGGCGCCTTCGCCGAGCGCGTCGCCTTCGGGCCGATGCTGCTCTTCTCGGCGCTCTGGTCGATCGTCGTCTACCTCCCCGTCACCCACTGGATGTGGGGCGGCGGCTGGCTGCAGAAGATGGGCGCGCTCGACTTCGCGGGCGGCATCGTCGTCCACGTCACCGCCGGGATCGCCGGGCTCGTCGCCTGCACCTACGTCGGACGCCGCAAGGGCTACCCGGCTACGCCGATGCCGCCGCACAGCCTCACGCTCTCGGTCGTCGGCGCGGGGATGCTGTGGGTGGGCTGGTTCGGGTTCAACGCGGGCAGCGCGCTCGGCGCGAACGGCAGCGCCGGGATGACGCTCGCGGCGACCCAGGTCTCCGCGGCGACCGCCGCCCTCGTCTGGACCTGCATCGAGTGGATCCGCCACGGCCGCCCGAGCGTCCTCGGCATCATCACCGGGGCGGTCGCCGGCCTCGCGACCGTCACGCCGGCCTCCGGCTATGTCGGGATCGCCGGCGCGATGGCGATCGGCGCGATCTCCGCGATCGTCTGCTTCTTCGCGGCGACCACGATGAAGCGCCGCCTCGGCTACGACGACTCGCTCGACGCGTTCGGCGTGCACGGCGTCGGCGGGGTCATCGGCTCGATCCTGACGGGCGTCTTCGCGTCCGTGGCGCTCGGCGGGACCGAGAAGATCGACGTCGCGCGGCAGGTCGGCGTGCAGGTGCTCGCGTGCGCCGTGGTGGCCGCCTGGTCGGGAGGCTGGACCTGGGTGCTCGCCAAGGTCGCGGACCTCACCCTGCGCGCGCGCGTGGACGAGGAGCAGGAGCTCATCGGGCTCGACATCACGAACCACGAAGAGCGCGGGTACGACCTCGGGTGATCCCGGCGTCACGGCGCGGCCGCGGCGGGGAGGCGCACGGCGCCGTCCTCGGCTGCGCCGCTCCCAGGCCCAGGGAGGCTATCAGCGGTGCGGGGTGCCGCCCTCGCCCGTGCCGGAATCCTCCGGCGCGCCCACGCCGCTCGAGCCGCTCGGCCCCGCGGAGTGCGGAGTCCCCCCCGCGTCGGGAGGCGCCGCGTCGGAGGCCGCGCTCGCGTCTCCGGCCCGGATCTCGACCGCGACGTCCTCACCCTCGATCTCGCTGAAGCTCGCGCGGATCGGCTGGCCCTCCGCGAGGTCGCCGTACGACGCGTCCTCGCCGTCCACCCGGATCGTGGTCTGCGGAACGATCGAAAGCGTCTTCTCGTCGCCCTGCTCCGACGCGATCGACACGGCGTCGTCGGCGACGTCGGTGATCACGCCGACCACGATCTGATCCGAGGCGTGCCCCTTGATGGACGGGCCGGGCTCCATGATCGGATCCTGCGAGAGGGGACCGCTCGCCTGTGCCCCGCTCGACGGCTGCTGTGCGCCCTGGCTCTGCTGTGCGCCCTGACTCTCCTGTGCGCCCTGACTCGAGTCCTGCCCGCCCGCGGAGGCGGTCCCGGCTCCGGCCTGGGCCGACTGCGAGCTCCCGTGCTTGCACGCCGGCCCGAGCACGAGGACGGCGAGCGCGATCGCGCGAACGTTCATCGAATTCCCCCCTTGGTGGAAGTCCGAAGTTGAACCTGCGCGTCCGGGGGGCGCCGGGGGAGTCCCGCCCTCCGGCGCGAAGTCGCGAAGTCGCGGGGCCGGATGGTCTGGCGGCGCCGGGCCGAGCGGACGTCGACGGGGCCGCGGCTCGTCCCCCTCGACGGCGACCGCGCGCAAGTCGGCCGGATGTGCAGCCGCTGCGATCTCGCTGGATCCGGCCCGGGTCCACTCGAGGCCGGGCTCCGCCTCGAGATCGGCTACCGGGCGCCGCTACCCGCGATTGCCGAAGACGACGAGCTGCGCGCCGACGAGCAGCTTGTGGCGGCGCGGGTTGTCGATCCCGTTCCACCTGCAGAGCTGCTGCAGCTCGACGCCGAGCCGCCGTGAGATCGACCAGAGCGTGTCGCCCGCCTGGACGCGCAGGGTCGAGCGCGCGCGCTCGAGCCGCTCCGCCGCGGCGACCTGCGTCACGGCCGGCTCGCGCCGGGGCTGGTCGTCGGCGACCTGAGCCTGCCGCGCCTTCGGCGAGCGCGGCTTTGCCGCCGGCTCGGGCGCGCGCGCCGCGGCGAGCTGCCCGCCGCCGAGCGGCTTCGGGATGATGAGCTCCTGCCCGACCCGCAGCTTCTTCGCGGTGCGGAGGCCGTTCATCTCCATGACGCCCTCGACCGGCACGCCGTACGCGTGCGCCACGCTCGAGAGCGTGTCGCCGCGCCGGACCACATGGCCGGCGAAGGTCATCCGGACCTTGCCCTGGATCGCCGGCCAGGCCTGCGCGAACACCGCCTCCTGGCCCTTCGGGAGCTTGAGCTGATAGGCGCGCGGCGGGGTGCAGGCGCGGCGCAGCTCGGGGTTGAGATCCATGAGCGCGCGCTCGGTGACGCCCGCGGCGCGGGCGACGACGGCGAGGAGCGTCGCCGACGGGATCGTCACCTCCGCGTACTCGTCCCAGCGCTGCGGGTCGATCTCGTCGGCGCGGAACCCGAACGCCTCCGGGTGCTTCGTGACGATCGCCGCCGCCATGAGCTTCGGCACGTAGCCCTTCGTCTCGGCGCGCAGCACCTTGCGCCCCGCCGACGCGGCCATCTGCCAGAAGTCGTCGTAGCCCTTCGCCTTCGCCTTGAAGATGCGGCCGACGCCCGCGTTGTACCCGGCCCACGCGAGCCGCCAGTCACCGGTCTGCTGGCGGAGCAATTTCAGAAAGCGGGCGGCGGCGCGCGCGGACTTCTCCGGATCGCGCCGCTCGTCCACCCAGAAGTCCTGCTTCAGGCCGAAGAGCTTGCCGGTCGGGCCGATGAACTGCCACGGCCCGGAGGCGCGCGCGCGGCTGTACGCGAAGTTGCCGAAGCCGCTCTCGA
>DASWEI010000008.1:0-14252 GCA_036394835.1 Anaeromyxobacter sp. | reverse complement strand
GCTCATGTAGACTGGCCGCGATGAACGGACCGACGGCGCTCGGGATGGTGCTCGCGATGCTCGTGGACCCGAAGGGGAAGCCGGTCCGGGGCGGCTCCGGCAAGGGGCAGCTCTATGCGAGCCCGGATGGGCTCGTGGTGCTCCGGCCGACCGCGGTGCAGGGCGCCCTGCACCGCGGGGCGAACGCCGCCCTCCTCGGGTCGGTGTTGCTCGTCGTCGTGAACGTCTTCACGTGGAAGAGCACCGCGGCGCTCTGGATCGCGATCGCCCTGCAGGCGGCATACTGGCTCACGCTGTCGATGCGGCGCCGCTCCATGGACCCGGTGCCGCTCGCGGCCGACGCGCTCGCCGTGGCGGCGCGCAGCGGGCGCGCGCTCGTGAAGGTGTCGGCGGGCGCGATCGTGCGGACGGTCGCGCCCGAGCCGCCCCGCACCGGGTTCCGCAAGCCCGCGCGGTTCGAGCTCCCCGACGGTGCGCTCGAGGTGTACCTCTCGGACGACCAGTTCCGGACCGCGCTCGCCGCGCTCGGCCGCAGCGTCTAGCGGGGTGAGGAGGAGCGGCATGCGGATCGGCAGCTCGCTCGCCCTCGCCGCCGCGCTCGTGCTCGCCGCGCCGAGGACGCCGCACGCGGCGCCGGCCCGCGGCGGGCGGAGCGCGGTCGAGGACGACTGGGCGCGCGCCCTCGGCGCCGCGAAGGCGCGTGGCGTCCCGATCCTCGTCGACGTCTGGGCGCCCTGGTGACCCACCTGCCGCTTCATGCGGGCCCACGTCCTCCCCGACGCGCGGCTCGCGAAGCTGGCCGGGCGGTTCGTCTGGCTCGACGTGAACACCGAGGACCCACGGAACGCGACGTTCCTCGCGAGGTTCCCCATCGACGCGTGGCCGACGCTCCTCGTCGTCGACCCGGCGGCGGAGCATGCGGTGCTGCGCTGGGCGGGGACGGCGACGGCGGCGGAGGTGGAGTCGCTCGCGCGGGACGGAGAGCGGGCGATGCACGCCGAGCGCCTCACCGCGGCGGACGCGGCGCTCGCGGGGGCGGAAGGGCTCATGGCGGAGCGGCGCCACGCCGAGGCCGCCGCGGTGTTCCGCGAGGCCATCGCGCGAGGCGGCAAGGGGTGGCCCGGGCGCGAGCGGGCAGCGGACGCGCTCGTGCAGGCGCTCGGGTTCGCCGGGGACGCGGACGCGTGCGTCGCGGGCGCGCGCGAGGTCGTGCCGTGGCTCCTCCTCGGCCCGCCGCTCGCCCGCGCCGCGGCGCAGGGGCTCGCCTGCGCGCTCGACCTCGACGACCGGGCCGCCCGCGCGGCGGCGCTCGCCGCCCTCGAGCCCGCGGCGCGGCGCGCGCTCGGCGCGCCGGGGCTGCTCGCCGACGACCGCTCCTGGCTCTACGGCGAGCTCGCCTCCGCCCGCGAGGCGCGCGGCGACCGGAGCGGAGCGCGCGTGCTCTCGCGCGAGTGGCTCTCGTTCCTCGAGCGGGAGGCGGCGCGCGCGACGACGCCCCTCGCGCGGGCGGCCTTCGACGGGCAGCGGCTCGAGGCGGCGCTCCGGCTCGGCGAGCCGCGGCGCGTCCTTCCAGCCCTGCTCGCGTCGGAGCGGGACCTCCCCGACGACTTCGTCCCACCGGCGAACCTCGCCGCCGTCTACCTCGAGCTCGGGAGGGCGGCGGACGCGATCGGCGCGGCGGACCGCGCCCTCGCCCTCGCACAGGGACCGCGCCGCGTCCGCGTGCTCGTCACGAAGGCGCGGGCGCTCGACGCGCTCGGGAACAGGGTCGCGGCGCGCGAGACCTTGCGGCGCGCCCTCTCCGACGCCGCGGCGCTCCCCGACGCGCTGCGGCCGCGCGGGCCCGTCGCCGACGCGGAGCGGCTCCTCCGCGCGCTCGGCGACGCCGCCGACTGAGCGGTCGCCGCGGCCGGCGCGAACCCGTCACCTCCCCGCCACGCCACCGTCACGCGCCGCGGCGAGGCTCCGCCCCCCGCCTTCCTCCATGACCGACCCGACTCGAGCCACAGCCGAACGGAAGGCACCGCTCGTCGCGGCCGTGGAGATGGGGTACGGCCACGTGCGCGCCGCGCGGGCGCTCGCGGACGCTTGCGGGGTCCCGCTCGTGCGCGTCGATCGTCCGCCGCTCGCCGGCGTCGCCGACGCCGCGCGCTGGCGGAGGGCCCGGCTCGCCTACGAGGCGACGTCGCGCCTCTCGCAGCTCCCGGTCGTCGGCGCGCCGCTCCGCTGGGTGCTCGACGGGCTCACGGACATCCCACACCTCCACCCGTTTCGGGACCTCTCGGCGCCGAGCGGCGGCGCGCGGACGCTCGACCGTCTCGTCCGCCGCGGCCTCGGGCAGGGGCTCGTCGAGGAGCTGCGCCGCTCCGGGCGCCCCCTTCTCACGACGTTCTTCGCCCCCGCCATTGTCGCCGACCGCGCCGGGCTCCCCGCGGTTCACTGCGTCGTGACGGACACGGACGTGAACCGCGTGTGGGCGCCCGTGGACGCGCGAGCGACCCGCATCCGCTATCTCGTCCCCACGCACCGCGCCGGTCGCCGGCTGCAGGCGTACGGCGTGCCGGCCGAGCGGATCACGTTGACGGGGTTTCCGCTGCCTCACGAGCTCGTCGGCGGCCCGGGGCTCGGACCGCTCCTCGCGAACCTGTCCGCACGGCTCGTCCGGCTCGATCCGCAGCGGACGTTCCGGCGCGAGCAGGCCGAGGCGCTCGCCCACTTCCTCGGGCCGCTGCCGGAGGCCGAGGAGCGACGGGCGCCGCTGCTCACGTTTGCGGTCGGCGGGGCCGGCGCGCAGGCGGGGCTCGCGCGGGCATTCCTCCCGTCGTTGCGGCGCGAGGTCCTCGACGGGCGGCTCCGGATCGCCCTCGTCGCGGGGGTGCGACTCGACGTGAAGCAGGTCTTCGAGGAGGCGCTGCACGCGGCGCGCCTCGACGACGCGGTCGGGGCGGGGGTCGAGCTCGTCCTCGCGCCGGACCTCGACGGCTACATCGACGCGATGAACGCGCTGCTCGCCCGCACGGACCTCCTGTGGACGAAGCCGTCCGAGCTCTCGTTCTACGCGGCACTCGGGATCCCGCTCGTCTGCGCCCCTCCCGTCGGAGCCCACGAGCGGATCAACCGGCGCTGGGTGCGGGAGAGCGGCGCCGGCTTCAAGCAGCGCGACCCGCGCTTCGCGGCCGACTGGCTCGCGGACCTGCTCGCGGAAGGGGCGCTCGCCGCGGCCGCCTGGGCTGGCTTCACGCGGCTCCCGAAGTTCGGGCTCTACCGCATCCTCGAGGCGGTGGGCGCCCCGGCGCCGCCCCTCGCGGCCGTGCCCGGGCGCTGACCCCTACGCGCTCCTCGGCCGCCCCGCGGCGAGCGCGCCGCCGACCTTCCGGCGCAGCTCATCCGGATCGCCCTTGCAGACGTACCCGTCGATGTCGAGCCGCTCCGCCGCGCTCCGGAGGGCGTCCTCGTCGTTCGACGAGTAGAGGAAGAGCTTCACCCCCGTGGCGTGCACGCGCCGGCGCAGGATCGCGATGAGCCCCTCGCCGGAGAGCGCGGGCATGTTCACGTCGATGAGGACGAGGTCCGGGCGGCTGCGGATGAGCAGCTCGGTCGCGCCGAAGGCGGTCCTGTGCGCGATCACCTCGTACCCCTCTGCCTCGAGGAGCTCCTTCGCGCAGACGAGGTGCAGCTCGTCGTCGTCCACGATCAGGATCTTGCGTGCGCTCATCTCGTCGCCTCCTCGGGCACCGCGGCATGCGGCAGCTCGAGCGTGAAGGTGGACCCTTCGCCGCGGCGGCTCTGGACGACCACGCGTCCGCGAAGCAGCGAGGCGAGGGAACGCGTGATCGCGAGACCGAGGCCGGTCCCCGCGTGAGTCTTCGTGTGCGCGTCCTCGAGCTGCCCGAACGGGACGAACAGGCGCGGGAGGTCGTCCTCGCGGATCCCGCAGCCGGTGTCCGAGATCGCGACGCGAACGCCGCATCGGTCCGCCTCGGCGCGCACCACGATCAGGCCGCGGTCGGTGAACTTCGCCGCGTTCGACGCGAGGTTCACGAGGATCTGGCGGAGCTTGTGGTGGTCCGTCTCGACGACGAGGCCGTGTGGGGCGTCCACGCTCACCTCGACCGGCTTGTCCCCGACGAGGAGCCGCGCGAGGGTCGCGACCTCGTCGAGGAGCGTGGACACGTGGACGGGCCCGACGGCCACGTCCATCCGTCCCGCCTCGAGCTTCGAGAGGTCGAGGATGTTGTTCACGGTGCCGCGGAGCGTCGCCGAGGCGCGGAGCAGCATCGGGACCTTGGCGCGCACCTGGTCGAGGTTCCCCCGCTCGCACGCCATCCGCACGAGCTCCGCGAGCGCAGCTATCGCGCTCACCGGCGAGCGGAGCTCGTGCGTCGCGTGGGCGAGGAACCGGGCCCGGACGCGCTCGAGCTCCTCGAGCCCCCGCGCGCGCGCGACCGCGGCCTCGCGCTCGAGGCCGCTGCGCTGCAGCGCCATCCCCTGGTGCTGCGCGAGCTCGCGGAAGGAGGAGTGCCCGAGGTAGCGGCCGTCGTCCGCGATGACGATCACGTCGTCGAACACCGTCGCGGCGGGGCGCGCCAGCGCGCGCGCGAGCGCCACCGCGAGCGGCGTGTCGGACGGAAGAGCGAGCGGCGCCAGGTCCGCGATGCGCGTCACCGGCTTGCGGGCATAGAGCTCGTGGCCGAAGTTCCTGGCGAGCTTCAGGAGGAGCCGCCCCCGCGTGAGGAGCCCCACCGGGCGGTCCTCGGCGACGAGCGCGACCGCGTCGAGCTCCGGCCGATCGAAGAAGAGGCTCGCGACGCGCTGGACGAGGTCGTCCGGGTGGACGCGGGCGTCGCCGGTAAGGAGGGCGCCGACCGAGAGCGGATCGGGCACCACGGGGCCCACGGGATCGGGTGCGAGGCGCGCCGCGGCTTCCATCGCTTGCCCTACGCCGCGGGCGAGATGCATGGCTCGACGGTCGCCTCGCGGGCGGGCGTCTCGATGCGGGTGCCCCTCCCGACGACGAGGCGGGTTCCCCGCCAGGCGACGTCGCGCCGGAAGAGCCCCCAAACCCAGGCCGAGCCGAAGACGAGGTCCTTCAGCGGCACGACCGCGAGCTGGCGGAGCCGGAACCCGCCGGGGCGCAGCGCCCGCGCCGCCACGCCGTCGAGAGCGGCCTTGAGCGCGCACGTCGCGGCGAGGCCGGAGAGCGCCGCGGGGGTCCGCGCGACCGCCGCCGCGACCGAGGCGAAGAGGACCGGGTTCAGGAGGGCGAGCGCCGCGTACTGGATCGGCCCCGCCGCCTGCCGCTGGAGCACGCTCCAGCGCCGGTACCGCGCGGCGAACTCGGCGAGCGTGCGGCGCTCGCTGACGTTCTCGACCGGACGGTGCGCAACGGCGACGCGCTTCCCGAGCACCGAGGAGACCATGCGCCCCATCACATAGTCCTCGGCGAGCACGTCACGGACCGCCTCGAACCCGCCCATCGCCTCGAGGTCGCGCCGCCTGAGCGCCATCGACTTCCCGACGACGATGTCGCGCGCGCAGAGCCGCTTCGCCGCGACGATCCCCGGCGTGATCGAGCCTGCGAGGTGGAGATGATCCATGAGCGAGCCGAGCCGCGCCTCGCCCCGGCCGGCGATGGGGTGGGTGACGAGCCCGATCCCGCCGTCCTCGAGGAGCGCCGCGATCTCGGCGAGGTATCCGGGCTCGACCCGCACGTTAGAGTCGGAGACGACGAGGAGGTCGTGCCGCGCCGCGCGAGCGAGCGTGACGAGCTGGTTCACCTTCGGGTTGAGCCCGGGCGCGCCGCGCTGGAGCACGACCCGGAACCGGCCGGGCCACCTCCGGGCGGCGGCGCGCGCGAGGGGGTACGCGGGGTCCTGCGCGCTCCTCACCCCGAGCACCACCTCGAAGGCGGGCCAGGCGAGCGCGGCGAAAGACGCGAGGTTCTCCTCGAGTGCGTCGTCGACGCCGCAGAGCGGCTTCAGGATCGAGATCGGCGGAGTCGCGCACGGCTCCCGGATCGGCTCGCGCAGGTGGCGGCGCAGCGCGACGACCTGAAGCCCGACGATCGCGAGGCCGAGCGCCGCCACACCGAAGAGGATCAGGCACGGGAAGGGCATCGCACGGCTCCTCTCTCTCGCCGGACCGCCGGCGCACCCGGGACGATGCCGGACCGGGGTGGCGCCCCCGCGGCGGACGCGTGACGATTTCGGTCACCCCGCGCGTCCCGGCGCCAGCGCGGCGACGGCGAGCCCCTCGAACAGGAGGTGCGCGGCGAGCAGGCTCGTCGCGTCGGCGTGGTCGAACGGCGGGCACACCTCCACGACGTCCATCCCGGCGAGCGACGCGCCCGCGAGCGCGCGGACGACCTGCAGCGCCTCGCGCGAGGTGAGGCCGCCCGGGACGGGCGTCCCCGTCCCGGGCGCGAACGCCGGGTCGACCGCGTCCACGTCGAAGGACAGATAGAGCGGCAGGTCGCCCACCGCGGAGAGGACGTCCCGCATCACGTCCCGGACGCCGCGCTCGCCGAGCTCGTCGGCGCCGTGCACCTGCGCCCCGTGGGCTGCGCCGAAGGCAACGTCGCGCTCGCTCGCGCGCGGCCCGCGGATCCCGACCTGGTGGAGCTGGCCGTGCGCGACGAGGCGCTCCTCGAGCGCGCGGCGGAAGGGCGTACCGTGGTGCCAGGCGTCCCCCCAGACCTCGGCGTCGCTCGTGTCGAGGTGCGCGTCGAGGTGGAGGACGGCGACCGGGCCGTGGCGGGCGGCGACCGCCCGGAGCGCCGGGAGGGTGATCGAGTGATCGCCTCCGACGAGGAGCGGCACCGCGCCCGCCGCGAGCACCGCCGCGGTGCTCGCCTCGATGGCGTGCCGGACCGAGGGCGCGTCGAACGGCGGGAAGACGACGTTTCCCGCGTCCACCGCGGCGAGCCGCTCGAACGGATCGACGCCGTGCCCGGGGTGGTGCCCCTGCACGAGTGCGCTCACACGGCGGACCTCGAACGGCGCGAGGCGCGCGCCCGGCCGGTAGGTCGCGCCGCCGTCGTAGGGGACGCCGAGGAGGGCCGCCCGCGTCCCCTCGGGGAGGCCCGCCGCGAGTGGCGCGGACGGAAGGCGGAAGAACGGCATCTGCCCGTGCGCGAGGTACTCGGCGGCGGACTGCTGGCTCATCGGTCCTCCAGGAGGAGCCGGGCGACTTGCGCGCGCGCCTCGTCGGCGAGCGCCCGTGCGCTCGCGCCGGCCGCAGGCGCGATCGGGGCGCCGAAGCGGATCGAGACCTGCGCCCCGCGCGCGGAGGCGACCCGGAGGTAGTGGGGCAGGAACGAGGCGTCGCCGGTCCAGGCGAGGCGCCGGGGGTGGTAGCGGATCGCGACTGGGACGACTGGCACGCCGGCGCGGAGCGCCAGTCCGAAGAGGCCGGCGCGGAACGGGAGCACGGCGTCGCCGTCGCTCGTCGTGCCCTCCGGGAAGTTGAGCACGCACGCGCCCCCTGCGAGCGCGGCGCGCACGTCTCGCAACGCCCGCGCTCCGCTCCCGGTGTCGCCCCTCGCGACGAACACCACGCCGAGCTCCCGCGCGAGGTTGCCGACGACGGGCCATCCCGCGACGTCGAGCTTCGAGACGGGGATGCAGGGGAGCTGCGCCGCGACGACGAGTGGGTCGAGCCAGCTCACGTGGTTCGCGGCGAGGATCGCGGGGCCGAGCGGGGACGCACCCTCCGCGGCGGCGTCGATGCCGTGGAGCGCGAGGACCCGGCGGGCGGCGTCTCGAAGAGCGAGCGCCCGCGCGTGCACGAGCGCGCTCTCAGGTGCGTCCCGCCGCAGCTCCCGGAGGCGGCGCGCGGTCGCGAGCGCCGTCGCGCCGACCCCGGCGAGGCGGGCGCCGGCGCGGACGAGCCGCGCGTGCGGCGGTCCCGGATCGAGGAGCTCCGCGGTCGCGCGGGAGCTCACGCGGCCCCCGCGATCGCGCGCGCGGCGGCGGGGCGCGGCACCGCCGCGTCGACGATCCCGAGCCGCTCGAGCTTGCCGCGGAGCCGCTCGAAGGCGGGCCGCTCGATGCGCGACACGAGCCGCCGGTCGCCCGGGCCGTAGAAGTCCTCGCGGACCTCGACGTCCCGCGCACCGAGCGCTCGGTGCAGCGCGCGCGCCGCGGAGTTGTCCTCCTTCACGGTGAACCAGACCGAGTCCACCTCGCTCGCGAGCGCGCCCACGAGCGCGCGCAGCAGCTGGATCGCGACCCGCGTGCCCTGCAGCTCGGGCGCGACCGCGAGCGTCGTGCAGTACGCCTCCGCCCCGCGCACGAAGGAGAGGACGTATCCCACCGCGCGGCCGCCCTCGACCGCGATGAAGCAGGTGTCGGCGTAGAACTCGCAGCAGAGGCGCACGTAGTACGCGCCGAGGACGGACTCGCCACTCCGCGCGAAGACCTCCTCCTCGAGTCGCATCAGCTCTGAGAAGTCCCCGGGACGCAGCGGGCGGATCTGGCGTTCGCTCATGGCGGCGACCGTACAGCTCCGACGTGAGCGGAACGTCACGGCCCGGCGACGATTCGGTGGAGGCCGGCGTCGCGAACACGTCGGCGGGCCGTCGCCACCCTGTCACGCGCCCGTGGTCTCCTCTCGCGCCATGGAGACGACCCGCACCTTCGCCCACGTCTCGGACCTCCACCTCGGGAGGGACGCCGCGACGGACCGCGGCGCCGCGCTGCTGTGCGACGCGCTCGTCGCCGCCCACGTGGACGAGGTCCTCGTGACGGGCGACGTCACGCACCGCGGCCGCGCCGGCGAGCTCGCCACCTTCGAGCGCGTCTTCGCTCCGCTGCGGGACCGGCTCGTCATCGTCCCGGGGAACCACGACCGCCTCGGCGACGACGTTGCGCCGCGGCTCCAGGTCGGGCGTGTCGAGGTCGATCGCCGGCCCGGGCTCCACGTCGTGCGGTTCGACTCGACCGCGCCGCACAACCGCGGGCTGCTCGAGAGCCACGGCGCGCTCTCCGCCGCGGACGTCGACGCGATCGACGGCGCGCTGCGGGCGGCGGCGCCCCGCACCCTCGTCGTCCTCATGCTGCACCACCACCTCCTGCCGCTCCCCGCCGACGGAATCGGCGAGCGGATCTCGAACCTGCTCGGCTGGCCGAACGCCGCCGAGCTCGCGCGCGGTCCCGAGCTCCTCGCCCGCGCGCTCGGGCGGTGCGACGTCGTCGCGCACGGCCACCGCCACGCGGCGAGCGCCGCGGTGCTCGCGGCCGCGGCCGAGCGGCCGCTCCGGGTCATGAACGCGGGCTGCACGCCGGAGCTCGGGCGCGCGCGGATCCTCACGCACGCGGGGGGCCGCGTCCTCGCGGAGAGCTGGGTCGAGGTGGCGCCGCGGCGGCGCGACTGGGCGGGGGCCAGAGCGCTCCGTCCGGCGGCGGCGTGATCCCGACGTTCCCGTGGCCGCTCAGCCGCACGGGTAGAGGCTCTCCGTGAACCACCAGCGGCCGTCGCGCTGCTCGAAGCAGAGCGGGGCGCCGGGCGTGGCGACGCCCTTCGCGCGGAAGTCGATGCAGGGCCGGCCGAGAGCGCCTCCGCCCGCGCCCGCCTGGAAGGAGACGGCGATTGCGACGTCGGGGGTCGACCGGAGGAGCTCGGCGAGCGAGCCGGGCGAGCCGGGCGAGCGTCCGCCCGGCGCGCCCCCGCGGCCGAAGATCGTCGCGTGCAGCCACGAGCTCTCGGCGCGCAGGTCGCGCGCGATCTTGGCGCGGGGCACCGACCGACCGCCGCAGCGGAGCCCGTCGGGCGGCACGCGCGCGACGAGGGCGTCGACGTCGTGCCCGAGGATCTCGCGCCTCAGCACGTCTCCGACCTGCACGAGCTCCTTCGCGACCAGCGCGCGCCGCCGCTCGACCGCGTCGTCCGGCGCGCCCGCCGAGCGCGGCGCGGCGGCGACGAGGACGGCGAGGACCGCGGCGCGCATACCCCTACGGTAGGTCCGGGGCGCCGGCCCGGCAACCGGATGCTCGTGCGAACGCAGTGGGCGGCGTCTCAGAGCCGCCAGCGCAGCAGCCGGACCTCGAGCGGCCCGTTCCAGAGCTTGTGGTCGACCTCGGGCTTCAGCCGCCACGCGCGCGAGAGCGCGGGGTTCCCCGACAGGAGGACCACCGTCCAGCCGGAGTGGCGGGCGAGCATCTCCGCGAGGCCTCGATAGAAGCCGGCGATCTTCTTGTCCTGGACGCGGGGCCCCGGCCCCCCCTCGCCCTCGCCGGAGAGGAGCCGCTCGCCGTAAGGCGGGTTCGAGACGAGGAACCCATGCGGGAAGCGAGGGACGAGCTCGCGGGCGTCCCCCTCCTCGATGACGACGTCCGCGGCGAGGCCCGCGGCCGCGACGTTCTTGTGGAGCGCGGCGAGCGCCTTCGGGTGGAGGTCGCGGGCGATGACCGGCGCGGGCGTGCGCGGCAGGATCTCGGCCCGCGCCTCCTCCTTCATCCGGTCCCACGCCGACTGCGGCCCGCCGCGGTAGACGGGCCAGCGCTGGAACCCGAACGCGCGCGACAGCCCGGGCGCGATGCGGCGCGCGCGGAGCGCGTGCTCGATCGCGAGCGTTCCGGAGCCGGCCATCGGATCGACGAACGGCAGCGCCGGGTCGGCGCCGCCGAGCGCGAGCACGGCGGCGGCGAGCGTCTCCTTGAGCGGCGCGATGGTGGTCTGGGTGCGGTAGCCGCGCCGGTGGAGCGGCTCGCCCGCGAGGTCGAGCGAGATCGTCGCCTCGCCGCGCGCGAGGTGGAGCACCACGCGGAAGTCCGGGTCCTTCGGGTCCACGTCCGGGCGCGCGCCGAGCTTGTCGCGCAGCCGGTCCACCATCGCGTCCTTCACCTTGAGCGCGGCGTAGCCGGAGTGGGTGATCGCCGACGACGTGACGCTCGCCTCGACGGCGAGGGTGGTGCGGGTCGTGAGCCAATCCTCCCACGCGAGCGCGCGCACCCCGTCGTAGAGCGCCTCCTGGCTCGGCGCGGAGAAGCGCCCGAGCTCGACGAGGATCCGCATCGCGGTGCGGGAGTGGAGGCAGGCGCGCATGCCCGCCTCGAGCGGCCCCTCGAAGCCGACCCCGCCCCGGTCGCCATGGACGCGGCCGAGCTTCAGCGCGACGAGCTCGCGCCGGAGCGCGCCCTCGGTTCCTTTGGCGCAGGTCGCGAAGAAGCGCACGTCAGCGCACCACGACGGCCTCGACCCGGCGGTTCGCCGCCCGGCCGCGTGCCGTGAAGTTCGGCAGGAGCGGGCTCTCGCCGCCGTGCCCGTCCCAGCTCAGCCGCGGGCGCGGAACTCCGAGCGCGGTGAGCCGCTGGCCGACGGCCTGCGCCATCGCGAGCGAGAGCTTCTGATCGGCGCCATGGTCGCTCGTCGTGTCCACGAACCCCTCGAGCCGCACGTTCACCGGCGCGATCGCGAGCGCGACCGCGAGGTCCGCGAGCCCGGCGTCGCGCTGCAGGTCGGCGGTCCGGCCGGCGAACCCGACCTCCTCAACGACGAACCGCTCACCGGCATCGAGCTTGCGAGCCCACTCCGCCTGGCGCGGCGTCTTCGCCGCGACCGACGGGGCGGCGGGCTTGCCGGGCCCCGGCTTCGGAGCGGCCGCGGCCGCGACCGCCGGGGGCGGCGGAACGGGCGGCGTCTGCTGGGCCGGGCGGCCGGGGTGGTCCGCCTCGGCGAGGGCGAGCTTCCGGAGCGCGCGCGCGCGGTCCGGGTCGAAGCAGCGGCGCCGGCTCCCGTCGCCGAGCCGGGCGAGCACGGTGCGCGTCGCCTCGGCGAGCGCGCGCCGGATCGCGGTGTCGGCCCGCTCGCCGACCGCGGGCGTCACGACGAGCGTGCGGGCGAAGAGGAGCTGGTGATCGCCCGCGAGCGAGAGCCGGACCGAGACGAGCAGCTCGGGCGCGGGTTCGCGGGAGCGCCCCTCGACGGAGCCGTAGAGCGCCGCGTCCGCGCCGACGAGCTCTGCGAGCTCGAGCGCGAGCGAGGGGCCCATGCCCGCGGGCAGCTCGAGCGGCGTGTCGCGGAAGATCGCGCGCAGGTCCGCGATGGGGAACACCCTCGCCCGCCCGCCGTCGACGCCGGCGATGAGCGCGCCCGTCGCCGTCTCGGCGGCGAGCGGCGCGTCCGAGCCGTTCTCGAGGGGCGCGACGAGGAGGCAGCGCACGCGGGCGAGCTCCGCAGCGCGGAGCACCGTCGCCTCGCCGGCAGGCGTGGAGGCGGGAGCGGCGGCGCGCTCGCCGGCGCAGGAGAGGGTCGCCGCGAGGACGAGGAGGAGCGTGGGGCACCGCATCCCTCCATCGTACCCGGCGAATCCGGGGGAGGCCAAAATGCGGCGGCCGGCGGTCGTCACCCTTCCGTCGCGAAGCGGCCACCCGCCCGTCACGCGCGCCTGCGTTAAGCTGTCGGCGTGACGACGGTGCTCATCGTGGACGACGAGCGGGATCTCCTCTCCCTGCTCGATTTCAACCTCCGGGCCGCGGGTTTCGAGACGATCCTCGCCACGACGGGCGAGCAGGCGCTCGCGCAGCTCCGCCGGCGCGTCCCGGACCTCGTCGTGCTCGATCTCATGCTCCCTGACGTTCAGGGGACGGAGGTGTGCAGGCACGTCAAGGGGGACCCGCGCACGAAGCACGTCCCGGTGGTGATGCTCACGGCGAAGAGCGAGGAGGTGGACCGCGTCGTCGGGTTCGAGCTCGGCGCCGACGACTACGTGACGAAGCCCTTCAGCGTGCGCGAGCTCGTGCTCCGGCTGAAGGCGGTGCTCCGCCGCGCCGGTCCGGCGCGCGCGCACGAGCGGCCGCCCGAGTCGGTCGGGCCGATCCGCGTGGACGTGGACGCCCACCGGGTGTTCGTGGACGATCTGGAGATCCAGCTCACGCCCCTCGAGTTCCGGCTGCTCGCGACCTTCATGGCGAGGCTCGGCCGCGTCCAGTCGCGCGAGCAGCTCCTCGAGGACGTGTGGGGGATGTCCTCCGAGCTCGAGACGCGTACGGTGGACACCCACGTGAAGCGGCTTCGTGAGAAGCTGGGCTCCGGTCGCGACCTGCTCGAGACGGTGAGGGGGGTGGGCTATCGCCTGGTGGAACCGAACGAGAGAGGCTGAGCGCCGCGCCGGGGGCGCGCCGCTGCGCGAGGCGATCCAGGCGCTGCGGGCGGAGCTCGAGGGCGGGCCGCGGGCGCACCTCGGCCGCGAGGTGCGCGATCTCGCCGAGCTGCTCGCCCGCCGCGAGCGGCGCCAGGGCACGCTCGAGCGCGATCCGCTGGAGCACGAGCTGCTCGCCGCGATGCCCGACGCGGCGGCGCTCGTCTCGAAAGAGGGCTGGGTGCGCGTGTCGAACGCGGCGTTCGACACCCTCGCCATCACCGGCCGGGCCCTCGGCCTCACGCCGCTCGAGATCACGCGCAGCGCCGAGCTGTCCGAGGCGGTGAAGCGCGCGCTCGAGGGGACCACCCGTAAGCTCGAGCTCACGATCGGGCGCCAGGTCTACCGCGCGTACCTCGGACCGCTGCTGCGCGGCGAGGTGCTGTTGCTGCTGCGCGACGTGACCGAGGCGAACCGGTCCGAGGCCGCCCGCCGGGACTTCGTCCTCAACGCGAGCCACGAGCTCAAGACGCCGATCGCCGCGCTACGCGCCGCCGCGGAGACGCTCGCGCACGGCGGCGGGCTCGAGGATCGGGAGGCCGCGCGCGGGTTCGTCGAGATCGCCGAGCGGAACGCCGAGCGGCTCTCGCGGCTCGTCGACGACCTGCTCGACCTCTCTCGCATCGAGAGCGGCCAGTGGACCTTCGACATCGCCGCGGTGGACGCGACGGCGGTCGCCGAGCAGGCCGTAGCCCTCCTGGCAGCCGCTGCTGCGGAGAAGGGGCTCGCGCTGCGCGCGGAGCTGCCCGCCGGCGTGTTGGTGCGCGCCGACCCGCGCGCGCTCGAGCAGGTGCTCGTGAACCTCGTGGACAACGCGATCAAGTACACGCCGCAGGGGAGCGTGACCGTCCGCGCCGAGCGCGACGGGACGACCTGGGTCCTCTCGGTCGTGGACACCGGCTCCGGGATCGAGCGCCACCACCTGCCCCGCCTGTTCGAGCGGTTCTACCGCGTGGATGCGGGCCGCTCGCGGGCGCAGGGCGGTACCGGGCTCGGCCTCGCGATCGTGAAACACCTCGTGCAGGGGATGAGCGGCGAGGTCGGCGTCGAGAGCGGCCCCGAGGGGAGCCGCTTCTGGGTGCGGCTCGCTGAGGCCTGACTCGCGCTCCCCCGT
>DASWEI010000007.1:0-18401 GCA_036394835.1 Anaeromyxobacter sp. | reverse complement strand
GCCGGCAACACCGACTACAACGTCTTCTCGAACACCTCCTTCGGCGAGGCCCGGCCGCTCCGCGACGTCGTCGTGCGCGCCCCCGACGCGACCACGGCCGCGCCGGTCCGGGTCTCCGACGTGGCCCGCGTCGAGGACGCCACCGCGGACCAGACGGAGGTCGTCCGCATCAACGGCGAGCGCGGCGTCTTCTTCCGCGTCCTCAAGCAGCCGGGCGCGAACACCGTCCAGGTGGTGGACGCGATCCGCAAGGGAATCGGGAACCTGCGCGGCGTCCCGCCCAACGTGAAGCTCGCCATCTCGTTCGACCAGTCCACGTACATCCGCGCCGCCATCGCGTCGCTCGAGCACGAGGCCGTCATGGGCGGGCTCCTCGCCATCGGCGTGATCTTGATCTTCCTCGTCTCCTTCTCGGCGACCGGCATCATCGCGGTCGCGATCCCGCTCTCGATCGTGGCGACGTTCGTCTTGCTCTTCTTCACCGGACAGACGCTCAACGTCTTCACGCTCGGCGGGCTCGCGCTCGGCGTGGGGCGCCTCGTCGACGACTCGATCGTCGAGCTCGAGAACATCCACCGCCACCTCGCCCTCGGCCAGGACCGGAGGACCGCGGTCCTGAACGCGGCGCAGGAGGTGGCGATGCCCATCTTCGTCTCCACCGTCACGACGATCGTGGTGTTCTTCCCCGTCGTGTTCCTCGCGGGCGTCGCGAGGAACCTCTTCATGCCGCTCGCGCTCACGATCGCGTTCGCGCTCATCATGAGCTTCTTCGTCTCGCGGACCGTGACGCCGATCCTCTGCCTCAAGTACCTGAAGGCCGAGCCGCCCGGGAAGGGCCACGGCTTCGGCGCGTGGGTGACCGGCACCTTCGATCGGCTCGACGAGAAGTACGCCGACGGGCTCCGCTGGGTGCTGCGCCACCGCTTGCGGGTCGTCGCGGCGATCCTGCTCGCCTTCGTCGGCTCGATGTTCCTGAAGAGCCGCATCGGCACCGAGTTCTTCCCCGACACCGACGAGAGCCAGTTCCAGATCAACTACAAGGCGCCGATCGGGACGCGCGTCGAGCGGACCGAGAAGATCACGGCGCGGCTCGAGGAGGCGGTCGTGAAGACGCTCCACGGCGACCGCGCCGACGACGGCTCGCCCGCCGTGAGGACGATGATCTCCGACACGGGCCTGCCGCTCGGGCGAAGCGCGATCTTCACGACCAACACCGGCCCGCACGCCGGGAACCTGAACGTGAACCTCGTCCCGCACGTGGATCGCAAGCTGAACGACCAGACGCTCGCGGAGAAGGTCCGGCAGGTGGTGGCGCGGGACTTCCCCGGGACGCAGGTCTACTTCTTCGTCGGCGGGATCGTGAAGCGCATCCTCAACTTCGGCTCGGCGGCCCCGATCGACGTCGAGGTCGTCGGCTACGACCTCGAGGCGGGCGGCGGCTACGCGAAGCGGCTCCAGGAGCGGCTGCGCGGGCTCTCCGGCGCCGACGGGAAGCCGATCCTCACGGACCTCCAGGTCTCGCGCGAGGAGAACTACCCCGAGCTCGACGTCGTCGTCGACCGCGAGAAGGCGGGGCGGCTCGGGCTCACCGAGACGCAGGTCGCGCAGACCGTGCTCACGAGCCTCGCCGGGTCTAACCAGTTCTCCCCGATCCCGTACATCGACGGGAAGACCGGCAACCAGTACTACATCAACGTCCGGCTCGACGATTCGTTCCGCGACCAGGTCCAGGACCTCTCGGACGTGTTCGTGAAGTCGCCGGGAGGGGCGGTGGTGAGCCTCGCGAACATCGCGACGGTGAAGCGCGGCTCCGGCCCAGTGCTCGTCAACCGCAAGTACCTGCAGCGGATCATCGACGTGACCGCCAACGTCGCGCCCGGGAAGGACCTCGGGTCGGTGAGCGCCGCAGTGCAGCAGGTGCTCTACGAGCTCCCGCCGCCGGATGGCTTCACCGCGCGGCTCGGCGGTCAGAGCGCCGCGCAGAAGGAGGCCTTCGGCGGCCTCATGTTCGCCGCGATCCTCGCGATCGCGCTCGTCTACATGATCCTCGCGTCGCAGTTCAAGTCGCTGCTCGACCCGCTCGTCATCATGTTCTCTGTGCCCCTCGGCATCACCGGAGTCTTCGTGGCGCTGTACCTCACCGGCACCACGCTGTCGGTGAACAGCTTCATGGGCATCATCATGATGGTCGGTATCGTGGTCTCGAACGGCGTGCTGCTCGTCGACTTCGCCCGGGTGCTCCAGGGGCGCGGCGTACCGCTCCTCGAGGCGACCGTGCTCGCCGGAAAGACGCGGCTCCGCCCGATCCTCATGACCACCATCGCGACCATCGTCGGCCTCTTCCCGATGGCGCTCGGGATCGGCGAGGGGAGCGAGACGAACCTCCCCCTCGCCCGCGCCGTGATCGGCGGTCTCACGATCTCCACCGTGTTCACCCTCTTCCTCATCCCGGCGCTCTACACGTTCCTCGAACGCTTCTCGAAGCACCAGCACCGCGACGACGACGCAGGCGGGCCGCTCGCGCCCGCCCCGTCCGCCCGCTGAGCCGACGGCCCTCCATGAGATCGACGATCCTCTCCGTCCTCGCGGCGCTCCTCGCCGCGCCCGCCGCCCGGGGCGAGGTCGCCCCGCCACCCGCTTCCGCGGCGCCCACCGCGGCGGCCCCCGCGCCGGATGCGCCCGCCGCGGCCACCGGCGTGGTCGAGTTCGACGAGGCGGTCCGGCGCGCGGCGGCGCACGCCACCGCCGCGACGCTCGCCTCCGAGGAGGTGCGACGGGCCGAGGCGCTCCTCGTGCAGGCGCGCTCGGGGTCGCTCCCGCTCCTCTCCGCGACCGGCGTGTACACCCGGCTCGACTCGAGCCGCGAGCAGGCAGGGCGCACCATCGCCGCCGAGGAGCAGTGGAGCGGGACCGCGACGGCCTCGGTGCCGCTCGTCGTGCCGAGCCGCTGGACGCAGTGGTCGCACGCGTCCGACCAGGTCGCGGTCGCCCGGGCGTCCTTGCAGGACGCCCAGCGCGGCGTGACGCTGCTCGCCGCGCGCTCGTACCTCGCCATCCTCGCGCAGAAGCGCGCGGTGGACGTCTCGCGGCGCGCCGTCGCGACCGCGGCGGCCCACTTCGAGTTCGCGCGCGCGCGCCGGGCGGGCGGGGTCGGCAACGCGCTCGACGAGGCGCGCTCGGACCAGCAGCTCGCGAGCGCGCAGGTCCAGCTCGAGAACGCCCTCATCGGGCTCGCCCGCGCCCAGGAGGCGCTCGGGATCGCGACCGGCGCGGACCGCCCGCTCGACGCGGGCGGCGAGCCGGACCTCCGCCTCGCGGTCGCGTCGCAGGACGCGCTCCTCCGCGAGGCCGAGGCGAGCCGCGCCGATGTCCGGGCTGCGCGCGAGCGGGCGGACGCGGCGCGCCGGGTCGCGCGCGACAGCTGGGCCGACTGGCTCCCGAGCCTGTCCGCGGTCGGGCAGAGCTTCGTGCAGGACCCGCCGACGCTCACGATGCCGGCGAACGGCTGGCAAGCGCAGGTCGTCCTCTCGGTCCCGATCTTCGAGGGCGGGCTGCGGGTCGGCCAGCGACGGGAGCGGCTCGCGCTCGAGGCCGAGGCGGCGGCGCAGCTCACGGGGCTCACGCAGCAGGCGCGCTCCGAGGTGCGCTCGGCCCTCTCCACGCTGCAGCACGCCGAGGCGGGCCTCGAGCAGTCGCGCCGCGGCGCGGAGCGGGCCCAGGCGGCGCTCGCGCTCGTGTCGGAGGCGTACCGCGCCGGGGCGACCACGAGCCTCGACGTCGTGGACGCGGAGCAGCGCGCCCGCGACGCGGACACCGCGGCCGTGGTCGCGGAGGATGCCGTGCGGCAGGGGCGGCTCGACCTGCTCTCCGCGGCCGGCCGGTTCCCGTAGCGGCCGCGGCCGTGGCATCACGTGCGCTCCCGAGAGCGCGGCCGCGATTCCTCCGGTGGCGCAGTCGCCGGCGCGACACCGTCGAGGGTGCGGTGCAGAAACCTTCTGCAGGCCTCGAGGAGCTCGTCGGACTCCTTCCCGCCGGCGACGCGGCCGAGGATGACGCCGCCGACCATGCAGGCGAGCGCGCCGATCACCTGATCCCGGCTCCGCGCGAACTGAAGCAAGAGCGGCGTACACGACGCCGGCGAGGTGATGATCCTGCCGGTCCCCTCGGCGCCCGCGCAGAGCGGCGTCAGCCGCCGAACGCCTTCGGTGCGATCGGCTTGCCAAGCGGAGAGCGGGTGGACCGTTCGGCCGTCCCGATGCCCGGTCGACAGCGGGCTCGCACGTGTGCAGCGTACTCGTCGCGCGCAGATCACGCGCGGTGGGGGCGGCCATGCAGGCATCGATTCCGAGAGAGATGAAGGCGGCGGCGATCGACCGGTTCGGAGGGCCCGAGGTTCTCCACACCGAGATGCTCCCGGTGCCCCGGCCGAGGGGGAACCAGGTCCTCATCCGGCTCGACTGCGCGGGGATCGGCGTCTGGGACCCGTACGTCCGCTCGGGCGAGGTCGAGTTCGGGAAGCGCCCGTTCCCGCAGGTCATCGGCAATGACGGGGCGGGCGAGGTCGTCGCGCTCGGCGATCGGGCGAAGCGCTTTCGCCTGGGCGATCGCGTGTACGCGTACGGCTTCGGGGGCGGGTTCTACGCCGAGTACGTCGCCATCGCCGAGGACGAGGTCGCGCCGATTCCGCAGGGCTTGAGCGCCGAGGAGGCGGGAGCGCTCGGCGCCGACGGCATCACCGCGCTGATCGGCCTCGATGATCAGCTGCGCCTCGCACCCGGGCATGCGCTGATGGTGTTCGGCGCGAGCGGCGGGATCGGGCACCTCGCCGTGCAGCTCGCGAAGCGGATGGGGGCAAAGGTCCTCGCTGCGGCATCCGGGCCGGACGGCGTCGCGCTCGTGCGGAAGCTCGGAGCGGATGCCGCCGTGGACGGGAAGCGAGAGGACGTCGCAGAGGCCGTTCGCCGCTTCGCGCCGGGCGGGCTCGATGCTGCGCTCGTGCTCGTCCACGGTGCGGGCCTCGAGCGGGCGCTGGCGCTGGTCCGGGAGGGCGGCCGCATCGCCTACCCGCATGGCGTCGAGCCGGAGCCGCGAGCCCCGAAGGGCGTGGAGCTGCTGGCGTACGACGGCGAGCCGAGCGCCGACGCGTTCGATCGGCTGAACCGGCTCATCGCAGCCGGACCGTTCCACGTCGAGCTCGGGCGCGTGTATCCGCTCGACGAGGCGGCGCGCGCGCACCGCGAGATCGGCCAGCACCACCTCGGGAAGCTCGCCCTGCGCATCCATTAGTGAACGCGAGCTCGAGGCGCGCCCCCGGCAGCGACGAGGGTCCCGCGTTCAGCGCGCGGACGTCCCGGTGCGGGGAGGGCGGACCGGCCGCCAGAAGCGCGTCGGCGCCGCGTCGCGGCGCAGATCCGGGCGCGTCCGCGGAAGCCGGAGGGTGAACGTGACCGGCTGAGCGGCGCCCGACTGGACGTCCACCGTTCCGCCGTGCGACTCGACGATGGTCCGGACGATGAACAGCCCGAGCCCGAGCCCCGCCGGTCCGTCCAGGGGCGCGTCGGATCTCTGGAACGGGTCGAACAGCGAGCGCAGCGTGTTCCGTGGAATCGGTGGGCCGTCGTTCTCCACGTCCACCCGCACCCGATGCCCCTCGCCGGTGACCCGGATTCGCACCGGTGTGCCAGGAGGCGCGTGCCGGATCCCGTTCGCCACGAGGTTGCCGACGGCCTGCTCGAGCCGGTCGGGATCCCATTCTCCCGAGAGGTCCCCGCCGCGGTGCAGCTCGACGGCGACGCCACGCGCGGAGAGAGACGCCTCCTCGACGACGCGCGCGCAGACCTCGCCGACGTCGGTCGTCCGGATCGACAGCGGGATCCCGTGCATCGCGCGCGTCCGCGTGTAGTCGAGGAGGTCGCGGATGATCCGCTCCATGCGCCGGGAGCTCGATGCGATGAGCGCCGCGATGCGCGCCTGCGGCGCCGCGAGATCGCTTCGCGACAGCAGCACCGCTCCCCCCTGGATGGCCGAGAGCGGCGCGCGCAGGTCGTGGCTCACGATCCCGAGAATGCGCTCCTGGAGCTCGAGCATCTGGAGGCGCTCCTGCGCGCGCCCTTCCCGCCGCCGCATCTCAGCGCGCGTCGCGAAACCCGCGGCGGTCACGAGCGCGAGGAGGAGGAGGGCGGCCCCGAGGAAGATGCCGTCCGCGAGCGCGACGCGCCCGAACCAGGCGCGGCGCTCCTCGCCGAGCTCCGCGCGCTCGATGGCCTCCATCTCGGCACGGACTGCCTCGATCGTCTCCGTGAGCCACGGGCCGTCGCCGGACCGGAGCTCGCGCAGCGCCGTCGCGAGGCCGTTCGCGTCCCGCACCTCGATCCCATGGCGAAGCTCCATGAGCTTCGCCGTGACGAGGGTGGCGAGCGGATCGGCCGCGAGCCCGTCGCGAGAGCGCGGCGCGACTCGCGTCTTCACGCCGTCGAGCTCGGCGTGGACGTCCGCCACGGCTTGCCGGTACGCCTCGAGCAATCGGTCCTCGTGCGTGAGCAGGTATTCACGGTGCGCGGTCTCGACGCGGGCGAGCGCCTTCTCGAGCCTCTGGAGCGCGAGGACGCTCTCGGACCGTTCCGTCACATGCGTCGCTTTCCGGTTTCGGTCGGCGACGACGAGGAAGTACGCGGCCCCGGCGATGAAGATCGCCGCGACGGCGGCCGCGAAGCCGGCGAGCGTTCGCTTGGGCACGAAGCTTCAACGCCCGAGCGGGCGAATGCTTCCCGTGATCAGCGCTCCGCCGAGAACCCTGCGAGGGGACGGCGGAATGTCACGCGGAGCGGAAACGCTCACGTTTGACTACCCGCTGCGGAACCTCGCGACTCGTCGCGGACACCCGCGCGTTCACCCTGCTCGGACTACTCGCTCCGGGTTGCCGGTGCCGCGGGAGCGGCGGCGAGCGCGTCGCCGACGGCTGCGAGCAGCTTTCCCGAATCGAACGGCTTCTCCACGATCCGGACCTCTTCCAGGGCGGTGCCGTTGCGCGACACGTACTCGTCCGTGTAGCCGGACATGAACAGCACCCGCAGTTCCGGACTCTTCGCGAGGAGCCGCTTGGCCAACTGGGGGCCGCTCATCCCCGGCATGATCACGTCGGTGAGGAGGAGCTCGAACGTGCTCGGACACCGCGCGTGCAGGATGACCGCCTGCTCGGGGCCATTCGCCGCGACGATGCGGTAGCCCGCGTGCTCGAGGATCGCTGCGGCGCGCTTCAGCACGGCGGGCTCGTCCTCGACGAGGAGGATCGTCTCGCCGCGAGGTGAGTGAGGCACCGGGGTGAGCGCGTGCACCTCGGTCGCCGCGTCGCGCCGAGCGCGCGGCAGGTAGACGCGGAAGCACGAGCCGTCGCCCACCGCGGACTCCACCTCGATGTGCCCTCCGGCCTGTTTCACGATCCCGAACACCGTCGCGAGCCCGAGCCCGGTTCCCTGCCCCTTTCGTTTGGTGGTGAAGAACGGCTCGAAGAGGTGGTGCTGGACGTCCGCTGACATTCCGCAGCCGGTGTCACGAATGGCGAGCACCACGTACTCGCCGGCCGGAACGGCCGGGTGACCAGTTCCGATGACGGAGTGGTGCGTCTCGATCGTGACCGTTCCGCCTGGCGGCATCGAGTCCCGCGCGTTTACGACGAGGTTCAGGATGACCTGCTGGAGTCTCGCCGCGTCCGCGGTCACGATCGCGGGCTCGGGGGCGATGCGGATCTGGAGCGTGACGTCCTCGCCCACGAGTCTCTGAAGCATCCGATTCGCCTCCGAAACGGCCGCGTTCAGGTCGAGGATCACGGGCTGGATCACGTCGCGCCGGCCGAACGCGAGAAGCTGGCGCGTCAGCGTCGCCGCGCGGTGCGCCGCCTCGTCGATCTCGACCACCTCCTGGTGCATCGGGTGGTCGGGCCCGAGCGCGTCCTTGAGCACGTTCACGCAGCCGAGGACCACCACCAGCAGGTTGTTGAAGTCGTGGGCGATGCCCCCCGCGAGCCGCCCGATGCCGTCGAGCCTGGAGGCGCGCGCGAGCTCCTCCTCCGCCATCTGCACGTCGCGCCTGAGGCGCTTCACCATCCGTGTCATCGCGAACAGCACGCTCGAGCCGTCCCCGGCCGCGGTTTCGAGGGGCACGTCGAGGTCTCCGTCCGCGACCCGGTTCGCGATCTCGGCGACTACGGCCGGCTCGGCGCCGAGCGGGGCGAGGATGCTCCGCGCGATACGCCAGGCGACGAGGCCGAACGCGCACGCGATCGCCGCGAGTATCGCGATGAACCGTGCGGCCTGAGCCCGGAACAAGGCGTCGACATCGTCGAGGAACACGCCGCTCCCCACGATCCAGCCCCAGGGCTGGAATCCCCTCACGTACGAGATCTTCCGCACCGGCTCGCTCACCCCCGGCTTCGGCCAGAGGTACTCGACGAACCCCTCGCCTCGCAGCCTCACGGTCTCGGCGAACTCTACGAACGGCCTCTTTCCGGTCCGGTCCGGCTCGTCGGACAGGTCGGTCCCGTCCAGCTCGGGCCTGAACGGGTGCATCACCATCTTCGAGCCAAAGTCGTTGATCCAGAAGTAGCCCTGCTGCTGGTAGCGCAGCCCCCGGATGGCGGCGATCGCGGCGATCTTCGCGTCCTCCTCGCGCAGGGCGCCTCGCGCCGCGAGCCCGTGGTAATGCTCGAGCACGCCGTGCGCGACGTCGACCAGGCTGCGCGTCTGCAGCATCTTCTCGGCGTCGAGACTCCTTCGCAGCGTGACCGCCGACGTCACCATCACGGCAGCGAGGCTGAGCAGCGAGACGAGCACGAGGAGGCCCAGCTTCCTCGCTGTGGTCGCGTTCTTCGGTCCGAGCATGGGTCTCCTCTGATTGCAATGATCGGCCCCGCGGGGACGCGACCTGCGGCCGCAGACGCGGAGTGAACGTCGGCTCGCGATCTCGGAATCCAGGGTGGCTGGCGAAGCTCGTCCCGTTTCAGCGCAAACGGGTGCAGACGGACTCAGGGTCTCACGCACAGAGCGCCGCGGCCGCGGTATCGCCGTGCACGCGCACGCGATCCGCCGCATGCAACGATCGCTTGGGGCCCGTGCGCCGCAGGATAGCCTTGCAACGCGGTGCGTCGCGCGGTGCGCGGACTGGACGCGTCGCGACGGTCGAGCCCGTCTGACGATCAGACGGGCAACGAGACGGCTCGCGTCTCACCCGTAGATCTCGTTCCACTCCTTCACGTGCATCGTGCCGCTCGCGTCCTCACTGCGTTCGGTACGTGACCACGCGTCCCCATGTGCTCTTCGTGCCCCAGATCCCGGCTCTCAGGCACTCGAGCTGGACGATCTGGCTGTGATCGACGAACAGGTTCACGTCCGGGCCGTAGTTCTCCACGTACCAGGCGAACACGGCCGGATCGGCCGCCTCGAACATGACGCGATCGAGCCCGAGCTCGCGGGCGAACCGCGCGGCGACGTCGGTGCGCCACGCGCGCACGCTCTCGGTGATTCCTTCGGACTCGATCATGATCATGTAGGCGCCCGCGTCGAGGTGGCGGCGCGCGAGATCGATCGCCGCTCCCACGTCGCGGGTCCCCTCCGCCTCGAGCTCCGCGATCGAGCTCGCGCCGCCCGCGCCGAACTGGATGCCAACCTCGGGCTTCGCCTTGAGACCCGTCTTCTGGACCAGCTCGCTCAGGCGGACGAGGTCGTCGGCGGGGATCGAGATGAAGCCGCTCGAGATCTCGACGATGTCGAATCCCAGATCGCGGCATTCGGCCACATACGCGTCGACGGCCTTGCTCCCCTGAGTCAGCACGAACTCGATCCAGCCTCCGGTCGATACGAGCACCTGGCTGCGATGGCAGAGATCGATCAGCTCGCGGACCACGCGTCGCGGCATGAGCGCGAACGAGCCGCCGGCGAACTTGAACGAGTCGACGTATGCGCCGACCGCCTCGAAGAGGTCCTCGAGGTAGCGCCGTCCGACCGGCGTGTAGTACGGCCCGCGGATCTCGGTGATGCCTCGGTCGCGGGGCTTCCTCCCGCGGTCGTTCGACCTGATGAAATCGAACGCCCTCGTCGGCTCGTCGCTCATGGTCGCCACCCCTTCATGAGTCCTCCGCGAGAGGATACGGAGAGTCAGCTGCTGCGCGGCTTACCGCCATAGAGCTTCCGGAGCTCTTCCTTCGCCTGATGGAGCGCCTGCTTGCGTGAGGCGGACAGGTTCCGTCCGGCGCGGTTCTCGTAGAACGTCAGCATCGAGATGGCCGAACGAAGCGGCGAGGACTTCCGTCGCTTGCTCACATCGGCGCTCCGCTTCAGCGACCGGGCCATCTCCCGCGCCGAGAGCTTGAACACCCCGCGCTCGAGGTCGAGTGCGTTGCTGCGCTCGGTGACCGACCGCGACCAGTAGCGCCTCTCGACGGCGGCGCGCGCGGGCCGCTTCGTCTTTGGTCTCTGCTTGCTCGACCTCCCGCCCTCCGCCATTGCGCACCTCTCTTCCGGACCCGCACCCGCACCCGCCGCCGCGCCGTCCGGCTCGGCTCCCGGCAGCCTGCCCGCCCGGCAATTGCCGGATGCGTGCGCGGAACGCACCGTGAAAGGTGCTTCGGGTGTGAGCCCAAGGGAATTCGGGAGCTCGCGGACGGAGAGGAGCGCCATGACGCTGCCGATACAGGACGAGCCGGAAAGCACGATTGGGCGTAAACCCGTGACCCCGCCTGAACGGCCCAAGCCGTCCGAACGAGAGCGCACTCGATCAGGCGCCGCGATCCGCCACGAAGAAGGCGACGAGAGCGAGTTCGCGGGGGAGATAAGAGACCGAGAGCGCGGCGAGCCTCCGACGGTGCAGGGGCCCGAGGAGTGAGAGCGCGCGAAGGCGCATGTATCCCAACTCACAGGTGAAGCCCCGCAACCCGGGAGGCGGAGCGGCGCATGCCAGACCGTAGCCAGCAGACACGCGCGATCGACGTGGTGGCGGGCGATCTCAGCCTCGCCGGTGACCTCACGATTCCCGCCGGTGCCGAGGGCATCGTGCTCTTCGCGCATGGCAGCGGGTCCTCGCGGTCGAGCCCGCGAAACCGCCTCGTCGCCACTCAACTCGCTCAGGCGGGCCTCGCGACGCTTCTTTGCGACCTCCTCACCGCTGCCGAAGAAGAGGAAGACCGCATCTCGGGCGCACTGCGCTTCGATATCCCGCTCCTGGCAGAACGGCTCGGGCGGATCACGGAGTACGTGCGAGGCCACTCGGAGACGAGGAGGCTCGCCGTCGGGTACTTCGGCGCGAGCACCGGCGCCGCGGCGGCGCTCATCGCCGCCGCCGATCGTCCGGAAGACGTGCGCGCGGTCGTGTCCAGGGGAGGGCGGCCCGATCTCGCCGAGGAAGCGCTCGAACGGGTGACGACCCCGACGCTGCTCATCGTCGGCGGGGCGGACCATCCGGTGGCAGAGCTGAACGCTCGCGCGTACGTCCGGCTCGCGTGCACGAAGCGCATCGAGGTCGTCGCCGGTGCGACCCACCTGTTCGAGGAGCCGGGGGCTCTCGAGGAGGTGACGCACTTGGCGCGGGATTGGTTCGTGCGGTTCCTCGTCGAGGAAACCCCGACGAGAGGGCTGTTGCCATCTCAGCCTGGCGAGGGCCCGATCTGAGACCCCGCCCGCCGGGCAGCCTGCTCGCGCGCAGCCTGCTCGAGCAGCTCACGGACTTCCGCGTCAGTCGTCTGCGAGAAATGCTCGTACCACTGCCCGACGGCGAGGAACGGCTCCGGAGTGATGGTGCAGACGATGTCATCGACCTCCCGCGCGAGCTCTTCGCAGGTCGACGGGGCGGCGATCGGAACGCCGACCACCACCCGCCTCGGTTGCCTCTGCCTCAGCCCCGCTACCGCGGCGCGCATCGTCGAGCCTGTCGCGAGGCCATCGTCGACGAGAATCGCGATGCGATCCGAGACGTCCAGCGGCGGCCGCCCTGCTCGGTAGACACGCTCGCGTCGCGCGAGCTCGCGCTCCTCGATCGCTGCGATGGCTTCGATGGTGGACTTCGGGATCCGGAGCGCCGCGACGAGGCTCTCGTTGACGACACGGACACCGCCGGATGCGACGGCTCCGATCGCCAGTTCCTCCTGTCCTGGCATCCCGAGCTTGCGCACGACGAATACGTCGAGCGGGGCCCCAAGGCGCATTGCCACCTCGAACCCGACCGGCACCCCGCCGCGTGGCAGGGCGAGGATGGCGAGATCGGGTCCGGCATACCGTGAGGCGAGCGCATCTGCGAGCACGCGTCCTGCGTGATGACGGTCGGTGTATCGCGTCATGACTCACACCTGCTCGTCGCCGCGATCTGAAGTCGGCAACTCGCAGGACCGGGCTATGTTCTCGCCTCGCGCTCGCAGGCGAGTGCAGTCGCGCGCCGGGTCAGGGAGCAACCGAGGCGCCACAGCCGCCGCCAGCCTTCTTGCATGTCACGTTGCGTGTGCACCCGGGGAATGGCACGCACTATCCGCCCCCCCGGCAGCACGAGTGGCAGCCTGGCGGGCTCCTGCCGTTCGAAAGCAACGAAGGCTTCAATGTTCCGCTCGTCTCGGAGCCGTACATCTCCGAGAGCTCGCCCCGCCGAGGTCGAGCCCGTCCGGCGTGTCCGCGTGGAGGATCATCTCCGCAGCGGCGCGCTCCTGGAGCTTTGCGGCCGGCGTTCGTGCCGCTGCCGACCTGAGGACTTCTTCGCTGACTGCCGCGCCCGGACCACAACGGTGGGTTACGCGCGGTGCTCCCTCGTTCCTGCGTCACGAGAGGTCTTCAGTTACCCGCGGTGTGGAATCGCCGCGCTCGGCGCCGGCGGGCTCGACCGCGCGCCCGGCGCGCCCGGCGCCACGATCTCGACCTCGAGCACGAGCACCGCGGTCTTCGTGACGCATGTGCGGCCCTTCAAGGCCCGACCGAGAGTCCGCCGATCACATCACGGCGCGGAACGGGAAGTAGCCGATGAAGCCGACTAGGACGAGCGCCAGATACGTCCACAGCGCGATGCGCGGCAGCCCCGCCTGCCGGGACACCGACGCGAGTGCGACCGCCACCGCGGGCAGCGTGGGCAGAAAATAGAAGATGTAGCTGACGCGGTGCTGCAGCATCGCGAGCGGATAGAACGGGAGGTGCGTGGCGGCGATCCAGGTGACGACCCAGAGCGCGAGCACGTCGCGCCGGGTCCAGACACGCCAGATCGCGTAGCCGACCCCGAGCGGTGCGGCGCCGATGATCAGCGGGTTCATGGCGCCGCGGAAGTCGATCACGGGTCGGACCGCGGTGACCGCACCGTTGACCAGCACCCGCTGCTCCGTCCGCAGATACGTCATCTGCACCTCGTTGAGCAGCCACTGCCAGGGGTGACTCTCCTGCCCCTGCGGTCCCTGGACGTTCACCAGGCTGAACCCGTAGTGGAGCATGAACCGGAGGTGCTCCCAGGGGGTGCGGTAGGCGCCCACGTTCAGATCGAGGAGCCACAACCCCGCCGTCCAGAGCCCCACGAAACCCACGAGGAGGAACGCGATCGCCCGGACGCTCGCGGCGGGCCAGCGACCCGTGTCGCGCCAGCTCCAGGAGCCCCGCACGGCGAGGAGCAGCACCAGCGCGAGCGATCCGTGGACTCCCGTGATCTTGATGAGCGCGGCGAGCGCGCATGCCATGCCGGCCAGCAGCGGCCGATCGCGCAGGGCGAGCCAGGCGGCCAGGAGCAGGCACGCGACGAGCGGCATGTCGAGCGTCCCGATGCGGCTGTGGACGAACGCGAGGTTGTCGAAGGCGAACAGCGTCGCGGCGACGACGCCGAGCCACGGATCTCCTCGCGCGGCGAGGACGATGAGGAACACCAGCAGGATGCTCGCGACGCCGGCGACGAGGCTCGGCAGCCGCCATCCGAGAGGGGTGTCGCCGAGCCATCTCATCGACGTCGCGATCGCCAGCTTCCCGAGCGGCGGGTGCTCGCGGTTCGGATCGCGCCCGGGCGGTTCGGCCGCGTACGGCGCGGCGGGCGGCACCGGCCACCCGAGCATCGTCCGCGCCGCGTTCACGTAGTACGCCTCGTCGAAGATGAGCGCCCGGTCCGGGACGTTGAGCCAGCCGAGGCGGCACAGGAGCGACGCGAGCACCACGAGCCCGAGGGCGGACACCGGGCCGGGCAGGAACTGCGCCATCGCGAGCGAACGCGGCGCCGCCGCCGGGAGCGCGACCGCGGCGGCGGCGCGCGGCGGCGGCGCGATCTGTGGCCCCTTCCGCGCAGCGTCCACCGCGCCCGCGCTGCGTTCGAGGACGTCGTCAAGCATGGGCTCGCCCCGAAGCCGTCCGGTCACCGGCGCTTCTTCGCGTCGAGCGTCTCCGGCGGAGCGGTGGTCCCGCCCCAGAGCGTCGTGGTGGTGGTCGGCGCGACGGTGGTCGTGCTGATCGTGGTGGTCGGCTTGATCGTCGTCGTGCTGATCGTCGTCGTGCTGATCGTCGTGGTCGGCTTGACTGTCGTCGTGCTGATCGTCGTGGTGGGCTTGATCGTCGTCGTGCTGATCGTGGTGGTCGGCGCGATCGTGGTCGTCGTGATGGTGCTCGGAACGCTCGTCGTCATCTGGGTGGTCGTCACGATGGCGGTGACCGTCGTCGTGATCGGAACCGTGAGGGTCTTCGTGGCCGTCGTGACGAGGGTGAGGGTGCTCGTCGTGCACGTCTGCGTCCTGCACGCCTTGCACGGCGGGAACGGACCGGAGTGCCAGGGTGGGACCGTCATGCCACCGTGCTCCGCTCCTTCCATCCGGAGCTCGTAGGCGCCTGCGTCCGGCATGGGAGTGGACGGATCGAAGGCGAACGCCGCGTGCTTGCTGTCGTCGAACATCGCGTACGCGCGCAGGCCCGTATCCTCGAAGTCCGGGACGGTCCCGCCGAAGCCCGTCGCGGTCGCCTCGTGCGGCTGCGTGAACAGCTTCAGCTCGACGGTGCCGGTGAACTTCCTGCTCATCTTGAGGAAGCCCTCGAGCTTCGCTGCCGCGCAGCCCGGGAGCGTGACGCTCTCGATCTGCGGGCCTCGCCCGTCATCGCCGTCGTCGCCGTCGTCGTGTTCGCCGCTCGCCGCGGCGTGGCCCACGCCCCCGACGAGGCCGAAAACCGCGACCATCGGCACCGCAACGAGGAAGCTGACCAGCCCGCCGATCAACCTTCCCCGACCCTGCGTGGACATCATGTGCGCCCCTCCCCCCGATAGAACGCCGCTGCACGTCGGCGGCCCCGTCCCGCGCTGCATCACGTTGAGTTCGGTCGCGGATCCAGGCTGCGGCGCCGTTGGGGTGACATGAAGGTGCGACGGGGACGCGCCAGCGCGAGCAGGGACGCCAGGAACGCGACCGCCAGGAGGCCGTTCCGTGCTGTCACGAGCAGGACCGTGCCCGTCCTGAGCGAGACGAGGTCCGGGTAGCGGCCCGGGAACTCGATCTGCGTCAGCAGCATCGTCAGGAGCAGCGCCGCGGCCAGCCCTCGATGCTCGGGCGCCACGAGGGCGGCCGCGGGGAGGAGCCAGACGAGGTACTGAGGCGACAGGACCTTCGCAAAGGTCACGAACGCCAGCAGGACCGCGACGGCCGCGATCGGGACCAGCTGCGGGGTCCGCCGCAACACCTCGCGCCGCCACCAGATCACCGCGTACGTCGCCGCCAGCGCGACGAGGCCGAGGATCCCGGACAGCGTGGCCAGCCGCGCGCTCCCCGCGATCACCTGACCGCCGTACCCGTTCCGGATCTCGAGCGGCCCCCACCCCGCGAGATGCCCGATCATCAGCGCCGTCGCGAGCGAGCTCTCGACCTGCAGCGGCCGCTCGAGGTGATACCGCACGAGGTGCTCGAGCCCCGCCGCGCCGTGCGTGACCAGAGGAACGAACGGCGTGAACGCTGCGACCGAGAATGCGAGTCCGCACCAGGCGATCGCGCGAGCGCGACCGGCGAGGACGAGGACGAGCGGCAGCAGGATGGCGGGCACGATCTTGAGGGCGAAGCCCGCGCCGACGAGCATCGCGGCGGCGGGCCACGAGCGAACCGCGACCGCCGCGAACATCCCCGCCAGCACGAGCGCGACCGTCGCGTCGTACCGGTTCGCGCTGATCGCGCCGTTCGCCGCGACGGCAGCGGCGAAGGCGACCGCCACCCACTGCGCGCGCCGGCCTGGCCACAGGTGCGCGCCTGCCACCGCGGTGAGGAGCGCCGCCACCGCGAGGACCGTGAACATCTGCACGTTGAAGAAGAGCCGGTATCCGACGAGGTCGTCGGTGTGGCCGGGCCAGGCGAACCAGGGCACGGCGAGCGGCGGATACTCGAGCAGGAAATCGACATAAGGCCGGCGGCCGCGCGCCATCTCGCCCGCGTACTGGAAGTAGAGCCCCACGTCGGAGTTGTCGTGGAACCCGTACCAGATCCCCGAGTACCCGAGCACGTACACGAGAAGCGCGATGACGATCGCGTAAAGCCCGAGCGCCGTGGCGACGACGCGCAGCGGGCGAGCGGCTCCCGGCTGCACCCCCGACGACGCCTCGCCCGCGCCGACTGTCACCGCATCGCCTCCACGCGCGTCCAGGACGAACCATCGAGGCGCAACAGGAAGCTTCATGGGCCCGACGGCGCTGGCAACCACACGGGCAGGTCGGGGTCTCGACGTCGATGAGGGGCGCCTGCGGGCTCCCTCGAAAGAAGAAGGGCTCCCGGGTTCAGCACCGGGAGCCCTCGAGAGTGATTGTCGTCGACGCACTGCACCGGGACGTGCGCAAAGGCGTCGTTCAGGGTGCCAGCGCCGCGAACCGGCGTAGACGGTCGAGCCGCTCACGGCGAGGGCGTTCACCCTGGAGTCGGCGTTCGGATTCCAGCTGCCGAGCGCGCCGCTGGTGTCGATGGCGGTAGTTGCGGGCCACGCCGCCAATCTTGGCGAAGGCGCGGGACAAGAGGATCCACCGCCGGGTCACGTCTCGACCCCGCTCCTCGCGAGCTCCGCCGCCGCAAAGTCAACGAAGGCGCGCACTTTGGGGAGGACGTTTCGGGACTGGAGCGAGAGCGCGTGGATGGGGAGCTCCTCACATGCGGCATCGCCGAGGACCTCGACGAGCTGCCCGGACGCCTGCCCCCGGGCCATCATGAAGTCGCAGACCCACGCGAGCCCGGCGCCGCCGACCGCGAGGTCGATCAGCGCCTCGGCGCTGTTCACGACGATCCGCCGGCTCGGGGACAGCTCGCGCACCTTCGTCCCGTCCCGCAGCCGCCAGGCGATCACACGGCCGTGCAAGGAAAGCGCGAGCCGGTCGTGGCGTGAGAGGGCCTCCACCGTTCGTGGCGTGCCCCTGCGGCGCAGGTAGCCGGGCGCGCCGCAGACGCGCATCCGGGTCCGCCCGAGCCGCCGCGAGATGAGCCCCGAGTCCTCGAGCGCGCCGAGGCGCAGCGCGACGTCGATTCCTTCAGACACGAGATCGCTCGGGTGGTCGCGAAGTGAGAGCTCGACCTGAAGCTCGGGGTAGCGGGAGGCGAATCGCGCGAGGGCGGGCACGATCACGTGGCGTCCCAGGATCGAGGGGGCCTCCACCCGCAGCAGCCCGGCGGGACGGTCGCGCAGGCGCGACATCGCATCCTGCGCTTCCTTGAGTTCGCGTAGCGCACCCCGGGAGCGCTCGAAGAAGGCCCGCCCGTCCTCGGAGAGCCGGACCGCCCGCGTCGTCCGGTTGAAGAGGCGCACGCCGATCTCCTCCTCGAGCTGGGCCACCCGCCGGCTCAGGGCCGATGGGCTGAGCCGCAGCCGCTCGGCGGCGAGCGTGAAGCTGCCGAGCTCCGCGGCCTCCACGAACGCTTCGATGTTCCCGAGCCGATCCATCGCGCCTCCCGTTCGCCTCGTTGATGCGCTTCACGCATGAGTGTTGTGCGCGGATGTATCTAGCGTGCACTACACGCACAACCTAGTTCATCTGCATGCCCGTCGCGGCGCGCATCCCGCGCGAGCGCACACGGGAGAGAGAGGCAACACGCACCATGCTCGACTCCGCTGCTCCGAACCCGCACGCGAGAGCGCTCCTGCTCGGCGCGCTCGCGACGCTCGGTCTCACCGCCGCCCACCATGCCTACGGCGGGATCCGGTATGACACGCCCTGGCGTCTCCACGGGGCCGTCGTGGCCGTCGGGATGAGCCCCGCCCTGCTCGCCCTCTACTTCACGTACCGGCGGCGCCCGAGCTCTCCGGCCGGCCGCGCCGCAGGCTGGGCCCTCGCTGGGGCCGTCCTGGCGTTCCCCGTGCTCGTCATCGGCGCCTTCGAGGGCGTGTACAACCACCTCGCCAAGGACGCGCTGTTCCTGGCGGGCGCCCCCCGGGGCTTGCTGCTGCACATGTTCCCGCCTCCGA
>DASWEI010000006.1:0-5317 GCA_036394835.1 Anaeromyxobacter sp. | reverse complement strand
AGGCCGAAGCGAGGCGGGCGCGCGACGAACGAGCAGCGGAGGCGTACCCGTAGGTACGTCGAGCAGCGCAGTGAGGAGCCCGCCCGCCGCAGCGAGAGCATCGGCGCTCGCAGCAGGCGTACGAAGTGACCGAGTAGTACTAGGGGCTCGACTGTTCCTGCCCCCGGCTCCGCGGGTGCCGGATGTCCTTGCCGCGCACCATGAAGACGACCATCTCGGCGAGGTTCGTCGCGTGGTCGCCGAACCGCTCGAGGTGCTTCGCGGCGAACATGACGGCGGTCGCGCGCCGGATGTTCTTCGGGTCCTCCATCATGAGCAGGACCATGTCGTTGAAGATCTTGAGGTAGAGCGCGTCGATGAGGTCGTCGCCGCCCAGGACCTCCTCGGCCTTCGCGACGTCGCCCGTGACGAACGCGTCTAGCGCCTTCTTGAGCTGCGCCTCGGCGAGGTCCGCGATCTTCGCGAGCTCGTGCATGGGCCCGAGCGGCGGCGCCTGGTTGAGGTCGCGCGCGCGCTCGGCGACGTTGACGGCGAGGTCGCCCATCCGCTCGAGGTCGGTCACGATCTTGAGCGCCGTCGTGATGAACCGGAGGTCGGACGCGGCGGGCTGGCGGAGCGCGAGGATCCGCCGGCACGCGCCGTCGATCTCCACCTCCATCCGGTTGATCTCGCGGTCGCGGGTCTTCACCTGCTCGGCGAGCGCGGTGTCGCGCTCGGTGATGGCGCGGACGCTTGCGGCGCTCGCCTTCTCGACGAGCCCCCCCATCGCGAGCAGCCGGTCGCGCAGCGAACGGAGCTCCGCCTCGTAGGCCTTGTCGGTGTGCGTGGTCATGCCCTTGCCGTACATGGGAATAGCGTAGCGCCTCCGCGGGGCTATCCGAACTTCCCCGTGACGTAATCCTCGGTCCGCTGCTCGGTGGGCGCCGTGAAGATCTGCTCGGTGGGCCCGATCTCGACGAGCTCGCCCATGTAGAAGAACGCGGTCTGGTCCGAGACCCGTGCGGCTTGCTGCATGTTGTGGGTGACGATCACGATCGTGTAGCTCGCCTTGAGCTCGTGGATGAGGTCCTCGATCTTCGCGGTCGCGATCGGGTCGAGCGCGCTCGCGGGCTCGTCCATGAGCAGCACCTCCGGCTCGACCGCGAGCGCACGCGCGATGCAGAGGCGCTGCTGCTGGCCGCCGGAGAGACCGAGCGCGCTCTCGTGCAGCCGCTCCTTCACCTCTTCCCACAGCGCAGCGCCGCGGAGCGACCGCTCCACGCGCTCGCCGATGGCATTGCCATCCGCGCCGCCGACGCGCAGGCCGTACGCGACGTTCTCGAAGATCGACTTCGGGAACGGGTTCGACTTCTGGAAAACCATCCCGACCCGGCGCCGCAGCTCCACGGCGTCGAGGTGCCGCTCGTAGACGTTCCGCCCATCGAGCAGGATCTCGCCCTCGAAGCTCGCGCCGGGGATGAGCTCGTTCATCCGGTTGAGCGCGCGGAGGAAGGTCGACTTCCCGCAGCCCGACGGGCCGATGAGCGCGGTCACCTGCCGCTCGGGCAGGCGCATCGAGACCTTCTTCACCGCGGCCTTCGCGCCGTATCGGATCGTGAGGTCCCGCGTCTCCAGCTTCGCGCGGGGGGGAGCGGCGGGCTCGGGGCTCATCTCAGTGTGCGGCGGCGCGCCGCGTGCGAGTGCGGATGGCAATGGCGACCAGGTTGAGGGCGAAGGTGAGGACGAGGAGAACGAAGACCGTGCCGTAGAGGAGCGGGCGGGTGGCCTCGACGTCGGGCGACTGCGTTGCGAGCACGTACGTGTGGTAGCCGAGGTGCATGAACTGGGAGAACGGCGAGCTCGGCAGGTCGGGCAGGAAGTAGGCGACGCCGGTGAACAGGATCGGCGCGACCTCGCCCGCGCCGCGCGCGACCGCGAGGATGGCGCCGGTGAGGATGCCGGAGAGCGCTCCGGGGAGGACGACGCGCCAGAGCGTCTGCGAGCGGGTCGCGCCGAGGGCGAGGCTCGCGTCACGGTGGTCGCGCGGGACGGCGCGGAGCGCCTCCTCGGTCGAGACGATGACGACGGGGAGCGTCAGCACCGCGAGCGTCAGCGCGGCCCACACGAGCGCGGGCTGCCCGTAGCGCAGCGTCCCCGGCGCCGAGAACGCCCGGTCCATCGCGCGACCGACGAACTGGACGAAGAAGCCTAGGCCGAAGAGGCCGAAGACGATCGACGGGACTCCGGCGAGGTTCGTCACCGCGATGCGGACGAGCGCCGCGAGCCGCGAGCCCGGCGGGGCGTACTCGTGCAGGTAAATCGCGGTGAGCACGCCGACCGGCATCACCGCGATCGTCATGAGGAGCGTGAGGATGGCGGTGCCGTAGATCGCCGGGAAGATCCCGCCCTTCGTCATCCCCTCCGTCGGCGCGGTCGAGAGGAACTCCCACGAGAGCCGGCCGGCGCCGCCGCGGACGACGTCGACGAGGATCACGACGAGCATCCCCACGACGAGGAGCGCCGCCGCGCCGGTGAGGCCGGTGAGCCCTGCCCCGACCGCCTTGCGCGACTTCACGGACATCCGTTCACCCTGAGCGTGGCGCCCGCGGAGCGGGTGTGAAGTCGAAGGGTCACGCCACCGCCCCCGACATCCGCCGCACGAACCGCCGGACGAAGGCCGCGGCGAGCGTGTTGAGGACGAAGGTGAACAGGAACAGCTCGATCCCGAGGAAGAAGAGGACGGCGTAGTGGCCGCCTCCGAACACCACCTCGCCCATCTCGGCGGCGATCGTCGCGGGGAGCGTCCGGACCGAGTCGCCGAAGCTCCACGACGTGATCGCCGCGTTTCCGGAGGCCATGAGCACGATCATCGTCTCGCCGATGGCGCGCCCGAACCCGAGCACGACCGCGGCGAGGACGCCCGGCGCCGCCGCCGGCAGGACGACCCGGAACGCCGTCTCCCAGCGCGTCGCGCCGAGGGCGAGCGATGCCTCGCGGTAGCTGCGGGGCACGGAAGCGAGCGCGTCCTCCGACACCGTGTAGATGACGGGAACGATCGTGAGGGCGAGCCCGAGGCCAGCGACGACCGCGTTCAGCCGGAACGAGAGGCCGAGCGTGTCCTGCACCCAGGTCGCCATCACCATGAGCGCGAAGAAGCCGAGGACCACCGACGGGATCCCGGCGAGGAGCTCGATCGTCGGCTTCAGGACCTCCTTCAGCCGGCGCGGCGCGAACTCGGAGGTGAAGACCGCCGCGGCGACGCCGACGGGCGTGGCGACGAGCATCGACACGAGCGTCACCTTCACCGTGCCGACGAAGAGCGGGATCATCGAGTACTTCGGGACGTTGCCGACAGGCTGCCAGAGGAAGGAGGAGGCGCGCCCCTCGCGCCAGACCTGCGGCAGGAACATCCGGCCGAGGTCGACCTCCTTCGCGATCTCGGGATCACGGAAGAGCGGCAAGGCCTCGCGCGCCACGAAGACGAAGATGAGGACGACGGCGGCGATGCCGGTCAGTGCGACGAGGGTGATGGCGATCTCGATCGCCGCCTCGCGGAGCTGCCGGCGTCGCATCGTGGAGAGGGGGCTCGAGGCCTCCTCCCCTGCATCGGCGAGGGCTCGCACGGGGACGGATCTAGCCATCGGCTCGTTCCGTCCCCGTGTCGCCCGTGTGACGGATTGGTGACGCCGTCACTTGATCGGGTAGTACCCGACCTGAGTCACGATCGCCTGCCCCTCGGCAGAGAGGCAGAAGTTGATGAACTTCTTCGCGCCGCCCGCCGGCGCCGCGCGCGTGTACATGAAGAGCGGGCGGGAGAGCGGGTACTTGCCGGACTTCACGTTCTCGGCGTTCGGGAGGTAGCCCTGGCCGTCGGCCCCGACGACCTTCAGCTCCTTCACGCCCTTCGCGTACGCCGCGCCGCCGTAGCCAACGCCGTACTTCTCCTTCGCGACCGCGTTCACCACCGCGGCGGTCCCCGGGAGGGTCTGGGCGGTCGCGGCGAAGTCCGCGTTCTTCAGCACGTGCTCCTTCACGAAGACGTACGTGCCGGAGGAGTTCTCGCGCGAGTAGAGGACGATCTTCGCGTCGGGGCCCCCGACCTCCTTCCAGTTCGTGACGTCGCCGAGGTAGATGGCCTTGATCTGGTCCTGCGTGAGCTGCTGGATGGGGTTCGAGTCGTTCACGTAGATCGCGACGCCGTCCTTCGCGACGACCGTCTCGACCGGCACCGTGTTGAACCGCTCCCGGATCTTCGCGGTCTCGTCGGGCTTGATCGAGCGGGACGCGTCGGCGACGTCGGTCGTGCCGTTCACGAGCGCGGCGAGGCCGGTGCCCGAGCCGCCGCCGGTGACCTGCACCTTCTCGGACGGGTTCTTCTTCATGTAGTCCTCGGCCCAGCGCTGGGCGAGGATCACCATCGTGTCGGAGCCCTTCACCGTGACCGAGTCGGCGGCGGCGAGGGCGGGCAGCGTGAGTGCGGCGAGAGCGACGAGCGTGCGCGTCATTCGGTGGTCTCCTTGGTTTCCTGCGATCTACCGGTAGGCGGTGAACCGGCGATGGCGGCCGCGTGACGAGCGTGTGACGTCGTCACGCGGCCCCCGACTAGAACTTCGCCTGCGCCTGGACGATGAACTGATCCCTGTTCGGGTCGGCGGCGGCCCCGGTGACGTTATCGCCGACCGCCGCGTACATCGGGTGGAACCATGCGGCCGTCAGCTTGTAGTTCTCGCCGACGAACGTGTGGAACGCGGCCTGGACCTCCGCGTCCACGAAGACCTTTCCCTGGTTCGCCGGGAGCTCGCGGTCGACCCCGTGGTCCACGGTGAACCGCTCGTAGCGAACCGCGAGCTGGTTGAAGCGTCCGATGTTCTGGGTGACGAGCGCGTACCAGCCGGAGGACGTCTTCCCGAGCTTGTCGCCCGCGCCGTTGTTCTTGTCCGAGAGCTGCGTCTTCCCCCACAGGTACTCGCCCTTCACAGCCGTCCCGCCGATCGGGAGGAGGTCGAGGTAGATCTGCACGTCGGCACCCACCCGCTGGCGGTCGTACTCCTTCGGCGTCGCGTTCACGAGCGGAACCGGCGTGTAGTCCTTCACCTTGCCCCACCAGCCGGAGAGACCGGCCGTCACCATTCCGAGGTCGAACGTGACGCGCCCGATCACGTCCTTCAGCGGGTCGTTGTCGAGGCCCTTCGCCCCATCGACGCCGTCGCCGTTGAAGAGTCCGACCTTGAAGCTCGCGATCTTGTACTTGCCGCGGAGCGCGACGCCGAGGTCGTACTCGCCCTTCAGGAAGGTGCGGGAGAACTCGGCGCGCTCGAGCGTGTCGAGGTCCGCGGAG
>DASWEI010000005.1:0-12421 GCA_036394835.1 Anaeromyxobacter sp. | reverse complement strand
GCCGCCGGAGAGCGTCCCCGCCACCTGCGACCGGCGCTCGGCGAGGATCGGGAACAGGCCGCAGGCCCGCTCCTCGTCCTGCGCGATCCCGTCCCGGTCGCGGCGCAGGTAGGCGCCGAGCGCGAGGTTCTCCCGCACCGTGAGGTTCAGAAAGATGCCGCGACCCTCGGGCGCGTGCGCCATGCCGCGCGCGACGAGCTCGTGCGAGGCGAGCCGCGTCACGTCCTCGCCGAGGAAGCGGAGGGCGCCGCCGGAGGGGCGGAGCATCTTCGAGATCGCGCGGAGGGTCGTCGTCTTGCCCGCGCCGTTCGCGCCGATGAGCGCGACCACCTCTCCCGCCGGCACCTCGAGCGTGATCCCGCGCAGCGCCTCGATGCCGCCGTAGTGCACGCGGAGGTCGTGGACCTCGAGGATCGGGGCGCCGCTCACCGCGCGCCTCCCTCGGGCGGCACCGCGATGTTTCGCTCCTCGAGGTACGCGTCGCCGAGGTAGGCCTCGATGACCTTCGGGTCCTTGCGGATGACCTCCGGCCGCCCCTCCGCGATCGTGACGCCGTGGTCGAGCACGAGCACCCGCTCCGAGACGCCGAGCACGAGGCGCATGTCGTGCTCGATGACGAGGGTGGCGAGGCCGAAGCGGTCGCGGATCGAGCGGATGAGCTGGAGCAGCTCGATCTTCTCTCCCGCGTTCATGCCGGCGGCCGGCTCGTCGAGGCAGAGCACCTTCGGTCCGGTGGCGAGCGCGCGCGCGATCTCGAGGCGCCGCTGCTCGCCGTAGGGGAGCCCGCGCGCGATCTCGTCGCGCCGGTGCGCGAGCCCCATCACCGCGAGGTACTCCTCCGCGCGCGCGACGATGCGCGCCTCCTCCGAGCGGTGGCGCCCGGTGAGGAAGAGCGCGTCGAAGAACCCGGACTTGGCGCCGGCGTGGCAGGCGATCCGGACGTTGTCGAGCGCGGAGAGCTCCCGGAAGAGCCGGATGTTCTGGAACGTCCGCGCGACCCCGCGCGCGCAGATCTGGTGCGGGCGGCGGCCGTTCACGACCTCGCCTCCGACGCGGACCTCGCCCGCGGTCGGCACGTAGACGCCGGTGATCGCGTTGAAGGCGGTCGTCTTCCCCGCGCCGTTCGGGCCGATGAGGCCGACGAGCTCGCCAGGGCGCATCGCGAGATCGAACTGCGCGAGCGCCTTGAGGCCCCCGAAGCGCATGCTGACGCCGCGGAGCTCGAGAGCGGGCTCGGCGGCGCTCACGCCTGGCCTCCCCGCCCGCCCTCGTCCCGCACCTCGGTCGGCGAGGCGCCGCCGGGCGTCACCGCGAGCGGGCGCGGGCGCGGCACCCGGCGGAAGAATCGCAGGTCCCACAGCTCGCGCGTGCCGAGGATCCCCTGCGGCCGCAGGAGCATCAGCACGACGAGCAGGAGCGCGTAGACGACCATCCGGAACTGCTCGAACTCGCGCGCCTTCTCGATCGCGACGCCGAGCACGACCGCGCTGATCACGGAACCCGTGACAGAGCCCAGCCCGCCGAGAACCACGATCACGACCACCTCGATCGAGCGGATGAACGTGAACATCTGCGGCGTGACCATCTGGATCGCGTGGGCGACGAGGCCCCCGGCGAGTCCGGCGTACGCGGCGGAGATGATGAAGGCGCGGACCTTGTAGCCGGTCGTGTCGACGCCCATCGCCTCGGCGGCGACCTCGTCCTCGCGGATCGCGAAGAGCGCGCGTCCCTGCGTCGACACCGCGAGCCGCCGGGCCATCACGATCGTCGCGAGGGCGGAGACCCCGAGCCAGACGACGTTCGTCCGCTTCGGGAGCCCCTGGAGGCCGAGCGCCTCCCCGAGGGAGGTCATGTTCTCGATGACCGACCGGATGATCTCGCCGAAGCCGAGCGTCACGATGGCGAGGTAGTCGCCGCGGAGGCGCAGGGACGGCATCCCGACGAGGAAGCCCGCGAGCGCGGCGGTCCCCATCCCCGCCGCGAGCGCGAGCGCGAAGGCGAGCTGGTCCGACACGGCCTCCGGGAGCATCGCAATCTTCACGCCGCCGAGGACGAGCGAGACCTTCGCGGCGGTGTAGGCGCCGACCGCCATGAAGCCCGCGTGGCCGAGCGAGAACTGCCCGGTGAAGCCGTTCACGACGTTGAGCGAGACGGCGAGGACGACGTTCACGCCGATCGCGACGACCCAAAGGAAGTACCTCGGCGGCATCACCTCCTGCACGACGAGGAGGACCGGGACTCCGATGACGAACGGCAGGAGCGAGCGGAGGAGGGACCGCATCAGACCTTCTCCACGCGGCCCTTGCCGAACAGCCCGTCGGGGCGGACGAGCAGGACGACGATGAGCACGGTGAAGGCGATGGCGTCGCGGTAGCGGGAGGACGTGTAGCCGGCGACGAACTCCTCGACGAACCCGAGAGTGAGCCCGCCCACCATCGCGCCCGGGACGCTCCCGATCCCGCCGAGCACGGCCGCCACGAACGCCTTGAGGCCGCTCATGAGCCCGAGGAGGGGCTCGATGCGGGGGCGCGCGGAGGCGTTGATGATCCCGGCCGCCGCGGCGAGCGCGCTCCCGAGGACGAAGGTCCCCGAGATGATCCGGTTCACCGGGATCCCCATGAGCCCGGCCACCTGCGAATCGAACGAGACCGCGCGCATCGCGACGCCGAAGCGGGTCCGATACACGATCCACTGCAGCCCGAGCATGAGGAGGATCGCGACCGCGAACCCGACGACGTCGATGCGCGACACCGTCGCGCCGAGCAGATCGAACGGCGCGCCGAGGTCCACGAGGGCAGGGAAGAAACGCGGGCTCGGGCCGGGCGGGAACTCGATTGGCGCGCGAAGGATCGGGTTCAGCTGGAAGCCGAACTCGAGCAGGAACGAGACGCCGATGGCGGTGATGAGGGCGGTGAGCCGGGCGCGGTGCCGCAGGGGACGGTAGGCGAAGCGCTCGATGACGAAGCCGAGCGCCCCGCAGATCGCCATCGCACCGATGGTGACGAGCGCCGCCTTGCCGAGGTTCGGCGCCCGGTCCGTGCCGAGCACCGAGCCGAGGTAGTACCCGGCGAACGCCCCGACCATGTAGACGTCGCCGTGGGCGAAGTTGATGAGCTTCAGCACCCCGTAGACCATCGTGTAGCCCAGCGCGACGAGGGCGTAGATGGTCCCGAGGGAGAGGCCGTTGAAGAGGTGCTGGAGGAGCTCGGTCACGCGGCCTCGCCGGTGCCGACGCGCCGGCCTACTTGCCGGCGGGCTTCGCCGCCGGGATCGGGTTCGGGGCGGTCATCGGGGCCGCCGCCGCGGGAGCCGGAGCGTCCGGCGCGACGGTCGAGACGTAGACGGCCTTGCCGCCCTTCACCTCGAGCACCACCGCGGGCTTCACCGCGTTGTGGTCCTTGTCGAGCGTGATGACGCCGGTGACGCCGGGGAAGTCCTTCGTCGCCGCGATCGCCTCGGCGGCCGCGTCGCCCGTCGCGTCCTTCGCCCGCGCGAGGCCGTCCGCCGCGACCATCGCCGCGTCGTAGCCGGTCGCCGCCATCGAGTCCGGCACCGCGCCGAACCGGGCCTTGTAGCGCTTGATGAAGTCCTGGATGCGAGGCGACGGGTCCTCGGGCGAGTAGTGGTTCGAGAAGAACGAGCCCTCGATGGCGGCGCCGCCGATCTCGAACAGCTTCGCGGAGTCCCAGCCGTCGCCGCCCATGAGCGGCGCCTTCATGCCGAGCTCACGCGCCTGGCGCGCGATGAGGGCAACGTCGGTGTAGTAGCCCGGGACGTAGATGGCCTCGGGCCCCTTCGCCTTGATGGCGGTGAGCTGCGCCTTGAAGTCCTGATCGCCCGCCTTGTAGCTCTGGTCGTTGACGATCGTCCCGCCGAGGTCCTTGAACTTGGAAAGGAAGTAGTCCGCGAGGCCGACCGAGTAGGCGTTCCCCACGTCGCGGAGGATCGCCACCTTCTTGACCCCCTTCTCGGTCGCGAACTTCGCCATCACCGTCCCCTGGAACGGGTCGATGAAGCAGACGCGGAATACGAACGGGCGCGTCTTGTCGCCGTCCTTCGTGACCTTCGGGTTCGTCGAGGACGGCGTGATCATCGGGACCTTGTTGGCCTCGGCGATCGGCGCCATCGCGAGGGAGCGGCTCGAGGCGACCTCGCCGAGCAGCACCGTCACCTTGTCCTGCGTGATGAGCCGGGTCGCGGCGAGGGCGGCCTCCTCCGGCTTGCCCTGGTCGTCGTAGGTCTTGAGGTCGAGCTGCATCCCCTTCACGCCGCCCTTCCCGTTCAGCTCGTCGATCGCGAGCTTGATGCCCTTGTCGGTCGAGTCGCCGAAGGTGGCCTCACCGCCGGTGAGCGACCCGACGTGGCCGAACCAGATCTTCGCGCCGGGCGAGGCGGCCTGCGGGGTGGCGGGGGCGGCGGCCTCCCCGGACTTCTTCTTCTCGCAGGCGGCGAGGGTGAGGAGCAGGGCAGCGGCGGGGACGAGTGCGCGGCGGAAGCCCATGGCGGATCCTCCAAGTGTCAGGAAACGCCCGTGTCTGTAGCACGGCGCGCCCAAGGCCTGCCACCGTTCTGCGCCCGTTGATCGGCCGCGCCCCCGCCGGTATCGTCCGGGCCGTGCCGGCGAAGATCCTCCTCGTGGATGACAATCAGGAGCTGCTCAACCTGCTCGCCCGGCTGGTAGAGGCGGAGGGGTGGATCGCGATCCCCGCCGGCAAGGGAAAGACCGCCCTCGAGCGGATCCAGGCCGAGCGGCCGAGCGCCGCAGTCGTCGACGTGCTCCTCCCGGACATGATGGGCTACGACGTCGCCCAGGCGCTCCGTACCGCCCGGGTGCCGTTCGTCTTCATGACCGGCGTCTTCAAGGGCGGACGCGCCGCCGCGGACGCGCGCGCGCAGCACGGCGCCGCCGGCTACTTCGAGAAGCCCTTCGAGGCGAAGAAGCTCATCGAGGCGCTGCGCGCGCTCATGCCGAGCGTCACGCCCGCGCCGGCCGCGACCTCGTTCGCGGCCGGCCGCGCCACGGGCGACGAGCCGATCGAGCTCACCGACTTCGACGTGGAGGTCGCGGTCGAGGCGGACGAGCCGGTCGAGGCGATGGACCTCACGGGGCGCGTCGTCCTCACCGAGGACGGCAAGGTGTCCGCCGTCCTGAGGGGCGACACGGTGCACGCAGGCGCCATCGGCGCGCCGGCCCGCCCGCCGCCGCTCGCGCGGACTCCAGCGCCGCTCGCCGGGACGAAGGCCGCCGCGGCGCGGAAGGCGCCCGACCTCTCGCGCACGCAGGGGAAGCTCGAGGACAACCTTCCCGAGCTCATCACCGCCTTCTACCTCGCGCAGCAGACCGGCGAGCTGACGCTCCAGCGGGGGAAGGTGAAGAAGACCATCTTCTTCCAGAACGGTCAGCCCTGCTTCGCCATCTCGAACCTCGTCACCGACCGGTTCGGCCCCTTCCTCGTCCGGGTCGGGAAGATCAACCCGCAGCAGCTCGAGCTCTGCCAGGCAGCGGCGGAGAAGACGGGCCGTCGAACGGGCGACGTGCTCGTCGAGATGGGGCTCCTCAAGGATACGGAGAAGCTCTACTACGTCGCACAGCAGGTGAAGGCGATCGTCTACTCGGTGTTCGGCTGGGAGGAAGGCGAGTACCGGCTCCATTTCACCGACCGCGCCGCGAACGAGGCGATCAAGATCGACCTCCACCCCGCGAACCTCATCTCGCGCGGCGTGAAGAAGCTCTACAAGCCCGAGCGGCTATTCCGGCTGCTCTCGCCCGAGGACCGGCTCGTGCCTTCGCCGCAGCCGTCCTACGCGCTGCACGAGGTCGAGCTCGAGCGCTGGGAGGCGGAGATCCTCCCGAAGGTGGACGGCACCCGGACCGTCGCCGAGATCGTCCGCATCGCGCAGCGGCCGGAGCACGCGGTGTACGGCGCGCTGTACGGGCTCGTCGCGCTGACGATCCTGGAGCTGGGATAGCGGGCCGACGTGGACGTGGACGTGGCGTCGAGATCCCACGCCTGTAGAAACTCCCGGGGTCAGGCGTGCAACCGCCTCCTCGCACGGCCGGGGGCCCCCCTCTCCACGAGGCGATCCACATCTTTCTTACCGGGTGGGAGGCAATGCACGTACTCGATCTCCTGTTTGGGCTAGCCGCGCGTGGCCCCCGGTTCTTCCAGGACGGCTGGGGCGACCGGGCGCTGTGCGAGGCCATGGACCCCGAGACGATCTCCCGGCGGCGGATCCCGCGGCTGGACGTCCGGCTCCGACCGGCACTGCGATCGTTCGGGGGCCTCCTGCACGAGGGGACGTTCGAGAGCCCGGAGGCTCGCCTGCCCACCTGCGCGCGCAAAGCGCGCATCAGGCTCCTCCTGCCGGAGCCTTCGCCGCAGCGGCCCCTGCGCGCGGTCGCGGTGCACCTCGCCGCGTCGGGAGACCAGGGGTTCAACGTGCGGCTCAGGTTCGCGGCGCCGCTCCTCGAGCGCGGGATCGGGGCGATCGTGCTCGAGAACGCGTACTACGGCGCGCGGCGGCCCGCGAACCAGCCCCACCATGCGGTGAGGAGCGTCTCCGACCTGCAGATCATGGGCGCGGCGACCTTCCAGGAGGCCCGCGCGCTCCTGCGCTGGCTCCGCGAGGTGCGGCGGGTCCCGCTCGTCGGCGTGACGGGCTACTCGATGGGCGGCCAGATGGCCGCGATGGCGGGCGCGGCCTCGCCGTTCCCCTGCGCGGTCGTGCCGGTCGCGGCCACCTGCTCGCCCGACACCGTCCTTCGAGACGGAGTGCTCCGGCACGTCGCTGAGTGGGCCGCGATCGCTGCGGGGGACGACCTCGAGGCGGGCCGCCGGGCGCTCTGCGCGCACCTCGCGCGCTTCTCGGTGACGACCTTGCCGCCTCCGCTCGTTCCCGAGGCGGCGATCGTCGTCGGCACCGCCGCCGACGGGGTGGTCCCGCCGTCGGAGATGAGGCGGATCGCCCGTCACTGGAAGTGCGAGCTCCGCTGGCTCCCCGCCGGCCACGTCTCGGCGGTCCTCCGCCACCAGGGCGCGATGCGTGAGGCGCTCGCCGACGCGTTCGAGCGGCTCGAGGCGGCAGGCGCGAAGGCGCAGCGCGGCGCGACCGTCCGGGGGGCGCTCGAGGCGGCGCGCAGCTCGCGGAGCGCCGGCTAGGCTAGCAGGCTGGTGAAAACCCCCTCTCCCCGACCCTCTCCCCCGCGCTTCGCGGGGGCGAGGGAGGATTCTGCGAGCCGAGGTTGCCGGGGAGTTTTCACCAGCCCTGCTAGCCTAGGCGTTCTGCGAGCCGAGGTTGCCGGGGGTTTTCACCAGCCCTGCTAGCCTAGGCGTTCTGCGAGCCGAGGTTTCCGGGAGCTTTTCACCAGCCTGCTAGCCTAGGCGGTCGGGTCCCGCCCCGCGGACAGCGCGGGGATCCGCGCAGCGAGGGCGAGGTGCGCGTCGGTCCGCAGCCGCGCCCGCACGAGCGCCGGGTCCGGCGGCGGCCCGGCGAACCGGAGCAGCCCCGCGATCCGCCCGCGCGCCTCGGCGATCCGCGCGCGCGGGATGCGGCCGTCCTCGACCGCGGCGCGGACGAGGTCGATCGCGCGGTGCTGCACCTCGGCGCGATGGCAGACGAGGAGTGCGTCCACGCCCGCGAGCACCGAGCCGGGCGCCGCCTCCTCGAGCGGGAAGTGCTCGGCGACGGCCTTCATCTCGAGGTCGTCCGAGACGGCGCAGCCCTGGAACCCGACCTCGTCCCGCAGGAGCGACATGACCCGAGGGGAGAGCGTCGCAGGGCGCCGCGGATCGAGGGCGTCGAAGACGACGTGCGCGGTCATGACCGCGGCGACCCCCGCCTGCGCGAGCGCGCGGAACGGCGGCAGCTCCACCTGGCGGAGCCGCTCGAGCGCGTGCGGCAGGCGCGGCAGGTCCTGGTGCGAGTCCTGGCTCGTGTCGCCGTGGCCGGGGAAGTGCTTCGCGCAGGCGGCGACGCCCTCGGCCTGGAGCCCCTGCGCGAGCGCGGCGCCGAGGCGCCCGACCGCGGTGGCGTCGCGCGAGAACGCGCGGTCGCCGATGACGGGGTTCGCCGGGTTCGTGTCGACGTCCACGACCGGCGCATAGTCCTGGTCCACCCCGACCGCGCGCAGCTCGCGGCCGAGGAGCGCGCCGACCTTGCGGGCGAGCGCGACGTCGCCCGTCTCGCCGAGGGCGCGCATGGGCGGCAGCTCGGTGAATCCCTGCGCGGCGCGCAGCCGCGCGACGCGCCCGCCCTCCTGGTCGATCGCGACGAGGAGCGGCCGGGCCGCGAGCCGCTTCAGCTCGGCGACGAGCTCGGCGACCTGCTCGGCGTCCTCGACGTTGCGCGCGAAGAGGATGACGCCGTGGACGCCGCGGCGGACGAGCTCCTTCACCTCGGGCGAGGGCGTCTTTCCCTGGAACCCGACGCAGAGGAGCGAGGCGATGTCGTGGTCGAGGGACACGGGTCTCATTCCAACGTGGTCGTGGTCGTGGACGTGGTCTTCGACCTCGACCTGGACCTCGACTTCGACTTCGACTTCGACCGGTCGAGGTCGAGGTCCAGGTCTAGGTTTAGGTCCACGTCCAGGTCCACGTCCAGGTCCAGGTCCACGTCTCAGGCTATGAGCAACCCCTCGAGGAAGAACGCCACCACCCCGAGCACGAGCAGTATCGACCAGAGCGGGACCTGCCGTCCCCCGCCGCCCGCCTGTGCGTCGCCCTCGACCTTCGCGTGGGCGGCGCCGCCGAGCCAGGCGGTGAGCTCGTCGGGGCTGAGCCGCCGCGTATCCGACTCGCGCGGGTCGAACGCGACCGCGAAGGCGAGCCGCGGCTCGAGCTTCTCCGTCCCGCCCGCGGCGACCTTCACCTGCCAGAGCCCCGGCTCGCGCGGCACGAAGCGTGGCCCGCCGCCGTCGTCGCGCAGCCCGGCCCGCTCGAGCTCGGGGCGGCGCCGCTCGCGTCCGTCGGGCCCGACGAGCGCGACGAGCTCCTCGCCTGGCTCGAGCCGGATCGTGCGCGGCTCGCCGACCTTGCCGGGCGGCTCGCGCCGATCGTCGAGGCCGCCTGCGAGCCAGCCGGCGAAGCGCTGCATGGCGGGGAGGAAGCTCGTCCGGATGGGCCAGTCGGTCCAGTCGCGGTCGGCGGAGGAGGTGAAGAGGAGCACGCGCCCCTTGCCCCGCCGCGCCTCGAGTAGCGCCGGCGCACCGTCGTCGAAGCTCGCGAGGACGCGCGGAGCGTCCTTCGACCTCGCTCCGCCTCCGCCGAGGCCACGGTCAGGACGAACGGAGGGGAGGCCCGACGGCTTCGCGAGCACGTAGCGGTGCGTCCGCACGCCGAGGAGCCCCTCCCGCGCCTCGCCCTGGAACACCGCGAGCGCCGGGTGGGCGAGGTCCACCTCGCCGAAGCGGGCCGGGCGCCCTTCGGGCGCGGTCTTCACGACGTGGAGCGCGGCGGGCAGCAGCCCACCGAGCTCCTTCGCGTACTCCTCCGGCTCGATCTGGTCGCCGAGCGCCACGAAGAGGCCGCCGCCCGCCTCGACGAAGCGGGCGAGGTCCGCCGCCTTCGGCCCGGGCGCGCGGACATTGAGGAGGAAGACGACGTCGAACTTCGAGAGGTCCTGGCCGGCGAGCGCCTCGGCGTCGACGAGCGTCGGGTGCACGGGCGACGCGGGCGAGGCGAGCGCCGACTCGACGAAGTAGGCCTCGTCGCGGTAGCGGACCGGCGACGGCGCGCCGTCCACGAGGAGGACGCGCACCTCGCGCGGCACGACGACCGCGAGCGCGCGCGCGTCGTCCTCGGCGAGCGCGTCCCCCGGGAGCGCGACCTGGAGGACCGCCGGGCCACCCTGCGGGAAGGCGTACGAGAAGGTCTTCCGCACCGTGCCGTTCGCCGGGACGTCCGCGAAGGCGCGGATGGCGGTGCGCGCCTCCTTCCCGGTCCCGGCGAGGAGCGAGAGCGTCGCGTCCGCGAGCGGCTTCTCCGCGTAGTTCGCGACCTGGACCGTCACGCGGTAGCCGCGCGGGCCGGCGCCGGGATCGGGCTCCGCGTCGGCGGCGACGACCGCGGCGTTCGGGAGCGTCGCGCCACGGGCGGCGTCGAGGACCGTCACCTCGGGCCGCACCCGCCCGGCCGGCGTCTCGACGACCGGCGGCGCGACGTCGAGCCGCCACGCGCTCGCGGCGAGATCGGTGGCGACGACGATCCGCTTCCCGAGCGAGGCCTGCGCGGTCGCGCCGGAGAGGGCGCGCGCGGCCGCGGCGAGACAGGTGGTCACGTCGGCGTGGCCCGCCTCCGCCTCGGCGCGCTCGAGCACGTGCCGCACCTCGGCGCGGTCGAACGAGGGCGCGTCGACCTGTGGCTCGGCGCTCCCGCAGACGACCGCGGTCGCGGGCTCCTCCGGCGAGAGCGACGAGAGCGCGCCGAGCGCGTCGGCGCGGGCCCGCTCGAAGAGCGCTTTGCCGCTGAGCCGGTAGCGCATCGATCCCGAGGCGTCGAGCACGATGGCGGTCGCGCGCGGCCCCTGCGCGACGGGCGCCACCGCGGCGGCGGGGGCCTCGAGGCGCGGGCGCGCGATGGCGGCGGCGATCGCGGCGAGCAGGAGGGTGCGCGCGGCGAAGAGGAGGAGCTTCTTCAGGCGCAGGCGCCGCTCCGTCTCGCGGCGCGCGCGCAGGATGAAGTCGATCGCGGGGAACGGCGTCGGGCGCGGGCGGCGGCGGAAGAAGAGATGGATGGCGATCGGGATCGCCGCGGCGAGGAGCCCCCAGAGGAGCGCGGGGTTCGCGAAGCCGAGGTTCATCTCAGGCCGCGGTCCGCTCGCGACGGGCGAGGAAGGGGAGGAGGACCTCGTCGAGCGGCCGATCGGTGCGGCAGAGCTGGTAGTCCACGTCGGCCTCGGCGGCGGTGCGCTTCACGTCCTCGAGCCAGCGGCCGACGAGCTCGAGGTAGCCCTTGCGCACGTCGCGCCCGTGCGCCTCGACCTGTCGGCCGTCCTCCATCGAGAGGAAGAGCGTCGGGTCCTCGAAGGGGAACTCGAGCTCGGCGGGATCGAGCACCTGGAAGAGCGTGACGTCGTGCCGGCGCAGGCCGAGCTGGGCAATCTTGCGGAGCACCTTCTCGTCCTCGTCCATGAGGTCTGAGAAGACGAGCACCGACGAGCGGCGCGGCGCGCGCTCGATGATCCAGTCCACCGCGCGGGCGAGCCGCGTCGGGCCCTGCGGGGTCGCCGCCTCGAGCGCGTCGACGAGCGGGCCGAGGTGGCTCGGGGAGGCGCGCGGAGGGATCGCGCCCCTCACCTCGTCGCCGACGAGGACGAGGCCGGCGGCGTCCTGCTGGCGGAAGAGGAGGAAGGCGAGCGACGCGGCGAGGGCGCTCGCCACCTCGAGCTTCGTCATCGCGCCGGGGCGGCCGCGGTAGCCCATCGAGCCGGAGGCGTCCACGACGAGGTAGGCGCGGAGGTTCGTCTCCTGCTCGAACCGCTTCACGTAGTACTTGTCGAACTTCCCGTAGGCCTTCCAGTCGATGCGGCGGATGTCGTCGCCGGGCGCGTACTCCTTGTGCTCGGCGAACTCGACCGACTGGCCGTGGTGCGGCGAGCGGTGAAGCCCGGTGAGGACTCCCTCCGCGATGGCGCGCACGCGCAGGCGGAGGTTGCCGAGCTTCGCGAGGACGGCGGGGTCGAGGGGGGACTGCTTGCGGTCACCCACGAGCGACCTCGTGGAGGTGGTCGTGGTCGTGGACGTGGTCGTGGACGTGGACGTGGACGTGGACGTGGACGTGGACGTGGACTTCGACCTCGACCTCGACCTCGACCTCGACCTGGACCTGGACCTGGTCCGACAACTGCAAACCGCTCGTCCCATGAACTACCGGAATCTGGACGTCTACCAGCTCGCTGTCCGGTTCCTGCCGATCGCAGCCGAGACGGCATCCGGGTTGCCACGGAAATACTCGGCGCTGGCGGACCAGATCCGCCGCGCCTCTCTCTCGATCTCGCTCAATATCGCTGAAGGATCCGGCAAGACGACCGGACCGGACCAGCGCCGGTTCTACGCCATGGCCCGAGGCTCCGCGATGGAGTGCGGCGCGGTGATCGATGCGTGCATCGCGTTGAGCCTGATGCGAGAGGACCGGGCAAAGGATGCAAACGAGATCCTGGAGTCCGTGGTTCGAATGCTCTCGAAGATGTGTAGGGAGTGAGGGAGGCACGGCCCGGGGTGGGTAGAGGTCGAGGTCTAAGTCGAGGTCGAGGTTCAGGTCGAAGTCCACGTCCACGTCCAGGTCCACGACCACGTTGCGTGGGGTTAGCCCTTCACCCTCTCCAGCAGCGTATCCACGATCTTCTCGCTCGAGACGCCCTCAGACTCCGCTCGGAAGTTCGTGAGCACGCGGTGGACGAGGACGTTCTTCGCGAGCGCGCGGAC
>DASWEI010000004.1:0-11050 GCA_036394835.1 Anaeromyxobacter sp. | reverse complement strand
GTGATCTGGCCGATGTCCCGCGTCGAGGCGCCGTGCACGTAGGCCGCCACCATGGTGTCGTCGATCTCGGCGCTCCGGCGCTTGTACCGCTCGAACACGGCGCCGCCGGCAGACCCGGCTTCGCGAGCGCGCGGCACCGTGAGGTCGATGGCGCCCATCGAAGTGATGAGCCGGCGCAGGTAGGTCCCGTTCCTGCTGTCGACCCGCTGGCCCTGGCGCTCCCACTTCTTGGCGCCGACCAGGGCCCGGATCTCCTCCTCCAGGACGACCTCCAAGGCGACCCGGATCGCGCCCTGGCAGAGGGTGCGCAGATCAGTGCGGAACTCCTCTTGCGTCGGCAGTTCAAGCTCGGCAACCTCGTTCATCGGAAGCTCCTTGGACTCGCCGCCAAGCGAGGCCGTTCGGGTTTGGATTCCGAGGAGCTTCCACTTCCTCTTCAGCCTCCGCGAACTTCCGATTCACACAATCTTAGAGACACAACCCGGTCAACAAGGAGCAGCCGGAGCCGGGAACCTACTTCGTCGTCCGGGTCGCGAGGGAGGTGACGAGGTGACCTGCACCCGGAACGGCAGGCTCGCGTGGCGGCTGACGGAGGCTGCGTGTCGTACGTGAAGGCGGTCTTCGGGGCGGTCGTTGTCGGGCTCCTGCTCGGTGCGGGCGTTGGGACGTACGAGGTGTTCACCGGCGCCATCGAGAGGCTCCGCCCGGAGGACAAGGCCGTCGTGTACGCCATGAGCATCAGCGTCGCGATGAACGACGCGGCCTTCTTCGTCTTGGTGTTCGTTCCGCTTGCGGTCGTCCTGGTGTTCGCCGTGAGGCGATGGCGAAGCCGGCCCGCGCGGGCAGGGTAGGGTGACAGCATGCGCGTCTTCACGTCGGAGGAGTGCGCCGCATGGTCCGAACGCCTCGTCGCGGTGGACGAGCGGCGGAAGCCCACGCGCGACCTCGGGAAGCCGCACGGCCTGCGCTGCGAGTTCCGCAAGGCGTTCACGCAGATGCTCTGGTTCAGCCGCTGCGTCGAAGCGGCGCTTCAGCCGCGCCATTCCTGTCTCGTCTGGGTGACCGACTGGGGCATCTTCCCGTCGAACGAGAACTTGCACCTCTTCTACCGGCTTCGGCAGACGTACGGCGATACGCGCCTACTGCACGAAGCCCCTGGCCATCTCTGCCTAGACTTCGAGAGTGCCGAGGTCGTGACCCTGGTTCACCTCGGGATGCTGTTCGGCTGGGACCTGCACTTGATTCCGACCGCCGGGTACGCGCGCGCCTTCGTGAGCCACCATCAGTGGGTCGAAATCGGGTTCGACCACGACACCGAGTTGCAGGCGTCGATGAAGGACCTCCAGGCGGGCGGGGTCGTCGTGTCGGCCAATCCACCGGGGGCGGCAGGCTGATGCGCCGCACTGGCGAGGAGTCGGGGGCGGTGCGGGGCACGCGACTCATCGCAGCGGTCGCGCTCCTCGCACTCGGTGGATGCGAGCGGCCGCCGCTTCACGTGCGCCGAGCGGGGAACACGTTCCTCATCGACGTGCAGACCCTGGGCGAGTACCAGACATCCGTTCGGCGCATCCGGCTCACCCGAGGGCACGAAGTCGTCTGGGAAGCGATGGCTCGCGACCGTACTCCCCAACTCCACATCCTCGGGCTGCGCATTGGCCCGAACCCCGGAGTGCCCCAGTTGTGCGGCGGTGGGGAGCCCACGGCTTGCGACACGCCGGAGGCGGACGACCGCTTCGTCGTCATCACGCCGGCAAGCGGCGGGTTTCGGCTTGAACCCGGCAACGACTACGAACTGGAGTTGTGGGGGTCCGACTCGCGATGGTCCCGCGCCTCCGCCAGCCTGTCGCCCTAGCCGACGTGGGGCTGCCGTTCGAGGGCTACGGTTCCCCGCGCGGCCGAGTCCTGGTGAACAGCGCCGGCTGGAGCCTCCGCAAGAAGAACGTGCTGTCGAAAGAGCGGTTCGTTGAGGGCAGATGCAGGCCCCCCGCAACCAACTGGAGCCCCGGCCGCCGCGAGGTGACCGGGGCTTCGCGTCTTCCGCTGGCGATCGTCGTTCGCGCGTGCGCGCCGTCGCCCCGAGAAGACGGATCGCGCGCTAGGGGTCGTTGCCGTCCGGTGCGACCAACGACGACGGCGTCGTCCCGAGGTGCTCCAACCGTATCAGCAGCCGCGAAGCTGGAGACCGTGAGTCCGGTGTCAGCGGATGACGATCCATCCACACGTAGAGCGTGATCTGCCACACCTTGATGTCCATCGGCTTCGTGCCGCGCCCGAGGGGTCGCGCCCCGACCCAGCCACGGACGAAGTCGAGATGAGCACCCTTCGGCAACATCCGGGTGCTCACGATGCGCTCGTACGTTTCCCGCCCCGCCTTCGCGAGGTCGGTCCCGAGCGCGAGCCGGTAGCACAACGCGGTCAGTACCTCCTCGTCCGTGAGCGGACGCTGCGTGTTTCCGTTGGGCTCGCCCGAGAGCCGCTTCGTGCGCTCGTTGAAGCGAGCGACGGCCTCCGCGAGCGGGAGAGCGTCCGGTAGCCCCACCGTGTTCTCCATCGCCTCGTCGGGCTGTGCCGTCATCGACGGGGCGGGCGCAGCCTGTGCGTCGGGAACAGCTGGCGCGGGACACAGCGCGACCGAATACGCGACGAGGAGCGGGAACCAGCGTGCCGTCACCCGGACACCAGACCCGCGGCGGCGGCACGAAGCGACGACGTTCAGGGCACGCATGCGGGAAGACGGTACCTCGGCAGGCTTGCAGTGAACACGGGCCGGGAACTCTGCTGAAGCCGACGTTGCGCGCCCCCGCAACCAGTTTGCTTCTGACCTCACGTCCCGTGCACCGGGACCAGAACGGGACCAGCGTCGCCCGAACCTCGTTCAGCCGCGCGACCGCGGCTTGCTGGTCGACCTCCTCCACGATGTTGTACCGCCGTCTACAGACGAGGGAGGCGCCTCGCCCGAGCGTCATCGGCATAGCGCTCACCGCCGTCTCGATCGTGGCGATGCAGTGGCTCGCGCGCGCGAAGCGTCGGGTGGCGCGGCGACTCGGAAGCCGCGCGCTCGAGGCCGACGCGTTCCAGACGACCGCCTGCTTCTGGCTTTAGATCATCACGCTCGCAGGCTTGGGTCTGAACGCAGCTCTCGGCTGGTGGTGGGCGGACTCCGTCGCGGCGCTGGGGATGACGGTCTTCATCGCGCGAGAGGGACGTGCTCGTTGCGCTCGCGGTCTTCCTCATCCGCCGCAGCCGGCCCAGCGGCCGAGTTGCATAGCGACGCGAGCCCGCTCGCTCTCGCGACCGAGTGTCGGCGCGCACGGGACCCGCGGTCGGTCCATCCCGTCCGAGAGTTGTTGGGGAACCCGGAGCGTGCCCGAGCGCGCTACAGCTGAGACGGCTCGAGGCCGGATGACGCGCCGCCGATTCCTCGCGCTCGCGGCAGTCGGAACGGTGAGTGCTCGCGCACTCGCTAGCCGAGCATTGGCGGTGCCAATGCTAGGACGAGCGGGCGACACGAGCTTCTCGAGGCGGTCGAGCCGGACGACGCTGGGAGCCGCGCGGATCGCTTCGTGGACCTCGTCCTCTCTGGCGGAATGATGTCCACCGCGTGGACGATCGGAGGCCAGGCCTACCCCGACGCCGATCCGATCGAGATCCGCAAGGGCGAGCGGGTGCGCTTCCGGATGCGGAACATGAGCATGGGACTCCACCCGATGCACCTGCATGGACACTTCTTCCGCGTGGCCCGCGCGTGGAAGGAAACCGGTTCGTCCCCCCGCACATGGGCGAGGTGTCGTTCCAGTTCCGGGCCACAACCCGGGAACGCTGGGCCTTCCACTGTCACAACGCCTACCACACGGAGATGGGGATGATGCGCGAAGTGCGCTACGTCGGATGACTCGCCGCGCTCAGCGGTTTCCGGCGCCCGCATGAAGAAGACGCGTATCCAGAAAGCTCGGCGGCGCGGCGCGGCCGCATCTTCGAACCGAGTTCGTGAGCTGGTTAGCGCTCCAGCGTGAGAAGCGAGTTCACGCACTGAACTTGCGAGTCGAGCAGATGGGACGAGGGCCACCATCGCCCCCTGGCCGCGCGACGGTGAAGCTCAGGCCCGGGCATGAGAAGAGCTGCTTTGGTCGTTTTCCGGCGGGCCGCTCGCCGCAGCCGCCCGGAGCCCGTCTTCCGCGCGTCGCGCCGTCGGCGAGGCGTGCGTTCCACGCGCGCTCGGGCCCCCGGCCAGTGCGGACCCGCTGGACGCGACGTACGTTGGCGGCGGCAGCGGTGCCGGCCGCGCGCACGTCATGAGCATAGGAGCTCGGGGCAAGTTGATCGCTTTCGCGGCGCTCGCGGCGGGGGTCGCGTGCGGCCCCGGCGATCCTCCGGCTCCGGCGCCGCTGTGCGCCCCCGAGACCTGCGCGTCGCTGTCGGCGCAATGCGGGGACGTGCCTGACGGCTGCAACGGGACGCTGGCGTGCGGCAATTGCCCCATCGGTCAAGCGTGCGGCGTCGCGGGCGCTCACCAGTGCGGGATCACCGCTCCTGCCTGCGTCCCGACCACGTGTCAGGCGCTCGGCAAGAACTGCGGACCCGTCCTCGATGGCTGCGGCGGCATCCTCGATTGCGGCGCCTGCGCCGAGGGAGAGACGTGCAGCGGGGGCGGCGTCGCGAACGTCTGCGGCAAGCCGCGCTGCCGCCCCACGACTTGCGAGGCCGCCGGCGCGGAGTGCGGGCCGATCGGCGACGGCTGCGGGAAGGCCCTGGAGTGCGGCGGCTGCCCGCAGGGCGAGACGTGCGGCGGCGGCGGCATCGCGAACGTCTGCGGCGCGCCGCCCCCGCCTCCGTGCCAGCCGAGGACTTGCGCGTCCGTCGGCGCGAGCTGCGGGTCGGTCCCCGACGGCTGCGGCCGGATGCTCGACTGCGGGATATGCCCCACGGGTCAGACCTGCGGCGGAGTCACCGCGAACGTCTGCTGTCAGCGGAGGACCTGCACGTCCGCGGGTGCGACCTGCGGGTCGATCGCCGACGGGTGCGGCGGGACGCTGCAATGCGGCACCTGCCCCGCGGGCCAGACGTGCGGGAAGACCAACGTGTGTGGTCCTTCCTGAGCGCCCCGCGCGCGCACGCGGCCGCCTCGTTTCCGGACGCCGTCGGCGCGCCGTGTCGTCTCGCGGCCGCTCGAGCAGACGGGTCTGCTCCGCCGGGCGTCGATGGGAGGGACGGGAGATGCGGGGGAGGAGAACGCGCCCGCCCGATCGCTGCCGGAGAACCGGATGGGGCTTAGCGTAAAAGCTAATCAACCCCAAAGGGAGGAGATCATGAAGCGGTTCGCAGTCGTTCTCACGTTACTGGCCCTCGCCGGCTTCGCGCGCGCGAGCGAGGTGGCCCTGAGCGACACCCAGCTCGACGCCGTCGCAGGCGGCACCGAGTCCGTGGCGCTGCCCACGACGAACCTCAACCTGAACGTCAGCCCGATCACCGTGACCCAGACGGCCGTGGCGGTCACCACGCAGACCCAGACCGCCACGCTCAACAACTTCCCGGGGAAGGGGCACGCGTACGGGCTCGCGAAGCACGCGGGGTTCGCCGCCGCCTGGCAAACCCAGACCGGGGTCGCCGCGGCGTCGAACTACGTGAAGATCAACTACATCGTGAACCAGCACAACTAGCCGACTCCGCTCGGCCGGAACGGATCGCCCGCGCGGGGCGATCCCTTCCGGCTCGCCGTCTGCCCATGGCGCGCTGCCTCACAGCCGTCGCCGTCATGCTCGCGCTGGTCGCGCCGTCCCGGCCGCGCGCCGACGCGCGGAAGCCCGTTCGCTCGATGCTCGAGCTCCGGCACGAGCGCGTCGTTCCGCAGGGCTGGGACCTCAGCTGCGGTGCGGCCGCCCTGAGCACGCTCCTCACGTACGAGCACGGCGATCCGGTGACCGAGGGGGAGGTGGTCGCGGGGCTCCTCCAGCACGCGGACCCGAAGCGCATCCGGAGCCAGGGCGGCTTCACGCTGCTCGATCTGAAGCGGTACGCGTCCGCGCGCGGATACGCCCCCGCCGGGTTCGGCAACGTCACGCTCGCCGCGCTCGCGCGGCTCGGGTCCGCGATCGTGCCCACGCTCGCGGGCGGCCGGCCGCACTTCATGGTGTTCCGCGGCCTCGTGAACGGGAGGGTGGTGCTCGCCGATCCTGCGTACGGCAACCGGATCATGCAGCGCGAGCAGTTCGAGGCGGTGTGGTCTCCGCGCGTGGCGTTCGTCGTGCGCGGGGGTCCCCCGGGGACGCGGCGCCGGGACGAGACGGCGTCCACGCCGCTTGTGCCCGACGCGGTCATCCGCGGCACGGCCCGGTGGGCGCCGTGATCCGCCGGCGCGGACGGGCGTTAGCCTCCGCGTTCGTCGCCGTGCTCCGGCTCGGGCACGCGCTCGCAGACGAGTCCCCGGCCGAACCTCCGACACGTCCCGCCGCGCAGGACGCACCGGCGCCCGCGGCGCCGCCGGCGCCGGTGGAGCCGGGTCCGTCACCCACGCCGGCGACGCCGGCCGCGAACGACACCGAGGCGAAGCGCGCGGCGGCGGCGGACCGCGCGCTGGAGCGGACGCTTGTCCAGAAGGGCGGTCTCCTCCTCCGCCCGGGGCGCGTCGAGATCGTGCCTCAGGTCTCGTACGCCCACTCGGATGGCGACGCGCCGCCGGCCGCGAGCCGCGACGGCGCGGCGTTCGGCGCGCGGACGGATCTCTTCTCCGGAAGGTTGACGCTCCGCCTGGGGCTCCCGCTCGCCTTCCAGGTGGAAGCGAGCGCGCCGTTCGTGTACATGCGGATCACGCCGGGCAGCGACGACGCGCTGGCGCGGGCTGCCGAGGGCGGCGGGCTCGGCGACGCGCGGCTTGGCCTCACTTGGCACGCGCTCCGGGGGCGCTCGAAGATTCCCGACGTCCTCCTGGGCGGTTTCTGGAAGTCCCGGAGCGGCCGGACGCCGCTCGACGATCCCGACGTGCGGGTGCCGCTCGGGACCGGCGTCGAGCAGTTCGGCGGGACCATCGCCCTCGTGAAGGCCATCGATCCCATCGTCCTGCTCGCCACCGGGAGCTACGCGGTGAGCGTGGCCCGCTGGGTACCGACCGGTTGGTTCCGGGCCGGCAACGAGTTCGGGGGCTCCGCCGGCGCGGTTCTCGCCGTGAGCCCCGAGACTTCGCTCTCGTTCGCCTTCGAGGCGGGGCACGCGCGCCCCTACCAGCTCTACGGCCAGCGCGTCTACCGCAGCGATCGCACCTCGGCGGTGTTCCGCGTCGGGGTGGCGACGCTCGCGTCCCGGAGTGGCTTCCTCCAAGTGAACGTCGGGATGGGGCTCACGAGCGACGTGCCGCAGTTCGAACTCGCCGTCGCGACGCCCTTCCAATTCTGATGCGCTTCAGCGATCGCGCACCGCTCAGACGTTCGCCAGCAGCTCGCGAAGACCGTCAATCGCCACGGGGCGCTGGGCCGCGTAGTCGAACATCATTTGCGCCGTGCTCCCCTCCGCGACGAGGCGCGCGCGAGCCACCGCTCGCGGAGACGAAGTAGGAACGGAGCGTCGCGTGTCCTGGAGGAGTGGCGGCCCCGCGTCTCGAGCACGGGGGAGCGTCACCACGTGACATCGTACTCGGAGTCAAGGAACCCGATCTGCCGGCCTTCCGCCCGGAAGGGTATGCCGCAGGTGACCTCGAGCGCCGCGGTCAGTGCGCCGCAGTGGAACGGGGGGACGAGGAAGTCGTGCCGGAAGAGCAGCCGAGCGTGCCGCTCTCCGAGCCACTCCTCGATGCTGCGTGCGCCGTAGCTCACGACATTGCGATAACCGCTCGCGACGTTGGTCAGGAGGCGGCGGGGATCGCGACCGGTGAACGCGACCAGCGTCGAACCGAGCGGTCCGCCGAGCCAGCGCCGCGAAGCTCCCGCGCCCATCTGCCACAAGGCGTGTTCGCGGCCCCCGTACCGGACCGCGAGAAGATCGGCCGCACGCCACGCGAGGCGGAGGTACTCGGTCACGGGATACGAGAAGAACTCGTTGCGGTGGCCACGCCTCACGGGATCGCACTCGACGGCCGCGGGCTTGCCCGCCGCCTCGGACAGCAGGGCGAAGGTCGAGTTGAAGATCACCCCGCGCACGGTATCGAGCGACGTGGCGGCCGCGATCCGCGCTTCGAGGTCGCTCGTGCCTGGCTCGAGGCCTTCCACCGCGCTCAATCTGGTACCGCACGGCCGGATGTTCCACTCCGGCGCCCGCTCGGCCCACGGGCGGGCGCGCACGCGCGCGGCCGCCGGGTCACCGTGGCGCAGCGTCCGGAAATGCATCCGCAGCGGAATGACCTTCGCGCCCGCCGGTGTTCGCATCGTTGCACACCCAGACTGACATGCCGGAGATCACCCCGTGAAAGCTTCCCTACCAGCTCCCCTGCGGGAGGCGACGCAGGCGCTGCTCGACGCCGCGCGCCGCTCCCGCAGGCGCGCTCCGAGGGAGCGGCCCGATGCGGCGCGGCTGCGCCTCCAGCGCGCGGTGACGGCTGTCGTGGACGTCGCCCGCGACCTCGACGAGACGGACCCGCCCCAGCGCGTCCGCCTGGCGCAGCTCGCCTTCCGGCGGGAGACGCGCGCGGTCCTGTCCGAGAGCTGGATCATGCATCGGTCGCTCACGAAGCCGCGTGGCCTCGCGGGCGACCACCTCCTTCTCGACGCGTTCTACACGCGGCGGACCTCGACGACTGTCGTCGGGCGGTTCCTGGACGACTTCGTCCTCGACTGCGCGGCCGGTCGCGCCGTCGTCGAACGGAAGCGGTACGTGACGCGGTGGATCGACGAGCGGCTGGCGGCGCAGCCGACGGCGCTCATCGCCGACATCGCGTGCGGCCCCTGCCGCCTCGAGAGCGACGTCCTGAGCGGCCCGCGCGCGCAGCGTGCGCGCTTCCTCGCGATGGACGGCGACGAGGAGGCGCTCGCTTACGCGCAGCGCATCCTCGACGGCGACTCGCGCGTCCAGCTCTGGCACGAGAACGCGATCCGCATCGCCCGCGACCCGTACGCGGCCGCGCCGCTCGCCGGCGCGGACCTCCTCGTCTCGCTCGGGCTGTTCGACTACCTGCCGGACCGGATCGCGGTGCGGTTGCTGCGCGTCCTCGCGCGCTCGATCCGGCCCGGCGGCGAGATGCTGATCGGGAACTTCGCGGCGGACAACCCGTCGCGGCTCTTCATGGAGTGGTTCGGCGACTGGCCGCTCATCCACCGCACCGAGCAGGAGTTCCTCTACCTGTTCGAGCAGGCTGGTCTCCCCTGTCTCGATCTCGTGGTCGAGCGGGAGGCGCCGGGCGGCAGCGTCCTGATGGTGACCGCCGGGACGGCGGCCGAGGGCCGTCGCGGGGTCAGCGCGACGCTTGTCGCGGAAGCCGGAGTGTGAACGCCGTCCCCTCCGTCTCGTTCGACCGCACCTCGAGCGTTCCGCCGTGAGCGCGCGCGATCTCGTGCGCGATGAAGAGCCCGAGCCCGACGCCGCTCGCCCGCCCGCCGGTCTCCGCGCCCTGGCGGAAGGGCTCGAACAGGTGGGCCCGCACGGCGGGCGGGATGGGCTCTCCGAAGTTGTGCACGCGAACCGACACCGGATCGCCGGTGCCGTCCCACTCCACCGTGATCGGCTCGCCGCTCGCCCCGTGCTTCAGCGCGTTCCCGACGAGGTTCGCGAGCGCCTGGCTCACGCGCTCCGGGTCCCAGTGGACGGCGGGGTCGCCGCGTCCTGCGACGCGGATCTGCGGAGCCGGCACCGCGGTCTCGCCCTCCGCGACGACCTCGGCGCAGATGTCGTCCGCGCGGGTTGCGCGCGGCTCGATGCGGATCCCGCGCGCGGACTCGACGCGCGTCAGGTCGAGCAGGTCGTGGGCGATGCGCGCCGCCTTGAGCGCGCACTCGTCGATGCGCTGGATGGTCCGGACCTGGCCCTCGTCCAGCCCACCGGTCTTGCGGAGGACGTGCACGAAGCCCGAGATCGCGCTGAGCGGGTTGCGGAGGTCGTGCCCGACGATCCCGAGCAGGTTCCTGCGGAACTCCTCCGCGCGCCGTGCGGAGGTGATCTCTCGCGTGACGACGGCGAGCCCGATCGTGTCGCCGCCCGCGACGACCGGATAGCAGCTCTCTAGCCAGGTCCGGATCGCGGACGGATCGTCGCGGCTGCTGCGCTGCTCCTCGAGCTCGAGCACCGGAGCGCCTGTCGTGAGCACCCGCCGCCAGCGGCCGATGCGCGTCGCACCCTCCTCGCCGGGGAGCGCGTCGGTGACGAGCTTGCCGACGCACGCGGCCGGCATCTTCCCGTGGAGCCTCGCCCAAGCCGCGTTGACGTGGACGAACCGCAGGTCCCAGTCGACGAACGCGAGCCCGATCGGGACGCTCGAGAACATCGTATCGAGGAGCGCCGCCGTCCGCTCCGCCTGCGCGCGCAGCGCCTGCTGCTGCTCGTACAGGCGCGCGCGTTCCAGCGCCTCCGCGGTCTGGTGCGCGATCGCCAGGATGACGCTGCGGTCCGGCGCGTCGAACCGCCTCGGCGCGTTGAAGTCCATCCCCAGCACGCCGACGACCCGCTCACCCGCGACGAGCGGCACCGCGACCGACGCGCCGGCGCTCGGATGATGGTGCGCAACGCTGAGGTGCGGGTAGCGTGCCGAGTGATCCGCGGGCGACTCCAGCCAGATCGGCTCGCCGGTGCGGAACGCGTCGGCGAGCGCGGTGGGGACGTCGGCGGGGAAGCGCCGCCCGGCGACGAGCGACTCATCCGGGTAGCCGAACGCGTCCAGGACCTCGAGCTGCTCGCGGCCAACGGCCCAGGAGAGGCTCCCGGCGGTCGCGTCGAGCAGCCCGATCCCTTGCTCCGTCACCACGCGAGCGACCTGGGCCGGCGTCAGCGCCGCAGCGAGCGACGCGGTGACGGCCTGGAGGCGAATCAAGACCTGTATGGCCCGCTCCGCCTCGCGGCGAGCCTCCTGCGGGACCTCCTCGGCGGGATGGGCCTCCGTGACGTCGGAGAGGATCACGCAGACCCAGAGCACGGCGCC
>DASWEI010000003.1:0-16332 GCA_036394835.1 Anaeromyxobacter sp. | reverse complement strand
GCCGACGTGGAGGGCTCATGATCGGGATCGTCCAGGAGATCGCCGAGCTCTGGTCGGCCGGGACGCCCATCGTCTATCTCGTGACGACGGAGGAGGAGCGCGCGATCGCGCTCTGCGGCGCCGCGGCGCGCGCCTTCGACGCACGGTCCGCGGTCTGGTCCGCCCACCGCGGGTTCGAGGGCCTCGCGCCGGGCGCTCGCGATCCGGCGGCGTTCCTCGACGCGCTCGTCCGCGCGCCGTCGCCGTTCCTCGCGGTCGCGCTCGACTTCCACGTGGCGCTGCGTGACCCGCTCGTCGCGCGCCACCTGCGCGACGCGCTGCCCGCCCTCGGCGGGGAGGGGCGCTGCCTCGTCGTCGTGGCGCCCCGGCTCGAGCTGCCCGACGGCCTCGCCGCCGACACCGCGGTGCTTCGCCTGCCCCTGCCGGAGGACGGGGAGCTCGCGGCGCTGCTCGACGCGGTCCAGGCCGGGCTGGCCCATCCGAAGAAGCCGGCGCCGGTCGCCCCGGAGGTCCGCCACCGCGCGCTCGTCGCGGCGCGGGGCCTCTCCGAGACGCAGGCCCGGCGCGCCTTCACGCGCGCGCTGCGCCGCGACCCGTCGCTCGGTCAAGCGGGCGCGGCGGTCATCGCCGCCGAGAAGAAGCGGCTCCTCGCGCGGGACCTCGGGCTCGAGCTCGTCGAGTCGGCGGAGAAGGCGGAGGACCTCGGCGGCCTCCCCGCGTTCAAGGCGTGGATGGAGGAGCGCGCGCTCGCGTTCGACCCGGACGCCTCGCGCTACGGCCTGCCGCCGCCGCGCGGCGTCCTGCTCGTCGGCATCCAGGGCTGCGGGAAGTCGCTCGCCGCGAAGGCCGCGGCCGCGAGCCTCGGCGTCCCGATCCTCCGGCTCGACCTGCCGCGCGTGCTCGGGGCGAGCGGCGCGGAGGAGGGTCTGCACCGGGCGCTCGAGGCGGCGGAGGCGCTCGCGCCGGTCGCGCTCTGGGTGGACGAGATCGAGAAGGGCTTCGCCGGCTCGAGCCCCGGCGACGGCGCCGACGCGCGCGCCGCCCGCCTGCTCGGCGCGTTCTCGACCTGGCTCCAGGAGCGGCGCGGCCCGGTGTTCGTCGTCGCCACGGCGAACGACGTCTCGCGCCTGCCGCCCGAGCTCCTGCGCCGCGGCCGGTTCGACGAGCTCTTCTTCGTCGACCTGCCGGATCCCGAGGCCCGGCGCGAGATCCTCTCGCTCCACCTGCGTCGCCGAGGCCGCGACCCCGAGGGCGTGGACGTCGCCGGGGTCGCGGAGCTGTGCGGCGATTACTCCGGCGCGGAGCTCGAGCAGGTCGTCGTGGGCGGGCTCCACCGCGCCTACGCGTTCGGGCGAGAGCTCGAGAGCGTCGACCTCCGCCGCGTCGCGCAGGACGTGGTCCCGCTCTTCCGGACGTACGAGGAGCAGATCAAGGCGCTCCGGGAGTGGGCGCGCGGCCGGGCACGCGCGGCCGGCCGGACCGGCGCCGTGGTCGACCTCTTCCGGCGCCTCTCCTAGCCGCGCCGCGCGGCGCCGCCGTCGCCATCTTGGGCGGAGGGGTGCGCATGACGCGTCGGGACTTCCTGCGGCTCGCGCTCGCGGCCACGGTGGCGCCGGCCGTCGGGTGCGGTGGAGGAACGGGGATGTCGGCGGGGGGAGGGATCGCGCGGCGGCGGCTCGGTCGCACGGGCGAGGTCGTGTCGCTCGCCGGCCTCGGCGGCTACCACATGGCGCAGGCGGGCGTATCCGAGGCGGACAGCGTCCGCATCGTGCGGGCCGCGATCGACGGGGGGCTCACCTTCCTCGACAACTGCTGGGACTATAACGGCGGCGAGAGCGAGCGGCGCATGGGACTCGCGCTCCGCGACGGCTGGCGCGCCCGCGCGTTCCTCATGACGAAGATCGACGGGCGGACGAAGGAGGCCGCCGCCCGGCAGATCGACGAGTCCCTCCAGCGGCTCGGCACCGACCGGATCGACCTCATGCAACTCCACGAGGTCATCCACGGCGACGACCCCGACCGCGCCTTCCGCGCGGGCGGCGCGATGGAGGCGCTCGCGGACGCGAAGCGCGCCGGCAAGGTCCGCTTCGTCGGCTTCACCGGCCACAAGGCTCCGGCCATCCACCTCGCGATGCTCGACGCCGCCGACGCGCACGGGTTCCGCTTCGATACCGTGCAGATGCCGCTCAACGTGCTCGACGCCCACTTCGACAGCTTCGAGCGGCAGGTGCTGCCGCGCCTCGTCGAGCAGGAGATCGGCGTCATCGGGATGAAGCCGATGGCCGACGGCCGCATCGTCTACGAGGGGATCGCGTCCGCGGAGGAGTGCCTGCGCTACGCGATGAGCCTCCCGGTGAGCGTGGTCGTGACGGGCTGCGAGTCGGAGGACCGGGTCCGGCAGGCGCTGCGGATCGCCGGCGGGTTCCAGCCGATGCCGGAGGGGGACGTCACGGCGCTCCTCGCGCGGACTGCGGAGCGGGCGCGCGCGGGGACGAGCGAGCACTACAAGACGACGACCGAGTACGACGGGACGACGCAGAACCCGGAGTGGATGGGGTAGTCGGCTCTCTGGGGCATCGAAGGGGCGCCGCGGCGAAGCGTTCGCCGCGGGACCGAGCTTCTCGAGGAACCGGTGGGACACCGTCACGTGCAGGCGGCTCAGGTCGGCGGTGAGCGGGTCGATCTCGGTCCGCGGTGCGCGCGGCAGCGGCACCGGCTCCGAGTTGGCACGCGGCGGTTCATCCGGACGAAACAGAGCGGCGCCGGCGCGGGAGTGGTCCAGACCGGGTACATAGGTGACAGCGCCGTCCGAATCGGCGTCCACCCCGAGGGCGACGTCGAGCGCGGACGCTGCGGCCGGGGCGCGCACTGCGGTGACGACATCCCGGTGCGGCGCGGCCTCGTCGGGCCGGAGCGCGGCCGAGACCATCTTCGCCTCGCGCTTCGAGAGCTGGAAGAACCGCGGCAGGACGTCGCTCCGGTTCTCGGGGGTTCCCGGTCACGGGGACGTCCCGGCCGCCGCACTCCTCGTTGCCGAATCCCGTTCGCCTCCGGGCTCCTCCCCCTCGCGCTTGCGCGCTCTTCCGACGGCCGTCGCTCCGCGAAGATGTGATGAATCAGAAGGGTCCGGGTCGTGAGGTGGTCGGCGTCGCTACCTTCCCGCGAGCGCCGCGAGCACGTGCGCGTGCACGAGGCCGTTCGACGCGACGCAGCTGCCGGAGGCGTGGGTCGGCTTCCCGTCGAGGTCGGTGAACGTCCCGCCCGCCTCCTCGACGAGGATCTGCAAGGGCGCGAGGTCCCAGATCTGCACGCCCGCCTCGACCCAGGCCTCTGCCTTCCCCTGCACGACGAGGGCGCACCCGGCGAGGTCGCCGTAGCAGCGCGCGGCCTGGGCCGAGAGGGCGAGCCCGGCGAGCCGCTCGAGCATCGGGGGGCGGAAGAGCACGTGCGGCTCGCCAAAGGAGAGCGTGGCGTCGTCCCACGCGGCGACGCCCGAGACGCGGAGCCGGACCGGCGCTCCGTCCCCCGCGCGCATCCACGCGCCGAGCCCCTTCGCCGCCCAGTAGGTCTCGCCGAGCGCGGGCAGCGCCATCGCCCCGGCGTCGATCCGGCCCTCGTGCTCGAGCGCGACGAGCGCGCCCCAGAACCCGCGCCCGCGCGTGAACCCCTTCGTGCCGTCGAGGGGGTCCACGATCCAGCGGGTGCCCGCGAGCCCCGCGTGCGCGCCGGTCTCCTCGCCGAGGAACCCGTGATCGGGGAACGCCTCCCGCACCACCGCCAGGATCGCCGCCTCCGAGTCGCGATCCGCCTGGGTCACCGGGGTGCGGTCGGGCTTCACCTCGACGCGCACCCCGCGCCGGAAGTGGGCGAGGCTCGCCGCGGAGGCGGCCTCCACGGCGCGGCGGGCGGTGTCCATCGCCTTCGCGAGATCGAGCTGGGGCATGGCGAGGAGGATAAGCGGGCGCGGGACGGGCGGCGCCGGAAAAGAAGACGAACCGGCGGCCGCGTCGCCGCGACCGCCGCGAGGCCGCGCGCCCGGCTTTCTTCGGGCTCGGACTCGGGGCTCACGCCAACCGGGCCCTGCCGCCTACAGCCGGAGCTCCACCCCCGCCACCACCAGCGTGTTCACGTAGCGCCACTCAATGTCGTAGAGCTTCGTCGAGGGGTAATAGCCCGGCACGTAGTCCGGGTAGTTCGTGCTGCGCCTCACCCACTCCCCCTTGAGCTTCGCGGCGAGCCTCTTCGTGAACGCGTAGGAGGCGGTCGCCCCCACCGCCCCGCGGCGATCGTACAGGCGCGTCCCGTTCTCGAGCCGGCCCGGGACCGTCGGGTCCGGGGGGAGCCCCGCCGCCTTGGAGCTCGGGCCGTACTCGAGCAGCCACGCCTCCCCCTCGACGCGGGCGGAGAAGCGCTCCGTAAACGCGTACTCGACGGTGAGCCGCGGATGGTGCCCGGAGTACGAGTAGTACCCCTGGTAAAGGTCGTCCTGGATCTGGTAGCCGTACTGGAGCGAGACGTCGAGGCGGTCCGCGAGACGCTTCACGGTCACCTCGACGGACGGCTCCATCCGGTCGAGCCGTTGATAGGGCGTCGTGTAGAAGTTCGTCAATCCCGTGACGGCGTTGCGCGCCAGGTAGACCTCGTCCTGCCTGTGCACGTACTCGAACCGCGCCGCCACCGCGTACCCGTCCCCGAACGCCCGCCACGAGCTCTCCAGCCGGTGCTGCCCGTTGTCGCGAGGGGTGAGGTGCATGGGCCGGTCCAGGCGGAAGTTCGGATCGCGCACGTATCCGGTGTGGACGTACTGGTACTTCAGGCGAAGGTGATTCCGTGCGAACGGGGTCACCCCCAGGCTCGCCCCCGCGTGCCAGGCGAGGTAACTGTAACGGTTGGTCGGCGTGAGCTCGAACCCGCCGCTTGGCGAGGGATTGTTCGCCTGAGGCTGGTAGAGGTCCGGCCAGTCCGGCCGCCACGCGCCGGAGAGTCCCAGGCTGGCGCCGAGGCGCAGCGCCTTCGCGACACGGTCTTCGATCCCGACGGAGGCGCTGCCGTATGTCTCGGAGAGGCTCGCGCCGAACGTCTGGAAGTGATGGAAGCGGAGCGGGACGTCGAGCTTCCATGCGCCGGTCTTCATGGTAGGCGCGGCCGTGCCCTCGACCAGGGCCGCGCCGCCCGACGCGGTCCGGACGCCCCTCCCGTCGAAGCCGCCGGCGTACGCGCCGAGCTTCACGTGACCGAGCGTCCACGCCTGGGTGCCATCGGCGCCCTCGGCCGGTGATGCCTCGGAGCCGGCGGCCGGGGCGGCGAGCAGAGAGGCGAGCAGTGCGGTGAAGATCATCGGTCACCAGGTGCAGGCGCAGGAAGGGAGGGTCGTCTGGATGTACGTCTGTGTCGTCGCCACGTACGGGCTCCCGGCGTAGAGCGCGTTCGTGGCGGCGAGCGTCTTCAGGGCCGTGTACGCGTCGCAGGCGGAGGCGGGGGGCGAGTCGCCGGCGCGGCCGACGGTGCAGTAGGCGCCGGCCGGATCCGTCGTGGTCACGACGGGGAGGTGCACGTAGCACTTCGCGACGTAGTAGAGGGCGTTGTCGGCGTAGACGTCCGGCGGCGGCACCGCCTTCAGATCCAGTAGCGCGAGGCCGAGTTGCCCGGCGTCCGGCGCATTCGGCGCGACGACGAGCTCGAACGCGAGCGCGTAATGGCAGCGGCCGCGCCAGTAGTGGGACCCAGGAACGAAGCGGCCGCTCGCCGCGATCACCTGGTCGAACCAGCCGATGGCCGCGTTCAGGTTCGCGATGCGCTGCGCGTTCGAGACGGTGCTGTCGTACGGCCGCTCGTAGAACGTCTTCCCCAGGTAGTAGCGGGCGTTCACGGCGTACGAGCTCGTTCCGTAGTTCGTGAGCACCTTCCCGAGCTCGATCTCGGCGTCGTGGAAATCGGCGCTCGCGGCCACGTAGTCGGGCGAGCCGGGAGCGGGCCGAACGGCGTTCACGAGCTTGAACGCCTCCTCGTACCAGCACCGTCCGATGTAGTACTGCGCGTTGGCGGCGTAGGTGCCGCTTGCATTGGCGGCGAGCGCCGTCTGGAACTGCGCGCGCGCGTTCGCGTAGGTGTCGAGCGGGGTCGCGCCCTGGGCGAGGTGGAACCGCGCGCGGCCGTCGAAGTAGGCGGCCTGGTCGAGCATCCAGGAGCCGGGATAGGCCGCCTCCATCGCATCGAGCCGAGCCACGGCGTCCTGGAAGCTCGTGGAAGAGGTGCTCGCGGTGCCGGCGAGGGCCGCGAGCTCGTTCGCGCCGATCCCGATCTCGTAGCTGCACCGGCCCCCGTAGTACGCGGCGGCGTCGCAGCGGATCGAGGTGGGGCTCGGGCCGCAGAGAACCGTGTCGTTCCGGAGCTGGTCGAAGAGCCCGCGCGCCGTGGTGAACTCGGTCTGCGCCGCTTGGAAGTCGCTCTGCGCCGCCGTGGCGTTGCCCGACTTGCGGTCGGCGATCCCGGCGCTCTGGGCGGTCACGCCGGCGTCGAAGTGCGCGAGCGCCTGGGCGTAGAGCGCGTCGCCCGGCCGGTTCGGGTCGATGGGCACGAAGGCGTTGCCTGGGGGTCCGCCGCCGCTTCCCTTCGTCCCGCACGAGAGGCTCGATCCGAGCGCCACGGCGAGGATGGCGAAGGCGCTGAGACGTGTCGTCGTTGCGATCATGCTTCCTCCACTTCTTCAGGGATTCCCGGCCCGCGCGGCGACGGCGCCGCAGCGCGCGCCCAGCGCCTGCACGCGCGGATCCGACGGGGCCTCGCCCCGGAGCTTCCGCGCCGCTTCCTCGCACCCGGGGCGGTTCCCCTCGAGCGCCGCGATCTCCGCGAGGGCGGCGCGCGCGCCCACGTCGCCGGGCTCGAGATCGAGGAGCTCCTCGAACCGCTTCCGCGCCTCGCCCAGCCTGCGCTCGCGCAGCTCCAGGGCGGCGAGCTCGCGCAGCGAATCGGCGTGGCCCGGATCGACGGCGAGCGCGTTGCGGAGCGCCTCGCGGGCCTCGGCGCCGCGGCCCTTCGCCTCGAGGGCGAGCGCGAGGTCGTACCAGGCCGAGACGTGGCGGGGCGCCTCGGCGAGCAGGGCGCGGTACGTCGAGACGGCCTCGTCGAGGCGGCCCGCCTTCGCGTAGGCCAGCCCGAGCGCGAGCTCCGCCGCGTCGTACCCCGGCTTCGCCTCGAGCGCCTTCTTCAGCTCCCGGATCGCGTCGTCCAGGAGTCCGTCGGCGGAGTGCAGCTGGCCGAGCGCGAGCCAGGCGGGGGCATGACCCGGATCGATCTCCAGCGCCTTGCGGTAGGCGGCCTCGGCGGCGGCGGGGCGCCCCTCGGACTCGTGGAGCTTCCCGAGGCTGGTCCAGGCGACGTCGTAGTCGGGCCGGAGGGCGACCGCCTTCTCCAGCGCGGCCCTCGCCTTCACCGGATCCCCGGCGGCCTTCTCGAGCGCGCCGAGGGTCACGTACGCCTCCGGGTAATCGCCTCCGGCGACCGCAATGGCATCGAGGTATCCCTTCCGCGCCTCCGCGCGCCGCCCCTCCTTGTCGGCGACGAGGGCCGCAAGGAACCGGTGCTCGGGCACGCCCGAAGCGTCGGCGAGGAGGCGGTCTGCCTCGTGCCGTGCGCGCTGGAAGTCGCGCGACTGCAGCGCCAGGTGGACGAGGCGCCGCCGTGCGTAGTGGTAGCGGGGGTCGAGGCGGAGGGCCTGATCGTAGGCCTCGAGCGCGAGCGCCGCATCGCCCGCGCGCTCCCGCGCATGGCCGAGGGTGCCGTACACGCCGGGAACGTCCGGCGCGAGCTCGGCGGTGCGCTGGATGATCTGCAGCGCGCGCGCGACGTCGTCCTTCTTCTCGGTGCCGAGCCAGGCACGCGCGACGGAGAGGCGCACCTCCGCCCGCGCCGGCGCGAACTGGATCGCGCGCTCGAACGCCCGTTCCGCGTCCGGCCGCCGGCCCGCCTCGAGGTACGCGGCGCCGAGCGCCACGAGCGCCCGCGCCCGCTCCTCGTTCGAGCCCGCGCCCGTCGCCGCCTCGAGGAGCGAGATCGCCTCCTCGTTCGCGCCCTTCCTCCGGAGGAGGTTGCCGAGGGCGATGCGGGCGGCGCGGTACGTGGGGCGGAGCGCGAGAGCGCGACGCAGGTCCTTCTCCGCGCCGGCGCGGTCGCCGAGCTTCTCCCGGGCCCTGCCGAGCCGGAGCGCGGTGCGCGCGGTCGGCCGGAGCTCGTCCGCGCGCTGGAGGTGGGGGAGGCCTTTCTTCGCCTCGCCCGAGATCATCAACCAGTAACCGAGCTCGCCTTGGAGCGCGGCGGACCGCGCGTTCTTCGCGAGCGCCTCCCCGTAGAGCTGGACCGCCTCCTTGAACTGGGCGCGGCGCGCCGCGAGCCGGGCGCGCTCGTGGAGGTCGGAGAGGACCGCACCGTCGACAACCGCCTCGTCGCTTCCGGCGACGGCGTCCTCGTCCTCGTCCCCCGCCGAGCTCTCGTCGTGGATGGCGATGCGGATCGTCTCGTTGCCGCGGCGCCCCGCCCACTGCTGGAGGACGAGCGCGCCGGCAAGGAGCGCCGCGAGGCCCACGAGCAGCGGCCACAGCCGATCCACGACGAGCCGGCTCACGCGAACCCCGCGCGCGCGAGGGCGTCGCTGAGGCCGACGCCGTTCACGTTCTGGATCTCGAGCCCGGGGCGGGCGTTGAGCTCGAGCACGAGCGGCCCTCGCTTCCGGTCCACCACCACGTCGACGCCGAGGTAGCCGAGGGAGACCGCCGCGGCCGCGCGGCGAGCCACGTCCAGCACCTCCGGCCAGCTCGGCAGCTCGAGCCCGAGGAGCGCCGAGCCGGACTCGGGGTGACGCGCCACCGCCGCCCCCCGGTGCACCGCCCGGAAGGTCCTCCCGGTGGCGAGGTCGACCGCGATCCCGAGCCCTCCCTGGTGGAGGTTCGCGCGCCCACCCGACTCGGCGGTGGGGACGCGGATCATCGAGAGCACCGGGACGCCCCTCAGCGTGATCACCCGCACGTCGCAGAGCCCGTCCGCCCAGAGCTCGGCGAACAGCGGATGCGGATCGACGCGCCGCTCGATGAACGCCCGGTCCTCGAGCTGGTTCGAGTGCGCGCCGAACACGATGTCGGCGAGGTGGCGCTGGAGGCTGAGCGGGGTGAGTGGGGCCCCGCCGGCGCGCGACCACGACCCGTCCTCGCGCCAGGCGCCCACGACGAGGATGCCTCCGCCGCCCGAGCCGTTCGCCGGCTTCACGACGAAGCGCGACCGGCCGAGGAGGCCCTCCACCACCGCCGGCACCGCGTAGAGCGCGTCGCAGACCGCCAGCGTCTCGGGAACGGGGACGCTCGCGGCCGCGAAGCGCTCCTTCGCGAGGAGCTTGTCGTCGGCGAGCGGGTAGTCGCGGCGGGCGTTGTTCGGGTAGACGAGCGTCAGGTTCCTGCGGTTGATCCCCACCATCCGGCGGCGGCGGTCGAGCATCCCGCGCAGGTGGGCGCGCGCGTCGGAGAGGAGCATCACGGCATCCCCCCCGCGAACAGGAGCCCGCGGAACCGCCGGTACTCCGAGAGCCGGACGCCCACCCAGCGCCCGAGATAGATGTTCGCGCCGACGACGAGGAAGAGCACCTCCGGGAAGCCGATGAGCAAGACTTGAAGGGCGAGCGAGTTCATCACCACGTACGAGGCGAGCATCACGATGAGGGTGCCCGCGAGCTCCTTCCCCGCCGCCTTGCCGCCGTGCTCGGTGAGCGAGAGGTAGAAGCGCTCGGCGCAGATGGCGAGGACCGCGATCGGGAAGAACGTGACGCGCGTGAGGGAGAGCGCGCCGAACCGCTCGGCGACCATCGCGATGACGAGGAGCGTGAAGACCACCACGGCGAGGAGGATCGCGAGCGTGGGCGAGTGCAGGAGCTCGAGGCGCCCGAGCCCCCAGCGCGTGAGGGCGACCGCGCCGACGACCACCCCCATGGCGAAGACGGCCCACCCGGCTCCCGTGCCGCCCGCCGCGGCGGCGAGGAGCGCGGGGAGGAACGTGCCGAAGGTGGGCATGCCGATCACGTTCCGGAAGACCACCACCACGAGCGCGCCCACGGGCAGCATGAGGATGGTGCGGAGGAGCGTGAACGGAAGGTGCAGGCGGTCGAAGAGCGCCCAGACGTTGAAGAGCGTGAAGGATGCCTTCGCCTTGAGCGAGGGGACGAGCGCGGCACGGCTCTCGAAGCGGTAGTCGAAGTTGATCTCGGCGCTGTGCTTGAAGAGCGTCTCGTCGCCGTAATAGAGGGTGAGATAGTGCTGCGGCAGCTCGGCGAAGTGGTGGTTCGTCGGGCAGAACGGCACCCAGTGGCCGGCCACGTAGGCCTCGACCCACTGGTGTGACGTCTTCTTCGGCCCGCCCGTCAGGATGAGGCCGCCTACGAGCCGCGCCGGGATCCCTGTCGCCCGCGCGAGCGCCACGAACAGCCGGCTCTTCCCGTTGCAGCTCGCCTCCCCGAGCCGCAGCGCCGACAGCGCGTCGGTCGTCCCGCGAAACGCACGCGGGGTGAGCCCGGAGGTGAGGTCGTAGATGCGCCGGATCCGCTGGAGAAGGGTGCCGGCGTCCGCGCCGATCCGCCGGAGCGTCGCCTGGATCTCGGGCGCGTCCACCTGGATCTCCTTCTCGGGACGGAGATAGACGGCGGTGGACGCGGCGTAGGACGAAAGCACGGCCAGGTCGGACGGGATCTCGTACTCCATCCGGTGCGACAGGACCTTGAACGTGTGGCGGATCTGGGCGCGGTCCGGCACCTCCGCCCCGGCCCACGTCGCCACGCGGTTCGCGCCCTGGATCTGCTGCGTGAGGTGGAGGCCCGACGAGGAGTCCCGCTCCTCGGAGATGGTCTGGTGCGCGTCGTTCGCGGGCAGGAAGGACCTGATCCGCACGTCCCCGCCGTGACCGTCGAACTGCAGCGCGTAGGTCACCTCGTACTGGGTGACGGGAAGCACGTCGGCGAGCGAGTAGCCCAGCGCGCGAACCTTGTACGCCATGAGCCCGAGCGGCAGCGCGACGAGCGCGGCGATCGTCAGCGAGACCTTTCGGGAGTGGGAGAGGCTCGGGGGCATCGTCGTGGCCTGGCATCCCGGGTGCGGGCAGGATGGATAAGCGGGAGCCGTCGATCAGAGACCCGGCGACCCGCCCAGCGGCCACACCCGGCGCTCCGGATCGGGCCGGTCGTCCGGGGTGTGGGGATTTCCAGGGCTGGCTCGTAGTATCCTCGCGGCCCGTGACGCTGCCGAGGCACTCGAGCGACCCCGCCGCCGCAGGGGATCCCGAGGACGCGCGGCTCGTCGCGGCCGCGCTCGCCGGAGACCGCGCCGCATTTCGGGCCCTCCACGGCCGCCACCGTCCCGCCGTCGATCGCGTGGCGCGCGCGTTCGCGACGCTCGACCGGGACGACGCCGAGGACGTGGTCCAGGATGCCTTCGTGCGCGCGTTCGCAAACCTCGCGAAGCTCTCCCAGCCGGGCCGCTTCGGCCCGTGGTTGCTCACGATCGCCCGGAACCGCGCCCTGTCCCGGATCGCGCGGCGGCGCGCCAGTGAACGGCTCTCCGACGACCTCTCGCGCGAGGCGGAGACGCTGGCGCCGGCGGGGGTGACCGTTCCCGAGGGCGGGGCCGATGCGGCGGTGGAGATCGTCCGCCGGATCGTGGCATCGCTCCCTGATGGGCCGGAGAAGGAGACGGTCCAGCTCTTCTACGTCGAGGGGAAGCTGTCCGCGCGAGAGATCGCCGAGCGGCTCGGCGTCGGGAAGAGCGCCATCACGATGCGCCTCGAGCGGTTTCGGGCGAAGGTCAAGAGAACGCTCCTCGCCGAAGTGGCCAGGCTGCGGGGCCGGGGGTCATGAAAGCGTGACGCACCTCACGGACGCCACTTATCGGAGGCTGCTCGAGGGCTCCTTGCCCCCCGACGAGGGGGCCCGGCTCGCACGGCACCTCGACGAGGACTGCGCCGAGTGCGAGGCGTTCCTCGCCTCGCGCGAGGCGGTGGACTGGCTCGATGGCCAGGTGGATCGGGCCTTCGCCGCCCTCGCGCCGGCCGGCGCGAGCGGCGGCAACGATCTCGAGTTGGCGCGCATCGAGCGGCGCCTCCGCGAGATGGAGCACCCACCGCGGCGGTCCCCGAGGTTCGTGCCCGTGGCGCTCGCGGCGGCGGCGGCGATCCTCGTCGCCGGAGTTGCCGGGCTCCTCGTACCTCGTTCGGACCCTCGCCGGCCGACCTGGACGGGCGAAAAGGGCGCAGGCGCGCACTCCGTCCCGGTGCGGCTCCGGTTCCTCGTGCTGACGGCGGGCGTAGGTGGGGTGGAGATCGCGAAAGGCGTCTCGGGGCAGACCGTGAGCGCTTCCTCGAGCCTCGAGTTCGAGATCGAGACGGGCCGCGCCGCCGACGTGGCGATCGGGCGCGTCCCGCAGCACGGGAAGCCGGACTTCTTCTGGCACGAGCGCGTCGGGGCTGGACGCGCCCAGGCGACGGTACGCGGACACCCGGCGGCGTATCCGCTCCTCGACGCCCTCGGGGCGCAGCGGTTCGTGGCGGTCGCGAGCGAGGACCCGCTCGACGACGCTCGTCTCGCCAGGGTCGCGAGCGCGCTCGCGACCCCCGCGGGGATGGCACCCAACGTTCCAGGACTCGACGGCGTTTCTTTCGACGCGGTGGAGGTGGAGGTTCGCTGACCTGGCGCGGTGAAGCGCCGCGCGCCGGTTTGTGATGAGATGACGCGATGAGGTCGCGGTCACAGACCGTGGGCGCCGGCGCCCTCGTGGCCGTCGCGCTCATCGCCTGCGCGACGCCCGTCCAGACCGAGAAGGGTCGACTGGTCCCCGTCGACGTCCCCGGCGAGACCCTCGCGCGTGCGCACGCGCCGAGGCGGCTCGCGCTCGTCATCGGGATCGACCGCTTCGACGACCCGCAGTGGCGGCCGCTGCGGTTCCCGGAGGCGGATGCCGCCTCCGTGGCGGAGGTGCTGCGCGATCCGGAGCGCGGTGCCTTCGACGACGTGGAGGTCCTCGCGGAAGGCCCGAGCCGCGGGGAGATCCGCGAGGGGCTCCGGCGGCTCGCCGACCGCTCGCGCGACGAGCGCGACACCGTCGTCGTCTACGTGTCCTCGCACGGCACGCTCGCCCGCGACGGCGTGGGCCGGCTCCGGCGCTACCTCGTCGCGCGCGACACCCGCGCCGCGGACGTGCCGGGCACCGGCGTCTCGATGGACGACCTCAAGGCCGACTTCGACCGGATCCGCTCCCGCCGCAAGGTCCTCGTCCTCGCCGCCTGCCACTCCGGGGCCGGCAAGTCCCTCCTCCCCGACGACATCCAGGCCGAGCTCGCCGGGGTCAAGGCGGGCTTCTTCGTGCGCCCGATCGAGGACGTCTCCCGCGCGAGCGTCGTGCTGTCCGCGAGCGACTGGGGCGAGACCGCGCGCGAGGACGAGAAGCTCGGCAACGACATCTACACGCACTTCCTCGTCGAGGCGCTGCGGGTCGGCGCCGATCGGAACGGCGACGGCGCGGTGACCGCCTCGGAAGCCCACGACTACGCGCGGCGGATGACCTACGAGTACACCGGCGGTCGGCAGCGGCCGACCGCCGAGTCGACCGAGGTCGGCGTGGATCCCATCGTCCTCGTGGGGAAGATCGCGCGGCGAGGCAAGCCCGAGCTGTACAGCTACGCCCCACGGCTCGACGGGTTCACCGTCCGCGTCGACGGCAAGCCGCTCGCGAATCTCCCCGGCGGCGTCGCGCTCGATACGGGACGGCACCGGGTCCAGGTGGCGAAGGGCGGCGGGCCCGAGGTCGTGAACGAGGTGCTGGCGCTCCGCGACGGCGAGCGCTTGGACCTGGATCACCTCCGCGCGCGTGCCGAGGGGCGCTGGGAGATCGCGCCACGGTTGGCGTTCCTGTCGTTCCTCGACGCGCGCAGCCGCCGTGACGTGCTCGGCGCGATCCCGGCGTTCGGGGCGGCGCTCACCTGCCGGGAGTGGCCGCGCCCGCGGATGGGGCTGCGCCTCGACGTGTCGACGTCGTCGGGCAGCTCCCGCCTGGAGCAAGGGCCGCACGCGGCCTGGTTCCGCTACTCGGTGAGCGCGGCCGGGGTGGCGCTCCCGTGGCGCTTCGAGCCGGACGCGCTCCGCGGGGCATCGCTGCTCGCCGGCCCGCGCCTCTCGGCGGTCTGGATCGACCGCCGCTTCGACCTCGCGCTCGCGCCGCCGCAGAGTTACTTCACCTTCATGCCGGGTCTTCTGCTCGGCGCGAGCGTCCCGATCGGGCGCGGCCTCAGCGCCGGGGCGGAGCTGCACCTGGACTGGACAGTGCTTCGCGTGGACGGCGAGAACCGATCGAGCGGCTTCGGCGAGCTGCTCCTCGGCGCGGGGTACCGCTTCTGATGCGATGTGACCGAACGACGCATCCAGGGGTCCTGGATCGAAGAGAACCGACGATGCGGAGGCTCGCGCTCGCACTGGTCCCGTGGGTGGCGCTCGCGGCCGCGTGCGGCGGGCTGGAGTCGCCGGATCTCGGGACGGGCACGGTGCGAGGACGGATCGTCGGGCATCTCGACGGCGCCTACGTATATCCGGTCAGCCGGCCGGACCTGAACGCGTCGGTGGCGACGGACGACACCTTCACCGTGCAGCACGTCCCGGTCGAGACGCACGAGATCGTGCTCGTCGATGGCCCGAACGCCGGAATCCGGCGGGCCATTCGCGCTCACGTCGAGATCGAGGGCGCAGCGGAGACCACGATCGAGGACCGTTACGGCGATGGAGCGGCCGTCGACGACACGCAGAAGATGCCGCTCGCCAGCACGGTCGTGGCGTTCGCGCGATGCGAAGGAGGCGCGAACCCATCCTCGAAGCGGTTCACGATCATCGGAACGGACCAGGTGAGCGTTTCCGCCGGCGCGACCGGGGCGGCGGTCATGACGCCGCTTCCGCCTGGAGCTGCGGCGATCCGGGGGGAGGTCGTTGGGTTCCTCGATGCCGAGGTCGCAATCACCGTCGTTTCCGGCGCGTCGAGCTATGTCGCGGTTCCGCTGTCGATCGATCACGGCGAAAGCGCGCCGGGCTGCGCTGGATCGGGCGGCTGCCCCAACGGGCTCCTCTGCGCAGAGAACGGCGCCTGCTATGAATGCCGTGACGACTCGGACTGCGTGGCACACGGCACCGGCAGCGCGTGCGATCCCGCGCTGCACACCTGCTCGTCGGTTCCGAGCAGCGGCACCGGCGCCACCTGCGACTCGTGCTCAGTGGACGGCGACTGCGCGAACGTCGCGGGCGGGTACCAGTGTGTCTTGTCCGACGGCGCAAGCTACTGCACGCGGACGGGCTGCGCCTCCGAGCTCGATTGTCCAGCGGGATTCACGTGCGACAGCGGCGTGTGCAAGCCGCCCGGAGACTGCTCGGCGTACGCGTCCGCGTTCGGCGGGCCGTGCTGGAGCGATGACACGTGCACCTCGATCCTGAATTCCTCGGCGACGTGCGTAGGCGTGAACGAGGACGGCTCGCCTCCGCAGCCGGGCTACTGCACTGCGCCATGCGACCCGGCGAAGGGCGACGACTGCACGGTCGTGAACGGGTTCGTGTGCGCTTCAGCCGGCACGGCGGTGGGTTACGTCTGCCAGCCGCAATGACCGTCCCGCTTCGCGCTCCTCCATGCCGGGGCACACAGACAGGAAACGGCGGCCGCGTCGCCGCGGCCGCCGTCCCGTGAAGCGCGAGGCGCGACGCTACTTCTTCGGGCGCATGTCGCCCGTCTTGAGGAAGCGCTCGTGGAACGAGAACGCCTCGCTGAACATGTGCGGCGACTGACGGCCCGCGCTCGGGTTCGCGTAGGCGCGCTTGAAGTAGTCCCAGAGGACCGGGCGGTACTCCGGCGCGGCGGCCTTCTCGATGATCTCCTTCGCCTTCTCCTTCGGGCTGCGGCCGCGGAGGTCGGCGAAGCCGAACTCGGTCACGATGCCGTGCACGTCGTGCTCGGTGTGGTCGATGTGCGACGCGAACGGCACGATGGCCGAGATCTTCCCGTCCTTGGCGGTCGCCGGGGACATGAAGATCGTGTAGGCCGCGTTGCGCGCGAAGTCGGCGGAGCCGCCGATGCCGTTCTCGATGCCCTTGCCGGCGATGTGGGTCGAGTTCACGTGACCGTAGATGTCGGCCTCGACGAACCCGTTCATCGCGATGCACCCGAGGCGGCGGATGACCTCGCAGTTGTTCGAGATCTCCTGGGGGCGCAGGATGATCTGCTTGCGGTACCGCTCGATGTTCTTGCCGAACCGGACCTGGCCCTCGGGCGAGACCGAGAA
>DASWEI010000002.1:0-17351 GCA_036394835.1 Anaeromyxobacter sp. | reverse complement strand
CCTCCCGAATGACCCGCTCTTCCAGCTCGTGAACATGATCTACGAGGTGGCGCCGGGCGTCCTCACGGAGCACGGGAAGACGAAGAACCCGTGGCCGAACGTCGACGCGCACTCGGGCGTGATCCAGTGGTACTACGGCGTGCGCGAGTGGGACTTCTACACGGTCCTCTTCGGCATCGGCCGGGCGCTGGGCGTGCTCGCGAACCTCGTGTGGGACCGCGGCCTCGGCTACGCGATCGAGCGCCCGAAGTCGGTCACCACCGACATGCTCGAGAAGTGGGCGGCCGAGGGCGGCCGGAAGCTCGACAAGTAGTCGCCTTCGCAGCCTGACGAACCGAGGGCCGCTCCGCGAGGGGCGGCCCTCTTTCTATACGGGGGGACACTCGGTCCCTCTTTCGCTTCGCGAGGGGGGGCCTCGCGCCCCCCCGACCCGACACATCAGCCGCCGAGCGCCGTGTCGAGCTTCGCGCGCGCCGTCTCGAATCCGGCCTTCTCGCCGGCCGGAAGCGTGCGCCGCTCGGTCCGGAGCGTCTCGAACGGATCGAGCACGCGGCCCGAGGCGTCTTCCAGCTGATAGTGGAGGTGCGGCGCGAAGGAGTGGCCGCTGTTGCCCGACGCGGCGATCACCTCGCCCTTTCGCACCTTGCGGCCGACCCCCATCTCCTTCGGCACGACCTCGAGGTGGAGGAAGATCGCGTGGCGCCCGGTCGCGACGTCGCGCAGGTCGAGGCAGTTGCCGTTCCCGGCGAAGTTCCAGTTGCGCCGCTCGACGACGCCATCGAACGGCGCGACGACCGGCGACCCGACGGGCGTCTTGAAGTCCACCCCCTTGTGGCGGCGGCCGTCGCGCAGGAGCGAGGTGATCTGCTCGTAGTCGGCGACCGGCGCATCCACGAGCCGCGCCTCGAGCTCGCTGCCGTCGTGGCGGTAATAGCGCGGCCAGCGCGCGTCCTTGGGTTGGAACCGGTAGGACGCGAGCACGGTCCCGAGCTTCGAGGAAGCGTACCGAAGCGCGAGCACCACCGGCTCTCCCGAGACGGGCATGCCGGGCGCCGCGGCCGCGGCAGGGGTCCAGAGGAGCTCGAGTCGATCGCCGCGCCGGCCGTCACGCGCGATGAGCAGGTCCCAGACGAGGAGCCGGTTCACGACCGCGGTCAGCTCCTCGGCGTGGGGGCGGTCCTCGCGCGCGAGCGCATTCGCGATCGACTCCTCGAGCGGTCCGTTCACCGTGACGACGAGGCGGTGCGGACCCGCAGGATCGGTCGGGGTCGCAGCCAAGACCGCGGTGGTCGTCGCGATCGAGGTCGGGGTCACGATCGAGGTCGAAGCCGCGGTCGAGGTCGCGATCGGGCCCCCCGTCGCGGTCGGGTTAGAGGTCGCGGTCGGGTGCGCGCCGGGCGGCGCACCCTTCGGCGCGGTGATGCGGCCAAGCCAGAACCCGACGCCGAACGCGCCGAGGACGACGGCGACGAGGACTGCCCCGAGGAGACCGCGGCGAGGGGAGCCCGCACCATGGCGGGACGACGGAGGGGGATCGAGCGCGAGACTGACCATGGGGACGGCTCCAGTGCAGGGGAGTCGTCGAGTGAACGCTCCACGACCGCACGCTGTTCCGTGCCGGAGGGGACGCCTCCGACGCGGGAGAACCACCGAGCGGCCGGGCGTAGGCCCGCTAGAACGAGAACCGGTCGACGACGCCGCGTGACCACTCGAGGATCGTCGGCCAGCCCACCACCGCATCGAGGGCCCGGTCGGCGGCGTCGAGCGGCACCTTCTCCTCCACGACGCTCGCGCTGCAAGCGATGAGGCGGCAGGTGCCCGCCGCCCGAGCCTGGTGGAGGAGCGACCCCGGCTCGTCCGGCTCCCCCTCGTACGCCTCGACGACCGCGGGAACCGCGAGTCCAAAGAGGTAGACGTCCACCCGGTCGCCCGCAGCGGCGGCCGCGAGCGCGACCGAGCCGGCGAGGCGGAGCGCGCCTGCGTCGGCGTGGGACAGGAAGACGACGACCCGCCGCTCGGCCATGGCGGCACTCATACGCGAGAAGCGGCCGGCGTGCTATGACACGCCCGCATGTCCGACGAGAAGAAGCCCGGATCCCAGGGTCCGGTCGTCGTGCGCAAGGGGCACGTGAAGCCCCCGCCCCCTGGCGTCCGCATCGAGGCGCCTGTGGTCGAGGTGCTCGCGCCCGAGCCGACGACCCCCCCGAAGAACGACCCCCGACCGCTCTGGCAGCGTCTCGCGGAGGAGAAGGCCGGCGCCCCCGCGGCGCCGTCCCCCGCCCCGCACGGCCCGGCGCCGTCGCAACCGGGATCGCAGCGCGGTCCCCCGCGCGGCGACCGCCCGCGCGATCGCGGCCAAGGCGGCCGGCGCGAACGGCCTCCACGCGAGCGCGACGAGCGCCGCGGCGGCGCGTCCGAGCCGCAGCCGGCGCCGGGTGCGCCGCCGCCGGCGCCCGAGGCCACCGCGCCCGACGAGGGCTCGTTCGCGGACATGTTCGCCGCGTCCGACTCCGCGCCGCGCCGGCGCTTCCAGATCGGCGAAAAGGTCGCGGGCAAGATCATCCAGCTCGGCCACGACGTCGCGTTCCTCGAGCTCGGGTCCGGCGTCGCGGAGGCGATGATCGAGGTCGCCGAGCTCCTGGACGCGGACGGGAACGTCGCGGCGCGCGAGGGCGACATCGTGGACGGCGTGGTCGTCCACACGGGCGACCGCGGCGTCGTGATCTCGAAGGGGCACGGGCGCACGTCGCGCGACCACGGGCGCGAGGCGCTCGCGGAGGCCGCCCGCACCGGCCTGCCTGTCGACGGCGTCGTGAAGGCCGTCAACAAGGGCGGTCTCGAGGTCGAGGTCCACGGCGTTCGCGCCTTCTGCCCGGTCTCGCAGATCGACGTCCGGTTCGTGGGCGACCCCGCGAGCTTCGTCGGCCAGAAGCTCCAATTCCGGGTGCAGCGCGCCGACGCGCGCGACGCCGTCCTGTCGCGCCGCGCGCTCCTCGAGGAGGAGCGGGCCGCGAAGGCGAAGGCGACGCGAGAGAAGATCGCGCCGGGCGCGGTGCTCGAGGGCGTCGTCACGAGCGTGCAGGACTACGGCGCGTTCGTCGATCTCGGCGGGCTGGAGGGGCTCGTCCACGTCTCCGAGCTCTCGTGGGACCGCGTGTCGAAGCCGCAGGACCTGCTCAAGGCGGGCGATCAGGTGCAGGTGCAGGTGCTCAAGGTCGAGCAGGACGCGAAGAAGGGCGAGCGGATCGGCCTCTCGGTCCGCGCGCTCACGCCGAAGCCGGAGCCGGCCGTCCGGCCAGGTCAGGGCGCGCCCGGAGCGACACCGCCGCGCGCGATCCCGCCTCCGCCCCCCAGGGCGGGCGACGTCGTCGAGGCGAGCGTCGACAAGATCGAGAGCTTCGGCCTGTTCGTGCGGTTCGCGGGCGGACGCGGCCTCGTGCCCGCGAGCGAGACGGGGACGCCGCGCGGCTCCGACCTCCGCAAGGCCTTCAAGGTGGGCGACGCGTTCCAGGCGCTCGTGCTCGCGATCGACGAGCAGAACCGGATTCGCCTCTCGAAGACCGGGGCGGAGGACGCGGCGGAGCGCAAGGAGGCGGCCGAGTACATGAAGACCGTCGCGCCCAAGGGCGGCGGCAAGGGTTTCGGAACGCTCGGCGACCTGCTCCGCGAGAAGCTCAACAGGAAGTGATCGAGCGCCACGCGGATGGCGGCGTCAGGGCGCGAGCCCCGTCCCGCCGCCGCTCGTGAGCGTGTGCGGAGGGTCCACCGGCTCCGCCCGCTCGCGCGGCGCCTCGTCGATGGCCACCCCCCACGGCCCGAGCCCGGCTGCCGGCGCCGCGCCGAGGTTCGCGCGGACGACGAGCTCGTCGCGCCGCAGCGTGAACGCCGTGCCGTCCACCTCGACGCGCGGAAACCGTGCGGCGATCGTCGTGAGGTGCTTGCGGCGAAGAGCGAGCAGTCGGCGGTAGTGCTCGCGCAGGTGGGCATGCCGCCCGTCGCGCCGGTGGGTCGGGCGCGAGCGGGCGAACGTCTGCGGATCCTGCGGGTCCGGGACGTCCTCCACCCCCTTCGCGATGAACTCGCCGCGGCGCCCCTCCGACACCGCACCGGCGAGCCCCGCGTCGCCGTGGCTCGTGAAGTACTGGAACGGGCGAGTCTCTCCATACTCCTCGCCCATGAACAGGAGCGGCGTCCCTGACCCGAGGAGGACGAGCGCCGACGCGGGGTAGAGCGCCTCCCAGGGCACGAGCGACGTGAGCCGCTCACCACGCGGCCGGTTCCCGACTTGGTCATGGTTCTGGAGGAACGTCACGAAGCGGGCCGGGGCGAGCCCGCGCGTGTCGGTGCCGTGCGGTCGGCCGCGAAACGGCGAGAGCTCCCCCTGGTAGGCGAACCCCTCGGCGAGCGCGCGGCGCACCTGGTCGGCGCGCCCGTAGTCGGCGAGGAAGCGCTCGCGCTCGCCGGTGAGGAGCGCGTGCAGCGCGTGGTGCAGGTCGTCCGCCCACACCGCCGAGCACCCCCAGCCCGCGGGCGCCGGCTCGAGCACGCGCCGGTCGTTGCGGTCGTCCTCCGCGATGACTTGAACGAGCCGCCCCGCCGCGCGCGCGAGCTCGCGGACCTCGTCGCAGATCTCGGCGACGAGGTGGCGCGGGCTCCCGTCCTCGATCGCGTGCGTTGCGTCGAGCCGCAGCGCGTCCACGTGGAAGTCGCGGACCCACTGCAGCGCCGCCCCGGTCATGAGCTGGCGGATGGGCCCGGACCTCGGCCCGTCGTAGTCGAGGCCGTCCCCCCAGAGCGAGCGGTGGCGGTCCGTGAAGTACGGCCCGAACTCGCGGAGGTAGTTCCCCTCCGGCCCGAGGTGATTGAAGACGACGTCGAGGCAGACGGCGAGGCCGAGCGCGTGCGCGCGGTCGACGAAGCGCTGCAGCGCCGCCGGTCCACCGTACCCTTCGTGGACGGCGCGCAGCGACACGCCGTCGTAGCCCCAGTTCCGCTCGCCAGCGAACGGCTGGACCGGCATGAGCTCGACGCAGGTGACGCCGAGCTCGACGAGGTCGGGGAGCCGAGCCGCCGCCGCGTCGAGCGTCCCCTCCTGCGTGAAGCTCCCGACGTGGAGCTCGTAGAGGACGAGCGCCTCGAGCGCGAGGCCGCGCCAGCGCGCGTCGGTCCACGCGTGCCGGCGCGGGTCGAACAGCGCCGACGGTCCGTGGACGCCCTCGGGCTGGCGGCGGGACGCGGGGTCCGGGCGGACGTGGCCACCGTCGAGGACGAGCGCATACGCTGCGCCGTCGCGCAGACCGCGGATCTCGCCCTCGAACCAGCCGCGCCCCTTCGGCGCGAGCGGGTGATCGCGACCCGCCGCCCGCACCGCGACGCGCTGCGATCCAGGGGCCCAGACGGAAAATCGTGCGCCACCCGGCACGAGCACGGCCCCGTGTTCGTGAGCCGCCATAGGGGGAAAAAGTACGTCGCGCGGCGCGTTCCGGGAGCCCACCTTACGATCCGCTCGGACCGATCTCGGGTATCGACGCAGCGACCGGTCGTGCGCTAGGTTGTGGGCCCCACGCCGCCCCGTAGGACCCCGACGGCACGCCCGTTTTCCGGACGGATACAAAAAAGGAAAGCTCGATGTCGACGAACGACCGACCCACGAAGAACCCCCATCTCCTCGGTTGGGTCGACGAGATGGCGAAGCTCGCGAAGCCGGACCGCGTCTACTGGTGCGACGGAAGTGAGGCCGAGAAGAAGAGCCTCACCGAGCAGGCGGTCGCGCAGAAGGTGCTGATCCCGCTCGACCAGAAGAAGTGGCCGGGCTGCTACTACCACCACTCGAGCCCGAGCGACGTCGCGCGCGTGGAGCACCTCACCTTCATCTGCACGCCGACGAAGGACCAGGCCGGGCCGACGAACAACTGGATGGATCCCAAGGAGGCGTACCGGAAGCTCGGCGCCATCTACGACGGCGCGATGAAGGGCCGCACGATGTACGTCGTGCCCTACATCATGGGGCCCGCGGACTCGCCGTTCTCGAAGCTCGGCATCGAGCTCACCGACTCCGTGTACGTGGCCCTCAACATGGGGATCATGACGCGGATGGGGAAGGTCGCGCTCGACCGCCTCGGCGCCTCGAACGAGTTCAACCGCGGCATGCACTCGGTCGCGGACTGCAACCCCGAGCGGCGCTTCATCTGCCACTTCCCGCAGGACAACACGATCTGGTCGGTCGGCTCGGGCTACGGCGGAAACGCGCTGCTCGGCAAGAAGTGCCTCGCCCTCCGGATCGCGAGCTCCCTCGCGAAGGCCGAGGGCTGGCTCGCCGAGCACATGCTCATCCTCGAGGCGGAGAGCCCGGAGGGTGAGATCTCCTACGTCGCGGCGGCGTTCCCGTCGGCGTGCGGCAAGACCAACTTCGCGATGCTCATTCCGCCCAAGACGTTCGACGGCTGGTCGATCCGCACGGTCGGCGACGACATCGCGTGGATGCGCGTCGGCGACGGCGGCCAGCTCTGGGCGGTGAACCCCGAGGCCGGCTACTTCGGGGTCGTGCCGGGGACGAACTACAAGACGAACCCGAACGCGATGAAGTCGATCGAGAGGGACACGATCTTCACGAACGTCGCGCGTACGGTGGACGGCGACGTCTGGTGGGAGGGCAAGGACAACGAGCCCTACGCCGAGATGATCGACTGGAAGGGCGCGCCCTGGAAGAAGGGCTCCACGGACAAGGCGGCCCACCCGAACAGCCGCTTCACCGCGCCGATGGCGAACAACCCGGCGCTGTCGCGCTTCGCGCACGATCCGAAGGGGGTTCCGATCTCGGCGCTCATCTTCGGCGGCCGCCGCTCGACGACGATGCCGCTCGTCCTCCAGTCGTTCAACTGGAACCACGGCGTGTACCTCGCGTCGACGATGGGGTCGGAGACGACCGCCGCCGCGCAGGGGCTGAAGGAGGGCGTGCGCCGCGATCCGATGGCGATGCTGCCGTTCATCGGCTACGACGCGGGCAGCTACTTCCAGCACTGGCTCGACATGCAGAGCCGGGTCCCGAACCCGCCCAAGATCTTCATGGTGAACTGGTTCAGGAAGAGCGCGGACGGCAAGTTCCTCTGGCCGGGCTACGGCGAGAACATGCGCGCGCTCAAGTGGATCCTCGATCGGTCGCACGGCCGCGTCGGCGCGCAGGAGACGCTCGTCGGCTACATCCCCCGCATGGCGGACCTGACCCTCTCCGGGCTCGAGGTGAAGGAGGAGGCGGTCCGCGCGGCGATGAAGGTCGATCTCGCCGAGTGGCAGGAGGAGCTCGAGTCGCAGAAGGAGTGGTTCGAGAAGCTCGGCAAGACCCTCCCGCGGCCGCTCTCGCTCGAGCGCGAGCTGCTCCTCGAGCGCGTGAAGACGGCGCGGCAGGTGAAGTAGAGGAACGGGTACTTTCCCGCAACGCGCGGGAGCTCGCGGGCCCGGCCGGAAGCGGCCGGGCCCGTTCCACATTCGTGGACGTGGAGGTGGACGTGGACGTGGACGTCGACGTGGACGGGAGCGGGATCTCCGCTGGGTCCGCTCACGACCACGTCCACGTCCACGACCACGACCACGACCACGTCCACGAGGCAGCGACGGTGCTTCCGCGCTAGAACGCTCGGCATGTGCACCCTCGCCATCGCGTGGCGCGTCGACCGGCGCTGGCCCATCGTCGTCGCCGCGAACCGCGATGAGCGGCTCGGTCGCCCGTCGGAGGACTGGGCGCTGCGCGATGGCCAGAGCGGCGTGCGCGTCGCCGCGCCGCGCGACGTCCTCGGTGGCGGGACGTGGATCGGCGTGTCGGCGCGGGGCGTCTTCGCCGGCCTCACGAACTACCACGCCCCGTTCGCGTGGTATCCGGATCCCGGACGCCGCTCGCGAGGCGAGATCGTCGGCATCGCCCTCGCAGCGCCGACCGCAGCCGCCGCGCGCGACGTGCTCCGCGCGGCTGACGCGACGCGCTGGAACCCATTCCACCTTGCCGTCGCAGACGGCTCGCACGCCTTCCTCTGGTGGTACGACGGCGAGCGAACCGCGCTCGTGGACCTCGCGCCGGGCCTCCACGTCGTGACGGAGCGGTCGGCCGACGGTCGCTGCCCGCGCGGCGACCTCGTCCGCGCGCGCTGGCCGCTCGACCCATCGGTCCCGCGGGTGCGCGAGCTCCTCACCGTCCACGCCCCGCCCGCCGAGAGCGCGACCTGCATCCACGGCGACCCGGCGTACGGGACGCGCTCCTCGGCGGTCCTGCGCCTCGCGCCCGCCCTCGCGAGCTCCGAGCTCTACGCCGCCGAGGCGCGCCCGTGCGTCTCGCCGCTCGAGGACCGCTCGGACGTCCTCGCGGCGCTCGCCCGGAGCGCTTGACGCCGGGCGCGCGCCGAGACAAGAAACGCACTCATGGGAATCCTCGACAAGATCGCGTTCAGGAAGCCGGAGGCCGCGCCGCCGGCGGCGATCGACGTCTCCGCGAATGGTGAGATCCGCATCCTCTGGCCGGGCGGGCCGGAGGTCGCGGTCCCCCCGGGCCTGCTGCGCGACCTCTGCCCCTGCGCCGGCTGCGTCGAGGAGGGGACCGGAAAGAAGATCCTCGATCCCGCGACGATCCCGGCGGACATCCGGCCCGAGCAGATCGTCGCGGTCGGGAGCTACGCGATCCAGATCCACTGGTCGGACGGCCACTCGACCGGCATCTACACGTGGCAGACGCTCCGCGACGCCTGCGGGCTTCGCGACGCGACGTGATGCAGGGTCGAGGTCGAGTCCGCGGTCGCGGTCGGGACCTCGCGGTTACCCCCGGCGCTCACACCGGACTGCGAGCGGGCCCCGCCACGTGCACGTACTGGTTCACGTCCGGCCCGTGCCCCTCCCGCTCCCGCCCGAAGCGGATCGCGCGGGGATCGCCGCGGCCGCCGCGCAGCGCGTGGACGAGCAGCTTCACCGTGTTCGCGTCCGCGTGACGCGCCATCGCCTCCGCTGCGAGTACGTCGGAGGCTCCGCGGGCGTCGTAGAACCCCGGCCGGAACGGGCGCGGCTGCGTGAGCGCGGCGAACGCGCTCGCCACGGAGATCACCTCGATCGTGCGGCTCGGCGCCCGGCCGAGGGTCGGGTAGCCCTGCCCGCAACGCCAGTGGTGCGACTGGGCGGCGGCGACCGCCGGGTGCGGGCCGAGCAGCTTCGCGAGGTGGTACGCACCGAGGAGCGGGTGCGCCGCCACGCGGACCGAGTCGTCGCACCCGAGCCGCTCGCGCTGCCGCAGCAGACGCGCCGGCAGATGGCGCATGCCGAGGTCGTGGAGGAGCGCCGCGGCCGCGAGCTCCGGGACGCCGCGCGCTCCCCCGACCGCCGAGAGCAGCATCCGCACCGCGACGGCGGCCGTCGCGAACGCGTGCGCGTGGAGCGGGGAGGCTGCGCGACGCAGCGCGAGGAGCTCTTCGAAGAGCGCCGCGGGCAGCCGGATCGCGAGGAGCGCGCGCCGCACCGTGTCGCGAACCCCCTCCCCGTCGAACAAGTGCCTGTAGACGGGAGCGTCGAGCGGGACCTCCGCGTCGGCCGCGAGCGGCGTCTCCTCGAGGGAGCGGCGCGGGAGGGCTGGCGTGCGGCGCGCCACCTCGGCGACCGCCTCGAGGGACAGGACCGTACCGCGCGCGGCGATCACCTCGCCGCGGCATCCGACGAGTTCCTCGTTCAGGATCAGCCGGTCGAACATCCCACTTCGGCGACGCTAGCAGAACCGGGCGGAGGTCGGGAGATACGACCCAACGAAGGCCGGTGCGGCACCCGGCGGAGGGAGCGCCCGTCGTGGGAACAGGAGCGCCGTTGGATTGCCCGCCCGCCCGGGGAGCCCCCTAGCGCTTCCGCGCGCGGCCGAGGGCGCGCTCGATCTCGCGCTTCGACTCCCGCTCCGCGATGGCGCCGCGGCGGTCCTCGTGCGACCGCCCCTTCGCGAGCCCGAGCTCGACCTTCGCCCAGCCGTCCTTGAAGTACACCCGCATCGGCACGAGGGTGTACCCGCGCTGCTCGACCTTGCCGCGGACGCGATCGATCTCCGCGCGGCTCATGAGGAGCTTGCGGTCGCGCAGCGGCGCGTGGCCGAAGTGCGCGGCCTGCTGGTACTCGCCGATGCGACAGTTGAAGAGGAAGAGCTCCTCGCCGCGCGGCGCCGCGTAGGCGTCCGAGAGGTTCACGTTCCCGCCGCGAAGCGACTTCACCTCGCTCCCCGTGAGCACGAGCCCGGCCTCCCAGGTGTCCTCGATCTCGTAGTCGAACCGCGCGCGCCGGTTCGTCGCGACGACCTTCTCCCCTTCCGCGAGCTTCCCTCCGCCCTTCCCCTTCATGGCAGCCGCACGTTGTCGATGAGCCGGGTCGCCCCGACGAACGCGGCGACGAGCATGACGCTCCCCGGCTCGGCGCGGTCCACCCGCGCGAGCGTGGTCGGGTGGACGACCTCGACGTAGTCGACCCGCGCGCCCACGCCCTCGAGCCGCTCGCGCGCGCGGGCGCGGAGCCGCGCCGCATCGCGCTCGCCTCCAGCGGCCGCGTCGCGCGCCTCGAACAGCGCGCGGGAGAGAGAGCGCGCGCGCGTGCGCTCTTCGGGCGAGAGGTAGGCGTTCCTCGACGAGAGCGCGAGGCCGTCCGGCTCGCGCACGATGGGCATCCCGACGATCTCGATGCCGTAGGAGAGGTCGCGCACCATCGCGCGGATCACGGCGAGCTGCTGGTAGTCCTTCTCCCCGAAGACCGCCGCGTCCGGCAGGGTCAGGTTGAACAGCTTCGAGACCACCGTCGCGACGCCACGAAAGTGGCCGGGACGGGACCCGCCGCAGAGCCCCTGCGAGACGCTCTCGACGACGATCCAGGTCTCGTGGCCCGGGGCGAAGATCTGCGCCGGATCCGCCGGGGCGAGCACGCGATCGATGCCGGCTCGCCCGAGCTTCTCGAGGTCGCCCGCGAGGTCGCGCGGGTAGCGCGAGAGATCCTCGCTCGGCCCGAACTGGGTCGGGTTCACGAAGACGGACGCGACGGCGAGGCCGGAGCCGGCGAGGCGACGCGCCTCGCGCATGAGCGAGAGGTGGCCGTCGTGCAGGTAGCCCATCGTCGGGACGAGGACGATGCGCCTGCCCGCCTCGCGATCGGTGCGACAGCGCGCCTGCCAGGCGGCCGGGTCGGTGACGAGCTCTGGAAGGCTCACGGGATCCGGGTCTGCGGCGCGCGCGGGGCGCGCCGCGGTGGGCGTCGAGAGGCGTTCACACCGGCGCGCCCATCACGCCGCCCGAAGGCTCCTCGTGATCCTCCTCCTCGGGAACCGGCACGAGCCGGACCGGGGAGGAGTGGAAGCTGTGCTCGTCGGCCGGGAACGTCCGCGCCTTCACCTCGCCGACGTACGCGGCGACGGCGCTCTCGATCGCGGCGCCGACCTCGGCGAACCGCTTCACGAACTTCGGGGTGAACGAGACGTCCAGCGCAAGGAGGTCGTTCAGCACGAGCACCTGGCCGTCGACGTGCGGGCCTGCGCCGATGCCGATGGTAGGGATCCGCAGCTGGCCGGTGATGATCCGGGCGAGCTCGGCCGGGATGCACTCGAGCACGATCGCGTAGCAGCCGGCCGCCTCGAGCGCGCGCGCGTCCTTGAGGAGCTGCTGCGCCTTGTCCGAATCCTTACCCTGCACGACGTAGCCGCCCATCTTGTGGACCGACTGCGGCGTGAGCCCGATGTGCCCCATCACGGGCACGCCGGCGCGGACGATCCGGCGGATCACCTCGACGAAGTCGGCGCCGCCCTCGAGCTTCACCGCCTGCACGCCGCCCTCGGCGACGAGCCGCATCGCCGCCTTCACGGCGTCGTCGGCGCTCGCCTGGTAGCTGCCGAACGGCAGGTCGCCGACGAGGTGGGCGCGCGCGCCGTCGCGCTCGAGGCCGCGGCGCACCATCGCCGAGTGGTAGACCATCTGGTCGAGCGTCACGGGGAGCGTCGAGTCGTGGCCCTGGACGGCCATCCCCAGGGAGTCGCCGACGAGCACGGCGTCGACACCCGCGGCCGCGACGAGGCGGGCCGCGGTGGCATCGTACGCCGTGACCATGGCGATCTTCTCGCCGGCTTCCTTCATGCGGCGAAGCTCGTGGATCGTGACGCGCTTCTTCGGAGCGGTCTGGGTCGACATGCTCGAGACCTCCGGTGTAGGCCCCGCCGCGCGGGGTCCTGCCCATTGGCGAGAGAGGAGACTCTAATACGTTCGCGTACCGAGTGGCACGTAGTGCTGCGTCCCCTTCCGGTGTTTCCGGACGACCGCGAGCAGCGCCTCGATGTCGTCGGGGCTCCCCTCGAGGTCGATGTCGCTCGTGTTGACCACGAGAAGGGGGGTGTCATCGTAGTGGAAGAAGAAGTCGTTGTAGGCCTTGGCGAGCCCCTCGAGCCACGCCCCGTCGATAGACCGCTCGTAGTCCCGGCCGCGGCGGCGGATGCGGGAGAGGATCACCTCGGTGCGCCCCTGCAGGTACACGACGAGGTCCGGCTTCACGACGCGAGGCCCGAGGAGCTCGTAGACCCGGTCGTAGAGCGCGAGCTCGTCCGGACCCAAGGTCAGCGACGCGAAGACCCGGTCGCGCGCGAACAGGTACTCCGCGACGGTCGACCGGCTGAAGAGATCCTGCTGGAAGAGCGCCTGCTGCTGCTGGAACCGGGAGAGGAGGAAGAAGAGCTGCGCCTGGAACGCGTGCTTCCTCCGATCCTGGAAGTACGCGCGCAGGAACGGGTTTTCTTCGGGGTTCTCCTCGACGAGGCGCGCGCCGAGCCGCTCGGCCAAAACGCGGGCGAGCGCCGACTTCCCGACGCCGGCGGGTCCCTCCACGGCGATGTACCGAGGACGCTCCATGACAAAACGCGCGAGAGCGCGGGAGCTTGCCACGCCGGTCCGCGGGCCGCAAGCCGCGCGCCGACCGATCGCACGGCAGAGCGCACGCTCAATGAGAGTGACATTATGATCGCGGACCCTGTGATCTTCGGATCACAGTCCGCTTGACGCGACATGTACCGTCACGTATCGTCGCGCTCGCTTCAGTGCGGGTGCGCGGGAGGCGCGAGCGAGATGGCGAGCCGGGTCGCGACGCGGCAGCAGTCGAAGACGGTCGAGGGGCAGGAGGACGGCATCGAGCCGGCCTTCCACCGCGCCATCCTCAAGATCGCGCTCGAGCTGAAGAAGCCGAACGCGCCCTCCTACGAGGAGATCGTCCGCGCCACCATCCGGGCGATGCGGCTCGATGCGGTCGGCTTCCGGAAGTACCTGGGCGAGAACGGCGCGAGGAACATGAACCTCCTCCTCGCGACGGCCCGCACGATGGGGCCTTAGGCCCCGAGGATTTCACGGGCGCCCGCTCGACAGATGGGCGTGGGCGGGCGGAGTTAGCGGGTGGGCGCCCGTGAAAGTTCGGCGGCGTCGAGGGCGCGGTCGAGCGCGGCCCACTCCGCCACCGTGAGCGTCTCGCCGCGGCGGCTCGGATCGATCCCGGCGTGCGCGAGCGCCGCCGCGAGCCGCTCCGGCTCGACGAGCCGCGCCGCGCGGAGCGCGTTCCCGAGCGTCTTGCGCCGCTGCGCGAACCCCGCCTTCACGAGCCGCCGGAAGCGGACCAGGTCCGCGACCGCCTCCGACGGCGGCCGGAAGAGCGCGCACAGGACGGCGCTCTCCACCTTCGGCGGCGGCAGGAAGGCGCCGGGCGGCACGATCCGCTCGATCGACACGTCCGCCTCGCGCTGGAGGAGCACGGAGAGGATGCCCCACTCCTTCGTCCCCGGGGACGCGACGAGCCGCTCCGCCACCTCGCGCTGGACGAGGAAGACCGCGCGGGAGACGCGCTCCGCCTGGTCGAGGAGCGAGAAGAGGATGGGCGAGGTGAGGTGGTAGGGCAGGTTCCCGACCACGGCGAGCTTTGAGGTCGGGGTCGCGGTCGCGGTCGAATGCCTCGCCAGGATCGTCCCGTAGTCGAGCTTCACCGCGTCCGCCTCGAGCAGGTCCATCCGCTCGCCGAGCTCGCCGCGCAGGACCGCCGCCATGTCGCGGTCGCGCTCCACTGCGATGACCCGCGCGCCGCGCGCTACGAGCCGCGCGGTGAGGTGGCCGAGCCCCGCGCCGAGCTCCACGACGAGCTCGCCGGGGCGCGGCGCCGCGAGGCGCGCGATGTCGGCGAGGATGTGGTCGTCGCCGAGGAAGTTCTGTCCCCAGCTCTTCTTCGCGCGGAGGCCGTACTTCTCGAGCAGCGCGCGTGGCGACGGGTAGCGCTCGTTCATGGAGTCCGCGGTCAGCGTAGCGCGCCCGCGGCTCGCGCGGGGGTCCTGGTCGAGCCTCACAGCCGCCACGCCGGATCCGCGTCGAGCTCCGACCCGGCACGCTCGCCGCGCAGGAACGCGTGGGTCCCCGCGACGGCGATCATCGCGGCGTTGTCCGTGCAGAGCCGAACGGGCGGCACGAAGATCTCCATCCCTTCGTACTCGCGCGCCCGCTCCGCCACCGCCGCCCGGAGCCGGCTGTTCGCCGCGACGCCGCCGGAGAGGACGAGCCGGTCGAACTGGAGCCGGCGGGCCGCGCGGAATGCCTTGTCCACGAGGGCGCGGACGATCGCCTCCTGGTAGCTCGCGCAGAGATCCGCGAGCGCCCTGCCCTGCGGGACGCCGTGGCGCCGCACGTGACGGAGGAGCGCCGTCTTGAGGCCGGAGAAGCTGAAGTCGAGGTCCGCCCCCTTCACGATCGCCTTCGGGAAGAGGTGGGCGGTCGCGTCGCCCTCCTTCGCGAGCCGATCGATCGCGACCCCGCCCGGATACGGCAGGCCGAGGAGCTTCGCCCCCTTGTCGAACGCCTCGCCGGCGGCGTCGTCGCGGGTCTGGCCGAGGAGGCGGTAATCGCCGAATGCGCGCGCGGCATAGAGCGAGGTGTGACCGCCGGACACGACGAGCCCGAGGAAGGGGAAGACGGGCGGAGGATCCGCGAGGAACGCGGCGACGAGGTGGCCCTCGAGGTGGTTCACGCGGACGAGCGGCTTCCCCCACGCGACGGCGAACGCCTTCGCCGCCTGCACGCCGACGAGGAGCGCACCGACGAGACCCGGGCCGCTCGTCACCGCGATCGCGTCGAGCGCCTCGGCGCCGAGGCCGGCGCGGTCGAGCGCCTCGTCGACGACCGGCAGCACCTGCACGATGTGGTTCCGGCTCGCGAGCTCCGGGACGACGCCGCCCCAGCGCCGGTGGATCTCGATCTGCGTCGCGACGACGTCGGAGAGCACGCGGCGGCCGTCCTCCACGACGGCGGCCGCGGTCTCGTCGCACGATGTCTCGATGGCGAGGATCTTCATGAGAAGTGCGTGGCTGCCGCGAACTTGGTCTTGGTCTTGGTCTTGGACCTGGTCGTGGACCTCGACTTCGACCTCGACCTCGACCAAGCGGTCCAAGAAGGAACGCCGCGGGAACTTAACCGCGGGAACTTAACCCGGCCTCCCGCCGTGCGCGAACGAGAGCCCCCGCCCCTACTTGAGCTGCTTCGCGATGATCTCGCGGACCGCCGCCGCCTGCTCGCCCTTCGACTCGAGCTGCAGGAACCGTTCGTAGGCGGCGCGCGCCTGCGCTTTGTGACCCTCGCCCTGGTGCAGCTCTCCGAGGAGCAGCCAGGCGGCGGCGTAGCGTCCGTCCGTCTGGATGGCCTGCTCGAGTGCCTTGAGCGCCTCGGCGGGCTTGTTCGAGTCGTAGAGCGCGCGTGAGAGGCCGACGAGGGCCGGACCCGTCGCGCGGAGCGCCACGGCGCGGCGGTAGTCGGCGATCGCCTCGGGGAACCGGCCGATCTCGTACTTTCGGTCGGCCGCGGCGAGGGTCCGCCTGTACTCGCTCTCCTCGGACCTCTTCGGCGGCGCGGGGGCAGGCGGCGGCGCGACGACCGGCGGCGCGGGGACGGGGGCGGGAGCGGCCGCTTCAGGCGCGGTCGCACTCGCGGGCACGGTCGGCGGCGCAGCGGGCGGCTTCGCGGCGGCGGCGAGCTGCGGCGCGGCGTCGGGCGCCTTCGCCTGCGTCGCCGGCGCGGGCCGCGGGGACGTGCTCGGGCGGACCGCGAGGAACGCGCCGACCCCGGCCGCGACCACGACGAGCACGGCGACGACCGCGAACGGCGCCTTCGACGCCGGCCGCGCCGGGGCGAGCGCGCGGGCGTCCTCCGCAGGCGGAGGCGCGGGGGAGGCTGGGGCCGCTGCGCCGACGGCGCCGGCCTGGAGCGGCGCGGGCGACACGGCGGCGGGAATGCCGTGAAGCGTCCCGGTCCCGCCGAGCGAGGCGGGGAGCGGCACGGTCCCCGGCGGCGGCATCGGCATCGAGTACTGGGTCGCGGACCGCGGCGCGGGGGCGGCGGGCGGCGGAGGCGCGGCGGCTGCGGGCGGGGTGGGGTCGGACGCCGGCGGCTCGGCCGCGGCGGCCTCGGCCGGCGGCTCCTCTGCCGCGTCGCGCCGGCGCTGCGGGAACGGCACGATCTTCGAGGCCTCCGCCGAAGCCTCGGCGACACGCGCCTCGGCGGCCGCCGCCTGCAGCGCCGCGGCGGTCTGCGTGCGCGGCGGCACCGACGGCGCGGGCATCGGCCCCGCGAACCAGTCGACGCCCTCCGGCTCGGACGGCGCCTCCTGGACGGCGTCCGGCGCCGCCGGAGATGCGTCCGGCTCCGGCTCGCGCGCTTCCCGCTGCGGCGCGACCGCGCGCCCGAAGGCCGGCGCGGGCGTGAGGAGCGGCTGCTCGAAGGCGGGGATCACGACCTCCTTGATGATCCCCTCGAAGTAGAGCTTCGAGATGACGCCCGCGGCGGCGAGGTCGTCGTAGTCCGCCTCCTCGATCACCTGGTCGAGGGTGCGCCGTCCGTCGAACAGCTTCAGCAGCGCGTTCACGTCGTCCGGGATCTCGGCGAGCCGATCGGCGAGCAGCGCGTAATCGATCTCGAAGACCTTGTCGAGCGCGGGGAGCTGCTCCACGATCCGGCCCCACTCGTCGATGCGGCGCATGCCCTCCATCAGGAGGCCCTGCGTCGAGACGGGAATCCGCTCCTCCCGCTCGATCGGCCTGAACTCGATCGCGAACTCCCCTTCCTGCCAGTTGAGGAGCCGGTAGAACGCGTTCTCCCCGGCGAGCTTTCCGAGCTCGCAGTCGAGGATGCGGCCGTCGCGGAAGTAGCAGACCGCCTCGAGCGCCTTCGTGTTCTTCACGTGGAGGGCGCCCGACTTCTTGCCCATCTCGAGCGTCTGGACGAGGTCCACGACGCCCATGTCGGAGAGGTTCCCGGCGAAGCTCGCCTTGAGGTCCTTCTTCTCGAGCCGCTCCTTCTCCTTCT
>DASWEI010000001.1:0-25193 GCA_036394835.1 Anaeromyxobacter sp. | reverse complement strand
GAGCGTCGAGGGCGCGTCACCGGGCGTCGCGTCCGTCCAGCGCAGCTGGAAACCGCCGGACGTCGCGGCCCCCCAGAGCATCGGCGCGGCCGGGACCGTGCTCGGCACGTACATCGAGATCGGCCGCATCATGTCGTCCTCCTCGTGGGAGAGGATGTGGCAGTGCCACACGTACTCCCAGCCGAGGTTGACGACCTGGTTCGTGACCATGGCCGTGCCGGTGAGCGGCTGGCCCGTGAGCGGGTCCACGTTGGAGAAGCCCATCGCCGAGCCGATCCGGTCCGCCGGGTTGAGCGGCCGCCAGCTGTCGGGGATGCCGAACGGCTGCTTCGGCGCGACCGGGCGCAGCGCGACGATCGTGTCCTGGAGCGGGCTGATGCGGACGGTGTCCTTCCAGCCGAGCTCGTTCGCGTCCGGGAGGTCGATGATCCCGTCCCAGGCCACCCGGTTCACGACCTGCACGTCGAAGGCGTGGAAGTGGATGGGGTGGGTGTCGACGCCGTTGTGCGAGATCTTCCAGAGCTGGATCCCGCCCGGTTGCACCACCTCGGTGACCGGGTCGACGAAGTTCTGCAGCACGAAGTTCTGCGTGCGCGCGCTCGCGTTCGGCAGCTCGAGTCCGAGCTTGCCGCTCATGCGGCCGTACTCCGTGTCGAACGCGGCGCCCATCTCGTCGTGGATCGCCTTCGGCTTCATCGGGAAGTTCCAGAGCGTGGTGGTCGTCCCGTCCGGCTCGAAGGTGACGAAGCTGAGCTGGGCGTCCTGGATGCGCGAGACGCCCCAGAGCGGATAGCTCGTGGGGAGGGTGGTGTTGTAGGCGGCGCCGTACGCGGGCTGGCCGACGACGATGGGATCCTGCGAGCGCACGAAGGTGCCCGCCTGCGTCGGCGTGGAGCTGAACGCCGCCCCGAGCGCGCCGAGGTCGAACGCCGGCGCGGCCGGGGCAGCGGCCACCTTGATCTGCATGACCGTGCGGGTGTTCGGACCGAAGCCGGGCTGCGGGCCCGGGTGACCGCCCGTGTCGGACTGGTTCGGCGCGCCGGTGTAGTAGTCGACGCGCGGTTCGGACGCGGGGAACGCCGCGGGCGCGTCGTTGTAAAGGATGAGCGTCTTCCCGGCGTAGCTCGAGAAATCCACGATCACGTCGGCGCGCTCGGCCGGAGCGACGAGGAGCGCGTGGTCGGTCACGTTGCCGAACGTGAAAGTCGTCGGGTTGTTGTTCCACGCGATCGGCTGGTTCTTCACGACCGCCGGCGCGGGCAGGAAGCCGCCCTCCGTCGCGATCTGGATGAAGTCCGGGCCGCGCGTGGTGGGGTCCGGGACCCCACCCTCGCGATTGTCCACCGGCCAGGAGTCGGGGAAGCCCGGCGTCTGGACCGCCGGCACCATCTTCACCTCGGTGTCCGTGCGTCCGTCCGCGCTCACGACCGTCGAGTCCGCCACGTAGAGCTGCAGGTTGAAGAAGCGGTCGTTCGCCGCGTTGAGGATGCGGAAGCGGTAGCTCTTCGGCTGCACCGTGAGCGTCGGGAACGGCGTGCCGTTCACCATCGCCGTGTCCATGAAGGACTCGCCGGGCATCGACGGGTTCGGCGTCGCCGGCATCTCCGGCGGCTCCCACGGCGCGAACACCGGGTCGTAGTACGGGTTCGGGATGGGGGGGTGCATGATCTCGTTCGTCGGCGGCCAGAACCACGGGCCGTAGTGCCAGCGCCCGAACGCGTTCGTTCCGGAGAGGTCGTACGGGTTCTGCGCGGGCGAGTAGACGTGCGGGTACCAGAGGTCTCCCGTGCGCGGCGTGAGATGGCCGTTCGCGTCCGGCGCACCCGTGCCCCAGTTCCAGGTCGGGTCGGTCACCCGGATCGTCGAGGCGTCGACGAAGCTCTTGTCCTGGACGATGAGGGGGATCTGCTCGGCGGGGATGAGCCCGCCGGCGAGGAGGTCCTTCTCCTCCTGGTCCTGGATGAGGTAGCCGGCCGCCTCGCCGGCGTACACGTTGAGCCGCGTGATGCCGTACGAATGGTCGTGGTAGAACATGAGGCGCGCGCTCTGCTGGTTCGTGTAGAAGAACGTCTGCGAGCCGTCGCCCGGGTCCGGCATGTCCGGCACGTTGCTGACGCTCACGCCCTTCGGATACGGCGTCGCCTCGCCGGCGGGCGTGATCCACTGGTGCGGCGTCCCGTCCGAGATCCACGGCGTGCGCCCACCGTGCAGGTGGAGGGTCGCGCGGTTCTGCGTGTACATCGCGCAGTCCTGCATCTGCGGATCGCAGTCCGCCCCGCTCGACGTCTTCGGGCCCTCGCCCGAGCCCATGATGGACGTGTCCACCGGGATGAAGAGGTCTCCGCCGGCGCCGGTGGAGAGCTTGTTCGTGAACTTGATCCGGACCGGGCGATCGCGCTGCGCGATGATCGTCGGGCCGAGGTAGCGGATCGGGTCCGGGTTGATCGTGTTCACGCCGTTCGCGTCGGTGCCCTTGTTCACCTGGACGTAGCCGCGCAGCCGGGTCGGGGGCAGATCGCTGTGCAGCTTCTCGTCGAACTGGCGCAGCTCGATCTCGTAGTAGTCCGATCCGGGGTAGGTGAGCGTGTCCGGGTGCGCGACCGCGATGAACTGGCCGAGGTTGTTCGCGTTCGCCGCACCGAGGCCAGGGAGCCCGTCCACGAACTTCCGCAGCGGCGGGCTGAACGCCCAGTTCGGGCTGCCGAAGTAGTCGGGGGTCCCGCCCGGGACCGTCATCGGCGACGGGTCGGGCCAGGTCGGCTCGACGGCGGCCGCCGTCGCGGCGAGGGCGGTCGCGCCGACCGTCGCATCGGACGAGAAGACCTTCGTGGTCCCGCCGCTCGTCGTCGTCTGGCGCCGCACGCCAGGGGAGGTCTTCGCGGGTTGCGCCTTCTTTGGCGCCTTCGCGCGCAGCTCGGCCTGCCTTTGCGCGGCCGCCTCGCGCTGCGCCTGGGTGATGCGCGTGCTCACCTTCTTGTGGACGTCGGCGAGCGTCTTCTCTGCAGCGGCAGCGGCGCCGGACGCTCCGAGCGCGAGCGCTGCCATGACCGACGTGAGCCGCATCATCGTCCCCACCCCTTGCCTCGTCATGGCCTCTCCGCGATGTCGAGCCACCCGGGCGCGGTGGCCCGGGTGGCGATCCCAGCGTCTGTCTTCCTGCCCCACCTCGCCTCGTACGACCCTTCACCACGAGGCAAAGAAGGCGACAAGAACCCACATGCGATGCGCGACGGTTCGCATGGCACTCGCGCCTCTCAAGTGCCGCATGCGGGTTACACCGTGCGTGCACGCGGCGAGTGTCTTCCGCGGTGAACCCCAAAACGCGGGGTCGCACGCCGCCCGGAATGATTGCCGCGCCCTGGCGCATTCGACGCTCGGTCGGTGTTTTGACAGCGAGCGACCTCGGGCGGTTCCTCCGTCCGCGTTGATTGTGGTCAAGGGCCGGATTCCGCGTCGTAGACTGAGGGTGACACGCGGTGTCGCTCGGCGGCGATCGGCGCCGGCGCCGCCTCGCGCCGGTGCGCGCCACCGCCGAGCCCCAACGTGCCGCCGGCGGGAGGCCTGCCCGGCCGCTCCCGTCGGGGGCGTCCGCGCTTTGACTTCGGCGGCGACGTGCGGCTTAAAGTCCTCCCGCATGACACTCGACTGGCCCAAGGAGCGCGTCGTCGTGACCGGCGGCGCCGGCTTTCTCGGCGGCTTCGTCCTCGACGAGCTGCGCCGGCGCGGCGCGCAGGACCTGTTCGTCCCGCGCTCGAAGGACTACGACCTCGTGGACATGGCGGCGGTCCGCGCCCTCTACCGCGACGCGAAGCCGACCCTGGTCCTCCACCTCGCCGCGAAGGTCGGCGGCATCGGCGCGAACCGCGACAACCCGGGGAAGTTCTTCTACGACAACCTCATGATGGGCGTGCAGCTCATCGAGGTGGGCCGGCAGGTGGGCCTGAAGAAGCTCGTCGCGCTCGGCACCATCTGCGCCTACCCCAAGTTCTGCCCCGTGCCGTTCAAGGAGGACGACCTCTGGAACGGCTATCCGGAGGAGACGAACGCGCCGTACGGCATCGCGAAGAAGGCGCTCCTCGTCCAGAGCGAGGCGTACCGGCAGCAGTACGGGATGAGCTCGGTCGTGCTCTTCCCGGTGAACCTCTACGGCCCGAACGACAACTTCGACCTGCACACCTCCCACGTCATCCCGGCGCTCATCCGGAAGTGCGTCGAGGCGCGCGATCGGGGAGAGCAGCAGATCGTCGTGTGGGGGACGGGCGCCGCCTCGCGCGAGTTCCTGCACGCGCGCGACGCGGCCGAGGGGATCGTCGCCGCCTGCGAGAAGTACGACAAGAGCGAGGCAGTGAACCTCGGCGCCGGGTTCGAGATCCGGATCCGGGACCTCGTGCCGCTCGTCGCGCGCCTCTGCCGCTTCGACGGCGAGATCGTGTGGGACCAGACAAAGCCCGACGGCCAGCCGCGCCGCATGCTCGACGTCTCGAAGGCGGAGCGCGAGTTCGGCTGGAAGGCGCGCATCCCCTTCGAGGAAGGGCTGCGCGAGACGATCGAGTGGTTCGAGAAGCACCGGGCGAGGTAGGCGGGAACCGGTTCGTCCTTAGACGTTGCCGCGCCCGCTCGTCTTCCTTACTGTACGGTAAGGAAGGCAGGAGGCTGCGCCATGCCCATCGCGACCGTCACGTCGAAGGGACAGGTCACGATCCCGAAGGAGATCCGGGACCGCTTGAAGCTCAAGCAGGGCGCCCGGATCCGGTTCACCGAGAACACGGATGGGACCGTCACCCTTCGCGCCCAGACCCGGTCGATCCTCGACCTGGCCGGGACGCTGAAGCCGAAGGACGGGCGGCACCTCACCGTCGAGGAGCTGCACGAGGCGGTCCGCCGCGCGGCCGCGCGGAGCGAGCCCGGGCGGTGATCGCGCTCGACACGAACGTCCTCGCGCGGCTGCTCGTCGAGGACGACCGCGAGCAGACGCGGCGCGCGACGGCGCTCGTCCGGCGTGCGGTGGGCCGTGGCGAGACGTTGTTCGTGTCCGACGTCGTCATGTGCGAGCTCGCGTGGGTCCTCGCGTCCGCATACGGCTTCTCCTGGGAGGTCGTCGCGGCGACACTCCGGGAGCTCCTCGACGTGGACGAGCTGACATTCCGCGATCACGGGACGCTCGAGCGGGCGCTCTCCGCGTTCGAGGGTGGGACCGGCGACTTCGCGGACTTCGTCATCCGGGAGGTCGCCCGGTCCGCCGGATTCGAGACGGTCGCGACGTTCGACCGTGCGCTCCAGAAGCTCCCCGGCTTCACAGCGCCGTGAAGCCGCGTGGCGCGCGGCCGTCCGCCTCCGCCGGCGCTCGCGCGTGCGCCCGGTCGCATCCGCGGTTCGCGCGGTCAGGCCTCCGCGAGCTCGAGGCCCAGCCGCCGGGCGCACCCGCGCATCCGCTCGTCGTAGCTCGCGAGCGCGAGCCGCTGCCGGCGCTCCACCAGGTGGTGCGCGGTCGCGAGGTGGAGCGCGTCGAGCGTCCGCACCGCCACCGGGAATGGCTCGAGCGCGCGCGCGAGCACCGGCGGGACGAGCTCGACGAGCGACACCCGCGCCAGGAGCTCCCGCACCGCGTCCCCGTGCGTGCGCGCGTCCCCCCGGGCGTTCACGCGCGTCCACAGCTCGTACTCGAGCAGGCGGCTCGACACGAGCGGCTCGCGCCAGAGCGCCTCCGGCGGCCGCCGGTCCTCCGCGTACAGCTCCGCGAGCGCGACCGAGGTGTCGAGGTAGATCACCGCTCGGACCGGTCCGTGTCGAGCTCGGCGAGGAGCTCGCGCAGCTTCTCCTTCGGCGCCGGCCCGCGCGGGCGGGTCCCGGGCGGCAAGAGCGCGGGGGTGACCACCCCCTCGCGCACGAGCGACGCGAGCACCGCGTCGGACACCGTCTCGGCTCGCCCGGGCTCGGGCGGGACGAGCTCCGCCACGACGCGGTCGCGATCGGCGATGAGGACCCGCTCGCCCTGGGACGCGAGGCGCACGTACTCGGACAGCTTGTTCTTCAGCACCTTCAGGCCGACGGTCCGCATGCGCCGAATGTAGCTTCCGGGAGCTTCCTTCGCAACGCGCGGGGAGCCCCACCCGGGACGCTCCGCGCTCGTGCGAGATAGGCTATACATCCGTTCAGCCATGGCCGCCGCCGCTGTCACCGCCCGCCCCCCGTTCCCACCGTCGGAGCCCGGTCGCGACGTACTCGCCTCCATCGCCGCCGTCGCGTGGACGCTCGAGCCGCTCGCCCCGCACGAACGGGCGGGGCTACTGAAGGACGAGGCGGCGTTCCTCGTCGACGGCCTCCTCGTGCGCGTAGCGCGCGGTGCCGGCGCGGTGGACGTCTCGCTCGGCGAGGCGCTCGACGCGCTCTCGGTGGGCGACCGGGTGCTGCGCCTCGGCTACTCGGGCGTCGGCGACTACGCGCGCGAGCGGCTCGGCATCGCCGCGGGCACCGCGCTGAAGCTCGCGCGGCTCGCGCGGGCGCTGCGCGAGCGACCGCTCCTGCGCGACGCGGTGCGGCGGGGGGACGTGACCTCGCGCAAGGCGGAGACGGTGCTCTCCGTCGCCCGCGGCGAGGACGAGTCGGCCTGGGTCGAGCGGGCGCGGTGCTCCACGGTGCGCGCCCTCGCCGCCGCGGTGCGGGACGCCTCCGGCGCCGAGCCGCAGCCGGACCTCGGCTTCGAGCAGGTCGAGGTGACGCTCTCGCCGGAGCAGGAGTCGAGGTGGGACGCCGCGCTCGAGGTCGCCGGCACCGTGCTCCGCGCGACCACCCCGGAGTGGCAGCGCGTCGAGGCGCTCTGCGAGGAGTACCTCGGGGCGCATCCGGTCACCCCCTCCGAGGACGAGAGGACCGCGCGCGCGGCGGCGCGCGATTTCGAGCGCGACCTCGAGGCGATGAAGGAGGCGCTCGAGCACGAGACCCAGCGCTGGGAGGTGCTCCTCGAGCCGGAGCGGTTCGCGGCGCCGCCCGGGCCGTGCGCGGACGACGGCGCCGCCGTCGACGCCCTCGCGCTCGACGTGCGCCTTCGCGAGCTCGCGTCGAAGCGCGCCGCCTGGGACCCGCTCGTCGGCCACCTCGGGATGCTCCTCCAGAACACCGGCCTGTGGCGCCACATGTGCTTCGTTTCGATCGGCCACTACGCCGCCGAGCGCCTCGGGGTGTCCGGGCGCGCGCTCGAGCAGCGCGCCGCGCTGGAGCGGCGGCTGTGGGCGCTCCCCGCGCTCCGGGAGGCGATGCGGTCGGGGTGGGTCTCCTACGAGAAGGCGCGCCTCGTCGCCGCGCACGCGACCGGCGAGAACGTCGCGGCGCTCATCGGGCGGGCGGAGACGCTGACCTGCATCGCGCTCCGGCGCGAGCTCGAGGCCGGGGCGGACGCCGAGCGCCGAGCGCAGATGTGCGCGGGCCGGGAGCGGGTCCTCGGGCTGCCCCGCGGGGTCGCCCTGCTCCTCGCCGCCGCGATCCGTGCCGCGCGCGAGGCCGCCGGCGAGTGGCTCTCCCCCGGAGAGGCGCTCGCGCGGATCGCCGACCACTTCGTGGAAACCTGGAAGGACGAGGTCTCCGTGCGGACGACCCCCGCCCGGCGGGCCATCGCCCGCGATCGAGGCTGGTGCCTCGTCCCGGGCTGTAGCCGGGCCTCGGTCCACGCGCACCACGTCCTCTTCCGGTCGCGCGGCGGCAGCGACGACCCGGGGAACCTCGCCTCGCTTTGCGCCTCGCACCACCTGCACGGCGTCCACCGCGGCTGGGTGCGGGTGCACGGGCGGGCGCCCGACGGCCTGCACTGGGAGCTCCCCGCACCGCCGATCGTCCGTCCGTCCTGAGCCGGGCGTCGAAGGGCGCGCGCCTCCGGTGGCCTGCGGGGCGAACCCCGTGGTATTCCACGGCTCCGCGGGCAGGTCGCCCGTGCCGCTCTCGGAGACCCGACCCGATGAAGAAGGCGCTCATCACCGGCATCACCGGCCAGGACGGCAGCTATCTCGCGGAGCTGCTCCTCGAGAAGGGCTACGAAGTCCACGGCATCATCCGCCGCTCCTCGTCCTTCAACACCCAGCGGATCGACCACATCTACGAGGACCCGCACACCCCGGGCTGCCGCCTGTTCCTGCACTACGGCGATCTGAACGACGCCTCGTCGCTGAACCTGCTCCTGAAGAAGCTCCGCCCCGACGAGATCTACAACCTCGGCGCGCAGAGCCACGTGAAGGTCTCCTTCGACGTCCCCGAGTACACGGGCGAGGTCACCGGGCTCGGCGCGACGCGCCTGCTCGAGGCGGTGCGCGAGCTCGACCTCACGAAGACCCGCATCTACCAGGCCTCCTCGTCCGAGATGTTCGGCGCCTCGCCGCCGCCGCAGAACGAGAAGACGCCGTTCTACCCGCGCAGCCCCTACGGCTGCGCCAAGGTCTACGCCTACTGGATCGGGGTGAACTACCGCGAGGCGTACGGGCTCCACGTCTCGAACGGCATCCTCTTCAACCACGAGGGGCCGCGCCGCGGCGAGACGTTCGTCACGCGCAAGGTCACGCGCGCCGCCGCCCGCATCAAGCTCGGCCTGCAGAAGAAGGTCTACCTCGGCAACCTCGAGGCGCGGCGCGACTGGGGTTCCGCGAAGGACTACGTCGACGCGATGTGGCGGATGCTGCAGCAGCCGGAAGGCGACGACTACGTCATCGGCACGGGCAAGTCGCACTCGGTGCGTGAGCTGTGCGAGCAGGCGTTCGGGCACGTCGGCCTCGATTACGAGAAGTTCGTCGACATCGACCCGCGCTACTACCGGCCGACCGAGGTGGACTTCCTCCTCGCCGACCCCTCGAAGGCCGAGAAGAAGCTCGGCTGGAAGCCGCGGACGTCGTTCGAGGAGCTCGTGGGACTCATGATGGAGTCGGACGTCGAGCTCGCCGCGCGCGAGCAGCGCGCGGGCGCCGGCCCGGCGGTGAGCCGGCACGGATAGGGGCGCACATGCCGAAGACCTCTCTCTCCGTCCTCGTCCCCGTCTTCAACGAGCAGCACCTCGTCGCGACCTCGCTCGCGCGGCTCGAGGGGCTGCGCGAGTCGCCGCACCTCGAGCGGATCCAGGTCGTGGTGGTGGACGACTCGTCGCGCGACGCGACGCCCGAGGTGCTCCGCGCCTTCGCCGCCGAGCGCGGGATCGCCCTCGCGCCCGCCGCGGCGGCCGCCCCGCGCGGCAAGGGCTCGCCGGCGGGGACGCTCCGCGGTCGCGGGGTCCACGGCCAGATCGAGTGGGTCTTCCTGCGCCACGAGCGGAACGGCGGGAAGGGAACGGCGGTCCGGACCGCGCTCGCCGAGGCGAACTGCGAGATCTCCGTCATCCACGACGCCGATCTCGAGTACCACCCGCGGGATCTCGTCCGGATCGTGAAGGTGTTCGTCGAGGATGGCGCCGACGCGGTGTTCGGCTCGCGCTTCGCCGGCGGCGAGGCGCGGCGCGCGCTCCTCTTCCGCCACGAGCTCGGCAACAGGCTCCTCACGTTCCTCACGAACCTGATCACCAACGTGAACCTGACCGACATGGAGACCTGCTACAAGGCCGTCCGCACCTCGCTCCTCAAGTCGATCCCGCTCGTATCGAACGACTTCCGGCTCGAGCCCGAGCTGACCATCAAGCTCGCGAAGCGCGAGGCGCGCATCTTCGAGGTCCCGATCAGCTACTCGGGGCGGACCTACCAGGAAGGCAAGAAGATCGGCTGGCGCGACGGGTTCCGCGCGCTCGGCGCGATGCTGCGCTTCTGGATGTCGGACGAGCTGTACGTCCAGGACGCGCACGGCTCGCAGATCCTCGGCCGGCTCGCGCGCGCCGCCCGCTTCAACACCTGGATGGCGGACACCGTTCGACCGTTCTGCGGCCGCCGGGTCCTCGAGATCGGGAGCGGCACCGGAAATCTCACTCGGCACCTCGTGCCCCGCGACGCCTACGTCGCCTCCGACGTGAACCCGCTCTACCTCCAGACGCTCCGCGCGCTCACCTCCGATCGCCCGTACCTCGAAGTGACCCTCACCGACGTGACGCGCGGCGACTCCTTCCCGGTGGTGCCCGGCGGGTTCGACACGGTCGTGTGCCTGAACGTCCTCGAGCACGTGGACGACGACGTCGGCTCGCTCGAGAACGTCCGGAGCGTCCTCGCGCCCGGCGGGCGCGCCATCATCCTCGTCCCCCGCGGCCCAGGTCTCTTCGGGACGCTCGACGAGATCCTCGGCCATCGCCGGCGCTACACCGAGGCGACCCTCCGGCGCGCCGCGCTCGAAGCGGGGCTTCAGCCGGTGCAGATCCTGCCGTTCAACCGGGTCGGCACGCCGGCGTGGTGGCTGAACGGGAAGATCCTGCGCCGCCGGCACTTCGGCCTGCTCCAGATCGCGACCCTGAACTTCCTCACGCCTCTCTTTCGCGTGATCGACCGGGCGCTGCCGTTCCCGCCGCTCTCGCTCATCGCCGTGCTCGAGAAGCCGGCGAGCGAAGCGAGCGACGTCGCAGTGCCTGCCGAGGCCCGCGGCGCCGCCGCGGCGCCGTAGTCCACGCGCCGGACGCTCAGCGTGACTGGTTCGCACCCGGCGCGGTCGGCGAGGGCGGGCTCGATCCGCGCAGCCCCGTCGGCGCGGTCTGGCGCAGGAACGCCGCGACGCCGCGGTAGCTGTGGAGCTTGTTCCCGTGGCGCACGACCTCGACGCGCCCGCCGCCCGCGAGCGTCCGCGCGACGAGCGCCTCCTGCAGGCTCTGCACCGCCCGCAGGTCGCCCGCGCAGAACGGGCAGACCTCCGCCGCCTCGACGCTCGCGCCGAGCGCGTCGCAGTTGTCGCAGCGGAAGCCGGTGCGGGTGAAGTCCTCCTCGACGACGAGGGCGTGGACCCGCCCCTCGTTCACCGCAAGCACGACGTCCTCGGGACCGACGACCGCCGCCCCACCGCGGAGCGCCTCGCCGATGACCGCCTTCACCTCGTCGCGCCCTCCGTCCCGAGCGCGCCCGAGCGCCGCCTCCGCGAGCGAGCGCACGCCGTCGCGCTGCACCCCGTCGGCGGAACCCCACTCGCGCGGCCTCGGGACCCGCGCCGCGATCGCGACCCGCACGCGCTCGGGCAGCTCGCGCGCGAACGCGGAGGTCGCCCGCGCCGCGCCGACGAGGATCACCCGCGCGCGCGGCGTCCGGTCGAAGAGCGCCGTCACCTCGGCCGCCGCGGCCTGGCAGTTCCGGCGCGCCCACTCGTTCGTCCGCCGCTCGCTCTTCGCTTCGCGCTCGTAGCGCCGCCCCGGTTCGCCGCTGCCGGGATTGAACGTGTCCGTGTCGCTCCGCGGCACCGGCCCGTGCACGCTCGCCTCGGTCTCGAGGTCGCCGAGCCGCACGTCATACACGTCCGCGCCGTCGCGCGACGGCAGGACGACGATCGCCGGCGCCACCTCCGCCGCGAGCCGGGCGAGCTTCCCGAGGTGCGGGATCCCGTCGGCGCACAGCTCGTCCGCAAAAGGACGCCCGAAGAAGTGCGGCCGCCACAGCCCGAGCGACTCGTTCGCGAAGAGCGCGAGCCCATCGCGGTCCACCTCGTACGCATGCGCGGTGAGCCCCTCGACGAGCCCGGTCACCTTCTCGAGCGTGCGAGCGAGCGCGGGCCGGCCGGGGGCGCCGGCCGCATAGTGGCCGAGGATCGCACGCGAGCGTTCGCGGACGAACAGGCGCACCTGCTCGCGCCGTTGCTCGTCCCTCCAGCGGACGTCGAGGTAGACGGTGACGATGGGCTCGCTACCGCTGCGCAGACGGGCGAGCTCGGCGAGAGTCCCGTCGAGATCGGTCATGGATCCTCCTCTACTCGATACTCGAACGTGCGCACCTCGAACCTGCGCACTTGAACGGACAACCGCGGCGCGTTACTTGGTCGAGCGGCCGTGCCCCTCCTCGACGCCGTCCGCGCCCTCACCTCGTTCACGCCGCCTCCGGCCCTCCCGGAGTGCGACCCCGCGCTCCTCGGCGACGTGCTCGAGGCGCACGGCCTCGCGCCGATGGCGTCGTACCAGCTCGAGCACGGGCGGCTCGGGGGAACCGCGCCCGAGGCGCTGCGCGAGCGGCTCCTCACGTCCTACCAGGGCGTCGTGAACGACAACTTCCAGAAGCTCGTCGCGCTGCGGACGCTCCTCCGCGACCTCGAGGGGCTCACGGTCGTCTTCCTCGAAGCGACGGCGTACGTCGACTGGCTCTACCCCCACGTCGCATTCCGGCCCGTAGGGGAGCCGAGGCTCGCGGTCGCCGGTCCGGACGGCGCGCGCTTCATCGACGGGGTCGCAGGCGTGTCGGTGCTCCGGACCGAGCACGAAGGACGCACTGCCGTCCTCACCGACGGGAAGCTCACCTTCACGATGCAGGAGGGGCTCTGGCCGGGAGGGCCGGAGGACCGGGCGCTCTTCGAGCGGTCGCAGCCCTACCGCCTGTTCGGTCCCTCCGCGCGACGCCCGTCCTCCGAGGACGCGCTCCTCGGGACCGTCGCCGAGCAGGCGCTCCTAGGCCTCCACGCGCCGCTCCTCACGTTCATCGACCTGCGCGAGCTCCTCGCGCTCCCGCTCGACCTCGAGTACCTCCGCGCGCGGGCGGAGGGACTCGGGCTCTCGCGCGCGCTCCACGGCGCGACGCTCCTCGTCGCGCACTTCTTCCCGGAGTCGGCGGACACCGCGGCGCGCCTGCGGCCTCCGCTCGGCCTCGCCGAGCGGCTCGCGGTCGAGCGGGTGGTCGAGTCGGCGAAGGACCCGGCGCGGCTCCGGCACGTGCGCGGCGCCGACCAGGCGGCGCGCCTGGTGGTGGCGCCGTGAGGAGTCAGAGCGCCGGCGGCGCTTCGAGCAGCGTCCGGTCGGCCGCGTCGAGCGGCCGGCCCGCGAGACGCCGGTAGAGGGCGCGGAACGTCCTCGCCGTCCGGCTCCACGTGAAGAGCGCGACGCGCTCGCGCCCCCGCCGGACGAGGTCGTCCCGCAGCGCCGCATCCGTCCACAGCCGCCGCACCGCCGCGGCGATCGCGCCGCGGTCAGCGGGATCGAACACGAGGGCGGCGTCCGCCGCCTGCGCCGGCAGGGAGGTCACGTTCGAGCAGGCGACGGGGGTCCCGGCCCGGAACGCCTCCCACATCGGGAAGGACGCCGCCTCGAAGAGGGACGGGACGACGACCGCGGTCGCGCGGGCGTAGAGCGTCGCGAGGTCGTCGTCGTCCACGTACCCGAGGAACCGGACCTGGTCGGCGATCCCGAGGTCGCGCGCGCGGGCCTCGAGGACGGCGACGTGCTCGGTCTTCTTGCCGGAGGAGACGAACGGGACCGCGAGCCCCTCGCGGCGGAGCAGCGCGAGCGCCTCGACGAGCGCGAGGTGGTTCTTGTGAGGCCAGGTCTGCGCCGGGTAGAAGACGAACCGCTCCGGCAGCGCGAGCCGCCGCGCGGCCGCCGCGTGCGCCTCGGGCCCGGGCTCGCCCCGCGCCGAGGTCGCCGGCGGCCAGTTCACGACCACGATCCGCTCGCGGGGCACGCCGAGCTCGACCGCGACATCGTCCTTCACCCACCTCGACGCGACCGCGACGAGCGCCGCCTGCCGGCACATCGCACCGTAGAGCGCGTCGCGCTGCAGCCGGTCGCTCTCGGAGAAGAACTCGGGCAGGTGCCGGTGCTGCAGGTCGTGCGGGTGGTAGATGGAAGGGCGCGCGGTGCGGAACCCGCTCTGCGTCGGGAAGTGGACGACCTCCGCCCCGACGCGGGCGACCGCCCGCGGCTCCGGAGAGAGCCCCGGCACGTCGGGGACGCCGCGGAGTCTCGCGAGCCGCTTCTCGACGCTGCGCCGCATCCGGTGGAGCGGCGCGCTGTGAGCGAGCTCGAGGCGGCAGGGGCCGCGCAGGTACTTGCCGAGCCACTCCTCGGTCCCGCGGACGCCGAGGAAGACGTACTCCTCCTCGCCCTCGAGCGCGGAGAGCCCGGCGGCGAGCCCCTCGACGACCTGCTGGACCCCGCCGACCTTCCCGCCGACGAGCCGGGTGTCGACGCAGATGCGGAGAGGCTTCGTCATCTAGACCGGCGAGTCGGGCTTGCCGCGGACCCGTCGGGTGAAGGCGCGCATGCGGCGGGCGACGGGGCGGAAGGCGCTGCGGACGGTGTGGTGCAGGAACCCGCGTTTCGTGGCGACGTACGCGTCCCAGTGGGCGAGGAGGACGGGGCCGAGGGCGCGCTCCTTCGCGAGCTGCCGCTCGTCGCGCAGGAGCCCATAGTTCTCGGGCCGATTCGAGAAGCCGCCCCACACCTGCCGCGCGAGCGGGACGGGGACCTTGCGGGAGGTCGCGCCGCGGACGACGACGGCGCGCAGGTACAGCTCGTGGTCGCCGCCCATCCGGAAGCGCGTGTCGTGGGGGCCGATCCGCTCGAAGAGCTCGCGCCGGAAGGCGGTGGACTGGTGCGGCAGCGAGGTCCGCATGAAGAAGTCCCAGTCGAGCCGCTCCGGGACCTCCCACACGTGGGTGGTGCCGTCCTCGTGCTCCACGATCGCGTCGGAGTAGAGGAGGTCCTCCTTCGGCTCGCCCGCCGCGAAGAAGCGTGCGAGCGCGTCGTCCGAGGCGAACTCGTCGCCGCCGTTCATGAACACGAGGTAGGTGCCGCGCGCGCGGCGGATCCCCTTGTTCATCGCGTCGAAGATCCCGCCGTCCTTCTCGGAGACCCAGTCGGTGACGACGACGCCGGCGTTCTCGCGGATGAGATCCACGCTGCCGTCGGTCGAGCCGCCGTCCACCACGACGACCTCGCGGTCGGTGAACGTCTGGCGTGCGACCGAGGCGAGCGTGCGGGCGAGCCCGGCGCGGTCGTTCAGGTTGACGGAGATGATCGAGACGAGCGGCGCCACGGCGAAGTTTGTACCTCGCCCGGAACGCGGGCGGCAAATCGCGCGCCGGCTCCGTGCTGTGGGACGGTCCGCGCGCTAGGCGCGGGTGAATCGCTTCACGTCGGGGTGGTCCGTGTGCTCGAGGCGGAGCCCCGCGCGCTGCGCCAGCACCTCCGCGGATCGCCCCGTGAAGAAGAACAGGTGAAAGCGGCTGTACTCGTACTCGTACCGGTAGCACGCGGTCGCGTGCACCATGCTGGCCGCGTCGTCCGTGAGCAGCGTCGTGAGGCGCCGCAGCAGAGCGACGGGATCCTGCACGTGCTCGATCAGGTTGTTCGACATGATGCCGTCGAACTTCATCCGTGCGAGCGCGTCCCATTCCGTCACGAGCGAGGGGTTCGCCGTCCCGGGCTGCGCGTAAGGCTCGTACTCGACGAGCCGGTAACCCTCGGCGCGGACGCGATCCGCCGCCTTCGACCAGCGACCGCTGCCGAAGTTCAGGTACGTCCCCGACGGGCGAGGGCGGAGCGCCCGGAACGCCGCGACCTCCGCTTCGGTCGTGTCCCCTTCCTCGTACGTGAAGTAGAGGTCCCGGTACTCGCGCGAGAGCCGCTCCTCGCTCATCCCCAGCATGCGCGGGCTGCCGAAGACGACGCCGCACTCGGGGCACTCTCTCCGCCGGATCCGCCCACCCTGGAAGGCGCAGCGCGCGAGGCGCTCCGGGAACTCGGACGCCGCGCGTGCGGCACCGCAGAGCGGGCACGTCATCCGGTCGGGCACCGGCCGCATCGCGTCCAGCCCATTCCAGATCCGCCAGCGGAGGCGCGTCTTCGCCCTCACCGCCTTGCGAGCGAGATTCTTCAGCGCCACGGTGCGTCCTTGTACCCCGCGGCCGCGGCGGCGATCCGCCCGTACTCCGCCGCGATGTCGTCCCAGGAGCGGTGGACGAGGCGGGGGATCTGCGCCCGGGCGCGGGCGACGAGGTCGGGGTAGGCGGCCTCGAGCTCGCGCAGCCGGGCCGCGAGGCTCTCCGGGTCGCGCGGGTCGAACCAGAGCACCTCGCCGCCGACGCGCGCCATCATCTCGCGCAGCACCGGGATGTCGGAGCAGACGACGGGCACCCCCTCGAAGAGCGCCTCCCACACCGGGAACGAGCCGCCGCCCTCGGCGAGAGTCGGCATGACGAGCGCGCGCGCCCGCCGCAGCAGGGCGTAGTAGGTCGGGTCGTCGAGGTAGCCGAGCCCGTGCACCTGGGTCCCGAGGACGAGCCCGTTCGCCGCGATGCGCGCGCGCACCTCCCGCGCCCGCGGCGTCTCGCGCTCGACGTCGGTGCCCCCGCCGGTGAGGACGAGCGGCCAGCGCGCGCCCCAGCGGCCGAAGCCGTCGAGGAGTACCTCGTGATTCTTGTGCGGCGAGGTGTTCGCGGGGCAGAGGAGGAACGGCCCGGCGGCAACCGCCGGGAGCGCCTCGGGTGGCGCCTCCTGCGCGGCGGCGTGCTTCCCGGCGAGCGGCACGAGGTCGAGCCGCTCCCGCCCGACGCCGAGGAGCCGGGCGAGCGTCGCCGCGGTCGCCTCGCTCGACACGACGACCCGCGCCGAGGAGCGGAACCAGCGTCGCAGCGTCGCCGCTTCGTCCGCCACGATGTAGGCGGGGAACATCGCGCGGAACTCCAGCATGATGAGGTCGTGCAGCGAGCCCAGCACGCGGACCGCCCCGCCCGCGGGGAGCCGGTGGCGGTGCACCCACGGGAACCAAGCGACGTCGCAGCGCTCGAGCGCGCGGGCGGGGACGCGGTAGTGGAAGCGGCCGTAGATGCCGAGCGCGCGCCAGACGGGGCCGACGACGGGCCAGGTCTGCTTTCGGCGCCCCTGCCACTCCTTGTTCTCAGGCGGCACGTCCGCGAACCGCACGCCCTCCCGTCCCGCGAGCGCGGCGCGGTAGCGCGCGAGCGCGCCGCCGTGGCTCACCACCTCGACATCGACGCCGGAGCGAACGAGCCCGTCGAGCAGCTCCACCGCGAACCGGACGCCGCCGCCGTCGTTCGCGACGTAGTCGACGACGCGCAGGCGCATCCGGCTACCGGTGGCCCGCGCGGACGACCCGCGCGATCTCGTCGACCTGCGCGTCCGTGAGCGCGTTGAAGGTCGGCAGGTTCAGGCCGGTCGCGCCGAGCCGGTCGGTGAGCGGCAGCTCCTCGCCGCGCGCCCGCGACTCGTTGCGGAATGGCGGGAGGCGGTGGAGCGGAACGAAGAACGGGCGGGTGTCGACGCCCGCCAGGGCGAGGTGCGCCATCAGCTCGTCACGCGTCCGGCCATAGGCCCGCTCGTCCACCGTGACGCAGAAGAGCCATGGCGAGGGCTCCGCCCACTCCGCCACCGGCTGGAAGCCGATGCCCGGGATCCCGGCGAGCGCCTCGCGGTAGCGCGCGAAGATCTGGCGGCGCCGGGCGACGATCTGCTCGGCGCGCTCGAGCTGCGCGCATAGGATCGCGCAGGCGACGTTCGTGATCCGGTAGTTGTAGCCGGTGATCGGGAAGAAGTAGCGCCGCTCCGGGTCGACGCCCTGACCCTTGAGGAGCCGTGCGCGATGCTCCAGCGCGGGGTCGTGGAGGGTGACGGCGCCGCCCTCGCCGCTCGTCAGCACCTTGTTGCCGTAGAAGGAGAACACCCCCACCGACGCGAGCCCGCCGGTACGCCGGCCCCGGTAGCGCGCGTAGTGCGACTCGGCCGCGTCCTCGACCACCCACAGCCCGTGCGTCGCTGCGACGTGGTTGATCCGGTCCATGTCCGCCGGGTGGCCGTAGAGGTGGACGGGGATGATGCCCTTCGTCCGCCGCGTGATCGCGTCCTCGAGCCGCTCCGGGTCGATGCACCAGGTCTTCGGGTCGACCTCGACGAAGACCGGCTCGGCGCCGCAGTACCGCACCGCGTTCGCGGTGGCGATGTACGTGAGCGAGGGGACGAGCACCTCGTCGCCCGGCCGCAGGTCCATCGTCATGAGCGCGAGGTGGAGCGCGAGCGTACCGTTCGCGACGCCGATCGCGGAGCGGGTGCCGCAGACGTGCGCGAACTCCGTCTCGAACCGGTTCACGTACGGGCCGGTCGAGGAGATCCAGGAGCTGCGCACCGCGTCGAGGACGTACTTCTCCTCGTTGCCGCCGAGGTCGGTCGAGGCGACCGGGATGCGGATCATCGGGTCTCCTTTTCCCCGCGCGCCGCGTCGGGGCGGAGCGTCTTGATTCCGACGAGCTGCTCCTGCTCGAGGCTCTCCGAGAAGACGTAGCCGAGCGAGCGGTAGAGCGGCACTGCCGCGGCGTTGTCCGGGTACACCTTCAGACGGATCCGGGGGGCGCCGCGCCGCGCCGCCTCGGCGTGGAGGTAGAGCATGATCGCCCGGCCGAGGCCGATGCCGCGCGCGTCCGCGTGGACCGCGATGCCGAGGCTCGGCACCTCGTAGCCCTCGTCCCAGCCGCGCAGCATGCCGTAGCCGAGGGCCCGGCCCGCGGCGACCGCGACCACGTAGACGTCAGCGCCCGCGTAGGCGCACCGCTCGCGGGCGGCCTCGGGCGTGAACGGGTGCGGGTGGAAGCGCCGGTCTTCCCCGGTCTCGTGGAGATGACGGAACAGGTCGGCGAGCGCTCGCTCGAGGTCGGGCGCGGGGCGCCGGTACTCGAGCTGCGTCGCGAGGAGATCCCGGGTGGGCACACGCCGGATGATACACCGGACACCCTGACCCGCAGTGCCGTCCGCTCGCCTCCCGTGCTAGCCTCCCGGCGACTTCCGGAGGTCGTCTTGGGCATGAAGATCGCGGTCGTCGGCACGGGGTACGTCGGGCTCGTCACGGGCACCTGCTTCGCGGAGTCGGGCCACGAGGTCCGCTGCCTCGACGTGGACCAGAAGAAGATCGAGCTGCTCCGCGGCGGCGGGATTCCCATCTACGAGCCCGGCCTCGAGGAGCTCGTGCACCGCAACGTGAAGGAGCGGCGCCTTTCCTTCACCACCTCGTACCCGGAGGCGATCGCGGGAGCGGACGTCGTCTTCATCGCGGTCGGAACGCCCCCCGGCGAGACCGGCGAGGCGGACCTCTCCTACGTCCTCGGGGCCGCCGAGCAGATCGGCCGCTCGCTCACCGGCTACGCGGTCGTCGTGAACAAGAGCACCGTGCCGGTCGGCAGCGCCGACAAGGTCGCGGCGGTGCTCGGCCGCGCGACCACGCAGGCCTTCGACGTGGTCTCGAACCCCGAGTTCCTGAAGGAGGGGGCGGCGATCGAGGACTTCATGCGCCCTGACCGGGTCGTCGTCGGGGTCGCCTCGGAGCGGGCGCGGGCGGTGATGGCCGAGGTGTACGCGCCGTTCGTCCGGGCGGAGCAGCCGGTCCTCTTTATGGACCTGCGCTCGGCCGAGCTCACGAAGTACGCGGCGAACGCGATGCTGGCGACGCGCATCTCGTTCATGAACGAGATGGCGACGCTCTGCGAGCGGCTCGGCGCGGACGTGGACCAGGTCCGCCGCGGCATCGGCTCTGACCGGCGCATCGGACACCCGTTCCTCTTCCCCGGCGTCGGCTTCGGTGGCTCCTGCTTCCCGAAGGACGTGCGGGCGGTCATGACCATGGCCCGCCAGATCGGGCTCGACTTCGACCTGCTCCGCTCGGTCGAGCGGGTGAACGAGCGACAGAAGCGCTGGCCGGTCGAGCGCGCGGTGAAGCACTTCGGCTCGCTCGCCGGGAAGACCATCGGCGTGTGGGGGCTCGCCTTCAAGCCGAAGACCGACGACATGCGCGAGGCGCCGGCGATCACGGTCGTCGAGGGGCTCCTCGCGAACGGCGCGAAGGTGAAGGCGCACGACCCGGTGGCCGGGGAGGTCGCGGCGCGGCTCTTCCACGGGCGCAGCGTCGAGCTCACCTCCGAGCCGTACGCGGCGGCGGAGGGCGTCGACGCGCTCCTCCTCGTCACCGAGTGGAACGAGTTCCGCACCCCCGACCTCGGGCGGCTCAAGGCGACGATGCGCGCGCCCGTGCTCATCGACGGCCGGAACGTCTGGGATGCCGCGAAGGCCCGCTCGGCCGGGTTCACCTACTACGGCGTCGGCCGGACCGCCGCGGGTTAGCGGCCTTCGGGGTGCGGGGCATCATGCGGTGGAACACGACCGTGGCGGTGCTCGGCGCCGTGGGGGCACTCGGGCTCGGAATGCCGGTCGCCGGCCTCGTCCGGGCGGTGCGATCGAAGCCCGACGACGCGCCGGGCTCCGCCGACCGCACGCTGAGCGAGCTGCGGCGCCTCCTGAAGCCCGGGGAGCCCATCGGCGTCGTCCTCCCCGAGCCGGAGGATCCGGCGCTGGCCGTCGGCGTCGTCTCGCGCGCCCAGTACGCGCTCGCCCCCGCGCTCGTCGAGCCGCTCTGGCTCGGCGACTGCCTCACCGCGGGACCGCGCTGCCGGCCCGGCGCGGCGCGCATCGCGGTCCCGCGGGAGCGCGCCGATGTCGCCGCGGCGCTCCGCGAGCGGCTCGGGCTCGGCGCCGGCTCCACCGTCGGCGGGGTCCTCCTCCTCGAACGGGTCGACCGGTGACCGGCCTCCTCCTCGTCGCGGGGTTCGTCCCGCCGGTGCTCGCCGCGTGGGTGCTCCTCGGCCGCGTCCTCCCCGCGGGAGGCCACCCGCTCGCGACCAACCTTCTCAGAGCGGCGCTCGCCGCGGTCGGGGGACCGGCCATCGGGTCGCTCGTGACGTACGCCTGGCTCAACCTCGGCAGAACGCTCGGGCCCGGGTACGCCGCGGTGGACGCCGCCCTTTTCCTCGCCATCGCCGGGGCCGCACGCCGGAGGCTCGCCGCTCCGCCGGGCGCCCCTGGCGAAAGCGTGCCCCTCACGCGCGCGGAGGCGATGGCCGTAGCGGCCCTCGCGCTCGCGGCGATCGCGCTCGCGGCCGCACTCGTCGCGCGCACCGTCGCGAGCCCGCACGGCAGCTGGGACGCCTGGGCGATCTGGAACCTGCGCGCGCGATTCCTGCTCCGCGCCGGAGCGGACTGGCGCTTCGCCTTCGCCGACGTGTCGGGGAGCCACGTGGGCTACCCGCTCCTGCTGCCGCTCGTCGTCGCGCGGCTGTGGAGCTTCTGTGGCGAGACGCCCCTCGCCCCCGCCCTCGTCGCGGCGACGTTCACGCTCGGTGCCGTCGCGATCGTCGCCGCCGCGGTGGCCGTCCGGGCGGGAGTGCTCGCGGGCGCCGCAGCGGGGCTCTTGCTCACCGGCACCGAGGCCTTCGTGAAGTGGGGCCCGAGCCAGTGCGCCGACGTCCCCCTGGCGGCGCTCGTCTCGGCGGCGGCGGCGCTCCTCGTCCTCGACCGGGATCCCGCGCGCCCCTCGGGCGCCTCCCTCGCGCTCGCCGGTACCTTCCTCGGCCTCGCCGCCTGGACGAAGGAGGAGGGGCTCCTCCTCGCGGTGACGTTCGCGGGCTGGACCGTGGTCTCGCGGGGCGGGTGGAGGCGGCTTCTGGTCCTCGGGGCCGGCGCAGCGCTGCCGGCGCTCGCGTGGCTCCACTTCCGGGCCGCGATCGCGCCGAGGCTCGCCGCAGCCTTCACGGCCGGCCAGACCCCGTCCAGCATCGCGGGGCGGATCCTCGATCCCGTCCGCTGGGGAGTGATCCTGAAGTCCGCGGCGCACCTCCTCCCCGGACGCTCCCTGCCGCTGCCGCTCGTCGCGGTCGCCGTCGCGCTCCTCCTCGGCGCGCGCCTGCGCGAGGCGCGACGCTCGCCCGTCGTCGCTCCGCTCCTCGCCGCGATCGCGGGATGCCTCGTCGTCTACGCCTCGACGCCCGAGCCGCTCGAGTGGCTCATCGCGACGTCGCTGGAGCGCGTGCTGCTCCAGCCGTGGCCTGCGCTCGTCCTCGGCCTGCTCGCGCTCGTGCCGGCGCGTGCCGCGGCTGCCGTCTCCGCCGTCCCCGTGGTCCCCGCCGGCGAGTCGCTGCCGGGCTGAGCGCCCGCCGACCCGCTTCCCTAGGGAGGCGCGTTGCCCGGGGCCGAGAGCGGCACCGCGTCGGGAACGGGCGGCGCGGCCGCGACCGGCGCTCCCGATGCGATGGGCACGTGGGCGAGGCCGGCGAGCGCCCTCACGGCCGCCTCGATGCGCACCGCGAACGCGACGGTCCCCGGCGCGCCGAGCGCGACGACGCCCACGACCCGGCCGCTCCGGTCGACGAGCGGCGCGCCGGATGCGCCGGGGCGCAGCGGAAGCTGGAGCCGAAGGAGCGAAGGGTCCGGGCCATCGTCCTGCGCCTGCGCGACGAGCCCGGTGCCGAGCGTGTAGCGGTTCGCGTCGGGATGCCCGACCGTCGCGACGATGCTCCCGGGGCGCAAGGGCGCAGACGGCGCGAGGTCGAGGAGCGGAGGTGAGGCGGGGATCCGCACGAGCGCCACGTCGAGTCCGCTCGCGGCCCGCTCGACGACTTCGCCCCGGAAGGTCCGGCCATCGCGGAGCAGCACCTGCACCTCGCGCGCATCCCGGACGAGGTGGGCGGCGGTGAGGAGGAGCCCCGGCGCGACCGCGAACCCGGCCCCGATCGCGCCGCCCGCGGAGAGGACCGCGACCGCCGGCGCCACCCGATCGAAGAGGGCGGTCTGCTCCGCCTCGAGGTCAGCGAGCGTGCCGCCGCGCGCAGCCGGCGCAGCGGCGAGGAGCGCTGCGCAGACGAGGAGGGCGGCGCGACGAGGCACGCGCTGCGATCTGCTTGATCTGGCGCAAGAAAGCCCGTCCCTGCTGGGTAGCGGGCAACCGCTCGCCTGCGGCGGCTCGCCCTTTCACGGCTCGAGGCGAGCGGGCCGCGCCGCTCAGGCCCTGGGGTTGCGGCCCTTCGAGAGGACGAGGACGACGCCGGCGACCTCGCCCATGACGAGCTCGAGTCGCCTCGCCACGTTCGCCTCCTCGAGGATCTTCTGGCGAGGATCGGGGTCGGAGACCGCCGCGGCGGCGATGAGGTCCACGATCGACGACGGCTCCTTCATCTGCGCGACCGCCTCGGCGAGCTGCGTCGCGCCCGACTCGGCGGGGAGCTTCGTCGAGAGCTCGTAGACGAGCTGGCGGAGGCCCTCGAGCTGCGGCTGGAGCGCGGCGACGCCGCCCGCCGGCAGCTCGTCCTCGACGAGCTCGGCCTTGAACTCGCGATAGAGCCTGCGCGCCGGCAGCTCCTCGAGGAGCCGCACGCGCGCGACGCCGCGCAGCACGATGTCGAAGCGGCCGTCGTCGTAGCGATCCTCCGACTCGATGATCCCCGCACCGCACACGGCGCGGAGCGGGGGGCGGAGCGCGTGGGCGTCGGACTTCCCGAAGAGCGAGGGGATCGCGACGATGCGGTCCCCGAGGAGCGCGTCCTTCACGAGCGCGCGATAGCGCGACTCGAAGACGTGAAACGGCGCCGGGGTCCCGGGCAGGACCGCGACGCCGTGGAGGGGGAACACCTTGAGGGCGGCGAGCGCCTTGCGCAGCGCCGCCCTCGGATCGGGCGGAGCGATGAGCTCCGCCATGGCCTACGCGGCGTGCTGCGACGCCGGCTGCTCCGAGACCTTCACCCCCGCCTCGATCCGCATCCCGTAGAAGGAGCGGTAGACGAAGAAGAGCGCGACGGCGAGGAACGCGGCGGCGAGCCCGATGCGGGCGCCGAGGCTCATCTTGATCGCGAGCTCGACGGCGAGGAGGCCGAAGAGCGTCGTAAACTTGATGATCGGGTTCATCGCGACGGAGGAGGTGTCCTTGAAGGGGTCGCCGACGGTGTCGCCGACGACGCACGCCGCGTGGAGATCCGTTCCCTTCATCTTGAGCTCGACCTCGACCACCTTCTTCGCGTTGTCCCAGGCGCCGCCGGCGTTCGCCATGAAGATCGCCTGGAAGAGGCCGAAGATCGCGATGGAGATGAGGTAGCCGATGAAGAAGAACTCGTCGGCGAAGGCGAAGGCGAGGGTCGCGAAGAAGACGGTGAGGAAGATGTTGAACATGCCCTTCTGCGCGTACTGCGTGCAGATCTCGACGACCTTCTTCGAGTCCTCGACGCTCGCCTTCTCGACGCCCTCGAGGCGGATGTTCTTCTTGATGAACTCGACGGCGCGGTAGGCGCCGGTCGAGACCGCCTGCGTGGAGGCACCCGTGAACCAGTAGATGACGCTGCCGCCCATGATGAGGCCGAGCAGGAAGAGCGGGTTCAGGATCGAGAGCTTCTCGAGGTTGATCGTGAGCCCCGCCGTGAGGATCACGATGATCGAGAAGATCATGGTGGTCGCGCCGACGACGGCGGTGCCGATGAGCACCGGCTTCGCGGTCGCCTTGAAGGTGTTGCCGGCGCCGTCGTTCTCCTCGAGGAAGTGCTTCGCCTTGTCGAAGTTGAGGTCGAAGCCGAAGTCCCGCTTCACCTCTTCCTTCACGTTCGGGATGTTCTCGATGAGCGAGAGCTCGTAGACCGACTGCGCGTTGTCGGTGACCGGGCCGTAGGAGTCGACCGCGATCGTGACCGGGCCCATGCCGAGGAAGCCGAAGGCGATGAGGCCGAAGGCGAAGACCGCCGGGGCCATCATGAGGTCGCCGAGGCCGAGCGTCGAGACGCCATAGCCCGCGCCCATGAGCGCGATGATGACGAGCCCCATCCAGAAGGCGGAGAAGTTGCCGGCGGTGAGGCCGGCGAGGACGTTGAGCGACGCGCCGCCCTCGCGCGAGGCGGTGACGACCTCCTGCACGTGGCGGGAGCTCGTCGAGGTGAAGACCTTCACGACCTCCGGGATGATCGCGCCGGCGAGCGTGCCGCAGGTGATGATGGTGGAGAGCTTCCACCACATCGTGCCGTCGCCGAGGTCCGGGATGAGCAGGTAGCTGACGAGGTAGGTGAGGGCGATCGAGACGACCGAGGTGAGCCACACGAGCGTCGTGAGCGGCAGCTCGAAGTTCATCGAGGTGGCGTCCTTGAACTTCCCGGACGCCCACGCCTCGTTCAGCCAGTACGAGACGACCGACGCGATGACCATCATGATGCGCATCGCGAAGATCCAGACGAGGAGCTTCACCTGCGTCGCCGGGCTCACGATGGCGAGGAGGATGAAGCTGATGAGCGCGACGCCCGTGACGCCGTAGGTCTCGAAGCCGTCCGCGGAGGGGCCGACCGAGTCGCCCGCGTTGTCGCCCGTGCAGTCGGCGATGACGCCCGGGTTGCGCGCGTCGTCCTCCTTGATCTTGAAGACGATCTTCATGAGGTCCGAGCCGATGTCGGCGATCTTCGTGAAGATGCCGCCGGCGATGCGGAGCGCGGACGCGCCGAGCGACTCGCCGATGGCGAACCCGATGAAGCAGGGGCCGGCGAGGTCG